>NZ_ADKM02000136.1 GCF_000178155.2 Hominimerdicola alba 8
ATACCATACGGGATCTTGCATGGGTTGAAGTGGATCGGTTCGGATTCAGGGTCTCCAAGAACAAGAAGTTTAAGTCTTTCAGGCTCAACAAGAGTTGAAAGTGTTCTCCAGTCGGATTTTTGAGTCATGCAAACTATTCTGAGCCGCTTCCCGGAATTTTCCCTTTTGGCTTTAGATAACTCAGCAACAATATTGATAGCTGCGGTTGTTTTACCCGATCCCGCAGGTCCGGTCAGAAAAGTGTTTGTAATTCCACTGACAGGAATATTTACATTTGAATTCTCAGCCTTTGTAAAGTTTATAATCATTTTTCTCTTCTCCTTTATCGTTTGAGTGTTTCTTGTTTACTTCTGCAACAGTTTTTAAGATCATTTTCTGATGATCTCGACCGTCAATTTCCCTTCTTTGTCCCTAAAATCGCCGGGAATAATAAATATTGGTTCTCCGTCATCCATCAAAAAATCGATCCATTCCGAAAAAAACGGTTCGTTAATAGAAATGCGCCTTTTCTGTTCATTATAAATGAACGGATCTGTGCTAACAAAGCCGTTTCCGTTCATGTTTTTCTCATAGAGAAAATCGTAACAAGTAGCTCCTTCAAGAAAAGCCCAAGCATAAAAAACACTTTCATCCTCAGTGATCTCAGGTTTTTTTGCTCTTAGTACTCGTGCTATTTCCAGATTCAATGGTGTAGGGACAAGAACATCTCTATTGGGGTTTCCGGGAATGGTGGTCATTCCGTATTCTAATTCTGCCATATTTTTTCTCCTTTACTCGTATTGGACATCTATCCGTTTCGGTCATACAGCTATTATATCAGCTGTTTTGGTAATTTCCGATCTTATCCAGAATTCACCGGTAGACAGCCTTGAAAAGTCGATAGTTTCGGCATCTGTATTTATTTTGTCAGTTTCGGTGCAGTTACTTGTCCTTCCGACTATCATAAGAGGCACATTGGCAAGAAAATCACAGGACACCGAAGAAATATTCTGACCTGCAGTTATAATGCTTATTCCGTTATCAGCTGTATCAGCATACACCGACTGTAAAATCTCAGCATTCTCTTTACCGAATACTTTTTCAGGATAATCATCGAGAACAAAAAATGTTCTTATGCGCTCCGTTTCTTCTCGAAGAGCTGCATTCCTGCATAGTTGTGAAATGGTATTTGCAAAGATCTTAGTTGCCAGTTCAGTTACTACACCTTCCGCAGATATAATCACCGTATTGTACTTGTTGAAAGCATCGTGTGTGAGTATCTGCATCAGATCATACCATAGAAATTCCTCCATCACCACCACAGCCGAAGGATCCGTATATTTCTTCTGCAGCTCTTCGACCGGCATAAGATTTTTCAGCTGAATAACAAACTTAGAGCCGCAGAGATTATTTACTGTTCTTTCAGTTTCGTTTTTGAATCTGAGGTTTATTATCTTGTAGGGGGTGTTGTTTTCTGTCATAGTTCTTGAGATCTCAGACATTATTTTATCCAGAAGAACGGTTTTTCCTGAACGTTCCGAACCAAGAACAAAAATATTGGACATTTCATCAACTGAGATATTATACATCTCGTTTGTTTTGATGCTATTTCCTATTCTGATCTCCATATTTTTTCCTTTCTTTACTTAATATAGATAAGCCCTCTTGTGGACCATTCCCTGTTGGAAAGACCCTGTATGGAAGCAGCTACCTCAGACTTTTTCGCTCTCTGGAGTCCATAATAATAATTATATCCGTTGTAAGGATTTTTCTTGCCGCCCTGAGCAGGATCCGAGTTGCTTTCTGCATAATAAGGGTCTGCTATATAGTAATAGCCGTTATCATCGCCGGTCTCACAAAGAATGACGACATAATGAGAACCTGTGCAGTGAACTCCGTCTGTCTGACTCTTATAGTGTATTTCTGTACCTACATCATAAAAATCTGACCACTGATAAACTCCGCACAGAACATTATGTCCCTTTTCTACCTGCTTATCTATCTGACTGATTATGCTTTTCTGATCCATACTGTAGGTATCACAGTATTCTGTTGACTTTCCGTACTTCCGGGCGTAAGAGTTTATCATGTACTGGATACCGTACATAGGTGTACCGACTGTATATCCCCAGTTGTAAGAGCCTGCCCAGGGGTTCGCTCCCTTATCGTACTTGAATTCATTGATAAGCTGACCTTTGGTTATATTGAGATCCTTATCAAGTTCGTTGTTTATGACAGTGCATGCTGCTACCTGTCCGCAGCCAAAATCATGTCTTCCGTTGTATTTCAGTACCCCATCAACGTACATCGTACTGCTTTCACATTCTCCCAACTGAGAGATGGCACCGCCGAGATTTATGCTGTTCCTGCTGTTGCTTACCGCTGTTATATGAGTGTTTGCCGTACTGATAAGATACTGATTATAGTTTACGTTTATGACGTAAAGATTATCCCGTATCTGGTAGCCCGTATAGAATCCCCGTCTGATTATCCTGCTGTTTTTAGTGGACTTGTACTTGCCATCCACATACTGCAAAGTGTACTTTGCTTTCAGGACCTGTATTATTGCAGGCTTGCTTTCACTCGTTGAGTAAGATGCTGCAGTCATCGCGGATGCTGATATTCTTTCGGCAGGATAAGCTCCCGCTCCCAGCATAATTGCCGCCGCAGAAAGACTGCAAACTATTTTCTTGAAATCCATTCTATCAACTCCTAAAAATGTTATATACTAATTATAGCAGATTTTTCTTTTAATTAAAAATCATATATGGTTGAAGTATATTTGATCTGTGTCACATGTGACACAGTAAAGGACGAATTATATTCGTTCTGATTTTTCGATATAATTATTTCCGAAGAATATAACATTCAGATGGAAAGCACAGATTTTTGAAAGGACGTGGCAAGTATGTGCGATCTTGGATATGGAGTACTTAAAGAAGGATTGAAAACCGGCAGAGAAGAAGGCACCCTTGCTACTCTTGCCGGGCTTGTAAAAGACGGTATCTTAACTGTTGACGAAGCTGCAAAGAGAGCAAATATGACTTCAGCTGAATTTGTAGCAAAAACAGGAATAAAAGAATAACAAAGTAATCGGTTTTACAGCTCTGCTTTATGCGGAGCTGTTTTTTTATTGCTTATGATTTTCTGTTATAATTACTTCAGGATCAGTTTTGGATAACATGGAGTAAAAACTGGATCACTATATTATTTCGGAGGAATTATTATGAATGAAAAGCATTTTTTAATAACTACGGGAGAAGGCGGAGATCACAACATAAGGGCTTTTAAAAGCTACAAGTCTGCATACAATGCCATGAAACGTGCTTATAAGCAGTATGAATTTGACACTTCGGAACTTGGATATGGGACTTGTTATATCACAGACAAAGATGCTTATGTTGATTCTCCTGATGACGGGTGGCAGAGGCACTGGATAATTACAACCCTGACCGAGCTTGATTCAATAAAAATAAGATAAAAACGGAGGAACCGAACTTGAGTACACACGCATATATTTTTGAAAAGACAGAAAAAAATTACAGAGGCATATATCTTCATTGTGACGGATATATTGAAAGTGCAGGCCGAATCCTGACAGAACATTACACAGATCCGGATATTGTATCAGAACTTATCGATCTGGGTTCATTATCTGTTTTGGGTTTTTGTATAGGCAAAAAGACAGATTTTGATAAATACGATAGAAACGGAACACAGTGTCTTGCTTATCACAGAGACAGAGATGAAGATCTTGAGATACTTGATCCTGAGGTCTTGAATGAAAATAACATTTCAAGACTGAACGCTTCATTCGTATATCTTTTTGATCATGATAAACAGACCTGGTTTCTGTGGGACAGTTTTGAACATGAATGGATAGATATGTTAGAAAAGATAGCAGAAAAAAGAGATAAAGAAAATTATAATGACAGTAAACTTACTCTTCTATGGAGCGAGCTTACAGACGTACCAACTGTAACCGAAGAATACAAAAACAGACTTGACCAAAATTGGTTCGGCTGGAAGAAAGGAACTGATGTAATAGAGATATGGCATTGGTTTGACGAAAGGCTTAACGAAGGTCTGGGCGTATTTATGGAAGAGAATCAATAAGATAAATTCAGTTTTACAGCCTTGCTGAAGCAGGGCTGTTTTTTTGTGATTTTTGCTATTTGTGTCACGTGTGACACAAATAGCACCGATATATAGGTCGGTACTCATAAAGAAGTTTTCCAAAAACTAATATGAAAGACCTATACAGCGGCTATAAGCAAAACAGGAGGGGACTTCATTTCGAAGTCTCTTCCTGTTTGTTTTTTAGCACATAATTCAGACAACATATTATTATAGTTGAACCTGCATAATAGCCTTTTGTTAGAAAATATTATATTGAGTTGCAAAAAAAGATTTATTTTTCTGCTGCTTTCTTCAATGAATTATAGATTTCTTCCGTAAAAATACCGAGGACTTCACGCTTGATCTCCTCGTCATTGAGCAGCAGAGAGAAAAAGTCTTGATTCTGCTCCAGTCCTTCGATCAGTGCATCGTCAATATCGTCAAAATAAGAGAACTCAAAGTCTTTGACCGTATTATTCTTTGCACTTGCTTTCAGCTTGTCAGACTTCATCAGAATATCCCTGATCTGAAGCATTGCCTTTACTGCAACATCGCTGTCATAGGATTTGCCTGTCCGTGCATTGATCGCTGCGATGATCTCCGAGAGCCTTTCTTCCTTTGCAGGAGTAAGACCGAATGTTTCAGCAGAGGGTAGCTTCACAATTGGCTTTGCGACAATATCTGATCCTGTATGTTCGTCCTGTTTCTTCTGCACGAACTGTGTCGCTCTTATCTTGCCGTCAAGGTTGAAGCCTGGACCTGGGTGTTTGATATTGATGTGAGAAAGCAGAAGAATGATGTAGTTGTATTTCTTGTGAAGCTCTGTATCCTCAAAGCTGGATACTTGGATCATAAATTCATAGAAACGCACGAACTGACGGAGGTCAACCACGATCTCACGCTGTTTCTCGATACTATAATGCTCGATCAGCTTTTGCGACTTATCAAGGCAGAAGTTGATCTTTTTCTTGTCGGCAGACTGTACCTTCTCCTTGTAGAGTATCTCGTTGACCTTATCTACATCATCGGGATCAATGATCGCATAAGCATCTATCTGTGCTTCAAGGTCGTAGATCGCAGTCGGAGTAACGGAATTTGAGAGAAGCGTGGTTGTGTAATACGGAGCAAATGCCCCTACAATATTATCATAGCTGTTGACAAAATCTAGGATAAAGGTCTTTTTCTCAAAGGGAGGACAAATTCTGTTCAGACGGGAAAGTGTCTGCACCGCATTGACACCCTTGAGCTTTTTCATGATATACATAGCACAGAGCTTGGGCTGGTCAAATCCTGTCTGATACTTGTTTGCAACCAAAAGCACCTGGTAATCGTCCTTGTCGAACTCTTTGGTGAGCTGATCTTCGGGAATACCGTTGATACCCGGCTCTGTGTATTCTGTATCATCATCAGAGAGCTTCACCTTGCCGGAGAACGCAACAAGCGCACGAATGCCTTTGTAACCCTTTTTTGAGCAATAATCCTCAAACGCTTGACAATACTTCACGGCTGCCTGTCTTGATGCAGTGATGACCATTGCCTTTGCCTGTCCGCCAAGCTCCTGCATAACAGTTGTGCGGAAATGCTCTACGATGATCTCGATACGCTGGGCAATGTTCGTTTCGTGCAGCTCAACAAACCGAGCAATCTGCCGTTTTGCACTTGCAGTCTGCATCTTCGGGTCTTCTTCTATCTCCTTGTTGATCTGATAGAAGGTCTTGTAAGTGGTATAATTCTGCAATACATCGAGGATAAAGCCCTCCTCAATAGCCTGCTTCATTGAATACACATGGAACGCTTCACGCTGTCCGTTGGTATTGATCGTACCGAAAAGCTGTAAAGTAGTCGGTTTTGGTGTAGCTGTGAAAGCGAACATCGAAACATTCTGCTGTTTGCCGTTTCTTGCAAGCTCTGCGGCGATCTTGTCCTCCATGTCCTGATACAGCTCATCGCCCATACCGAGTGACTGCGTGACCGCTGCCATATCCTTGCCTGCCGTAGAAGAATGTGCTTCGTCGATAATGACAGCAAAACGCTTATTCTTCAAACCCTGAACGCTGTCTACGATATACGGGAACTTCTGGATAGTAGTTGCAATGATCTTCGTATTGCCGTTTAGGGCGATAGCGAGATCGGCAGAGTTGCATTTTTCGTCCATCACACGGATAAGTCCCGACTTATGCTCCATACCCATGATCGCTTTTTGAAGCTGTCGGTCAACAACCACTCTGTCGGTCATGATGATAACATTATCGAAAATGATCTTGTTGTCGGCATCGTGGAGCGTAGCAAGGCGATACGCAAGCCAAGCGATAGTGTTGGTCTTGCCGGAGCCTGCACTATGCTGAATAAGATAGTTGAGCGAGGTGCGGTTTTCCTCTACATCTGCAAGGAGTTTGCGGACAGCATCGAGCTGATGATAACGGGGAAATATAATGCTCTCCTTGACCTCGATCTTTCCTGTCTTTTCGTTCTCTTTCTCAGAGGTCTGAATGAAAATGAATTTGGAGATCAGGTCAAGTATCGTGTCTTTGGTGAGAATATCGTCCCACATATAATGAACAGGATAATCGTCCTTACAGGGAGCGTTTCCTGCACCTGCATTGACACCCTCGCCATTGCCTTGATTGAACGGCAGGAAGAAGGTCTTTTCGCCGTCGAGCTTCGTTGTCATGTAGACTTCGTGCAAGTCCATAGCGAAATTGACAAGTGTGCCTGCCTTGAATAAGAACAGTCTGGACTTCGGATCACGCTCCATACGGTACTGATAGATCGCATCGTCCGTGGACTGTCCTGCATAGTTGCATTTCAGCTCCATAGAGATGATTGCAAAGCCGTTGAGGAAAATCACAACGTCGATACGCTCTTTGTCATTCGCCCAAACTTCTTCCATGACGGTAAATCGGTTCATTTCATATTTCCGCATCAGGTCTTTATTGAAAGTGGTGGCAGGCTTTGTGAACATCAGCTCCAGCTTATGCCCCGACAGCTCAACACCGTGACGGAGGACATCAAGCAAACTGCCCCTTTTCTTCGTACACTCCGCATTGATGAACGAAACGATGGTATCTTCGAGCCTGTCCTTATGTATCTTGCGGAGCTTTTCCATTGTCTCAGGCTGGGTATCGTTCAGAAAGCCGAACAGCATCTCACGGTCGATCGCAAAACGGCGATCAAAGTCTGTTGCTTTTCTGATCGTGTAGCCGTTTTGGTCACGGAGTATGCCGAGCAGTTCCGCCTGATAGTCTTTTTCAGTTAGTATATTGTTCATTTCTAGCACCTACAATTACAATGTGAAATAAATATAGATTATATCACGTAGCTTTATACAAAGAGAAACAAATAAATCTCTGATACTACAAAACAATTGATTCGTTTTTGGATAATCCAACTGAATAACAGGATTATTTAATACTAGGTATTTATCACCATTGCTTCTTTCGTTTTCAAAAATATAACGATAATATTCAACCACAGGTTCATCTTTACTATATTCAGCTATTAAATTTTTGAGCTTTTCTACTGTTTCCAAACATTCGTCTTTTGCATATTTAAACTTTTTTTCGCTTATAAAGAATATACCTTGTCCCTTATCTATTTCGCAGTAATCTAGATTCGTTAGCTTATCATTAATATTGCTAACAAGTTCATTTAAACTATGCGTTATTTTTGGAGATTCACCGGTCAATGTAACATATAAAGCCTTCAACATTAATTCTACGTAGTGCCTGAAATTGAATAGATATGGCAGAATTAAATGTTCTATTTCTTTGTTTTTATCAAATCTATTTTCTATCTCTTTACCTAAACATAAAAACGCACTTTTATAGCTGTTAGCAACAAAGAATAGTATAGATGCATCATTTCTTAAGCAACCATCGTTTATATCAAAAATCGGATCGTTGCTATCCGGATTACCACTAAAATCTATGCGTATTGTTTTGTTTTCTCTATCAATACTGTGTATCGAATAACCTGTTCCTGATTTGATTTTATCATTGCTCACCCTATGACACCTCTTTCTTCCCAGTCACATACTCAAATATCAGCGATTTCTTACATTCTTCTATTATGTCAGGCTGGGTATCATTCAGAAAGACGAACAGCATTTCACGGTCGATCGCAAAACGACGGTCAAAGTCAGTAGCATTTCTGATAGTAAAACCTTTTTTATCTCGCAGGATGCCGAGCAATTCTGCCTGATATTCCTTTTCGGTCTGAATATTGTTCATCTCATTATCCTCCGATCCATTCTCCAGTTTCAAGATTTACAAAATTAGCGAGTTTGATCTCAGATACAAAACCGTCGCCATATTCGCCGTTTCGTGTCTGATCATCGAGCTTAAATGAGATATTATATAGCTTTCCAGCCTTAGTTTTTCGGATAAGACCGTTTTCAAGGAAATATGTGATACAGCGTTTATGAGCTTGTTTATCATCGAGATGAAGATAGAAACAGCACACACCGTCAGGAGCGTTGCTATGCTTTGCTTCTGCAACAACACCATCGGCAACCGCTTTCTCGCATATTTTAGCCGCAAAGTTATTATCTTTGAAAAAATACATCCACTTTCCGACCTTACTGTTATCAAACTTCTTGGCTTCTGCTTCGTTTACATAATACACCCAATAGGCGTTTGAGACTTTTTTCAGCGGTTTAGCCATACCACACACCTCCATTTAATTGGCTTTTAGTCGTTTGATTAGTTGTTTTGCAAACAGCAGAGCGATTTGATCGCAATTATATTTGCTTGAATCGATTGCCTGAATATCAGCCACATTTGGATACTTCTCCTGAAGCTGTTGCATAGTAATATTGTGTACTATGGGGAGAATCAGCTTTTGTCCATTTCGATTCTGGCGGTTCAGAAATTCGGAAAGCTCACGCTCTGTCCATTCACGGTCAAAGAAGTTCTCAGAAATTACAATAATAGCAAACTCTGCTTTCTTTGTGCCGTTCAGTATACGTTCTTTCCAGTTGTCGCCCCATTCAAGTGATTCTTTGTCATAGAAGATGCTTATCCCCAACTTTTGAAGTGACTGATAAAGTTCCTCTATCAGCTCCTCTTTATCCTTGTTTGCGTGGGAAATAAACACATCATATTCAGTTAAGGTTTTAGCCTGATACTTTGGAACTTCCACCTTTTCCACTCCATTCATCTTATCAATAAAATCTCTATCTTTGCTTATACTTGTCAATGAAGCAACTAAACGGCTAAAGTTCCTATGGAACAAAAGCGATTCCATTGATGAATACAGAGGGTGTTCACTTAAATATTTGGCATGGAAGATTCTCACATCGTCCATCCACACATTGGCGGGCATATTATGTTCTGCAATACTTTCACCGTCATAGGAAACTTGTGTGGGTGGACTGATGGTTTTGGCTCGTTCAAGCAACTCCATCAGCTTCTTCTCAAATTCGCTCATAGTCAGTTCTCGTTCAGCTTTTTCCTGTTCTTCCTTGTGCTGCTGATATAGATAACCGTCCTTTAATATAGTAATGATGTATGGGATATTACTTGCCCATTTTGTATCAACAAGACCGTTGTCTTTCAGCTCCTTGAAACAGCCACGGAGGATAGTATCCTCTCGGTGGTCGGCTGCTTCAAATCGTTCTGCCCAATAGTTTCCGTCAGACTCATGTTTGATTATCTCAAACAAGAGGTTTTCTGCTTCTTTTGAAATCATAGTCACGCCTGCACCTCTTTCTTGCCTGTCACATACTCAAATATCAGCGACTTCTTGTATTCCTCTATTGTTTCGATCTGCTGTTTCTTATCAGCAATAATAGCGTTTGTACGCTCCAGAACGGAGTCGATGTGTTCAACGATAGCTTGCTGTTCCTCAACAGGCGGCATAGGATAAAGCAATTCAGCG
>NZ_ADKM02000135.1 GCF_000178155.2 Hominimerdicola alba 8
ATATGGTACGGAACGTTTTTTTTACTTCAGTTCTATGACAGTTACGCCGTCTTCGCCCTCACCGTAAACACCCGGTCTGAATGACTTTACTGACGGGTGTCTGCGCAGATGGTTCCTGATGGCGTTTTTCAGCACGCCTGTGCCTATACCGTGTATAACAGTTACCATGCTGACACCCGACATTACGCAGTTGTCGATGAAGCTGTCCATCTCGTGTACACCCTCGTCGCTGGCGTAGCCACGTATGTCAAGCTCGGTGGAGAAGCGCCTTGTCATGCGGTTCTCAACACCTTTTGTCGAAACGCCTCTCGGCTTTTTCTTCTGTGGCTGAGGTGTCTTGACAGGCTGTTTCTTCTCAACAAGCCTCAGCTTTTTTACATCTATCTTGGTCTTCATGATGCCTGCCTGCACGAAGCACATGCCCTTGTCATCGGGCGGTGTGACAACTATGCCGTTGCGCTTTGTGTCGGTTATCAGCACCGTGTCACCCTTTTTCAGCGGTCTTGGCAGAACATAATCATCATCTGCCTGCTCGGAAACGGGATTGGCTTCCTTGTACAGCTTGTTCATCGTTGACTTCTGCTTATGCCTTGCGTCAATGGCTTTCTGGGTGAATCCACTTTTCTCCTTTTCTTTGCGGAGTTGGTCGAGTTCGTCCACCAATGCCTGAGATTCGCGCTGTACGCGGTTTACTATGTCGCTCGCCTGACGCCTTGCTTTTTCAAGTTCGTTCTCCTTTTCATCGTAGAACTTTTTGCGCTGTTCTTCAAGTTCATTTCTCAGCTTTTCTGCTTCTGCACGGTACTTTTCGGCAAGCCTGTTGTTCTCTTCCAGCTGTATGCGTGCCCTTTCAAGATTGTCGATAATCGTTTCAAAGCGCCTGTTGTCCTCTGAGATAAGACCCTCCGCATAAGCGATTATATCATCGTCGATACCCAGATTTTTCGAGATGGCAAAAGCGTTAGACTTACCGGGTGAACCTATCACCAGCTTGTAGGTTGGCTTCATCGTTTCAACATCAAACTCACAGGAAGCGTTCTCCACACCGTCGGTATCAAGAGCGTACAGCTTTATTTCCTGATAGTGAGTAGTGGTCACTACAGTTGCACCGAACTGCCTGAGCCGCTCTATTATCGAAACAGCCAGCGCCGCACCCTCAACAGGGTCAGTGCCCGAACCCAACTCGTCTATCAGCACAAGACTCTCGCTGTCAGCCTTTTCAAGTATCTCTCTTACATTGCCCATGTGCGAAGAGAATGTGGAAAGACTCTGCTCTATCGATTGTCTGTCACCTATATCGGCAAGTATCTTCTTGTATACAGATATCCTGCACCCGTCAGATGCGGGTATCAGCAGACCGCACATGGTCATCAGTGTCAGCAGACCAACTGTTTTCAGCGTGACAGTCTTACCGCCCGTGTTGGGACCTGTTATGACCAGCACGTTGTAGCTTTCGCCTGAACTGAAATTTATCGGCACTACCTTGTTTTCATCTATCAGCGGGTGACGCGCCTTGTTCAGCACGATAACGCCGTCATCAGATATTTCGGGGTTGACAGCCCTCATCTTCGCACCGAGATTTGCCTTTGCAAAGTACAGGTCAAGTTTCACCGCCGCATCATAGCTTGATTCTATCTGCGGCTGCATCATAGCACATTCTTTCGAGAATTCAGTCAGTATGCGGTGTATCTCGTCCTGTTCTTTTCCTTGTAGTATGCGTATATCGTTGTTTGCTTCAACGACCGATATAGGTTCTATGAACAGCGTTGAACCTGTTGCGGAAGTGCCATGTACCAGACCGCCCACATTCCCCTTGAACTCAGTCTTTACAGGCACAACGAAGCGCCCGTCACGCATTGTGACTATCGACTCCTGCAAATACTTCTGAGTTGACGGCGACTTTATCATCTTATCAAGAGTTTCGCGTATTTTCAGACCTGCCTTTGCTATCTTGTTCCTTATAGAACGAAGTTCGGGGCTGGCATCGTCAGAAAGGTTCTCGCTGTCAAGAATGGCAGTTTCCAATCTCTGCCACAGTGACTTGTTCGGGAAAAGCTGTTCAAACAGGTATGAAAGGGGAGTGCTTTTGTCCTCAGCCTGTTCAAACCAGCGTGTAAGTTCGTTGGTCTGTCCAAGAACTTTCTTTATCTCCAGCAGTTCCCCCAGTGAGAGCGTACCTCCCGCTTTTGCCCTGTTAAGACTGGCAGAAACGTTATTTATGCTGTAAAATCCGGGAGTGCCGTATTTTATGGACATCTCCAGCGCACTTGCCGTCTTTCCGACCTCAGTCTTTACCGTGTAAAGGTCATCTGACGGCGTGACAGCCAGTGCAGCAGCGCGGCTGTCCTTGCTTGAACACAGTGCCGAAAGCATTTCCAACACCTTGTCAAGTTCCAGTATATCGCAGTTTAAATTATCTGTATTCATATTTATGTATGTTTCCTCACTTATTTCATCATCTTATAGAATTCCAGTGTGCTGAACCTGTGTTTGAAATGGCAGGCTATGAACCTTTCTGTGAAAAAGTTCAGTTTTTCCAGATATCTGTCACTGATCTTGAAATAGAAAAGCCTCTCGTAGTCGGTCAGCGCTATGAACCTCACCAAATACAGCATGGTCTTATCCAGCGCCATAAGCCCACGGTTTTCGGCATCTTGACAACAGTCAGCACATTCAAGGCAATTACGGTCAAAGTCAAAATACATCGGTTCGCTCTCGTAACTAAAGCAATTTGCACAGCCAACTAAACCGGGTCTTAGCCCTATCTCGCAAAGCAGCCTGAACTCAAATACGCATTTAAGAAGTTCGGGATCCATTTTATCTTCATTCAGAAAATGCAGACTGTTCAGCGCCAGTCTGAGCACCTCAGTGTGGTCTTCACCCTCAGTTCCGCAGTATATCAGCATTTCGGAAAAATATGCCGCCAGCGCAACTTTTTTCGCATCCAGCCTTATATTATAAAACAGCTTGACAGGCTCGCTGCTGTTGAGATAGCGGCTGACCTGTCCCTTTGCGTTTCTTTTTTCTTCAAAGCATAAAGTCGAATAGCTGAGTGCCTGCGTTGATGAAGCGGTCTTGCCGCTCTTGCGTCCGCCGCGCACGTAAATGTAGATAACGCCCAGTTCGGCTGTCAGCACGCATATCGACTTGCTTGATTCACCGCTGTCGATCTCTTTCAGCACCAGACCTTTTACTGTCGTCATCTTCACCATTCCTTTCAGCTTTTGCGTAAGCAAGATAATCTTCTATCCTGCCGCTTTTACAGAATTTCTCCCACAGTTCCATGCAGACCACCATCCTTTGAGGATATTATCTGCAACAGCACACTTTTTATACATTATGAAAGTCCGAAATTCTTTATCATGCCTTCGCGGTTACGCCATCCTTCTTTTACCTTGACCCAGCACTGCAAATTGACTTTTATTTGGAAAAACTCCTCCAGATCGGCTCTTGCGTCCTGTCCTATCTTTCTAAGCATATTGCCGCCTTTGCCTATGATTATGCCCTTGTGGGACTCCCTCTCGCAGTAGATGGTGGCTGTGATATCGAGTATGGCTTCGCCGTTCCTGTCCTCGCGTTCACCCAGCTGTTCAATGGTGACAGCAACACCGTGAGGCACTTCATCGTTCAGGTTTTTCAGAGCCTTTTCGCGTATCATCTCAGCCATTATCACTTTTTCGGGTTGATCTGTGAACTTGTCGTCGGGGAAGAAGTGCGGACCTTCAGCGGCATTCTTTTCGAGTATATCCATGATGATATCAAGCCCGTCATTTTCGGCAACGCTTATCGGCACGACTTCTTCAAAATCATACAGCGCCGAATATTCCGCCAGTTTAGCGATGACATCTTCCTTGTTATCCAAAAGATCTATCTTGTTAAGCGCCAGTATCACTTTGCTCCTGCCGCCTTTGAAACTCTGTATCAGGCTTTTTTCGTTGTCTGATATCTTCTTGGTGCAGTCGCACATAAGTATTATCATGTCAACGCCCGCAATGGTCTCATTGACAGTGTTCACCATATGTTCGCTAAGTTTGTTTTTAGCTTTGTGCATACCCGGTGTGTCCATAAAAACAAACTGAGTTTCACCCTTTGTCAGCACACCTGTTATTTTGGTGCGGGTGGTCTGAGGTTTGTCGCTGACAGCAGCTATCTTCTCTCCCACAAGTGCATTCAGCAGAGAAGATTTGCCTGCATTTGCTCTGCCCGCTATTGTAACAAAAATATTTCTTGTCATTTTAAATATCCTTTACTCCCTTAGTCATTATGTCATAGCACAAGCGGTCGCCGCCGTCACATAAGACGACTTCATAGCCGACCGCTTTGTACCCTCTTTTCAAATATATAGACTTTGCCGCCAGCGACACGCATAGCTTTGCCTCATCATAGCTTCGGCTTATCATATCCTCTGCAAAGTCCAGAAGCGCTCTCCCGCAGCCCATTCCCTGATATTTCGGAAGTACGAACAGCCTGTCTATCTCGTCTTCGCTGACAGTCACCGTTCCTAACGCGGCATCATTTTCATTTACTGCAAGAAAGCATCTGCCGCACGCGATGTCGCCCATGATAGCTTCATCACAGTGATGTTTCAGGAAAAATTCGACTGCACCTTTTGGGTAGTAGTGGGGGTATATCTCTTTGATAGTTTCGTGTGTTATCAGTTTTACAGTTTCAAAATCATCTATCGCTGCCTTGATTATCTTCATTCAGTGTCCCTCGATATTATCCCAAAAAGGTGCTAAAGTCACGACCCTGAGCATATAGTCGCCGTTTTCTTTGACAGTCAGCTGAAAGCTATCATAATTTTGCTTTAAAGCCTTTTCAATGTCATTCTCATCAAGCCCTGACGAAAATGTGACCTCAGAAACGCAGTCAACATGGTTTCCGTTTCCCGTATTTCCTGTCCACGAGTATTCGTCAGTTATTTCGGCATCTGTCACCACTGTTGTCAGGGTACGTTTCAGATCTGATGTCTGCCTGCCTGTGCTGATATGATTAACGCATGCTCCGACTATCTCGATAATAATATAAAGGCAAACGAGAACGAATGGCAGCATCAGCACACATAAGCCTATCCTTTTAAGTACTTTCATTTTCGGATATTTTCCTCGCCAGTTTCAGCACAGGGACTTCTCTTTCAGCGATAAGCCTGCCCACCTTTGAGCATCTGCATCTTTCATACTCCGCTTCCGCTTCATCAAAAGTGAGCCGCAGGATCGAAAGGTGAAAATCGTTGGTCTCTTCCGCAGTCAGCATTCTTTCGCCAAAGCTGACAGCCCTGCACAGGAAATAGTTATTGATATTGTGTCGGTGTATGAGATTATAGTAGTCGCTCACAACGCCCAGCCTGCAAACGACCTCTGCCTGAGCGCCCAATTCCTCGCGGAGTTCGCGCAATATTGCCGTTTCAAGGCTCTCGCCTTCTTCTACACCGCCGCCCGAAGTTTCTATAAGCGCAGCTTTTCCGAATTCATCATCTCGTTCTGCCCTTACAAAATACAGCATGCCATCGTCATCAAAAACTATCGCTCGTGCGATAATTCTGTCATGGTCGATGTAGTCGAGTGCCCACTCATTATCGTTCAGGCTTAGTTCCAGTTCTTTCATTTCACTTTTCTCCGTTAAAGCAGACGAACACCCAACAAAACCACAATGCCGCATAGACCGCCGCCGCGATGACAGCCGCAGGCTTGTCTGCAAAATAAGCGAATATCTCGTTTATCCTAGTCAGAAAGACCGCGCATGCCACGCCTACAGCACCAAAGCAGAACACCAGTACCGCTCCGGCCGCGCAGTCTTTTGCTGCACCGGCTTTCTCCGAGCGTTCGCCTTTGCATGCCAGGTCAACGGTATATTCTATCGCTGTGTTGACAGTTTCCAGCGCCAGAACTCCGCCCACTGTCAGCATAAGCGCCAGCGCTTCACTGCGGCTGACGCTGCATATCGCAGCCAGTGCCGCCACAGCACCCGCAGCCCCGATGTGGAAACGCATGTTGCGTTGTGTGCGTATGCACCGCCATAGACCGCTGAAAGCATAGCCGAAGCCTTTTCCGAATTTTTTCAGGCTATTCTTTATGCTCATGCTCCTCAACAAAAGTCTCATCACGCGAGATGCCCAGCTGTTCAAGGATAGCTTCTTCCTTTTCACGCATTATCCTCTCCTGCAAACTGCTTTCTTCATGGTCGTAACCCAGCAGGTGCAGCATCGAGTGAACAGTCAGGAAACCGACTTCACGCTCCAGAGAATGACCGTACACCTGTGCTTGTTTTGTGGCAGTTTCAAGGCTGATGACTATGTCGCCCAGCAGAGAAGCACCTGTTTCGTAATTGATATCATATACGCCGTCCTCACCCAGAGGAAAACTCAGTACATCTGTAGAGCGGTCGATATTGCGGTGTTCTTTGTTCAACTCGTGTATCTGGCTGTCATTTACGAAAGATACCGATACCTCAGCATCGTTGCCGAAACTCTCATATTCCAGCACAGCATGGCAGCAGCGCCTTACCAGCATTCTTATCCCTACAGGTATCTTGACCTCAGTCTGCTCATTAGAAATTAAAACTTTAACTTTGCCCATTGTTTTTTCCATTCCTTTTCGAGTATTTTTCGTATGCCAGGATTATATCCTGCACGAGTTTGTGGCGGACAACATCTTTGTCCGAAAATCTGTTTATCTTGATGTCCTCAACATCTTTGAGAACGTTCATCGCTTGTATAAGACCTGAGCGCCTGTTGTCAGGCAGGTCTATCTGTGTGATATCACCTGTTATGACTATCTTAGAATTGAAGCCAAGTCTTGTCAGGAACATCTTCATCTGCTCATTTGTTGTGTTTTGCGCTTCATCGAGTATTATGAATGCGTTGTCGAGGGTACGACCGCGCATATAAGCCAGCGGCGCTACTTCGATGCACCCGCGTTCCTGCTGTCTTGCAAAGGACTCAGGTCCCAGCATCTCAAACAGTGCATCATACAGCGGTCTGAGGTAAGGGTCTACCTTGTTTTGCAGGTCACCGGGCAGAAAGCCCAGTTTTTCGCCTGCTTCCACCGCAGGTCTTGTCAGTATTATCTTCTCGACCTCATGTGCTTTGAAAGCCTTTACAGCCATCGCCACCGCAAGATAAGTCTTGCCTGTACCGGCAGGACCGATGCCGAGCACGATGGTGTTTTTGCGGATAAAGTCCACATATCTTTTCTGACCCAGTGTTTTCGGTTTGATTACTTTACCTGTTATGGTGACACATATGCCGTCATCACTGAGGTTTTGCAGTTCATACTGTCTGCCCTCACGCACCAGAGCAAAAACATACCTGATGGTCTGTTCGGACAGCTTTTCGCCTTTGTTTATCATTGTTATCAGTCCGTTGATGGCTTCACATGCGTTGAACACGCCCTGCTCGTCCCCCGTGACTTTGATATCTTCTCCGCGCCCCAGCACCACGACATTGTATTCCCTTTGTATCAGGTTGACATTTTCATCGTAGCTGCCGAAAAGACTCAGCATAGTGTCCATGCTGTCAACAGTTATCGTTTTTTCTGCCATTTATTTACACTCCGCTCAGTTTAGCATTTTATCATAAATCATTATACCACATTTTTTAAGTAAATGCAACAAAAAAAATCAATTATTTTCACTATCTTGCACATTTTTTTTCTTGGCTATTTTCATCTGTTGGAAGTATGTATGCGGGTATGAAAAAGTCGCTCTCTTTGCAGATTTCTCCGTATAGTTCGTAGGTCACGGTCAGTCTTACACTGTCTTTATTTACCTCTTTGCGGCAATTCTTGTTTTTTAGTTCATAATTTTTTAGGAAATTCTGCTCATATCGGTATGCTGACTTCTCAGCAAGCGCAAAGGCTTCTTCTTCATTAAGCAGCTGACTGCGCATATCAAATTCCCGAAGACATATCTCGGTGTGACCGAAAGGCAGTCTGAATCCGCCTATCTCGGGAAAATCCTGCTTTTCATACTCAGTTTCGTACCAACCATCGGGGACTTTTGCAAACATCGGTATCTGTGCGCTGAAAATGTTGATGAAGTGCAGTTTTTTCTCTGTTCCTGTCAGCGACTTTACTTCTGTATCAAAAGGCTGTTCAAACTCAACAGTTCGTGTGAAACTGCCGCGCACTTTGCCGATGCTTCTCACATATCTTGTCTTTCTTGTGACATGTTCACCGTCGGCTGACCACTCGGAATTTTCGCTGACTATCTTACCGCTGACCACGATATCTCCCTTTGTGACACCGCTGCCTATACATTTCATCAACTGACCGTCCAGCAGTTCGACCTCTTCGATAACACCGTCCTCACATGCCACCAGATGGCATGGCATACCCACATTGAACCCTTTTTCAGCCTCAACAGCTTCTATTACATCTACCGATATCCCCGCACCGGTACGCGAAATGCCTATCCATGCGGCTTCATCTATCTTCTGTTTGAGCGATCGTTCTTCAAGCACAAGGTCGAGTTCGGGTATATAAGCACCGGCAGTGAAACCGTCTTCCTTCAGTACATCAGTTATCCTGTCCCGCAGGGCAGTGTCAGTGGTGTCTATGTCTATGCGCAGTATCACGTTCGAGTAATATCCTATAAGCAGGGCTGAAAGTATCGTCCCGAAGATGATCCCCGGATGCTTGGTCAGCTTTTTGTAAAAGCGGAGTATCCCGCGCACGCCCGTACGCTTTGGCTGATATCCCGCAGCTTTGCAGCAGCGCTCGAATCGCAGGCAGTATTCAAGTGAAACGCATATCCTGATCTCGCCCGAAAGCTGTTTCATATCACTGTATACAAGACCCTCGCGTGTAAGCATACGGAACAGCTTTGCAAAGCTGTCGCCGGTGATGACATACTCAATGCTTCCCAGAGTCATTATCCCGCCTCCTTACACCGCGCGATACCAGTCTGACCTGTTCTATCAGCCCCCTTACTTCCACACAACCCTCAGCATATGAACTCAGACTCAGCCCGCTGCCCCAGAATTCTATCTCAAAGCTGCCTGTCAGCAGCCGCACACAGACCTCTGTGCATTCAGATATCTGCCTGCAATTTTCCACCAGCGCCGAACTGTTATCAACTATTTTTATGTATGAACTCAGGCAGAGCAGTTCGCGCGTTTTGCCAAAAAAACTAATATCAGGAGTCTTTCCCATGATCGATATCCCTCCTCACAAGTATATTATATTGCAGCTTTGCTCCGCATATACTTGTCTTGGGAGGAATGACCATGAAATATTTACGTTCGCTTGTGTTGTGTACAGTACTGACAGTCCTTACCGCAGGACTCGCCATTTACCCCGCCGAAGTTTCTGCCGCTGTCAGAGAAGCTGTCATGCGCTGTCTTAATATTCTCATACCATCGCTATTTGCATTTATGACAGCTGCGTCGATGCTTGCCGAAAGCGGCAGCGCGGCACTTCTGGCAAAACCTTTCAGCCTTGTTTCAAGGTACATATTCAGGATGCCCGAAAGTATCTTCGCAGCTATGCTCATCAGCTTTATAGCAGGATATCCTGTCGGAGTCAAGCTGGTATCTGACATGCTGGACAGTGGAGAACTTGACTCACATTCTGCCAAACTTGCCGCAAGCTTTTGCTACTGTGGAGGACCTGCTTTCTACAGCGGTGCGATAGGTCTTGCAGTTTTCGGCAGCAGACAGGTGGGGGTGCTCATTTTTCTGTCTGTTATTCTGGCAGACCTCTGTCTTGCTTTTGCAGTGTGCAGGTTTTCTGAACTGAATGTTTCCCCCAGAAAAGACAGGTCTGAGAAATGTTCTCTTCTGGTTGGTTCCATCAACTCAGCAGGAAGATCTATGGCGGCTGTCTGCCTGACTGTAGTGTTTTTTTCAGCAGTCATGGCTCTTGTGGAAGCAAGCGGACTTTTTGCTGAGATATCGCGAATTTTCGGGCTTTCAAATAACGGTATCGCCATCGTAAAGTCATTCATCGAGATAACCTCACTTGCAGAACTGAACGGTTCACCTTACGGACTTCTGCCTCTCATATGCGCGGCGTGTTCCTTTGGCGGGATATGTGTCGTGATACAGCTGTTTTCTCTTAAAAGCAAAGAACTAAGCCTGTTAAGTTTTATTGAACTAAGACCTCTTGCAGCGGTTCTGTCAGCGGTGTTCTGCAAAATACTTCAGCCGCACCTGATAGACAAGGCAGTTTCTGCCATATCTGTGAATAAGTCTTTGTTGAATATAAACAATTTTGCTGCGTCAATATGTTTGATATTGATGATTTTTCTACTGAATTTTAAGAAAACTCTAGTATTTTCAGAGTGAGTGTGCTATAATGTAAATAATATCGAAACTCAATATAATTTCAATCTTTTTCGCAAAGGAGTTGCATAGATAATGGCAAGAAAAAGTTTCTTCGGTAACAAGATCACTCCCTCATGTTCATACTGCAAGTTCGGTAACCGTTCTAAGGAGGGTAATAAGGTGCTTTGTGAGAAGCAGGGTCTTGTAGACGCCGATTACGCCTGCAAGAAGTGGGATTATGACCCCATCAAGCGCATTCCCAAGAAGCAGCTGAACATTCCAAATCAGGAAGATGACATAATCTGATACCGATAAGGCGGGTACTACCCGCCTTTTTTATTTGCATAAATCCTTGATCTTCTGCCCATGCTTTTACTGTGTGACAGGGGGTGCGGCAATGATAAGATTCTGGAAGCTGTTTGCTGTTGCTGCTTTCGGTGCACTGGCTTACGGTGCAGTCGAGGTGGTCGAACGCGGCTATTCCCATATCTCTATGGGTCTGCTGGGGGCGGCTGCGATGGTGGTCATCCACGAACTTAACGGTGAGCGCCGCGCAGGCAGGCTCGGACTCATTTCATCTGCTGTCATATCAATGTTTTTCATAACCTCAGGTGAACTGCTGGCAGGTGAGATACTAAACCGTCATCTTGGCATGAAGATCTGGAATTACCACAGTATGCCTTTCAATTTTGACGGTCAGATCTGCCTGCGCTATTCGCTGGCATGGCTGGTGCTTTCGTTTTTGGGAATGGCGGCAGATGGATTCCTGCGCAGGTTCATATTGTGTGAAGTTTCAAAAAGGGCAGACCCGCACAGGTCTGCCCGTAAATATATTCGGTTCAGAAAAGTTCAGAAAATCAGTTTTTCAGTCCCTCACCGAAATAAACATCATACCAGATAAGGAAGGTGAAAACTGTCCATATCTTGCGTGAGTAGTCGTATTTCTCTTCGCGGTGTGCATCAAGCAGTTCAACAAGTGCTTTGGTGTTGAAGAATTTCTCTGCCACAGGTGAGGTAAAGCTGTTCTTGACAATGTTGTAATACTTTTCTTCCCTAAGCCATACCCTTGTGGGTACAGGGAAGCCCAGCTTTTTCTTGTTGGCAGTCTGCGGCGGACATGCTTTCAGCGCCGCGATACGCATGGCATACTTGGTATTCTCTTTGTTGACGCGGTATTTTTTTGGTATCTGCTGTGCAAGTTCCATCACACGTCTGTCAAGGAACGGCACTCTCAGTTCCAGCGAATGTGCCATCGACATCTTGTCTGCCTTAAGCAGAATATCGCCTGTCATCCACAGATGCAGGTCGAGATACTGCATCTGTGTCACCTGATCCTGATCGCGTACTTTGTCGTAGAAAGGCTTTGTTATAGCCATAGCATCAGGGGCGTTTGTCTTTATCCTGAGTATCTCTTTACGCTCTTTTTCCGAGAAGATATATGCGTTGCCGATAAATCTCTCGTCAAGGTCTTTTGAACCGCGTATCAGATAATTGACACCGTGTTTGTGGGGAAGTTTTTCTGCCACAGCGCCCACACCTTTTCTGAGTGCGCGGGGAAGTTTGAAATAACCTGCCATGTCATCCGGGTTGTGGTAGATGTTGTAGCCGCCGAATATCTCATCGGCACCCTCACCCGAAAGCACTGCCTTGACCTGTTCGCTCGCAAGTCCGCATACGAAGAAAAGCGCTATCGCCGCAGGGTCAGCCAGCGGTTCGTCCATGTGGTACTGTATCTTTTTAAGATTGTCCCAGTATTCTTCGGGAGTGATGACCTTTGAGTAATTCGCTTTGCCGATGTACTTTGAGAATTCCTTTGCATAGCCTATCTCGTTGTATTTTTCGTCCTCACCGAAACCTACGGTGAAAGTCTTGTCAACATCAGCAACAGCCGCCACATAGCTTGAATCTACGCCGCTTGAAAGGAATGAACCAACCTCAACATCAGCGAATTTGTGTGCATCAACAGAATTTTTGAAGGTATCTGATATCCTCTGTACCCATTCTTCAAGGTCGGGCGAGTTGTCGGCGTTGAACTTTACTTCCCAGTAACGGCGTACTTTCAGTTTGCCGTCCTTGTAAGTAAAGCAGTGTGCCGCAGGCAGTTTCCTGACACCTTTAAAGAAAGTGTCTTCGGTGGGGGAGTACTGGAAAGTAAGATATGTTTCCAGTACATCGGTGTTAAGTTCTTTTTTGAATGCAGGGTGGTCAAGAAAACTCTTTATCTCGCTCCCCCACATAAAAGTTCCGCCCATTTCGGCGTAGTAAAATGGCTTTATGCCGAAAAAATCTCTTGCGCCGAACAGTTCGCCCGTAACCGTGTTGTAGATTACAAAAGCAAACATTCCTCTCAGCTTGTCGAGAAGACTTTCGCCCCACTCTTCATAGCCGTGTATAAGCACTTCGGAATCAGTAGCGGTGTAGAATTGGTGTCCCGCCCTGACTAATTGTTCACGCAGTTCTTTAAAATTGTATATCTCGCCGTTGAAAGTCAGCACAAGCGTCCTGTCCTCATTGAAAATGGGCTGACTGCCCACATCGCTCAGGTCGATTATTGAAAGCCGCCTGAAACCCATAGCGATATTATCATCTATATATTTGCCCTCAGAATCGGGTCCGCGATGCTTTATCCTGTCCATCATCTTTCCCAGCACATCATCAGCGTTGGTGATCGAGTTAGTAAAGCCTACTATACCACACATGATCTGTCCTCATTTCATAAAAGTTTCGGTATTGATTTATCAGATGAAATCTTCGGCTAACGAAGTATCATCATTATATTGCGGGTGTAACATTACTTTAAAACATATTATACACCCCCTCGATCCGATTTGCAATAGTGATTTTGTAAATTTAAACAAACATTGATGCACAAATTTGTCTAAATAGCTTTGGTTCACTGATTTTTACGGTAGTTTTTGAATAATTTGTCATGGGGTCTTGCAAAATCATTTCAAATGGTGTATAATAATTATACTTTGAGTTGCGGAGGCGTGTTCAGTGAGTGGTGAAAAGAAAAAGGTCAAGCTGTTCAGACCTGTTCTGGCACTTGTCATCGGTCTGCTGATAATGCTGATATCTTTCGGGACTTACATGGTGCATACCACTCTTGAAGATGTGCTGGAAGAAGAGTATGGTGTCCCTGTCGTCACCCACGATCAAAGCAGCAGTCAGTCGTAAAATGTTCCGTTCGCTTGTTTGGCGGGCGGATTTTTGTTTATTGGCACTATGACAAGTTGATGTGCTTGTCATAGTTGTTGGTCACAGTTCTGTAATAATTCTGCTCCTGCTTTTTTGTTTGATATATTATTGTCAGAATAGTGGTGTGTCTGTTTTCCCTTAAAACAGGCTTCCGCGAACCTTGTTCCGACAAGCAATTTCACTTGTCATATTAGCTAATTAACATATAATTCCAATATGCCGCAGATCAGATGCCCCATGTTTTAATTAAAATGTAATTGTTTTGCACAAGAAACCAATTGCCGGATTGTGCGAAATAAACAAATATAAGGCGCTCATTTTGGCGGTAACCCCGCTTGACTTTATCTGAAATATACTATATACTAGAATACGGACGCATTTTTAATACAAGATGTTGTGGTCTAAAAAGCAAAGTCTGGAGGAAGCACAATGATCGTTAAAATAAAAAAGAGAGATGGAAGAACAGTTACTTTTAATATAGAGAAGATAGCGCAGGCTATCTATAAGGCAGCTGAATCTGTCGGAGGCAGTGATTACGAAACTGCGCTCGAACTATCGGGCAAAGTCGTTGATATGCTCATGGCGAAGAATGTCATTACCCCCAGCGTTGAGGAGATTCAGGACTGTGTTGAAAAAGTCCTTATAGAAGAAGGGCATGCTGCCACTGCCAAGTCTTATATCCTCTATCGTTCGATGCGTACAAAGGCGCGTGAAATGGATACAAGGCTTATGAAGGTCTATGAAGACCTTACTTTCAAGTCTGCTGAGGACAGTGACCTTAAGCGCGAGAATGCCAATATCGACGGTGATACCGCTATGGGTACCATGCTCAAATACGGCTCGGTCGGCGCTAAAGAGTTCTATGAGATGTATGTGCTCGAACCTGAGCATGCTGCGGCTCACGAGAACGGTGATATCCATATCCATGATATGGACTTCTATACGCTTACCACGACCTGTACCCAGATAGACCTCACAAAGCTGTTCACAGGTGGTTTCTCCACAGGTCACGGCTACCTGAGGACACCAAACGATATCACCAGCTATGCGGCGCTTGCCTGCATAGCGATCCAGTCCAACCAGAATGACCAGCATGGCGGTCAGTCGATACCGAAGTTTGATTATGATATGGCTGAGGGTGTCAAGAAGACTTTCCGCCATCGCTACAGAGATAATATCAGACGAGGTCTTTCGCTGCTGGCTGATGTTCCGGATAATCCCGACATCGCCCAGAAATGTGCCGATTTCCTCAGCAAGCGCGGGCTTGTCCCGACCCTTGCCAATGATAACGGATATATGGAGGAAGAGGCTCAGCTGCTCTCTTCCTACGCTGATGCAAAGGTAGTCAAGAAAATACAGAATTTTGCTTTCAAAAACGCCATCAAGGAAACTGACAGGGCTACCTATCAGGCTATGGAGGCGCTGGTGCATAACCTCAATACCATGAATTCCCGCGCAGGTGCGCAGACGCCGTTCAGTTCTATCAACTACGGCACCGACACTTCTATTGAGGGCAGAATGGTCATAAAGAATATCCTGCTGGCAGAGGAAGCGGGTCTTGGCAACGGCGAAACTCCGATCTTTCCCATACATATCTTCAAGGTCAAAGAGGGTGTGAACTTCAATCAATCTGACCCCAACTATGACCTTTTCAAGCTGGCGTGCCGCGTATCCGCAAAGCGCCTGTTCCCGAATTTTTCGTTTATCGATGCTCCGTATAATCTCCAGTATTATAAAGAGGGCGACCCCAATACCGAGATAGCTTACATGGGCTGCCGTACCAGAGTCATCGGCAACGCCTACGACCCCGAAAGACAGATAGTGACAGGCAGAGGCAACCTCAGCTTTACTACCATAAACCTTCCCAGACTGGGTATAAAGGCACACTATAGCATCGAAGAATTTTACAGGCTTCTTGATGCTGAACTTCAGCTTTGTATCGACCAGCTTATGCACCGCTATCGCATACAGGCAAGCAAAAAGGTCAAGAATTTCCCGTTCCTGATGGGTCAGGGCGTTTGGATAGATTCCGAGAAGCTGTCTTATAATGATACCATCGGTGAGGTCCTCAAACACGGAACACTTTCGGTCGGTTTCATCGGTCTTGCTGAGTGCCTCAAGGTGCTTACAGGCAAGCATCATGGCGAAAGTGAAGAGTCGCGCGAACTTGGTCTGCAAATCATCAGACATATGCGTGAGCGCATGGATAAGGAAACTGAGGCGACAGGCATGAATTACTCGCTTCTGGCTACCCCTGCAGAGGGTCTTTCGGGCAGATTTGTCAAGATGGATAGAGAAGCATTCGGTAATATTCCGGGTGTTACCGACAGGGATTATTATACCAACTCCTTCCATGTACCTGTTTACTACAAGATAAATGCTTTTGAAAAGCTGGCTATCGAAGCACCGTATCATGAACTTACCAACGCAGGTCATATCAGCTATGTCGAACTTGACGGTGACCCGCTCAATAACCTCAGCGCCTTTGAGAAGGTCGTAAGATATATGAAAGAGGTCGGTATAGGTTACGGTTCTATCAATCACCCCGTTGACCGCGATCCGGAGTGCGGATACACAGGCATAATCGGTGACCGCTGCCCAAGATGCGGCAGGACCGAAGCCGAACACCGCAAGTCTGCCAAAGAGAGGATACCTCGTATCAAGGTGGAATGCTCTGCGGCTGATAAAAAAGAAGAATAACTGACATTATCTCCTGTCCAACTTGTTGTACAGGAGATAGTTTTCACCTTTGGAGGTGTACTATGGAAATAAGGATAGCAGGGCTGGCGGAAGAGTCTATCGTTGACGGTCCGGGCTTTCGGTATACTATTTTCACTCAGGGCTGTCCCCATAACTGTAAGGGTTGCCATAACCCTCAGACGCATGATCCTGACGGCGGCAGACTTGATGACACCGACCGCATTTTTGAGCAGATAATCAAAGACCCTTTGCTTGACGGCGTGACTTTCAGCGGCGGCGAACCTTTCTGTCAGTGTAAGCCACTGGTCTGTCTTGCCAAAAAGATACGCAGCTTTAATGAAAGAAAGCTGGGGATCATCAGCTATACCGGCTATACGTTTGAACAGCTGATGAAAAGATCTGAAACTGATCCTGACTGCAAAGAACTTCTCAGTCTGCTCGACTATCTTGTTGACGGCAGGTATGAAGAGAACAAACGTTCTCTGGAACTTAAATTTCGCGGCAGCAGCAACCAGCGGTTTATTGATGTTCAGCGCTCACTGAAAGAGGGGCGTGCGGTGGAAGCTGATACGGAATATTTATAATAATTTGACCCGCACTCATTTGTTGAGTGCGGGTCTTGTTTGCAGGCAGATGGTTTTATTTCACCACATCTGTTTCAATTATCATTTTATTGCAATCGTGACAGAACCAAGCTTCCGCCGTGAAACCGAAAAAGCTGTATCTTATCGCTGTTACTTCACACTGAAATGATAACGCATCCCATATATCGGCTTTTTTATTCCCCTCTTTCCATCTCACTTTCGTTCCGCCATCTCCTGATAAAACGCCTTTTTTCATCTCTTTTTCGCAATATGGACATTTCATTGTAGTGTTCCTTTCATAGTATCGTTGTTCACGGAAAAGCTGTTATTTCGATAAAATCATGTATTTGGCATAAACATTGAGTTCTTCGATAAGGTCATCGTTATCGATGCCCTCAAAGATCGGGTCGGCTTTTTCTATAAACGAAAAATCTGTCAGCATGACCAACTCATTGTCATATTTCATCGTAACTCTGCCTTTCTCTTCAAGACACTTTCTCAACTCTTCGATATCCGGTTCATCTGTCTGTTTGCCGTTGTGGAATGTTATCACCTTTTCGTTTTCCATATCTATAGTTGTCACATAGTCGAATACTTTCAATGCAGGGGAGTTCTCGGTGTATCCTGTGTTCGTGGTCGGTATGCCGAACAGACAGTCGTCAGCCATGTCAAATTCATTGCTTCTTGCACAGCGGTCAGCCCCGAACCATTCATACATTCCGTCAGTTTCGCCCTCTGTTACAGTATCGTTTTCGTTTTCATAGTATCTTTCGATATCCCATGTGGCATCAAAATCCCATATTTCATCGTCTATCTTTGCATAATTCCATACATGTGCCGTATCGTCATCTTGGTCTGTGGCATAAACATATACTTTTCCGCATTCGATGTCTGCCATGTTGAACAGCAGTTGAACTGCGCAGGCTATTCCATCGCATACAGCACGCTTTTTTACCAGTGCGCCGTATGCTGACTGTGGCTCATTGTTTACGTTTATTGTGCTGTCAGCATGAAAACTGTCATATGCAACATTTTTGCATACCCAGTCATACAGGTAGTACGCCTTGTCAGCATCAGTAACACAGTCCTCAGGCATGCTGTCAACTACCTCTTTTGCGGCAGCCAGTGTTTCTTCGGTGTGCGAAGCTGCCTTAAGTACCGAATCAGCGATATGTACCCTGTAATAGCCTTCCTCAGTCAGCTTTACATCGCAGCTGCCTGTCGCCAGAGGGATATTGGGACAGCACAGCCCCGCATATTCCCAGCCGTAGTATATCTCGGCATCACCGTATTCCACAGGGAATTCTATTTCCTCGATGCCGTGTTCGTAGGCATATCTTATGGCTAAAGCAACGGTCTGTTCGCGTATGAATATATTGTCATTTTCTGCATCGTCATCACTGCCGAGCATCATCGGCACGTATTCATCGTATGGGCTGACATAGCTGAGCCATTCTTCATATGGTGTATCTTTATAGTTGAAGCGCACCTGCTTGTCGAACACCTGATATTTCCTGCCATCTACTTCTATCTGATGGTCTTTGATCTCGAAGTCATATGCTGAACTCTCGCTGCTGTCAGTTTTGTTTTCTGTATTTGCCTGACTGCCTGCGGGCTTTTTATCTTCCACGCACCCTGTCAAAGAGAGCGCCGCGATCGTCAGTGCCGTGATGAATGCTGCTGTTTTACCGAGTTTCATATCTATCTCCCATATCTTTATATGACTATCCCTTTAGCACACCACTGCAAAATACCTTTATCAATGAGGAAAAACTGAGTTGATGTTATCTTTCCCCCCGCCGCAGGCGGGGGAAAGATAACCGCCAACTGTATTCAATTCCCGATATAACATCGTTTATTTTGGTGTATCAGCAGGATAATCACATATCTTTATATACAAAGCATTTCCCCCGCTTAGCACGAGGGAAATACTTTTAACTTTTACTTGACAGGCTCGATTATCTCCACATCTTCGGAGTTCATCTGCTCTGCTTCATCAGCCACTCTCTTGATGGCTTCTTCGCGGGTCTTTTCCAGTGCGTCCTTCATGTCTTTGCCGAGAAATTCGGGCAGCGACATGCCTGCCTGCTCAAACAGGTCGTTGAGGGGAGGAACGCTCTTCATCAGACCGCTGAGGAAGTCAGCAGTCGAACCATTTCCGCCGCCGTTGGAACCACTGTCCCAAACGGTGATCTTGTCGATCTTGATATTCTTGATAGCTTCAACCTGAATAGCTATCAGCTGTTCCATCTTGTCAGCGATTATCAGTCTTACAGCCGCATCAGCATCACCGCCAGACGCAGCAACTATCTGCTTCAGACCTTCTGCCTGCTTGGTCAGTATCTCCTGATTACCCATAGCCTCAGCCTGCATCTTAGCGAAGATAGCGTCAGCTTCACCCTTAGCCTTGCGTCTTGTTACCTCAGCCTGTGCCTCAGCTTCGATCTCAGCTTGCTGCTTGGAGATCTCTGCCTTTACGATAACATCTGCCTTCTGTGTAGCCTTTTCCAGTTCTGCTCTTGTGAGTTCGGCTTCCTGCTGTGCGATGTATGCTTCCTGCTTAGCCTTAGCTGCCTGTACAGCCTCAGCAGCGGTAGCCTTACGCAGCGATTCTGCTTCTCTTTCTCTTCTTTCAGCCTCAGACTGTGCAACTGCTACCTTAGCATCGTTCTCACCCTTGATGGCATCTGCGTTAGCAGCAGCAACTTCGATCCTCTGCTCTTTCTGTGCATGCGACTGACCGATCTCACCATCTCTGTGCTTTTCGGCAACGCTCTTCTTAGCGTCGTTGATAGCCTTTGCAGCTGCTTCCTTACCGAGTGCTTCAAGGTAGCCCGATTCATCGGTGATATCAGTAACGTTTACGTTTATCAGCTTAAGACCGATCTTTTTCAGTTCGATCTCAACGTTGTTTGATACCGCCAGCAGGAACTTATCTCTGTCAGAGTTTATCTCCTCGATGTCCATTGTGGCGATGATAAGCCTCAGCTGACCGAAGATGATATCCTTTGCAAGTTCCTGTATCTCCATCATTTTCAGACCAAGCAGTCTTTCAGCTGCATTCTGCATGATACCCGGTTCGGTGGATATACCAACTGTAAATCTCGAAGGAACATCGATACGGATATTCTGCTTTGACAGCGCGTTTTTTAGATCAACGTTTATGGAAATGGGTGTCAGATCCATGTATTCGTAAGACTGTATAATAGGCATAATGAATGCCGCACCGCCGTGAATACATCTTGCGCTTCTCGCCTGACCGTTCTTGTCAGTGCCGACTTTACCGTATATAACAAGCACCTTATCTGAAGGGCATTTTCTGTACCTGGAAAGGATTGCCATCAGTGCTGCAAAAAGCACCGCCACGATTATGCAAATAATGATTACTGATTCTGATCCCATAGTTATTCTCCTTTGTCATATGTGTTATATGTTTATATTGAAGGTGATTTGTTTTGCGTTTTATCGGCTACATCGGTAGACCCCTGTAAACTGCTTGCCGTCCGACTCATATCGGTATACGGACTTTTGAAGTATGTTTCTCATGTTTTGCTCCTTTTTTCTGTGTTATATCCGCATTTCTCAACTATCATATCTCTGAACTTTTGGCTTGCTCTGTCTTCGTTTTTGTCTATGTCAACCTTCTCACCGTTTATGACATACACATCAGTGCGATCTATCACTTTTACTTCATCACCCTCACCGATTTTGGTGCGTACCATGTAGTGGTAATTTCCACCGAGATCGGAAGCTGCCGTATATTCGCTGCATAAGGCTTCTGCTTTTTCAGTGAATTCATCGATCATATCAAATTTGCTCTCATCGGTTATGTCAATATGGACTGCCAGTTCAAAAGTTTTGCTTTTCGCCGCCTCTCTGAAATCAAAATCTGATAGTATGGGGCAGTTTTCCGGAGATAAGAACTCAGTTACTTTATCTTTGTTATTGTAATCACTACTGAAATAAAAAATACTGCTATCAAAAGGGAATACGGCGATGCTATATCCGTCACTTAAGGCTCTAATTGATGAAACCTCAGGGTCGTATTTCGCATCAAAATATTTCGGAACGATATTATTGTACACATCATTTTTTGCAATTTCATACCCATCAGCTGCAATGGCTGATGCTATATAATAGTCAGATTTTTTGCTTCTGTTTTTAATGTACTCGATAAAGCTTTCATCAATAGAAGAATAAATCTGATAACCTGCTCTGCCGTCAATTTCAAAATGTCTTTCTTTGCCGTTTTTATCCTTGTATTCAACATCATATATTTTGTATCTGAAAGGGAGCTTCAGCGGCGCTTCGGGATTATATGTAAAACCGCTTTCAGTAACGGTTATCTTGTAATCTCCCTTGAAAGTCTTGTCAAAGAGATCCTTGTATCTCTTCTCATAATTGATACCTCTGCACCATGTAAGCCATAATCCGCCTGCAGCACCCACAATGGCTGCTGCGGCTATCAGTGCGGCTTTTGCTTTTGTTCTCATTAATGTTACCTCTTCTCTTTTTTCTGGTCAAAAGCCGTTTTGTCGTCTGCTTTCTTTTGTCCTACACATAAGCTGTTGTCTTTCTTTATGTCTCTTTCTTTTGTCTTTTTTGAACGTTTTGTTGTCTGCTTTCTTTTGTCCTACACATAAGTTGTTGTCTTTCTTTTATGTCTCTTTCTTTTGTCTTTTTTGAACGTTTTGTCGTCTGCTTTCTTTTGTCCTACACATAAGCTGTTGTCTTTTTTATGTTTCTTTCTTTTGTTCTTAGCCTTTTTGTATCTATCTTCCGCTATGCGTCTTTCTCAACGATCACATCATCGCCGCGTACATCTACCACAACGACCTGCGTGCCTGTCTTTAATATCTCATCGCCCTCGTTGAAAGCGCCAAGCTCTATCATCTGACCTTGCAATGTCATCGTTATCTTGCCCATGCCCTGATTTTTCGGCGGGCAGGGGATATAGACCGTTGCACTCTCGCCAATGGCATTTCTCAGGTCGAGTGTGCCGTTCTCAGCCAGCTTCATTGAAAGCTGTACCATCTTTGCGACAATTGCCATTGTCATCACTCCCAGCAGAGTTCCTACAGTCAGCGCAACCGCCTTGTGAACGTTCGACCCTACCAGCACTATTGATGACCAGCTGAACACTGTCAGGAATGCAACTACTGTCTGCAAAGTGAAGAAGTGCATCGAACTGTCGGTAACATGGTCGTTGAAAGAATGGTCGTGGAAATCACCGCTGTCGTGTCCCGAAACATCGTGATGTGCGCTCAAATCATGATGGATGTCAAAGCTGTGATGTCCGCCGATGTCGTGTCCGATGTCGTGACTAATATTAAAGTCATGCCCGCCGATGTCGGTGTGCATATCCAGTCCTGAAGTATCACTGATGTCGTGACCGCCGTGATGTATGCCGAACATGGCAAGCAGTGTTTGTATAAGCAGCAGCATTGTCGAGGGAAATGCTATGCAGTAAAGCACTTTCAGCAGCCCGCTCAGACCGTCCCACCAGACTGAAAAGTTTTCCATCATACTAACCGCCTCCTTTTTACTTTGGTAAATCAGCTATGTAAATCTGATTTACTACATTATACACTGTCTTTTTCGTTTTGTCAATAGTTTTTTGAAAATAATTTTTAGCCTGTCAACATATAGGGAGGTCATATGTGATATTCTTTAATAAGGTAAGCTGTGCTTTCTCGAAATAGTAAACATAAATGTTAATTTTTTGTTAACCACTTGCAATTCGCGTAAATATGTGGTATAGTATATGTAAATCAAATTGACGGAGTAAAGGAGGCTAACGTATGGACGCTAAAAATATAGGACGCATAATAAAAGAAGCCCGCCTTGCCAAAAAGATGACACAGAATGAGGTGGTGGGTGATTTTATAACCCGTAACATGCTCAGCCAGATAGAGAGCGGCTCTGCAATGCCATCAGTGAAAACGCTGGAGTATCTTTGTAAGGTGCTGGATATACAGATAGAGGCGTATGACAGTTCCCCCGTGGCTGACGGCGGCATGATGGGCTATATAGAACTCAGAAATCTTTACGCCGCAGGTGTTTATGAGGAAGTTATCCGTGCTGACCCGCCTGCGGGTTATGTTGACGAGTTCACAGCGCTTAAGGCAAGGGCTTGTCTGCATCTTGCCGAACAGCTCACCGAAAATGAAGATATAACCGCATATCAGCGGGCGGTCGAACTGGCGCGTGAATCAAAAGAATTGTCAACGCAGGGCATTTTTGCCGATATCGGTTCGGGTGAGCGTGCAGACTCGGTCATAAAAAAGGCTGCTGCCAAGCTGAGCGCTTATTACAGCAGCCTGGTGTAGACCAAGACAGATAAGACAGGAGATAACAAAATGGAGTTATTATTTGATATTTTAGATACCGTTCTTTTTGAACTTACAGACAAAGTTGGTATGCCGCAACCTGTTAAAATGGTGCTGAAGATCCTGCGTATGCTTTTGATGTTTGCAGTCAGCCTGATAGTGCTGGCGTCCGGTATCATCTGTTTCAGGTACTCAGTGTTGCTTGCTTTATGCTGTACTGCACTCGGCTTGTTTATGCTGTTTCGCACAGTCAGAAGAACGCTGCGCGGTCTTAGCGGAAGATGATGTGTAATAAAAACGTTTCGGTAAATCTGCCGAAACGCTTTATATCATATAGCAATCCAACTTTTTAAATTCACAAAATCCAGTCGCAAAAGCTGGGATTTATGGGTTTTGTGACTGGATTTTGTCTGAATTTTAAGGCGGATTGCTATAGAATATATGTAAAATTATTTGATTATTTGTCGTATATATAACGCATTAGTCTTGACTAACCGATATAATTATATAAAATATAAATAATCTCTTTACCTACTTGAAAAATATAATAAAATGTGGTAAAATATAATAAGAACAAAATTGGAGGTGCGCGATGAAAATTCAGGAATCTGCTGAGAATTATCTCGAAAGCATACTTATGATAAGCGAGCGTAAGGGCGAGGTCAGAAGTATCGACATCGTCAATGAACTGGAGTTTTCAAAGCCCAGTGTCAGCATCGCAATGAAAAATCTCCGTGAAAACGGATATATCCTTGTGGATAAGGATGGCTACATCACTCTGACCGAAAAGGGTATGGTCATCGCTGAGAAAATGTATGAGCGGCACAAGCTGTTTTCAAGGCTGTTTGTATCATTAGGTGTTGATGCTAAGACAGCCGCAAAAGATGCCTGTCGTGTTGAGCATATCCTCAGTGATGAAACCTTTGCAGCAATTAAGAAATATATTACCGAACAGGGAATCATTTAAGAAAAAACTATGGCGGAGCTGATGCTCCGCCATTTTTATTTGCCTGTTTTTCCAATATTCCAAGAAAAGCGCTCACTGTTAATTCGGTGCAATTTCTGCCATTATTTTAAGTGCCGTGTTCAGACCGTCCACTGCGGCACTCATGATACCGCCTGCATAGCCCGCACCCTCACCGCATGGGTAAAGGTTGTCGCAGGAAAGGGAAGTCAGCCTGTCCTTATCTCTGGTTATCCTAACGGGTGAACTTGTCCTCGTTTCAGGCGCACAGAGCAATGCCTTGCCGTCACCGAAACACTTCATCTTACGTGAAAAGACTTTCAGCCCTGTACGCATCATGTCAGTCACCTGTTTCGGGAATATCTTTTCATAATCCGCAGCAGTTATGCCCAGCGAATAGGTGGGTTCGATATTTGTATCAAGGTCAGCTTTTCCCGAAAGAAATCCTCCGACACTTGTGGCACATGCCTTGTAGCCGCCTGACTGTGCGTATGCGTTCTGCTCTATCCGTCGTGCAAAATACATGCCGTCAAGCGGTTTGTTTCCGAAATCTTCAGGCGATACCGAAACCACCAGTGCGGAATTAGCATTTCTGCCATCTCGTGCAAACTCGCTCATTCCGTTGGTAACTATGCCGCCCTCTTCCGATGCCGCAGGCACTACATATCCGCCGGGACACATGCAGAAAGTGTAAGCTGCCCGTCCGCTGTTCTCGCGGTATGATAGCTGATATTCGCCTTTGGGGAGCATCGGGTCGCCTGCATGACTGCCGTACAGGCTTTCATCTACTGCCGACTGTCTGTGTTCTATCCTTGCACCCACTGAGAAAGGCTTCGCTTCAAGGAAAATACCTTTGTTGTGCAGTAACTCAAATGTGTCCCTTGCCGAATGACCTATCGCCAGCACCAGCGCAGAAGTCTGTTCACTGCCGCCTGTGAAGCTGACTTGTCCGATGTGCCTGTCACCGAGTTCGATGCCGTTAAGTTCGGTGCTGAACCTCACTTCGCCGCCAAGACTGATTATTCGCTCTCTGATGCCTTTTACGACACTTCTCAGCTTGTCTGTTCCAATGTGAGGCTTAGCCTTTGTGAGTATCTCTTCCGGCGCACCAAATTCCACCATTCGTTCCAGAACATACCTGCACAGCGGGTCTTTTATTCGTGTCGTCAGTTTTCCGTCAGAGAATGTGCCTGCGCCGCCCTCACCGAACTGTATGTTCGAGCTGATATTCAGCGTCCCGAATTTCATAAAGCGTTCAACGCTCTCAACGCGCTGTTCAATGCTTTCACCCCGTTCGATGACCAGCGGTCTGTAACCCTGTTCAGCCAGTGCCAGCGCACAGAACATACCAGCAGGTCCGAAGCCTGTTACGACAACTCTGCCCTCAGCCTTGTTCTGTGAGATAACAGGTTCAAAACTGCTCCCCGCCGCGTAAGTCAGCCGGGCATCTTTAGCAGCAAGTTTCTCTTCCAGTGAGCGATCCGACAGTGAGAATATGACCGAATGAACATAATGTATGTCGTCACGCTTTCTCGCATCGAGAGAAGTCTTGTAAATGTGTGCCGAAACTATCTCCGCCGCCGAAACGCCCAGCCTTTTCCTTGCCGACCTTATGACTGTATCTTTGTCAGCACCCAACGGTGCTTTTATCTGATTTACTATGACAGGCATAGTTATTACCTCCAAAAAAGCGGTCCGACAGCTTGTGCCGAACCGCCGTGTTATTATTCTGCCGCAGATGAATCTGCATCGCTGCTGTCATCTGATGTTTTTGGTACGGCTACCGTTACCTGTACTTCATTAGTTCCGAAACTCCATACCTTGTCCTGACCCTCAGCGTATATCTTTGCTTCTTTTGTGTATGAACCTGTACTTTTCACATCGCTCAGCAGGACGGTTGCGTGGATGTCTTCGTCAGTCAGGCTGTCAATGACATCTTCCGGACCGTATAGCACTACATTCGGCAGTCTTGCATTGTCTACCTCGCTTACAAAACTCTGCGGTGCGCTCTTTAGTTCTATATTGTCAGCATCAAGCGTGAATGTTGCCGACTTGTAGCCTTTATCGTCGAATCTGACTATGACCGTATCGTCACCGCTTGTGTTTATTTCGCCCGTTGCCAGCGGGATATTGAAGCTGAATGTCTTGCTGAGATCTATACTGCTCAGTGCGATATTGCCAAGCGTTACCTCTTCGCTCTCAGGCTCGTCAAGGTGCGGTGTTATGACCGAAACGCTGTCCTGCGAAAGTATCATCGGAAGTGAAGAAATATCAAAATCATCAGGCGCACCTGTGATATTCACTTTTAAGTTCAGCTGTTTTTTCTTGTAGATAACAAAATTTACCTTGAAGCTGTCGCTGTCCTTGACTGTTATCTTGTTCATATCGACTTTTTTGTCGTTCTCATCGTAGAAGACTATGTCGTCTGCCGCGATAGTTTCGTCCTCTCCCAGCTTTTTGGATTTTGCTATCCTTGCAGTAACTCTGCTTATCTGGTCAAGTTCGTTTTTGGGACCCTCAACGGTTATCTCCTTCGGTGAAACTGAAGTTTCTTTGAGTGTATAGCCTTCCTGTGCTGTTATCAGCGGTGCTTCGGGCGTTACCTCTATGGTCTTCTGGGTTATCCTGTCGAAGTCCACATCTATCTTGCTGGGTGATACCGATACCACTGTACATCTGTCTGTCGAATGGCTGCTGCGTACATCGATATCAAGGCTGTACTTGCCCTCTTTTGTAACATCATCAAGATTGACTGTTGCAATAAGGTCATTTTCGGTATAGGTACCTATCTCATAGTTCATGCCCTTTATCTCCACATCAACGGTGATGTCCTTGTAATTCAGTGCCGTCAGACCCTTTTCCTCAGCAGTGGTGCCGTTCATGCTGAAATCGACATGCACACCCGTGATAGTCTTGTTGATGGTCGGAAACTGCGTTATCGACATTATGAACCATGATATTACTGCCACGATAAAGGCGAGTATCCGCATTGAGAAATCTGTGCCTTTATCCTTTATCAGTTTTATCCTTTTGGAGTTCTTTTCGTTCTTTTTTCCGTTTACTTCTTCCATCTCGAGATCACCCTTCCTGCAAAAGATTTTTCCTTAATGGAATTAGTATCCTTATCTGTTATAAGCGAATTTGTCAGCAGTTTTTTTAGGGACTCTTTCGAGTAACCCCTTGTCAGCTCGCCGTTTTCCGCTACAGATATAGCACCTGTTTCTTCCGAAACGACTATTACCAGCGCATCTGAGTTCTCACTCATACCTATGGCAGCCCTGTGCCTTGAACCAAGCTGTTTGTTTATCAGTTCGTCTTTTTGCGGGCGAGGCAGAAAGCAGCCCGCCGCCAGTATCACGCCGTCCCTCATTATGACTGCACCGTCATGCAGCGGCGTATTTGGGTAAAAGATATTTCCGAATACCGCCACCGATGGTGTACAGTTGAGTATCGTACCTGTAGCTATCTGTTCGCCCAGCTTTGTCTTACGCTCACAGATTATCAGCGCACCTGTCTTGCTTGAAGAGAGGTTCTGCGCTGCATCACATATTGCTTCGATGGCATTGTTCCACTTCATCTCGTCATCAGTTGCATCGGTGGGATTGAGAAAACTCAGTTCGGCTATCCTTGTTCTGCCGACTTTTTCGAGCATACGCCGAAGTTCAGGCTGGAAGAGTATGATAAGCGCCAGAAAGCCCCACTGGAAGCACAGTTTCAGCAGAAAGCGCATCGTATTCAGATTGAACAGATATGCCAGCGCATAGCATGCCAGCAGTACCGCGATGCCCTGTGTCAACTGCTGCGCCCTCGTTTCGCGTATCAGCTTGATGCCGTTATATATCAAAAACCAGAGTATGATTATATCAACTATATCGTTAAGGCGGATATTGAGAAACACGCCCCAGATAGAATTCAAAGTTTCTTGTATTGTAGGAAGCATATTCCACACCCTTTACGTTGATTTGAATGAGAATTATATTCAATATTATTATATCATAATCCATAAAAAAGTACAATACCCATCTAATAATTTTTTTATACAAATTATAGAAGTTTTGGCAAACGTTTTTTTACCCCCCAAGACTTCTCACACGGTTAAAATACGGTAACAAAGTTAGTGATTTTATTGACAAATCGGGCGTTTCAGCGTATAATAATTAGTGTATCGTCTTTTGTTTTTCAGGGAAGGAGGGGTATCATGTACGAACAGGTATTACAGCTTTTGACAGACAGAAATTTCAAGCGCATACGTGAGATATTCATTGATATGAACGAAGCAGATGTTGCTTCACTTCTGCAAAGATTTCACGATGACCACGAGGCTGACAAGCGCGACCTGATAGTGCTTTTCCGTCTGCTCAACAAGGATATTGCCGCAGATGTTTTCTCCTATATGGACAGCGACATGCAGATGATGCTGATAAACGCATTCACCGACAAGGAACTGCAGGAGGTCATCGATGACCTGTATGTCGATGATACCGTTGATATCATTGAGGAGATGCCTGCTAACGTGGTGGCGAGGATACTTCGTTCGGCTGACAGTGAAACTCGCAAGCAGATAAATCAGATACTCAAATACCCGAAAGACAGCGCGGGTTCTGTGATGACCACCGAATATGTCTACCTGAGAAAAGACTATACTGTCAGGGAAGCTCTGGAATGGATAAGGCATATCGGTGTTGTAAAAGAAACTGTGTACACTCTGTACGTTACCGAGAGCCGTGTGCTTATAGGTGTTCTGTCATTGCTTGACCTTATAACTGCTGATGAAACTGACAGGATAGAAGATATCATGGAAACTAATATCATTTCTGTCAGCACCCTTGAAGACCGTGAACTTGTGGCTTCTAAAATGGCGAAGTACGACTTTGCGGCAATGCCCGTAGTTGATAAGGATATGCGTCTTGTGGGCATCATAACCTACGATGATGCTATGGACGTCATTGAGGTAGAGACCACTGAAGACTTTTCAAAGATGGCAGCGGTCGCCCCCAGTGAGGATTCATATTTCAAGACCTCAGTCATGAAGCACGCCAAAAACCGAATAATGTGGCTGTTGGTGCTTATGCTCTCCGCTACGCTGACAGGTGCGGTGGTAAACAAGTATCAGTCGGCATTTGCGGCGGTGCCTGTGCTGGTATCGTTTCTTTCTATGCTGAGCGGTACGGGCGGCAACTGCGGTTCGCAGACCTCTACGCTGGTAATTCGCGGCATGGCACTGGGCGAGATAAACATGCGTGATTTCTTTAAAGTTCTTTTCAAGGAACTTCGCGTTGCGGTGGTCTGCGGCATTATCCTCTCGATAGTCAATGCAGGCAGGATAATACTTGTCTATCACAATGACACATCTGTAGACTGCTACAAGCTGGCATTCACGGTCAGCGGTGCTATACTGCTGACGGTCATACTGTCAAAGCTGATAGCCGCGATGCTGCCGATGGCGGCAAAAAAGCTGAAACTCGACCCCGCTATCATGGCAGCACCCCTCATCACCACCATTGTTGACACCTGTTCAACGCTGATGTTCTTTGCACTGGCAACGGTGGTATTCGATATAAAATAATGTGGTTATCCCGCTGACACACCACAAAAACAGCGGCTATACAGAAGTTAAGTTTCTTGGCGTATGGCGCTCAATTATCCTTTTGTTTACCGCATTTTTAGTTGGTGTGCTAAAGGGATAGTCATAAAAAGATATATCCAAATTAGGAGGTCATTATGAAAGTTAATAATTACGATACTTATTTCGAGGTGATATTTAAATGCGTGGGGAAAAAAGATACCATCTGTCATTTTTTCCCGCAGGACAATTTTTTACGCGAACAATATGACGAGATCGAGGCACAGGTGAGGTCATTATCCGAAAGATTTGAGGGTCTGAGACCGGGAGTCTCACTTTGCGGCGGTTTATTTTCAGTATATTTCCCGCTCTCAAAATTCCCAAAGGAACGCCATGATGAGATACTCGGGGCTGTGATGTCTGCCATGAACGGCATATCGGGGATAAAGGCGGCATATATCACCGATAACGGCGATTTTATGAGCTATGATGATATAGAGGACGATATGGCAGATATGCAGGAGACTTTCGATGAAAGCTATTGGGACGATATTCTGGGTATCACAAAGCTCGCTCTTGATTATACCGCTCACGCAGAAGGCATTGAGGGTGAATGCTTCTATTACAGTGTTTACTTTGCCGATGATACAGCGGGAGAAGAAAAGGCAGAGACTGTAAGGAATGCGGTAGAGTCCTTTGATCTTGGACTTGCAGATGATGAATACAGCGGTTATTTAAGCATTACTGCCGACAATGACAAGGTAAAGATATTTCTCGATCTGGGTAATGTTCAGGCGAAAAATGAGAAGAAGGCCATTCACGGCATACTTCTCGCCCTAAACAATGTTCGAGGTATCAAAAGCGTTATCATCAATGAGGTGTGAACTTTGGGCTATCCCTGTTATATAAAGCTCTGTGGGGTATAATATATCATCAGAAAAAGCCTAATGGCATGCTGTCAGCAAGAGATATAAAATATAGCACCCGAAATGTCCGTATATGGCTGTGGGGTCACAAAAGCGAGTTGTCGTAATGTAATGACAGCTCGCTTTGTTTATGCAGGAAGGATATTTAATATGTTATATGACTATCCCTTTAGCACACCAACTAAAAATGCGGTGAACAAAAGGATAATTGAGCGTTGTATATCTTTCCCCGACTGCGGCGGGGGAAAGATATACGCCAAGAACCCTAAGTTCTGTATAGCCGCTGTTTTTGTGGTGTGTCAGCGGGAGAACCACATAAAACAATTGCTGCAGCCGCAATATAGCTCACCCTCTTAAAAATGGACAGCTGTATTGCAGTTGTTTTTAGATATATCCCGATCTGATCGTATATTCGGCAATACATATCAGAATTTATAGTCACAAAAAAAGACCCCGAAAGTATCCCTTTCGAGGTCTGTATTATTATCTTGTCAGTTATCAGTCTACCTTAACTGTCCAACCGAAAGTATCGGGTATCTTGCCCCACTGGATACCTGTCATGGTATCATAAAGCATCTGGGAGATCTTGCCGATCTTGTTGTCGTTGATGGTCATTACCTTGTCGCCCCACTTCAGGTGACCTACAGGCGAGATGACAGCGGCAGTACCTGTGCCGAATACCTCGTCCAGCTTGCCCTCGTCATATGCCTTAGCGACCTCTTCGATGGTTATTCTTCTCTCACTGCATGGTATGCCCTTGCTCTTACATACTTCCAGTGCGCTCTTTCTGGTGATACCGGGCAGAACGGAACCTGTCAGCTTAGGTGTAATTACCTCGCCGTCTATAACGAAGAATATGTTCATCGAACCAACTTCTTCGATGTACTTCTGCTCAACGCCGTCCAGCCAGAGAACCTGCTCATAATCCTGATTGTGAGCTTCATCCTGACCCTTCAGGGAGATAGCGTAGTTAGCAGCAGTCTTTGCAAAGCCTGTACCGCCTCTTACTGCTCTTACATACTTCTGCTCAACATAGATCTTAACAGGGTTAAGACCTGTGGAGTAGTAAGCGCCTGACGGCGAAAGGATTATCAGGAACAGATAGTGGTCAGCGGGTCTTACGCCTACGAAAGGATCTGTAGCGAAGATAAAAGGTCTGATGTACAGTGCAGCACCATCGGTATGAGGTACCCAGTCCTTCTCTATTGAGACCAGCTTCTTGGTAGCTTCTACCATGAACTCTTCATCTATCTGAGGTATTACCATTCTCTCAGCAGAAACGTTCATTCTCTTGTAGTTCTCGTCAGGTCTGAACAGCTGAACAGTGCCGTCAGCAGTTCTGTATGCCTTAAGACCCTCAAAGATCTCCTGACCGTAGTGCAGGCACATAGCAGCAGGGGAGAGTGTTACGTTGTCAAAAGGAATGATCCTTGCATCATGCCAGCCCTTGCCTGTGTCATAGTTCATAGCAAACATGTGGTCAGTGAATACGTGACCAAAGCCCAGCTTGGTTTCATCGGTAGGCTTAGCCTTAGGGGTCTTGGTCAGTTCGATTTTGATTTCCATAGTGATCCTTCTTTCTTAAAAATTGATCTGCTTATATTATAATACTTTTTATCTGATTTTTCAAGGGGTAAAACGACATTTCTTGAAATATTTTAGTTTTTTTCCTGCATTTTTACGTTTTGTCATCCGAATTTTCCGCTGAGCTTATCATAAAAATGCAGTTTTATATGACTAATTCGGCAATTTGGTTATGAGCAAATCAAATTGTGACTATCCCTTTAGCACACCAACTAAAAATGCGGTAAACAAAAGGATAATTGAGCGCCCAATATTTTTCCCCCGCCGCAGGCGGGGGAAAAATATACGCCAAGAACCTTAAGTTCTGTATAGCCGCTGTTTTTGTGGTGTGTCAGCGGGATAACCACAAATCAAATTGGTATAACTTACCGAAAATTGCACCATAATATGTGCATAACTACGTTTCGGAGGGAATAATATCAAAATGCTTGACAAATATGTGAAAAAGTTGTATATTATAAGGTGTATATTTATGTACGTTATATATTTTTGTACAGGAGAGATAATTATGAGCATAAAGAATAAAACAGCCGCAGTCCTGATGGCGCTTATGACTTTAGGCACAGGTGTTTCGGGCATATCTTCTGTCATCTCGGCAGAGATCTCTGCAAATGCTGCGTCATCTTCAACTGTGGCAGATGGCAAAGCCCCTACTGCTAAAAGCAGATATTCCAGTACCGACAGTTCTATAACTATCAGCTGGGATAAGGTGAGCGGTGCGACAGGTTATTATATCTACAGGTGGAGCAAGAATGCGCCTGCATGGGTGAAGATAGGCACAGCACCATATCTGAATGCAAGTTATACCGATAAAAAGGTAAATTCAGGCTCATCATATAAGTATTATGTCGTTGCTTATAAAATGAGCGGAGGAAAACGCATAATGAGCGGCAGGAGCAATGAGATCTCTGCGGCAACACTTCCTTCAAAGCCGAAGATAACCGATAATATGACCGATAATAACTATATCACAGTTGTCTGGACGCGAGTTGCCGGCACAGGTTACGAGGTCAGCTTCAAGCAGGGCAGCGGTGCATGGAAAGTCGCAGGTAAGACAAGTTCTGCCGATACCACATCGTTCGATATCAAGGGGCTGACTTCCGAAACACTGTATAGTGTCAGGGTAAGGGCTATCTCCAAAGATGCTGACGGAAATACCGTTTACGGCGATTACAGCGATGCTGTCGATGTAAAGACCGCACCCGATTTTGTTTACCGCCGCAGCAGTCAGTATCTTATAGACAGGCTTGACAGCGCCAAGCTGAACCCCGGACAGACAACTTATGAGGAGATAGATCGTCAGGATACCGAAGATCGTAAGTCAGTACGTACCATATCTGATGCTGACCTTGCTGCCATCAAAAAGTTCGTAGACGCTCATTTCACTTCTGACATGACTACAGGTGAGTTTCTTGATTACACAGTGCAGTGGCTCAACAAGAATATCAGCTATGCAGACGGTGTTCACGGACCTCAGTACAGTGAGATATGGAACAGGTCACATGTTGACAACTGCCTGAATTACAAGGTCGGTCAGTGTATTCAGTACAACTCCACCATATGCGCAATAATGCGTTATCTTGGCTATGATGCAAGGGTCATACAGGGCTGGCGCGGCAATTCACTTGATAATAAATGGCAGCACTTCTGGTGTGAGGTCACCATAAACGGCACTGATTATGTTATGGACAGCTATAACTACGGCACAGACGGCGACTGGTACTTTGTATGTGCGACATATTCCGAAACTGCACCATATGCTTACAACTCCCACTATATCATGAACCGTAAACTCATGGCGCCTTTCAAGGGCTATATAACCAAATAAAATGCAAAACGCCTTTCGTAGATATCGAAAGGCGTTCTTTTATTTGTTTTTGATAAGTTTAAGCGAACTGAAAACACATATCATCAGATCTGCCATCGCACCTACCAGTAAGCTGAACCAGGGAACATACTGCGCTTTCACGAATGCTTCCTGCCCCTGTGAACCTATTAGCCTTGTTACAGTGTCCTCTTGTCCAAAAGCCGCAAGTATCAGCATAAGTGCAAATCTCAGGTTCATCAGGCATATTATGATATTTACTATGTATATGATGCACTTGCCGAGCGCACTCATGCTGTCCTCTTTTCGGTAGGCTTCTGCACCCATCACCGCACATATCACACAGCTGAGAAAATACAGTATAAACACTGAGAATACAGCAGTTGTCAGAAATTTGTTTCCTGTTTCGATTATCCTGTTCATAAACATAAACAGCATCGCCACAAACCCTACAGCTATAACCGCACACACTATCGTGCTTTTGCAGAAGCGTTCTTCCAGCGGTTTCAGCTTTGGTTTTTTTATCGTTATCGGCATTCAGTTTTCCTCCGTCAGTGATATTTTTACTCTGCCTATCTTCTGTTCGTCCTGCATGTGTATCTCCATCTCAAAAGGCGGCGAGAATATCCGCTCACCCTCTTCGGGTATCCTGTCAAGCAGTTCCATTATCCAGCCGCCGACAGAATGCCGCTCGGTTTCGATGGCATTTTCTTCAAGCCCGAAGCGTTCGAGAAAATCCGATATCGAAAGTTCAGCCGAAACTTCGCACTCATTCTCCGAGATCTTTATAAAAGAGGTATCCTCTTCATCGCTCTCATCGTATATCTCGCCCACAAGTTCTTCGATGATATCCTCAAGCGTGCAGATGCCCGCAGTGCCGCCGTACTGGTCAAGTACCACCGCCATGTGTACCTTTTCTTTCTGCATTATCTTCAGCGTTTCGGATATCTTTCTGCTTTCGGTGATATAGATAGGTTCATTGAGTATCCTGCGTATGTCCTTTTTGCCTTTTGAAACATACATCTCAAAGAAATCAGCCTGATGTATCACGCCTATGATGTGGTCGATATCCTTTTCATAAACAGGCAGTCTTGAATACTTGGTCTTAAGGAAAAGATCTTTTATTTCCTCGATATCGTCTTCAACATCGACAGCCGCCACGCTGACTCTCGGTACAAAAATGCTGTTTATGGTTATCTCATCAAAATCCAGAGCCGAGCGCACCAGATCGGACTCCTGCTCTTCAAGCACGCCTTCATCTTCTATCTCTTCGATGATGTATTTAAGTTCTTCCTCAGTGACAGACGGCGCTTCATTCTTTGAGCCGACCAGCTTAACGACCAGCTGTTTGATACCTGTGAATATCCATATAAGCGGTGTTATGATGAACATGAAAGCCGCCAGCGGTGCCGCCATGAACACAGAAAAACTCTCCGCACTTTCTTTTGCAAGGCTTTTAGGCAGTATCTCACCGAAGATAAGCACCAGCACTGTCATAACAGCAGTCGCCAATCCTACACTGCCCGCGCCGAACTTTTCGGTGAAGAACACCGTTGCCAGCGCTGATGAAGCAATGTTTACAACATTGTTGCCAATGAGTATGGCGGTCAGTGCCTTGTCAAAGTTGTCGCAGATGTTCAGCGCTTTTGCTGCACTTTTACTGCCGCTGTCAGCCATTTTTTTCAGCCTTATCCTGTTGCATGAGGAAAAGGCAGTTTCAGTAGCCGAGCAGATCGCTGAAAGCATCAGCAATACTGCTATCAAAGCTATGTCCATATAAAAACAGATCGTCCTTTCAGTCAGTAATACAAATATGATACCATATATCAATAAAAAATGCAAGTATGTTGTGCATCAACGTTTGAATATTTCCTTGAACAACTAATTGATATTCAACCCGTCTGAAAAAAACAAGATGGAAATTATAGCCAGAATGATCGCGCCCACTGCTGTGACCGCCAGATTTGCTTTGGCATAGTTTTTGGCTGACTTGTCATTTGTCATGAAAAACATCACCAGACAGCCGATGAACGGAAAAATTCTGGTGACTATTATCCAGCCGACCCAGCCGAGTGTAGTTGTGGGCTGCGAGAAAAAGTCTGCGTTCGGCACAGGATAATTCTGATAATATGGTGTCTGATACGGCTGATAGTAGTTCTGACCATATTGCTGACCATATCCGTTCTGTCCGAAAGATGGTTCGTATATACCGTTTATGCTGTTTGCGTTATTATCCGCACCAAGATGAATATACGATCCGTCATCAAGTGCTGCGCCGCAATTGATGCAGTTCGTGATATTGTCATTATTGGTCGTGCCGCAGCTGTTACAGAATTTAGGCATCTCGTTGTCCTCCTAAAAAGTGATTTTACTTATTATATCACATTTCTTTAATAAATTCAATACTATAAACGGGTTTTCATGACCCGCTCCCACAAAAAATACCTCTCACAGCAAAGTGAGAGGTATCTAAAGCTATTTCAGAGATATTATTCTTCCTCGTCAGAAGGCATATTCTCCCAGTTGTGGAAAACGTTCTGAACATCATCGTTATCTTCCAGATTATCCAGCAGCAGACCCATCTTCTTCATAGCGTCTTCATCAGTGATGGTAACGTATGTTGATGGTATCTTGTCAGCTTCAGCAGAAAGTACCTTGTAGCCCATTCCTTCGAGGGTTTCTCTTACAGAACCAACAGAGTTTGGTGAGCAAGCTATCTCGATAACATCTTCTTCAACGTTGAAGTCGTCAGCACCGGCCTCAAAAACATCGTCCATTATCTTGTCTTCATCAGCGCCGTTGTTTTCGATAACAACAGTTCCGACATCGGAGAACAGGTAGGATACACAGCCTGTACTGCCCATATTTCCGCCGAACTTGTTGAAGTAGCTGCGCACATCAGCCGCAGTTCTGTTCTTGTTGTCAGTCAGGCACTCAACTATTACAGCTACACCGCAGGGACCGTAGCCTTCGTATACCATCGACTCGTAGTTGTTCTTGTCGCCGTCGCCCGCAGCCTTCTTGATTATTCTCTCGATGTTGTCGTTTGGCACGTTGTTGGACTTTGCCTTAGCGATAAGATCTCTCAGCTTCGCGTTGCCGGAAGGATCGGGACCGCCCATCTTAACGACTACTGCGATCTCTCTGCCTATCTTAGTGAAGATCTTGGCTCTTGCTGCATCGGTAGCACCTTTTTTCCTCTTAATGTTTTCCCATTTTGAATGTCCTGACATTTTATTTCACTCCTTGATTTTATTGTTGAATTCTTCTGCGCCGTGTTCCCAGCACTTTTCGAATAATTCTTCTATACGTTCATTCTGCGCCGTAAGATACAGGAACCCGAAAAGGCATTCAAGTCCTGTGGCGTTTCTGTATTGGGCAATAGTCGAATGTTTTGGCGCATTGACCTTAGTGTTGCGCCCTCGCTTGAAAACCTCAAGTTCCTTTTCGTTAAAAGAACCCTGTTCAGTCAGCATCTCAACGCATTCCGACTGGTATTCCGCACAAACTCTGCTCACAGCCAGCTTGTGCAGTTTGTTTGCGGGCATGTTCGCCGCCAGAAGTATCCTCTCTCTCACCAACTGTTCATAGACCGAATCGCCCAGAAAAGCCAGCGCGAGAGGGGAGTACTGGTTGGCTTCCCGCTCTGTTATATTTATCTGCATCAGCATCACCCTTACGGTATATACTCAAACTCAAAGTCGAATACTGCCACAGTGTCGCCCTCTTTTATGCCCATAGCTTCCAGCTTTCTGATTATGCCGCTGGATACCAGCACGTTCTGGAAGTATTGCAGTGACGAATAGTCGTCCATATCCGCAACTCTGAGTATATCATACAGCCAGTCAGCTTCAACGAAGTAAACGCCGTCCTCAACAGTGATGGAGAACTCTCGGTTGTTCGTGTTCTTCCTCTCGACTTCTTCTTTGGTGAGCGGCTGTGCTTCAAACCTCTTGACAGGCGGCAGTTCAGCCAGCTTTTCGTTTACGCCGTAGATGAGTTCCTGCGTACCCTGAGTTGTGGCAGCCGATATCTCGTAGCAGGGAAGTCCCAGATCGTCGATATACTCCTTGAATCTCTGCTTCTGCTCGTCAGTCGCCATATCGGATTTGTTCGCCGCAACTATCTGCGGTGCTTCTGCCAACTCTTCCGAGAAATTTGCAAGTTCCTTGTTGATGGCTTCAAAATCCTCTATGGGGTCGCGCCCCTCGATGCCCGATACATCGACCACATGAACTATCAGCCGACATCTCTCCACATGCCTGAGAAACTCATGACCCAGACCCACACCTTCGCTTGCACCTTCGATAAGACCGGGTATATCCGCCATTACGAAACTTCTTTCCTCTCCGACCTTAACAACACCCAGCACAGGTGTCAGTGTGGTGAAGTGGTAGTTGGCTATCTTCGGCTTAGCAGCCGATACAACAGATATCAGCGTGGATTTGCCCACATTCGGAAATCCCACCAGACCAACATCAGCCAGCAGTTTAAGTTCCAGCTGAACGTTGAATTCTTCGCCTCTGAAACCGGGCTTGGCAAATCTCGGTATCTGCCTTGTGGAAGTTGCAAAGTGCGCATTACCTCTGCCGCCCTTGCCGCCGTGAGCGACCACAACAGGCTCGTCAGCCGACATATCAGCCAGTATCCTGCCTGTATCAGCGTCCTTTATGACAGTGCCTCTCGGCACCTTGATGACCAGATCGTCCGCGCTTCTTCCGTAGGAATTTTTTGCGCCGCCGTTCTGACCCTTTTCTGCAACATATTTTTTCTTATATCTGAAATCGATAAGGTTAGAGATATTGTCATCGACCTTGAAGATAACATCTCCGCCCTTGCCGCCGTCACCGCCGTCGGGACCTCCTGCGGCGACATATTTTTCACGGTGGAAGGAAACAGCGCCGTCGCCGCCGTCACCCGCTTTGATATATATTTTTGCCTGATCGACAAACATTTCTCCGACCTCCCTTTATATACTTCTCATTTTATGTTCATAACGCAGTGCTGCCAGCCCGAACGAAGTGTGCAGCACTATATATACCTCTAAAAAGATCACTGCACACAGCCACAAATATGTCGGGTGCATCTGCCTGTACTCTCTGCTTGCTTCCTTAGCATCACACTCAGGGCTGTAAACAGGGAAGACTTCACCCTGACTTGTTTTATACAGCGTCAGCTTTCTTTTTGAGTAATATTCAAACTGCGCGAAAACATGCTCAGTAACACTGCCTTTGAACAGTCGTTCAGTCTTTTTTGCCTGATTTTTTTGTTCCTCATATGCCGTATAAACATCTTTGTCCTCAGCTGTAAAATCAGGTTCAAAGTCCTCATAAAACGTACAGTTTACGCTGATCATGTATTTGGTGTAAGAGTCATGATCGTTATAGTCATCAACTCTTTCGGTCCACGTATTGACCTCAAAATCTTCATAAGTACCGACTTTAGTAACTTTCGGATTATTAACATGATAGAATAATATTGCCGCACAAAAAACAGCAGCAAACAGCGCATTAAGCAGATAACTGCGTGAACTCTTGAATTTTATTCCCATTATGCTGTTCCTTTCGCCCAATCTGTCAGAACGGAAATCTGTTGTTTCTGCGAGAATTTCGCATTTCTGCTTTTTCCCGTCTGATCCTCATTGTAGCCATAGCCGCAAGGGCATCTTCCGTTGTTGCAACATTATCAGGCTTTTTTTCATACAGCACATTATCACTGTAATTATTTGCTGTTCTTTTAGCATTTTTTCCGCAGCTCAAAAGTATCAATCCCAGCAGGATACCTGCGCCGTAGGCTGTGTACCACAATGTCGGCGGATCAAGCCTTCTGTATTCGCGTTCAGCCTCAGCTGCACTGCAATTCTGCTTGTATACAGGGAAACTTCTGCCCCAATCTGTCTTGAACATTGTGACTTTATTTGAGTTATAATCGTTAAATTTGCTGTAATACAGATAAGGCACTCGTCCGTAAAACAGTTCATTCTCCTCAATGGTCTGTGCTTGATCGTATATATCTTCACTCAGCTTGTCTTCGTTTTTGTAGAGTTCACTGAAATCAAAGACGTCGTGCTTGCTGACCTCCTGATATATTTTCATATAATAGACATTGTAAGTGCCGCCCTTGCTGTTGCGGTGCTGTTCATGCCATGTATTCACTGTGCAGTTATCATACGTATCGTCTTTTGTTACCTTTACATAACCCGTTAAGGAGTTATAAAGAAAGACCGCCAGCACTATCCCAAGCACTATCAGACCTGCCCGCGTGTTTGAACGACCGATATCGTTGTTTATTCTCTGCGCTTCATTCATATCATGTCCCTCCACGTTCAGTCAGGCCATTTGAAGTCATTGGCATCTTTACTCAGAAATGAGGTGAGCAGATCTGCATTTGATGTTTTATCAGCAGATCTTTGTCTTGCGAGATCCATCATAGCGAAAGCGCCTCTCTCACCCGCAGTACACATGGGATCTGGGCTGAATTCATAGTTTTCATTCCTGTAATTAGCCGCGACTTTTGCAAGTCTGATGGAATTGTACAGGCATATGATGCCCAGTACTCCGCCAATGATGTATAATGCGTACCAGCCATACGGCGGTTTGATATGCCTGAATTCCCGCTCAGCTTCTGCCTCATCAGCATTTGCTGCATAAACAGGGAACTCTTTACCGTCTTCGCTTTTGAATATGGTGATCTCTTCAGCATCGTAGTTAACAAAATGCTTGAAATGCGCCTGCGATGTTGTACACTGAAATATCGGTTCTTCATTACTGAGATCCCATACAGACAGCATGGTTTTATCATCATTTTTTTCGCCGTCTGCCTCTTCTGTATCTGTCGGTACTTCGTCATGAGTGTAAATGCTTAAATAATAGGTGTTTTTTGTCATGAACGGTTCTTTCGTGCTCGAAGTAGTCACTATGCAATTTTTGATAGTCCTGACTTTGGCAACATCGTTATAGCCGTTGTGGTCTTTGTAAAAGAAAATACCACCGACCACAGCCAGAATGATGATACCGTACCTGAGAAATGAATGACTCAGTTTTCTGTGGAGTTCTGAATGTATGTTCATAATAGTATCTCCGTTAAATTGTCTTTTGTTCTTTGTATCTATCTTTCTTTTTCTTTAAAAAAGACCCCGAGCTAAGGTGCTCAGGGTCTTGTCGCTGCGTAATTAAGCCTGAGGATAAACCGAAACCTTCTTACGGTCCTTACCCATTCTTTCAAATCTTACGATACCGTTGCTTGTAGCGAACAGAGTATCATCAGAACCACGCTTAACGTTCTCGCCTGGATGAATGTGAGTACCTCTCTGGCGAACGAGAATGTTGCCGGCAAGTACAAACTGACCGTCAGCTCTCTTCACACCCAGTCTTTTAGACTCGGATTCACGACCGTTCTTGGTAGAACCCATACCCTTCTTATGAGCGAAAAACTGCATTGAGATCTTTATCATTGAAATTACACCTCCATTGATGTGATGTTGTCAGCTGTTGCTGACTTTTAGCTTGATATGCCCGGGAAATTCATCCTTAAGATTATACATATGGATAAACAACCCCAGTATGAGCCTGTCCGCATCGCTGCCTGCATTTTTGACAGTCAGCTTTATTTCGTTTTCATCTACCTCGACATCTGCATCTATCTTGAATGCTTCTGTGATGGTATTCGCCGTCATCATAACAGCAGACGAAACACTTGCACAGCATACATCATAGCCGAAATCAGCCATGCCTGCATGACCTGTAACACGGAAACCTGTCAGCATATCACTCGAATTCTTGTAGAAATCCGCGGCGATCATGAATGATGCCTCCTGCGAATTAACCGTTGATAGCTTCGATAACTACCTTAGTGTAGGGCTGTCTGTGACCCATCTTCCTCTTCTCACCCTTCTTGGGCTTGTAAGTGAAGACTGTGATCTTCTTGGACTTGCCGTTCTTGACTACCTTTGCGGATACGGTTGCACCCTCAACATAAGGAGCGCCGACCTTGATGCCTGCATCAGAACCAACTGCCATTACCTTGTCAAAAGTAACGTTCTCATCAGCGTTTACGTCCAGCTTCTCAACGAAGATCTCGTCGCCTGCCTTTACCTGATACTGCTTTCCGCCTGTTTCAATTACTGCGTACATCTTAATATGCACCTGCCTTTACATGAACTCGCTGCACACGGAGGTGTTTTCAGACACACTTATCAGACCCGTGAACATGCGGCATGATTATCATACCATAATCCAATATAAAAGTCAAGGGATTAGAATGGCTTCACAAAAATTTTACAATCAACCTATCTGCGAAAATGCTTCCTTTATCGACCTAGCGCCGATTATCTGCATATTGTATTTTGCTGTATTCAGCTTTTTTACAGTGTAGTAGGGGAGTATGCACCGTTCAAATCCCATTCTTTCTGCTTCCTGTATGCGCTGTTCTGCGTGGGTGATGTTTCTGAGTTCTCCGCCCAGACCTATCTCACCGAAAGCTATCGTCTTGTCATCGACCACTTTATCTGTAACGCTTGAATACAGCGCCATAGCCACAGTGAGGTCAGCCGCCGTATCGTCCAGTTTCAGACCGCCGACGATATTTATGAAAACATCAAGTCCCCCGAAGAAATATCCCAGCCGTTTTTCTAGGACTGCCAGTATTATCGACATTCTGTAGTAGTCAAATCCCGTTGCGGTGCGCTTTGGCTGTGATGAGCTGCTTTTTGACACAAGTGCCTGCACCTCAGCCATTATGGGGCGCGAACCCTCCATTATGCAGGCGACGCAGCTTCCCGAAACATTGACCGGTCTGCCCTCAAGCATCAGCATAGAGGGGTTTTCGACCTCCAGAAGACCGCTGTCAGCCATTTCAAAAACGCCTATCTCGTTTGTCGAGCCGAAACGGTTTTTGACCGCCCTGAGTATGCGGTAGGTCAGGTTTCGCTGACCCTCAAAATACAGCACGCAGTCAACGATATGTTCCATGACTTTAGGACCCGCGATGGCACCGTCTTTGTTTACGTGACCCACTATGAATATGGGTATCTCTTCGCTTTTTGCTGTGCGCATGAAGAGATTGGTGCATTCGCGCACCTGTGTTACAGAGCCTTGTGCAGAACTTATCCCGCTTATGCTCATGGTCTGTATCGAGTCGATTATGACTATCTCAGGTTTCTCTTTGGTTATCGCGGCGCATATGCTCTCGGCATCATTTTCAGCCAGCAGGTAGAGATTATCGTTGTTGACACCCAGCCTGTTCGCCCTGAGTTTTATCTGCCTTGTGGATTCCTCGCCCGATACATAAAGAATAGTGTGGTCATCGCCCATTGTCTGACATATCTGCAACAGCATAGTCGATTTTCCGATTCCCGGCTCGCCGCCCAGCAACACCAGCGAACCCTTTACCAGACCGCCTCCAAGCACTCTGTCCAGTTCGTGCATGCCCGTGTCGTAGCGTATCTCGTTGTGGCTGGCATCTACCGAGTTTATATTGAGTATACTGTCGGAAACATCTTTTACAGTCACCGACTTTGCCTTGCCGCCCGTCCTTGCCGAAACTTGAAGTTCTACCTCTTCAAAGGTGTTCCACTCACCGCAGTCGGGGCATTTTCCGTTCCACTTGCTTGTTTCGTATCCGCAGTTCGAGCATACGTAAGAAGTTTTTACCTTAGCCATATCCTGCCTCAGAACTCGTAATCTATGCAGGCTCTCTCTTCCTTGACGGTCGCAACGAATTTGCCGAATTCGATGTGTGTAGGCGATGTCTGGTAAGCGTTCAGGTCATCAACGCTGTCAAAGTCGAATATCAGCGAAACATCATAGTTGCTGTCAGGTGTGCGCTTGTCGTTGGTGACTACCTCATATCTTTTCAGCTGGGGCAGAGTTTTCAAGCTCTCAGCCCTCTCGCAGAACTCTTTCACCGAAGCGTCCTTGTTTTCGTTTTTCAGCTTGAACATACATATATGTCTTATCATTTTTATTCCTCCTGAAATCTGTACATTATAAACTTGTGATACCCGCATTCCTAAAATTGTGTTAATGGGACGGTCATATCATCAAATACAGCCTATACATTATAGCACACTTTTGAAGATTTGTCACCTGTTTTTTCAAAAAAGCGTTCTTCACAGGATAAGACGGGTACCCATACAGAAATTTTGCCCCGAAGCGTTACAAAGTGCTTCGGGGCTTAGATAAGAATTTATCACTTTGCATATTTGGGGTCAAGTAAAGGTTTTCCGTCCTTATCGACCGGAACAGTGAGTCCTCCTGCATTATAGCGATACAACTTTTTAAATTCACAAAATCCGGTCGCAAAAGCTGGGATTTATGGGTTTTGTGACTGGATTTTGTCTGAATTTTAAGGCGGATTGCTATAGTCCGGTGAGCCGATAAATATTGGACACCCGTTTCTTTGTCAACAATTATACGAGCACCCTGCACTGACCCATTCTTTTCCACAAATTCAAACCTGTTTTCCATGTCAGTAAAAATTATAGCACAGCGTTGCTTCTTTGTCAATATCAAAGAAAAAAGCCACAGCACTCCTGACTTTGCATCAGAAATACTATGGCATAATGCGCTGTGCTTATGTCCGAAAATTTTACCTGTTAAGCATGTAAATGCCCGCAGTCAGATATGTTGCATATATGCACCAGAGCATATACGGCAGATTTATCAGCGCTGATTTTTTACGCACTTTTGAGAAAGCACATATCATCATTGCGACCATTATATCGAGCAGTATTATGACGATCAGCCCGCCGATAAAACTCTTCATACCGAAGAAAACGGGCGACCACAGGAAATTCACGAAAAGCTGTGCCGCGTAAATTTTCAGCGCTTTGTTTCTTCCATTGCTGTCAGCAATATAAATAAGGTATGCCGAGTAGCCCATCAGCGCATACAATATCGCCCATGCCACAGGGAAAAGCCATGCAGGCGGAGCAAATGGCGGCTTTTCGAGTGCCGCAAAGAATTCTCTGAACTGTCCGCCCGATACCAGCGCGGAAAGCGCCCCGACCAGTTCTGCGCTGACTATTGAGATAAGCAGTTCGGTCACTCTGAATTTTTTCATTTTCATCACCTCGCTAAATAATATGTTTGTTTATGTGATTTAAGAATTGCAGTCATTAAACAAAATTTCATCTTGACAATAACCGATTTTGGTAGTATCATATAATTATATGACTATCCCTTTAGCACACCGGCTGAAAATGCGGTAAACAAAAGGATAATTGATCGCAGGATATCTTTCCCCTGCCAGCGGCGGGGGAAAGATATCCGCCAACCACTTTAAGTTTTGCTAGACCGCTGTTTTTTGTGGTGTGTCAGCGGGGTAAGCATATATAATTATAATCTAAAATGAAAGGACGATGTTCCATGAATAAATACATACTTGCCTTAGATCAGGGCACAACATCATCGCGTGCGGTGCTTTTTGACAGGAGCGGCGCTAAAGTTTTTGCGGCGCAGTACGAATTTCCGCAGATATTCCCGAAAGCGGGCTGGGTGGAGCATGACCCTAAGGATATACTCGATTCACAGCTTCACGCTTTGCGCGACTGCATCGAATTTCTCAAAACCGGCGGTGAAGACATATCCGAGATAGCCGCCATCGGCGTTACAAATCAGCGTGAAACTACGATGATATGGGATAAGTCAACAGGCGAACCTGTCTACAATGCGATAGTCTGGCAGTGCCGCCGCACCGCCGATACCTGCGACCGTTTTGAAGAACAGGGACTTGATAAGTTCTTCCGCAGTAAGACAGGTCTGTTGATAGACCCTTATTTTTCCGCGACGAAGATAAAGTGGATATTCGACAATGTTGACGGTGTGCGCGAAAGGGCACAGCGCGGTGAACTGCTTTTCGGCACAGTTGACACATGGCTCATCTGGAATTTGACAGGCGGCAGGGTGCATGCCACCGACTACACCAACGCTTCACGGACGATGCTTTTCAACATACACACCCTTGAATGGGATAGAGAGATACTGGGTCTGCTGGGCATTCCCGAGTGCATTCTCCCTGAGGTGAGAAATTCTTCGGGCGATTTCGGGGTAACATCTGCCGATGTCATTGGCGCTGAGATACCCATATGCGGCTGTGCGGGCGACCAGCAGGCGGCGCTTTTCGGGCAGTGCTGTTACCTCAAAGGCGATGTCAAGAACACCTACGGCACAGGCGGTTTCCTGCTTATGAATACGGGCGATGAATGTGTCGAGAGCAAAAACGGTCTGCTGACCACTATCGCGTGGGGCATCGGCGGTAAAGTCACTTATGCGCTGGAAGGCTCAGTTTTCGTGTCGGGTGCTGTGGTGAAATGGCTTCGCGATGAACTCTGCATTATTAACTCGGCAGAAGAAACAGCCGCCCTTGCCGAAAGCGTCCCCGATAACGGCGGAGTCTACTTCGTCCCCGCATTTGTTGGACTGGGCACGCCCTACTGGGACAGCGATGCGCGCGGTGTCATCTGCGGGCTGACAAGGGGCGCGGGCAGAGCGCATATCGTTCGTGCGGCACTGGAAGCCATCGCTTACCAGACGGCAGATGTCATAAAGGCGATGGAAGAGGACACCTCAGCGCTGGGGCTTATCAAGGTAGACGGCGGCGCATCGCAGAACGATTTCCTCATGCAGTTCCAGTCCGATATTCTGGGCAGGAGCATAATTCGCCCGCGCAATGTGGAGTCCACCGCAACAGGCGCGGCATTCCTTGCGGGACTGCACTGCGGCTTCTGGGAGAACCGCGAAGAACTTAACCGCGTATCGCAGAAATTCCGCGAGTTTATCCCCGCCATGCAGGAAAGCGAACGTTCTCGCCTGACAGACGGCTGGAAACAGGCAGTGGGCAGGAGTCTGATGAAATAGAACATCACAGCGTCCCCCGCAGGACGCTGTTTTTGTTTGCGGCGGTGGTTGACAATCACCGAAATATGTAATATAATAGGTATAGCTTATTTTATGATAGGAGAAAATACCGTGAAAAACAGGGTATATGATAACCGTGAGCTTTCATGGCTCAAATTTAACGAGCGTGTGCTGGAAGAAGCCCGCGATGAGCGCAATCCGCTGCTTGAAAGACTGCTTTTCCAGTCGATATACGGCAGTAACCTTGATGAGTTCTTTATGGTCAGGGTGGGTTCGCTGTATGATGCTTCACTGGTGGACGACTCGCACAAGGATAATAAGTCGAAGATGAAGCCCTCAGAACAGCTGAGTGCTATCTTCACAAGGGTGCGTGAACTGATAGCGGTGGAGGACGAGAGCTTCAAGACCATACACAAAGCGCTCGAACCTAAAAATATAGAGCATAAGAGCATGAAGAGCCTGACGATGCAGGAAGCGGAGTTCTTGGAGGCTTACTATGCTTACGAGATAAAGCCTTTTCTCAGCCCGCTGATAATCGACAAGCGCCACCCGTTCCCGTTTTTGCCGAACAAGAGCATATACGTGGCGGCAAAGCTGACCTCTAAAAGCGGTGTCACACTGGGCATCATAGGGTGCAGTGAGAAATTCCAGCGGGTGATCTTCCTGCCGCGTCAGGACGATTCCATAGCTTATGTGCTGGTGGAAGAGCTGATATTCCACTACACAGATAAGATATTCTCAGGCTATAAAGTCGAAGAAAAGACCCTCATGCGCATAACCCGCAACGCCGATATTGATGTTGATGAGAGTTTTGACCGTGAACTTGATTTCAGGCAGAACATGTCCGAGCTGATAAACAAGAGAAAGCGCCTTTGTGCGGTGAGATTACAGCTTTCAAAACAGGTGTCCGAACCTCTCCAGAAAGAACTCTGCACAAGACTGGAACTGTCCAAAAAACAGGTCTTTGTCGAGAAAACTCCACTTGACCTGTCATATGTGTTCGCTGTGTTTGAAAAGGCGGCAGATAAAAAAGAACTTTTCTATGAGCCGCAGACATCTCAGCTTTCGCGCATGATAGACGAGAGCCGCCCGATGATAGAGCAGGTCGATGAACGCGACTTGTTCCTGTCTTACCCTTACGAAACTATACAGCATTTTATAAGAATGCTGAATGAAGCCGCTAAGGACGAAAGCGTGGTCTCCATAAAGATGACGCTCTACCGTGTGGCAAAGCATTCTAAGGTCATAAAGGCTCTGTGTGCCGCCGCTGAAAACGGCAAGGAAGTTTCGGTGCTGGTGGAGCTGAGAGCGCGTTTTGACGAGGAAAATAACATCGGCTGGTCAAAACAGCTCGAAGAAGCGGGCTGTCGTGTAATGTACGGTCCTAAGGGGCTGAAAGTTCATTCAAAGCTGTGCCTTATAACCCGCAAGACCTCAGAGGGAGTAAAGTACACCACGCAGATAGGCACAGGCAACTATAACGAAAAGACAGCTTGTCTTTATACCGACCTCTGCCTTATGACTGCCAATACGCAGATAGCACATGAAGCGGAAGAAGTGTTCCGCGCACTCTCCATAGGTGAACTTGTCGAGGACAGCAAGCTGCTGCTGGTAGCGCCGCACTGTCTGCAAAACCGTTTGCTTGAAATGATGGATAACGAGATAGCTGTCGCAAAAGCGGGCGGCGAGGGCTATGTGGGCGCGAAACTCAATTCGCTGACCGACAAAGTCCTGATCGATAAGATGATCGAATGTTCGCAGGCAGGCGTAAAGGTCGAGATGGTCATAAGAGGTATATCCTGTCTTGTGGCAGGCATACCGGGCGTTACCGAAAATGTGCGCATTCGCTCGATAGTGGGCAGGTATCTCGAACATGCCCGAATATATATATTCGGCAGCGGTGTCAGAAAAAATGTGTATATCTCTTCTGCCGATTACATGACAAGAAACACCACCCGCCGCGTGGAAGTCGCAGCACCTGTGCTGAACGATGAGATAAAACAGCGCATTATTGAACTGTTTGAAACGCAGATGAAAGATAACGTCAAGGCACGTGATATGCAGCCCGACGGTACATATATCAGACTTCCTGCGTCAGAACCTCTTGTTGATGCACAGAGCAGACTTTTTGCTGAGGCGTATGCCAATGTGCCCAAGTCTAAGCCTGTGCCAAATCCTGAACCGAAAGCAGAACCTGTTCCCGAACCCGTGACTCAGCCCGTACAGGCGCAGACGGAGGTGCGGGAAAATACAGAGAACGCTCAGACACAGACGAATGTTGAAGAAAAGCCTGAGCCTGTTCAGAATGCGACACCTGTTGAAGAACCTGTAAAAAAAAAAGTCTTTGGTCAAGGTTCATCGCGTTATTCCGTCGTAAAAGTAAAAGTTAAAAAGAAAAAATGACCCAATGAC
>NZ_ADKM02000134.1 GCF_000178155.2 Hominimerdicola alba 8
CACGATAGCACCGCTGTTAACGGCTGTGGTTGCAGGTACTACAGCTGCTGCTGCGGGTACCATAACTGCCATTGCACACAGAACTGCTGCGCACTTGCTTGCTGCTTTTGTCATTTTCATTTTGATGACCTCCATATAAAATAATTTTACCTTTTCCGAGTTACCCCTCTCGGAACTTAACAAGTTAAAAATATGATATAATGTGTATTTTTTTATATAGGTCATATCTTTAACTACATAGAATTATAACACATCTCTAAAACGTTTTCAATGGTAATTATCTAATAAATACATCTAACTAATTAATCTGATTTGGGCTATATAAAACAAATTCTGTCCGAATTTCAACAAAAATACGCATAAACTGAGTATTTTCATGTGTGATTATATGAAGTATATGTACACAAACTAATGAATAATGTAATTTTCAAAACAAAAAAACGGCAGCCTCCGAAAAGACTGCCGTTTATATTAGTTTTGCTTAAAGACTTCTGTTAAAATTACTTAACTTTAACGGTAACTACAGAGTTCTTCAGTGCATTAACAACATCGAATTTGCCGTTAACTCTAGCAGCGATAGCTACCTTGTAGCTCATGCCGGGAGTCATGTTCTTAGGCGAAGTGTAGCTGGTGGTGGTGATGTTGGAGGTCTGAACTCTCCACTTACCTGCCAGATATACAGCTATGCCATACTTGTCAGCATTCTTAACCTTGTCCCAAGTGAAGCGCATCTGATGATACTGCTCGCTGTACTCTACCTTGATGTTGGTAGGCCATGTAGGATCAGGAACAGGAACAGGAGACTCGGATGCTTCATCGATCATGAAGTTGGTCATCCAAACCAGAGGTGCGTTCCAGTTGATAGTTACTTCGTTTACAGACCAAGCCTCTGCGTTGTCTACATAGCACTTCTGGTTAGCCAGTGTGCCTCTCTTGTAGCCCAGACCGCCGATGTAAGGATCCTGCATACCTGCGCCGGGACCACCTGACAGAACGCCGTTAGGAGCCTTCGGGAAGGTAGGATCAACACCCTGAGCCCAGAATCTGTGGTGAGGCCATTCCATAGTCTTGTCGCCGTAGCCGCTTACATAAGAGAAGCCAAGACCGTTACGGCCGTAGATGTAGTCAAGTGCTTCAGCAGCACCGTTGAGGTACTTAGTACCGCTGTGGTCAACATCATAAGCATAAGCCAGTACCATAGCGTTGTTGATAACGAAGGAGTTGGAACCCCACTCGTAACCTGTTACCTTGATGCCCTTGCCGATATTAACGCCGTCCTCGAAAGTAGCCTCCTTATAAGGAATGCCCATGCCTTCCTTGCTCATCTGAGTCAGATAAGTGTCACCTGCATTGGTGATGGACTTCTTGATGGCAGCCTTATCGGTAGCAGAAGTCTTATCGCTCAGGTACAGAGAAAGGGTACCCAGACCGCTTGTGCAGCCCCAGTTGAACGAGCTGAACGAACCGTTGTTCTCGCCGCCGCCCAGGTTGGTGGTCAGGCTGAATGCCTTGTCGTTGCCTGTGTTGTCGTTAGGATTCTTGTACTGCTTGAGGAAGTTATAGTAAGTGCTGTCGCCTGTAGTTGCATACAGTTCGCAAGCTGCCCAGTAAGCATCGTCGCCAACGTAGGTGTCGCCGTAAGCGCCGCCGCCGATAGCCTGATCCAGAGGAGCGAAATAAGGATCGGTCTCAGAATTGCCCTTTGCAATGTTCCACTTAGACTGCTTAGCAATGATAGCATTCCAGCTGGTCTTTGCATTCTGCAGGCACTTGTTAGCGAAGCTGTCATCAACGCCCTTCCACAGACGTGCAGCCTGTGCAGCGCAAGCGATCATGTTGAATGTAGCTGCATAAGTAGCGGGCTTAACGATACGAACTGTGCCCCAGCCCTTCTCGCCGTTCTCCATTACTTCCTTATCATAGTCCCAAGGCTTGGTAGCCAGACCGGTCCACTTGTGGTCATGCAGCTTGTGATATACGAAGCCGTTTTCGTCGATCATCTTGAACATCCACTCGAGTTCAACTCTTGCTTCGTCCAGTATATCAGGATTATTGTCCTTGTTTTCAGGGATAGATATTGTGCCGTTTGTCCACTTATCAGCTGTGCCGTTCTTCTTGGTGAACTCATAAGCATTCTGCAGAGTCCATACGGAGATACCGCCGTTAACTACGTACTTACCGTGGTCACCTGCATCATACCAACCGCCTGTACCGTCGATGGTCTTGCTCTTCTCTACGTCAGAAGCATCAGAATTGTAGGATTTTACCCACTTGCTCTGAACATAAGCGGTGTCAGGGTTGTGACCATACTTGCTGTGAGCCAGTGCAGTCTTGTCGCCCGAAGTGATGTACTGAGACTCTATCGGAACGCCTGAACGGTTCTGATAGTAGTAGTTCATCGAATCCTTCAGCAGCTGTGTGTTGTAAACTTCATCAGAGATAACGAAGTTGGAAGACTGGTTCATTACGAACTGCTTCTTTGTCTGAGGATTTGTCCACATCAGCTTGTCGCCGCTGAGCTTGGTATCGTTAACGTTCTTTGCAAGCAGAACCTGTGTGCCGCTTACGCCAACGGTATCCTTAACGAAGATGTAGTATTCACCTGTAGTCTTGAAATCAGAGAAATCGATGATATGAACGTTAGCACCTGAATCCTTCAGTCTGGTAATAGTTTCATTGCCTACCGTTACAGTAGTGGTCTTGCCTGTACCCGAATCAGGGTCAGCACCGAATACCTTGGTCTTGCCTGTATAAACAGTCTGACCGCTGGTGTTGCGGATCTCGAAAGTCAGAGGTGAAGAAGCATCGGTAACGTAAGATGCCTTCTTGGACAGGTTAGGATAGTAACCGATCTGGTTCAGACGAACGTTGCTCTCAGGTCTTACGACACCCATCTCATTCTCGGTGTTCCAGTTCCACTTGTCGGAAGTTACATCGATCAGTGACAGGTTATCGAACTTCAGAACAGTGCCGTTCTCGAAGCAGTCAACATCCTGATACTGACCCTTGCCGCCGTAGTGGAATGCCCACTCAGCAACTTCAACAGTTTCCTTAGCAGTGAACTCAGCATCAAAGCTGTTGTCGCCCTGCTGGATCTTTACGCAGCTCCACTTTGAATTGAAGTCGCTGTCGCTGCAGTTATTGTGCCAAACTTCAACAGTTCCGCCGTAGTTACCGATCTTGGTGTACATCTCACCGGACTTGGAAGCGTTTACTTCCCAGTGTACCTTGTAGGTGTGACCTGCCTCGATGTGCAGACCTCTGTGACGCAGCTGAAGATCCCATCTGGACTCAGGACCGTCGTTGTTAACGATCTCTACATTGTAAGTACCGCCGCTGATGTCAAATTTCTGCTTAGCGGGGTTGGTCTCACAGGTGTGCCATGGAAGACCTACGCCTGCATCGAAGTCGTTCTGACCGAGCTGCTGACCTGCGAAAGCGCTCAGAGGTGCTATCGAAGCAGCTGTGGATAAGGTAACTACCGATGCCAGAAGACCGCTGGCAAAACGTCTCATTGATTTGTGCATTGTTTTAACCCTCCCTGAAAAATTAAAAGATTGTTTTACGTACTTGCAGCTTACCCGGCTGCATTTTCCTGATTGGTACGATCGCATTCTCCCCCGAAAATACAGAGAAGAAAACGTTTGAGAAGTGGCTCATGTCAGCCCTTTCTCTTACCATCTATATTATAATATATCTAACAAAAAAGGTCAATAGCTTTTAAAAAATTCATTTAGATTGACAATTGAAAGCTCCTAAAATTGGGCATTCCATACAACACGAAATGTAAACAAAGCGTGAATGGTAACCATTCTGACAACAGGCTGTTAACCCTCTGCAAACATCGTGTTAATCGTTTAAGTATTTGAAGATATATTAATATTTTTGCAAAATCTTTCTGCTTCTGCTATCGTCCCTCGGCGGTCTGAAAATTCAATGTGCAGCTTAACATATCCTCGTATGATTTAACATATTGGATACAAATAATTTTATATATTGCGGCGTTGTTTTCATATAGTGGTGCAGACTTTATCTTTGACATTTTCAAAACAGCACGACATCTCTTCTTACGAACAGGGGAGTGCAGAAAAAGCGGCAGTCTTTTGAAAGACTGCCGCCGATAACGTTTAAGTTGATGGGATATGCCCTTATCACTTTACAGTGACCTTGACTGCGTTCTTGATAGCGTTTACAGTGTCCCACTTGCCGTTTACTCTAGCAGCGATAGCTACCTTGTAGCTCATGCCGGGAGTCATGTTCTTAGGCGAAGTGTAGCTGTTGGTGGTGATGTTTGAAGTCTGTATCCTCCACTTGCCTGCGAGATATACTGCGATACCGTACTTGTCAGCGCCATCTACCTTGTCCCATGTGAAGCGCATCTGATGATACTGCTCGCTGTAAGCTACCTTGATGTTGGTAGGATAAGTTACAGAAGGTGTAGGATCGGGCTGAGGTGTTACAGTGCCGTTTCCTCTTGTGAATGTGTAGTCGGACTTTGTAGCCTTAGTGCCGTCAGGCTCGGTGCCCCATACATGTACGCCGTTTACATACATCGGCATCTGCTGGTTGAGCGAATCAGCCTTCTTGAGGTCGGTAGCGGTAGCTATGCCGCCCTTGTAAGACCAGTCGTTTGTAGGATCCCAAGCGCCTGTGGTAGGCTTGCCGTTAACAGCATCGGGAATGGAGATCCTGAACTGAACTTCATCGCGGTGTTCGCTCTGACCTGTAGGCTGTATTGCTCTGCCGTCCTCAAACTTGATCGAAGCGTAGAGCGTGTTGCCCGACTTGTCGCCTGCGTAAACATAAGGACCTGTAACGGTAGCATAGCCCTGCTGACCTGCCTGATACTGCTGTGACTTGCCTTCTACCTTGATATCATCGATAGTCAGACCTGCATCGAATATCTCGGAAGCGTCGAAGTAATATCTGTACTCGATATCCTTAGCTACTCTTGCGGGCCAAGCGGTGTGGTTCATAGCCCAAGCCTTTATCTCGGTGTAGCTGTTGCCCTTGCCGTTGAGGACTGCCGCAACTTCCCATTCTGCCCACTTTGGAGTTTCCTGTGCAGGGAAGTTCGAGAGCGGCTTGCCGCCGTGATCGTCTATCATAGCGCAGAGTGCTGCGGTGTAGCCTGCGTTGTAGTCGATAGCTACCTCAGTGTATTCGTACTGACCAACGCCTATCTTTTCGATATCGTAGTTGCCCTGACTGTCAGGACCGCCTATAAGTGCGCCGTAGAGGGTGTGTGCATATTCTGTCTGCCAGCCCTCATCGCCGCCCGAACTCTGACCCAGACTGTTCCAGTGGTCATCATGTATGCCTGAAGCAGTTCTGTGGTGGATAGCTATCGGGTTCTTATCGCCCATGCCGAGAACGTAGCAAAGACCGAGATCATTGTCTCCCAGACAGTAGTTCATCTGTGACTCAGCCCAGTCATTGTACTTCTTCACCTTAGCAGAGTCGTCCTTGAAGATGGTGTCACTTGCCAGCTTAGCGATCCATGCAGTGTTGGTAGCGTGGCGCAGCGAACCCCAGTTTGTCAGGTGAGAAAGTCCGTCAGAGGTTATGTTGCCCTCGAACTTCTTGATGTTGCTGTCTGCTTCGCCCATCCAGTAGCGGATATGCTTGTCTATGTGGTTCACCCACTCCTGCTTGCCTGTGATCTGCGCGTACAGCAGAGCGGCTGCCTGTGTGGTATCGTCCCAGCAAAGACCCCATGAATACTTCCAGTTGGTGGACTGGCTCTCGGTGGGGAAGTTGGGGATATATTCATTCTCGACCTTTTTCAGGTAAGAGGTATCGCCTGTAGCCTTGTACAGCCAGAGTGCTGCATACATGCAGTCATCGAGCCATGTGGAAGTAGGATACATGCTGCCCATGCCGCCTCTGTCCTTAGTATCTCTTATCTTGTCAGCGCCCGCAAAGAGGTCTTTTGCATGCTTGAGGTACTGCGCTGCTGTGGTTGGGTCGGAATCCTTGAATATCAGATAGCCCTCAGCCAGTGCCGCAGCGGAAATGCCTGCAACAGAAGCGTTCTCGATTATATCGTAGGGGCGCTCCCAATCGCCGCCGTTGAGGTGATGCTTGCGAAGATATACCTCAGCGCTGCACCAGATGTTGTGGTCGGTAGAACCGCCCTCAAAGTCACCGATAGTGCCGACCATCTTGCCGTTGCCCTGATCGCACGCCATAACGTAATCAAGACCCCATTTGAGGTTGTTGCGGTAGAGTTCGCCCATACCTGCCTTATCAACAGCGTCCTTATACTCAATGTAGCCCCAGCCCATCATAGCGGCTGAGTAAGCATTTGTCAGTGTGAACTTGAAGTGGTCGCCTGCGTCGAACCAGCCGCCCTTCACGAAATCGGTTTCTTCGCCGTCCTCGTTCACCATCGAGTCGCCTCTCCACTGAACGTTGTTCCATTCGGGAAGTTTGCCCGATTGCTGCACTTCGTAGAAGAACATGGACTTCTGGAGTGCTTCTGCGTAGTTATATGCGGAAGCTGCGTTTGCCTTTACCATCGGAACAGAAGCGTTCTTAGGTAAAGCGGTCGCCATACCTGCGGTCAGTACAAGTGCGGATACTGCTGCGGTGATCTTTTTAAATACCATCTTATAACTCCTCCTATAAATTGAATAACTGAAAACGTTTTCGATACTAAAAAACTATCGTATCTGAACAATACAACTATAACATATTCGGGGCTGTTTGTCAATAAGGCGTAAAATAATTTAACTTTCTTCTACAAATTTATTTAATATTTACCTACTCCCTTGCTGGGCAGATATTTTCCCTGTTTGCCGTGATATCTTCGGTGCTGCGCGGTATACTATGCTGTCAAAGCCTTTGTGTCAGCACCACTTTAACGTTTTCGGAAAAGTCGGTCTGTGCGATATTGAAGTTGTCTTGTGCAGCATTTTCACCATACTATTTATATTATGACTATCCCTTTAGCACACCAACTAAAAATGCGGTGAACAAAAGGATAATTGAGCACCATACGCCAAGAACCTTAAGTTCTGTATAGCCTCTGTTTTTGTGGTGTGTCAGCGGGATAACCACAATTTATATTAAATGACATTATCTCTCTGCAAGTATAAAGACCTCCCGCGCTCGCTGCGGGAGGTCTTGTATCGGTTATGATATCATTTGAGGAACTTGATCCCCTTGACATGCGCCGCCAGCTTTGCAACATCGGTTACGTTCAGTTTGCCGTCACCGTTTATGTCTGCTGCTATGAACCTGTCATCGGCTATCTGCTTTATTCCTTTTATGTGTGCTGCCAGCTTTGCAACATCGGTGACATTTATCTTCCCGTCGCCGTTTATGTCGCCCAGCATTGACTGCTGATGTTCGTTGGATCCATCTCCGCCCTGTTCGCCTTCAGCTATCCCGAACTCCAGGGAAACTGTACCGTTGTAAACTCCCTTGCCCTTGACGGTTATCTTGCCTTTGCCGACGCCCATGTTGTTGTAGTAGCTTACGATGTAATCAACGCCCTCAGTCAGTACCGTGTCACCGTTCATCACAGTGACTTCGGGTTCGACTGCAACGCCTGTGTACTTATAATCCTCAGAAGCTATCGAGATGCTGCATCTTTCAAGATTTTTCACGGTTATCAGGAAAGATTTCTGCAGCTTGCCGCTGTATCTGCCCATACCTTCCGCTGTAACGAAAGCTGTGCCGATGTTAACGTTGTTCGAGAAGCTGATAGTGTAGTCAACGCCGTATATCAGTGTTTCGCTGCCGTTGGTTATGGTCACATCGGGTCTGATCTCTGTGCCTGTGTATTCGATAGTGCTTTCAGAGAATGACATTGTAAGTTCGCTGATATCTCTGACTGTTATGTAGAAGTTTTCGGTGAGCGTTCCGCTGTATCTGCCCATGCCTGTAGCGATGACAGTGGCAGTTCCGACCTCTGTGTTGTTCTGATATGAGAGTGTGTAGTCAGTGCCGTTAACGAGTGTGACATCACCTTTCTTTATAACGACCTCAGGTTCTATCGCTGAACCTGTGTAAGCAAAGGTATCATTTGGCAGTGTCATGGTTATGCCTGCCACGCTCGCACTCTTTATTATGAATGTTTTTGAGAGCGTTCCGCCGTACTTGCCTTTGCCTGTTGCGGTGACGGTCGCTGTGCCGATGTTGGTGTTGTTCTGGTAACTCAGTGTGTAGTCTGTACCGCTGACCAGTGTAGTGCTGCCGTCCTTGATGGTCACATCAGGCTTTATCTGTGAACCTGTGTATTCAAACGAAGCTGCCTGCATCGTCATTGTGCAGCTGCCGAGATTTCTCAGACCGATGGTGAATTCTTTGGTGATGCTGCCGCTGAAATTGCCCTTGCCCGTTGCAACTACCTTAGCAGTGCCCGCATTGATATTGTTTGAATATGACAGCGTGTAGTCAGTGCCGTTCACCAGCGTGGAACTGCCGAATTTTATGGTGACATCGGGCTTTATCTGCGAACCTGTATAATCAAAGGAAGATGCCGACAGCGTCATGGTGCAGCTGTTTATATCTTTCGCCTTGATGGTGTAGGTCTTGCTTACTGTGCCGCTGTATATGCCTTTGCCTGCTGCGGTGACGGTCGCTGTGCCGACTTTTGTGTTGTTCGAGTAAGAAAGTGTGTAGTCGGTACCGTTCACAAGAGTGGTACTGCCGTTCTTGATGGTGACGGTGGGTTGTATAGCGTAGCCTGTGTAATCAAATGAAGTGGGCGATATAGTCATTGTGCAGTCGCTTATGCTGTTTGAACCGATGGTGAAGGTCTTGGAGATAGAACCTGAGTAATTGCCCTTGCCTGAAGCTACAACAGTAGCGACACCTACCCCGATATTGTTCGAGAAAGTCAGCGTGTAATCTGTGCCGTTCACAAGAGTCGTATTTCCGTCTTTCAGTGTAACAGTCGGCTGTATCGCATACCCTGTATATTTAAATGAAGATGCGTTCAGCGAGATGGTGCAGCTGCTTATCTTCTTTGCGCTGATGGTGAAGGTCTTGGACAGCGAACCGCCGTATTTGCCCTTGCCCGAAGCCGTTACAGTAGCCGTACCCGCCTTGATATTGTTGGAATATGAAAGTGTGTAATCTGTACCGTTAACAAGAGTGGTACTGCCGTTTTTTATGGTAACTGTGGGCTGTATCGCTGAACCTGTGTAAGTGAAGCTGGTCGCTGAAAGCGTCATGGTACAGGTGTCGATATTTTTCATGCCAATGGTGAAAGTCTTCGAGATAGTTCCCGTATACTTGCCCTTGCCTGTAGCGGTAACAGTAGCAGTGCCGATATTAGTATTGTTGGAATATGAAAGTGTATAATCTGTTCCATTTACAAGAGTCGTACTGCCGTTCTTGATGGTCACAGTCGGCTGTATAGCCGAACCTGTGTAATCAAAAGAAGTTGCACTGAGGGTCATTGTGCAGTCGCTTATCTTCTTTGCGGTTATGGTGAAAGTCTTGGAGATCGTACCTGTATAATTTCCCTTACCTTTGATGGTCACAGTCGCGGTGCCGATGTTTGTGTTGTTGGAATATGAAACCGAGTAATCTGTACCATTCACAAGAGTCGTACTGCCGTTCTTTATAGTGACAGTCGGCTGTATAGCCGAACCTGTATACTCAAACGAAGTTCCTGATAAAGTCATAGTACAGCCGTTGATATTAGTGGCGCTCTTAGCCGATATCGTGAAAGTTTTCGAGATAGTTCCCGTATACTTGCCCTTGCCTGTGGCGGTAACAGTAGCAGTGCCGACGTTAGTGTTGTTGGAATATGAAAGTGTATAATCTGTACCGTTAACAAGAGTCGTACTGCCGTTCTTGATGGTCACAGTCGGCTGTATAGCCGAACCTGTGTAATCAAAAGAAGTTGCACTGAGGGTCATTGTGCAGTCGTTTATCTTCTTTGCGGTTATGGTGAAAGTCTTGGAGATCGTACCTGTATAATTTCCCTTGCCTGTGGCGGTAACAGTAGCAGTACCGATATTAGTGTTGTTGGAATATGAAAGTGTGTAATCTGTGCCATTAACAAGAGTCGTACTGCCATTCTTGACAGTGACAGTCGGCTGTATAGCCGAACCTGTGTACTCAAATGAAGTTCCTGATAAAGTCATAGTACAGCCGTTGATATTAGTTGCGCTCTTAGCCGATATCGTGAAAGTTTTCGAGATAGTTCCTGTGTACTTGCCCTTGCCTGTAGCGGTAACGGTAGCAGTGCCGACATTAGTATTGTTGGAATATGAAAGTGTATAATCTGTACCATTCACAAGAGTCGTACTGCCGTTCTTGACAGTGACAGTCGGCTGTATAGCCGAACCTGTGTAAGTGAAACTGCTCGAAGAGAGCGTCATGGTACAGCCGCTTATCTTCTTTGCGGTTATGGTGAATGTCTTAGATGTAGAACCGCTGTATTTGCCCTTGCCTGTGATGGTCACAGTCGCGGTGCCGATGTTTGTGTTGCTGGAATATGAAACCGAGTAATCTGTACCGTTCACAAGAGTCGTACTGCCGTTCTTGACAGTGACAGTCGGCTGTATAGCCGAACCTGTGTACTCAAATGAAGTTCCGCTGAGTGTGACTGTGCAGCTGCTTATGCTGTTAGCAGTTATGGTGAATGTTTTGGATACAGTCCCCGTGTACTTGCCCTTGCCCGTAGCGGTAACAGTAGCAGTGCCGACATTATTATTGTTGGAATATGAAAGTGTGTAATCTGTACCGTTAACAAGAGTGGTACTGCCGTTCTTGATGGTCACAGTCGGCTGTATAGCCGAGCCTGTGTAGGTGAAACTGCTCGAAGAGAGCGTCATGGTACAGCCGCTTATCTTCTTTGCGGTTATGGTGAAAGTTTTTGAAGTTGAACCGCTGTACATGCCCTTGCCTGTGATGGTCACAGTCGCGGTGCCGATGTTTGTGTTGTTGGAATATGAAACCGAGTAATTGGTGCCGTTAACAAGAGTCGTACTGCCGTTCTTGACAGTGACAGTCGGCTGTATAGCCGAACCTGTGTACTCAAACGAAGTTCCGCTGAGTGTGACTGTGCAATTGCTGATGGGTGTCAGCGTGCCGAAAGTCAGCAGGTTAACAAGGTTGCCCGAATACTTGTTTGTGCCGTTGGAGTCAAGCGCCGCAGTGCCCTTGCCTACTATCTTTATGTATTTGAATTTCAGGTCGTTGTAGAACGCGCTTGCCTGAATATTCGTGCAGCTTGCGGGGAAACACAGCGTTTCCGCCTCGACAGCGGCACCGATAGGGGAGAGGGTCTGTAGTGCGGTGCAGCCCTTAAAAGCCGTTCCGCTGACTGCCTTTATGTTGCCCACAGTCACCGCAGTTATGCCCGTATCGCCCTGAAAACAGCCTACAGGTATGCACTCAACGCCCGATGGCAGGTTTATCTTGTTTTTGTAACTTGACCACGAACTTGCTGCTTTGGTCATATCTGCTCTTGGATATATGGCGAGCTTTGTGCAGCCCGCAAAAGTGTTGCCGCTTGAATAGTCATATGCGTCAGAGGTCGAAGTGTCCTCTGTGCGCTTGTATGTGTATGTTTCAACATTATCGGTAAAAACGGTATTACCGTCTAGGTATTTCAGGTCGTCCGAAACCACCAGCTTTTCCAGCGAAGTGCAGTTCTGAAAAGCGTTTGAAGCTATGGTCGTGCAGGCTGCGGGCAGTGTCACAGCGGTCAGACTGCTGCAGTTGATGAATGCTGACGAACCTATCACAGCGCAGTTGGAATTTGATGCTGTTTCGTTTCCGAACCAGACAGTGTTCAGACCTGTACAGCCGTTGAAAGTGTAGTTTGGCAGCTGCTTTATATTTGATGGTATGGTCATGTTTTTCAGTGATGTGCAGCCGTTGAACAGTTTTACGCCCATGTAGCCCAGTCCGTTCGGCAGCGAATTGTTAGAAGTGTTGCCGTCAACTATCATCTGTGTCAGGGCGACATCGTCCTGAAAAGCGCCTGTATTTATGCTCTTGACCTTTGTACCTTTGCCGAAATCGATAGTCTTGAGAACTTTGTCGTTCCAGAAAGCCTCCTGACCTATCAGCGAAATGTTTGAATTGTCAGCAAACTTTACACTTGTCAGCGCATTGCAGCTCATAAAAGCACGCTGACCGATACTTGTCAGCGATGCAGGCAGCGAGAGTGTCGTCAGCGAATTGCAGCCGCCGAAAGCTGTGCTCCCGATAGTAGTGGTCTTTCCGTTGAAATCTATGCTCTTGATGCCCGAACCTGCGAATGCGCCGTCATCAATGTTTGTGACATTGTTCAGCTGCAATACGCCCGAAGTGCTGCCCACAAATACGGAGCAGTTTGCAAAAGCCATCTTTCCGATGCTGGTTATGCTGCTGCCGAAAGTTGCATATTTCAGTTTCGCACATGCAGAGAACATGCTTGTGCCGACCTCGTTTATGAAACCGTCATTGAAAGTAACGCTCTCAAGGTTTTTCACCGTTGTGCTGAAATAAGTCGATGAAGGCGGATTAAGTATTACCTTGCACTTGCTCAGGTCAACAGAAGAATCCTTTGCTTTCAGGCTGTTGAACAATTCTGTCTTGTAGCCCGAAAAGTTGAAACTGATTGAAGTCGCAGATGTACTGCTGCTGAAATATGAAGATGTCGGTACGAGCAGTATCGTCATCTTGGTCGTATCAAGTGTTGCTGTCAGCAGTCTGTCGTTTGAATAGACCGTGTAAGTTGCCGCCTGTGCGGTTATCGGTGCCGCCAGCGGCAGAAACTCCGCGATCTCAGGCACAGGTGCCGCAGCAAAAGTCATCAGCAGTGCCGCGATGCCTGCCGCTATCCTCTTTTTCATCATGGTCGATACCCCTTTTCCTAAATGTTTGAATACCCTAAAATAAATCAAATTTCCACATTATATTATAACATATTTTCATAAAATTTTCAACTCAAAAAATCTTTTCGCTGTGGTAAGAAAACAAAAATTGTCAGTTCACACAATTTGCCTTGTTTTTTTGCGTTTCGGCAGACCGCCTGCATTCGGCTGATATTTCATATTTTACGCAATTTGCAAAAGTTTTTGTAAATTATGCCAAAGCCTTTTTCTGTTACAAAAAACATTTCCTATATAAAAGTCTGCATGTCTGCCTTTGATGCTCTTTCGTATGTCATAATGCACGAATATCACCGCAATATTTCGTTGCTGTGACAGGTGTTTAATGCCGCTTGTGCGGTGGAACTGCCGCGCAGGATATATTATATGTATGTGACAGATGCAGAAAGAAAAAACGATGGACCCATGCGGGTCTGTGGTGCATTCGGGAAAATTCCCCTCCGTTGTTCGGGAGATACGGTGCGGGAATATCTTAAATGACAGGCACATATCCCGCTGATCGCGAGTAGTATAGTGCGGGGGTGGTAACGTGAGCCGCAGACGCGCATCAAAAAAGTGCAGGGCATCATACATCATACTTGCTGTCATAGTGGTCATTGTGGTGACAGTGACCTGTATGGCGCATGAACTCAACGAACATCTGGCAGAGATAACCGAGTATCGCGGCAGAAAAGCCGCCACAGAGGTGCTTACCGCCGCAGTTGAAAGGACTATGGCGCGCTGCGGCGATACTCAGCTTTACAGGCTGGGCTACGATGACAGCGGGCAAGTCATATCGGCGCGGCTGGATGTAAATGCCGCCAATCGCCTGAAAAATATCCTCACCGAAGAGGTCGGGCGCGGTATTGATAAGCTGGGCGAAGACGGCATCTCAATACCGTTCGGTACACTTCTGGGCGTGCCGTTTTTTACAAGCAAGGGCGCGGCTTTTGAACTGGGCGTCCAACAGCTTGGCGCGGTCACAGGTGACTTCTCTTCGACTCTTGAAAGCGCGGGCATCAACCAGACACGGCTGACGGTCATGATAACTGTAACGGTGGAGATACGCGCGATCCTGCCCGATGGTCACACAGATATAACCGCGCAGGAAGAGTATGTCATAAACGACTGCATGATCGTAGGTGATATCCCCGAAACATACATGATGCACTGAAAATTTAACTGTACAAAAAATAGCCTTGTAATTATCGCGCAGATGTGGTATAATAAGCACAACAAATCATGAAAGGCGGCATTGAAATGGCTGACAAGGATAACGCAAAAAAACGCATAGACGAGTTGGTGGCAACGCTCAATTACCACGCACATCTCTACTATGTCGAGGACAGGAACGAGATATCCGACTACGACTATGATATGATGCAGAACGAACTGAAAAAACTGGAGGCGCAGTATCCCGAATTTATCCGCCCCGACAGCCCCACACAGCGCGTGGGCGGCAAAGCAGTTTCTCGCTTTGAAAAGGTTCAGCATAAGGTGCAGATGGGCTCTTTGCAGGACGTTTTCTCGTTTGAAGGGGTAAGGGAGTTCGTGGACAGGGTGCGCGAAACGGTCGATGACCCGAAATTCGTGGTAGAACCCAAGATAGACGGTCTTTCGGTGTCGCTGGAATATCATGACGGTCAGCTGACTGTAGGCTCAACACGCGGCGATGGCTTTGTTGGCGAGAATGTCACCGAAAATCTCAGAACTGTCCGTTCTATACCCGTTTCGATAGACAGCACCCTGCCGATGCTGGAGGTGCGCGGCGAGGTCTACATGCCCCGCAGTGTCTTCCTCAAACTGGTGAAAGAGCAGGAGGACAATGACGAACAGCCCTTCAAAAATCCCAGAAATGCGGCGGCAGGCTCGCTTCGCCAGAAGAACCCGAAAATAGCCGCCAAGCGCAAGCTGGATATCTTCGTGTTCAACGTACAGCAGGTCGAGGGTAAAGAACTGACCGCTCACAAGCAATCGCTGGATTACCTTAAAGAACTGGGATTCAAAACTGTTCCTGACTACCGCCTGGTGTCAACTGCCGATGAGATAATAGCGCGTATAGGCGAGATAGGCGAGAGCAGATTTGAGTTGCCGTATGACATCGACGGTGTGGTGATAAAGGTCGATGACTTCAGCCAGCGCGAAAGAATTGGCTCTACTGCGAAAGACCCCAAGTGGGCGGTGGCATACAAATTCCCGCCCGAAGAAAAGAACACTAAACTGCTGGATATCGAACTGAATGTGGGCAGAACGGGCGCTGTCACACCTGTTGCGATATTTGAGCCTGTTTTTCTGGCGGGTACGCAGGTATCCCGCGCCACACTGCACAATCAGGATCTTATCAACGAGAAGAACATAAACATCGGTGACATCATAAAGGTGCGCAAGGCGGGCGACATTATTCCCGAAGTGCTGGGCGTGGTGGAAAAAAATTCCGACGGCGCGTTCACTCTGCCCGATGAATGCCCTGTCTGCAAGACAAAGCTGATAAGGTCGGAGGAAGAAGCCGCAGTGCGCTGTCCGAACGTTGAGTGTCCCGCGCAGATATTCCGCAGTATCGTGCATTTCGCATCAAAGGGTGCCATGAACATCGATGGTCTGGGACCTCAGATAGTGCGTGTACTGCTTGATAAGGGGCTTATAACTTCTGTGGCAGACCTCTACCATATCACCGAAGAAAAACTGCTCGAACTGGATAATTTTAAGGAGAAGTCAGCACACAATCTGGTTACTGCCATCGAAAAGTCGAAGTCCAATTCTCTGGACAGACTGATATTCGGTCTGGGTATACGCGGCATCGGTCAGGCATCTGCGAAACTGCTCTGTGCGAAATTCGGAGGAATAGACAGCATCATGCGGGCAACAGCCGCCGAGATAGCCGAGATAGAGGGCTTTGGCGACATCATGGCAGACAGCGTATACAGCGCTTTCCACGAAGAGCACATGCTGTCACTGATACAGCGTCTTAAGGACTGCGGCGTTAATACCGACTACGAAAAAGTTCAGCAGGACGACCGCTTTGAGGGCAAGACTTTCGTGCTGACAGGCACTCTGCCGACCCTTAAAAGAAACGAAGCCAAAGAACTTATTGAGAAGTTCGGCGGCAAGGCGAGCGGCTCGGTGTCCAAGAAAACAGACTACGTTCTCGCGGGCGAAGAAGCGGGCAGCAAGCTGACAAAAGCTGAACAGCTGGGCATAAAGATCATCACCGAAGAAGAATTCATGGAGATGATAAAGTAAAAGCATAAACAAAGACCCGAAGCCGTGAATGACTTCGGGTCTGATTTTTTGTACTATTCTTCTGTGCCCTTGATGTATTCGACAAACTGCTTTGCCACTCTGGGAGAGCGCCCGCCCTTGCCCAGCGCGAACTGTTCCGCCCTGAGTTCAAGTTCTTCGCGGGCGGTCTTCAGCTGATACTGGTCAGCCAGCTTGTCCACCAGATCGAGATACAGCTTTTTGTCGGGTTTCTGGAACGTTACAGTCAGTCCGAAACGGTCGGACAGCGACAAAAGTTCCTGCATGGTGTCTTTAAAATGTATCTCGTCGCCCTTGCGTGCCGTGAAAGTTTCCCTTACCAGATGGCGGCGGTTCGAGGTCGCATATATCACCAGATTTGATGCCGTCGAAGCCACACTGCCTTCCAGAATTGCTTTCAGCGCCGCATAGTCGTTGTCGTCCTCCGTGAATGACAGGTCGTCTATGAAAATGATGAATTTCAGCGGGTTGCGGCTTATCGCTTCAACGATGTTCGGTATCTCGTGCAATTGCTTCTTTTTAAGTTCGATGAGCCTCAGACCCTCACAGGCGTACTCGTTGGCTATCGCCTTTACCGTTGAGGATTTGCCTGTGCCGCAGTCGCCGTACAGCAGTACATTGTTGGCAGGTTTGCCCGCCAGCAGAGCCTTAGTGTTCGCTATCACCTGACTGCGCTCCTCCTCATAGTTGTGCAGTTGTGAGAGCCTTATGGGGTCGGGGTATTCCACAGGTGTCAGCACACCGTCCTTGATGACGAATATGTGGAACTTCGAGTAAACGCCGTAGCCTACCTTATTTATAGCATGTACCCTCTCGGCATATACCTGCGAAAGGTCCTGCGGGCTGACCTTGTATTCCGGCAGAAAACCGTCATAGCTTATGCGCCTGATAAATTCGTCACAGGGTATGGCAGACAGTTCATCGAGAAAAGCCAGTTCGCTTGCAAGACAAGCCTCCAGCATCGTACCTGTGGGCTTGCCCTCGCCCTTTTTCAGCAGATAAAGGTTCTCGTCCTCCAGCATTATCTTCTTGATGTATTCGGTCAGGTCATCGCTGTAGTTATAAAGTTCTGCACACATGTCGCAGTACCATTCCACCGCCATATCGGTGTTTTTCTCTTCAATGCAGAGCATTGTCTGCATCATGCTTTCGATAACATTGTCCTCCCGCAGTTTTCTGAATACCACCAGACTGCGCACCTGCGTCAGTAAACGCTTAAAGTCTGTCATTTTATTTTCCTCCATTTTATCTTGAACAGTATTTTTACCGGAACAGTCCGTTTTTTATCTCCGATAGTATTTTATCCTGCCGATGCACTGCATCAGACAGCAAGCCGCCGGTTTTGAACGATATTTGTCAGTTCTCGTTCTCAGCGACAGTCTTTCAGACATCGCTTTATCACCAGAACAGTCCGTTTTTTATCTCCGATAGTATTTTATCCTGCCGATGCACTGCATCAGACAGCAAGCTGCCGGTTTTGAACGATATTTGTCAGTTCCCGTTCTCAGCGACAGTCTTTCAGACATCGCTTTATCACAGGAACAGTCCGTTTTTTATCTCCGATAGTGTTTTATCCTGCCGATGCACTGCATCAGACAGCAAGCCGCCGGTTTTGAACGGTATTTGTCAGTTCCCGTTCTCAGTGACAGTCTTTCAGACATCGCTTTATCACCGGAACAGTCCGTTTTTTATCTCCGATAGTATTTTATCCTGCCGCTGTTCCGCATCGGACGGTGAAGCGGCAGTCCTGAACGCTGTTTATCGGCTCTCACTTTCGGTGACAGTCTTGCGGACGGGCTTTATCACCGGAACAGTCCGTTTTTTATCTCAGCTATCTCATAGCCGCCGTTTCGCAGGAGTTCATACCCGTTAACCGTACAGGTCTTTCGGCTGACAAAAGCGCCATCGCCCAGCAGTGACAGCACCAAAGCTGCGCCGCTCGGTCTGTCGGTCATCAGGCTGACTTCCTCGCCGCCTTTCACAGCCCTTATCACTTCGGGAAAGCTGTCATCTCCGTCATCGCCCCCGCGCGGAAAATGCACTTCGACAACGGCAGTTTTATCTTTTTCGGGCGATAGTTTCATGCTTATCCCGCCGTTAAAGCAGATAAGGCAGACATACCTCCCACCGCCGACAGTCAGCACGCGGGTCTTTTTCTTCACAGCACCACCCACTTCTCACCGACAGCCGACCTTTCAGCCGACTGTCCGCGTCCAAGCACCGCCATTGCACCAACGGTATTATCAAGTTTATAAATATAGCGGAGCGATACCAGCCGCGCATCTTCCTCACAGTGTTGACCGCCGCATAAAAACTGCCAATAGCCGTCATCATCATGGGAAACATAAAGTATCTGCCGCCCGCCGTCAGTCACATGACAGCAGGTGAACACAGCAGTGTCCTGCGGGTCATCAAACGGAAAGATATCTGCCATATAAACACCACCTGCTTACATTATATAACATTTTTGTCTATAAGTCAACAGTGACTATCCGCAGTCTGTGCGGCTCTGAAAACACCTGAAAAGACAGTTCTGAAAAACAGATATAATGTTTGATGTGGTTTTCCCGCTGACACACCACAAAAACAGCGGCTATACAGAACTTAAGGTTCTTGGCGTATATTTTTCCCCCGCCGCAGGCGGGGGAAAATATGGGGCGCTAAAGGGATAATCATAATGTTTAATAATTAAGTCATTGACAAGCACCCCCAAGATGTAGTATAATATAGCATATATATGCACATTCTGTAATGCAGGATGTCAAAAATGATCTGTAAAGGAGCTGCTGATATGTCAGTATACAGAATTTATGTTGAAAAAAAGCCCGAATTTGCGGTAGAAGCCAATTCTCTGCTGGGCGGTATCAAGTCGGCACTGGGTCTTGAGGGACTCAAGGGTCTGCGTGTGATAAACCGCTATGACGCTGAGGGTCTGCCCCGCAAGGATTTTGAACTCGCTATACCTGTGGTGTTCTCCGAACCCGCAGTAGATGTCACCTACGACCATCTCCCCGCTGTTGGCGAGGACGAACAGATCTTTGCTGTTGAATATCTTCCGGGTCAGTTCGACCAGAGAGCCGATTCCTGCGCACAGTGCATCTCACTGCTGACAGCAGGCAAGCGCCCTGTCATCAAGTCTGCACGTATCTATATCGTTTCAGGCAGCCTGACAGATGAAGAACTCGACCAGATAAAGCACTACATGATAAACCCTGTTGAGTCGAGAGAGGCTTCCCTTGACGAGTTTGAAACACTGGATATCAAGTACGATATCCCCACTACAGTCGATACTGTTGACGGCTTCATTTACTCCACTGAGGACGACCTCAAGGCAATGCTGAGCGAACTGGGTCTTGCGATGGATCTTGACGATATCAAGTTCTGCCAGAAGTATTTCAAGGAGCAGGAGAACCGCAACCCCACCATCACTGAGATCAGAATGATCGATACCTACTGGTCGGATCACTGCCGTCACACCACATTCTCAACCATAATTGACAATGTGTCCATCGAACCCGATTATATCGCGGCTACCTTTACCGATTATATAAATGCCAGAAAAGACCTTTACGCAGGCAGGACGGACAAGCCCATCACTCTGATGGATCTTGCATGCTTCGGCGCTAAGCAGCTGAAAAAAGCAGGTCTGCTGAAAGACCTTGACGAGAGTGAGGAGATCAATGCCTGCTCGGTAAAGATCAAGGTAGATGTTGACGGCGTAGATGAGGACTGGCTGCTGATGTTCAAGAACGAAACTCACAACCACCCCACCGAGATCGAGCCTTTCGGCGGTGCGGCTACATGTCTGGGCGGCGCTATCAGAGATCCGCTGTCGGGTCGTTCCTACGTATATCAGGCAATGCGCGTGACAGGTGCGGGCAACCCGCTCGTCCCTGTTGAGGATACTATCGCAGGCAAGCTGCCCCAGAGAAAGCTGGTAGTCGGCGCGGCTAACGGCTATTCTTCATACGGCAACCAGATAGGTCTGGCTACAGGTCATGTACATGAGATATATCATCCCGGCTACGTTGCAAAGAGAATGGAGATAGGCGCGGTCATCGGCGCTGCTCCCGCATCTAACGTAAGGCGTGAAAGACCTGCTCCCGAAGATATCGTTATCCTGCTGGGCGGCAGAACAGGACGTGACGGCTGCGGCGGCGCAACAGGTTCTTCTAAGTCCCATACACTGCACTCGCTGGAAACATGCGGTGCTGAGGTGCAGAAGGGTAATGCTCCCGAAGAGAGAAAACTCCAGAGATTGTTCAGAAATCCCGAAGTTACTTCGATGATAAAGCGCTGCAATGACTTTGGTGCAGGCGGCGTATCGGTGGCTATCGGTGAACTGGCTGACGGTCTTCAGATAAACCTCGACCTCGTTACCAAGAAGTATGACGGCCTTGACGGCACAGAACTTGCTATCTCCGAATCGCAGGAGAGAATGGCTGTGGTAATAGCTAAGGAAGACCTCGAAAAGTTCATGGCTGAGGCTGCTAAGGAAAACCTCGAAGCTACTATGGTTGCAAGAGTGACCGAAGAGCCAAGACTGAGAATGAACTGGAACGGCAACACTATCGTTGACCTTTCAAGAGAATTCCTCAACTCCAACGGCGCTGAAAAGCACACCGATATCGAAGTTCCCACACCTGTTTTCGCAAACGATGACGGCGGCGAGGATACTGCTGACCGTTGGGAAGCTATGATATCCAACCTCAATATCTGCTCGCAGAAGGGTCTGGTAGAGCGCTTCGACTCCACCATCGGTGCAGGCACAGTGCTCATGCCTTACGGCGGTAAATATCAGAACACACCTACACAGGCTATGGCTGCAAAGCTGCCTGTACTGGGCGGCGAGACCACCACTGCTTCTGTTATGGGCTGGGGCTTCAACCCATATCTTTCCAGCGTAAGCCCCTATCATGGCGCTATGTCGGCAGTTGTTGAGTCCATCTCTAAGGTCATCGCGACAGGCGGTACTTATGAGCACTGCTGGCTGACTTTCCAGGAGTATTTCGAGAGAACACAAAACACTCCGTCACGCTGGGGCAAGCCTTTCTCCGCTCTGCTGGGTGCATATAAGGCTCAGATAGAACTGGGCTGCGGTTCTATCGGCGGCAAGGACTCGATGTCGGGTACATTCGAGAACATAGATGTTCCTCCGACACTGGTATCTTTCGCAGTTTCCACTGCCAAGACCGATAAGGTCATCTCGCAGGAGTTCAAGAAGGCAGGTTCTAAGGTAATACTGATACGCCCTGAGTACGATGCAAACAACATCGTTAACTTTGACAGCCTGAAAAAGGTATTTGAAAAGGTCGAGAAGCTCATCGCTGACGGCAAGGTGCTGGCGTGCTGGTCTGTGGCTTACGGCGGCGTTTCCGAAGCTGTGGCTAAGATGGCATTCGGTAATAAGATAGGCTTTAAGTTCACCGATAAGATGTCCTCAGCCGAACTGTTCCGCGCTTGCTACGGCAGCTTTGTTATCGAACTGGCTGACGGCACTGAAACTGATGAGAGGGTCATCGGCGTTACCACCGAAGCGTATACTATCGAGAACAACGGCTACACCATCGACCTGAACAAGTTACAGGCTTTGTGGGAGGGCAAGCTGGAACCCGTTTACCCTGTTCACGTAAACGAGCCTGCTGACAAGCCAAACAAGTACAGCTTCAAGGCGGAAGAGAGAAAATCTCCCGCTATAAAGGTCGCAAAGCCTAAGGTGCTGATACCTGTATTCCCCGGCACAAACTGCGAGTACGACACCGCAAGACAGTTTGAGAAGGCTGGTGCTGAAGCTGAGATATTCGTGGTAAGGAACCTCTCCGAGCAGGCTATCAAGGAGTCTGTTGACGCTATGGAGAAGAAGATAAAGCAGTCGCAGATAGTTATGCTGCCCGGCGGTTTCAGCGGCGGTGACGAGCCTGACGGAAGCGGTAAGTTCATCGTTTCGTTCCTCAGAAACCCCAAGCTGACAGATGCTATCCATGACCTGCTGAAAAACCGCGATGGTCTGATGCTGGGTATCTGCAACGGTTTCCAGGCTCTTGTAAAGCTGGGTCTTGTGCCTTACGGCGAGATCGTTGACATGCGTGACGATTCGCCTACACTGACCTTCAATACCATAGCAAGACACCAGTCGAAGATGGTCAACACACGTATCGCTTCCAACAAGTCGCCCTGGCTGGCAGCTTGTGAGGTCGATGATATACACTCCATCGCAATTTCTCACGGCGAGGGCAGATTTGTAGCCACCGCTGAGGAGATAGCTAAACTGGCGGCAAACGGTCAGATAGCTACACAGTATGTTGACTTTGACGGCGAGCCTACTTTCGATATACACTGCAACCCCAACACTTCTTTCGATGCTATCGAGGGTATCACTTCGCCTGACGGCAGAGTGCTGGGTAAGATGGGTCACTCCGAAAGAATGGGCAACGGTGTCTGCATCAACGTGCCCGGTGCTAAAGACCAGAAGATATTCGAGAGCGGCGTAAATTACTTCAAATAATATGATGCGCACCGATGCGCTGATTGACAATTTATTTACACTGTGATATAATTATAGCAATCCAACTATTTAAATTCACAAAATCCAGTCGCAAAAGCTCGGATCTATGGATTTTGTGACTGGATTTTGTCTGAATTTTAAGGCGGATTGCTATAAGGCAGTACCGTTTTTGCGGTGCTGCCTTTTGATTTGCGGAGGTGTTATGCTGTGAAAGACGGAAAAACTCCTGACCCGAACGTGGTACACCCCATCAGCGGATATGATAGGGAGATATACATAAAACCGACCATTACCGCCCCTAACATCATCGTGGGTGATTTTTCATATATCGCAGACAGTGATTTTGAGTCGCATGTGACTCATCATTATGAATGGAACGGTGATAAGCTGATAATAGGGAAGTTCTGCCAGATAGCGGCGGGGGTCGAGTTCGTTATGAACGGCGCAAATCACCAGATGAACGCAGTTTCAACTTTTCCGTTCTACACGCTGGAGGGTTGGGATATGCAGCCGCCGGCTACAGCTGATATGCCGCTCAAAGGCGATACTGTCATCGGCAATGATGTCTGGATAGGTCAGAATGCCGTCATACTGCCCGGTGTGCATATCGGTGACGGCGCGGTGATCGGGGCGAACAGCGTGGTGGGCAGTGATGTCACACCATATACTATCGTAGTGGGTGACCCCGCAAAGGCTATTCGCAAGCGTTTTGATGATGAAATGATAGAATTGCTGGAAAAATTCAGCTGGTGGGATAAAAGCATTGAGGAAATCAATGCTCTCATACCGATGCTGACATGCAGTGATACAGAAAAAGTCAGAGAGTTTATAAAGCAGTCCTTGTGCGGCGGAAGTTCGCTGTGATGACTGTGTTTTCAAGGAGGTACTTCAAATGGAAAAACTGCTCAAACTGTTAAAGAACAACGCCAGACTGTCGAATGCCGAACTTGCTGTGATGCTGGGCAAGTCTGAGGCTGATGTTGCGGCAGATATAGAAAAGCTGGAAAAAGACGGCATCATCACAGGCTATACCGCCATCGTTGATGAAGCTGTCTATGACCCGAATTCCGTGACTGCGCTGATAGAACTGAAAGTTACCCCGCAGTCCCAGTCGGGCTATGACGATATCGCAAAAGCTATCGCCGCTTACGAACAGGTCGAGTCGGTGCGCCTCATGTCGGGTGCGTATGACATACTTGTGTCGGTGACAGGCACAAATATCCGCGAAGTATCCCGCTTTGTGGCTGAGAACCTCGCCGCCATAGATGCTGTGCAGTCCACCGCGACACACTTCCTGCTGAGAAGCTATAAGGTCAACGGCATATCCGTTACCGCAAATGAAAAAGACGAGAGAGGCTTGATGTTCCCATGATAGATTATAATAAAGTGCTTTCGCCTGCCATCGTTGGCATGAAGCCCTCAGGCATACGAAAGTTTTTTGATATCGCACAGCAGTTGGAGGGTGTTATCTCGCTGGGCGTGGGCGAACCCGATTTCAAGACCCCTTATGTTGTCAGGCGTGAGGCGATAAATGTCCTTGAAAAAGGCAGGACTTCTTATACAGCCAATGCGGGTCTTGCCGAACTGCGCGAGGAGATAGCAAAATATTTCCATAAGCGCATCGGCGTTGACTATGACCCGAAAGATGAGATAATCGTGACCGTCGGCGGTTCTGAGGGCATCGACCTCTGTCTGCGCTCGGTGGTGACTCCCGGTGACGAAGTGCTGATAGTTCAGCCGTCATTTGTCTGTTACAGCCCCATAGTCACCCTCTGCGGAGGCGTGCCTGTGCCCATCGAAACAAAGGCAGAGAACGAGTTCCGCCTGACTGCCGCTGAACTGCGCGGGAAGATAACCGACAAGACAAAATTGCTGGTACTTCCTTTCCCGAACAACCCCACAGGCGCTATCATGCGCAAAGAAGATCTCGAAGCCATAGCGGAAGTCCTGCGCGATACGAATATACTGGTGCTTTCTGACGAGATATACTCCGAACTCACCTACAGCGGCAAGCATGTTTCGATAGCTTCACTGCCCGATATGCGTGAGCGCACCATCGTGATAAACGGCTTTTCAAAGGCGTATGCCATGACAGGCTGGCGGCTGGGCATCGCCGCCGCACCGAGAGAACTTATCTCGCAGATGCTCAAACTGCACCAGTATGCCATCATGTCCTCACCGACTGTAAGCCAGTTTGCGGCAATAACCGCACTTCGCCAGTGCGATGACGATATAGTTAAAATGCGCGATGAATACGATATGCGCCGCCGCTATCTGGTGGACGCTTTCAATAAACTGGGTCTTGACTGTTTCACGCCGCAGGGCGCTTTCTATGTGTTCCCTTGTATCAGGAGCACAGGTCTTTCCAGCAGCGATTTCTGCGAAAAGCTGGTGTACAGCAAAAAGGTGGCAGTCGTGCCGGGCAACGCTTTCGGTGACTGCGGAGAGGGCTTTGTGCGCGTATCTTACGCCTACTCACTCAGCCACCTGAGAGAAGCGATAAAGCGTATAGGAGAGTTTTTAGAGGAGCTTAAAAATGGCACTGTACAATAATCTGAAAGTCAAGGCTTACGGCAAGGTAAATCTCTTGCTGGATATAATCGGCAGGCGTGAGGACGGCTATCATATGCTCAATACCGTCATGCAGACGGTCAGCCTGTACGATACGCTGGAACTGTCGCTGGACGAGTCTGCCCCTGAAGGCATAGAGATAGTCTGCGATAAAGAGGGCTTTCCGCTGGACGAAACCAACCTTATCTGGAAAGCGGCAGAACTTTTCAAAGAGTTTGCGCATATACGCTTTGGCGGCAAGCTGATAGTAAATGTCGAGAAGAATTTGCCGTCACAGGCAGGCATGGGCGGCGGAAGTGCTGACTGCGCCGCTATGCTGAAGGCTATGAATACGTTTTTCGGTACACTTATCGACGAGGACGATCTCTGCGATCTGGGTGCAAAGCTGGGGGCTGATGTGCCTTTCTGCGTAAAAGGCGGCACAAGGCTGTGTCAGGGCGTGGGCGAGATAATGAACCTTCTGCCCTCACTTGACTGCGGATTTGTCATAGTAAAGCCCGATGTGAGCGTGTCAACGCCCGAAGCCTACAGGCGCTATGACCTGCTGAAAGACCCGCCGAGAAGCAACCTCGATTATTTCCTGAAGTCGCTGTCAACGGGCAGCGTGTTCTCGACAAGCATATACCTGTTCAATGTTTTTGAAACTGCCATAGACCTGCCAGAGATAGCGCAGGCGAAGCAGGCGCTCAAGGAGGCAGGTGCGCTCAATTCGCTGATGACAGGCAGTGGGTCGGCAGTGTTCGGCGTGTTTGAAACTGAGGAATATGCAAAGACGGCGGCAGAAAAGCTGAAAGACCGATACGCTTACTGCGAGGTCTGCAAGCCGCTGAAAAGTTCCTATGAACTTATGTGGGTCAACAGATAAACATGAAAGGTCGGCTATGAGATGAACAATAGATGCAAATTCTGCGGTTACAGATTTAAGGACAAGGGCGAGCAGATATGCCCCGAGTGCCTGACTGCCCGCGAGGAGGACATAACCTGCGGCAGTTTCGGTGAGGACGACCACAGCCATGCGGTCTATGATGACAGATATTTTTCTTCACAGACTTATGCACGCAACGATACGTTCCGTGACGGCAGAGCGGAGTTCCTGAAAGATGAGCGCCGCGCCGAGAACCGCACTGCGGCTTCAAAGTACGAAAAGCGCAACGGCGGCGACATCAGTATGGAGATGAACACAGGCAGGGCGCAGCCATTTGGTTACGGTTACGATCCACAGAATATAAGACCGAGCGAACGCGGCTATACTCCGCCCGCTAACGGTCAGGGCAAACCAAACGGCTGCGGCAAAGGCTGTCTGGTGTTTATCATACTGATGGTCATTTTAGTTTCGTGCTTTTTCTATATGGTAGACCACCCGAAAGCAGTCGAGAAACTTTTCGGCGGCAAACTGAACACCGAAAATACCGTTCAGACCGAACAGGGAGAAATGAGCTGCTTTTTTGTCAGCAGTGTCAGAGATGAGATAGACTCAGATTCGGAAGACCTTAATACATTTACAAAGAAGAATCTCTTCCTTATCGAAAACGGCGAAATGGTGGAGAGCAGTGATGCTTCTGCAAGGAAACTGTACTCATACCAGTGCGAATTCCGCTTTAAGTATGAAGATAATTCGCCTGTCAGCAGAGATGACCTCGATATAAAAAATGTCCACTGTGCCGCTTTTGATGCTGATGACAATATCATAAGCAGTTACGATGGATTTGTGGCTGATAAGGTGCTGATAACAGTAGGTTCGCAGTCTTCCATCAGACCAACACTTCTTTGCGATTCTGAGTGCAGCCGTGTGGTGATCTCTATTGATGCTGAGTTCAAGGGCGAGTCTGTAAACTACGATTTTGAGATATGAGCATGAACGATATACTTAAGTGCTGCACTCTTTGCCCGCGAAGATGCGGCGCTGACAGGCTTGCAGGCAAAACAGGCTTCTGTCATGCGGGTGCAAAAGCAAAGATAGCCCGCGCCGACCTCCATTATTGGGAAGAGCCGCCCATCAGCGGCAAAAACGGTTCGGGAACGGTGTTCTTTTCGGGCTGTAATTTGCAGTGCTGTTTCTGCCAGAACCATGAGATATCAGAAGGCTGCAAGGGCTTTGAACTGAGTGATGAAGAACTTGCGGAAACATTCCTTATGCTGCAAGGCAAGGGCGCTGAAAATATCAATCTGGTGACAGCAGCACCGTATGTGCCGCAGATAATCAACGCACTGGATATAGCCGGCGACAGGCTGACTGTACCGATAGTCTATAACAGCGGCGGCTACGAGAACGTAGAAACGCTGGAAATGCTTCGCGGTCGGGTGGATATCTTCCTGCCCGACCTGAAATATTATTCGTGTAAACTTTCGGCTGAGTATTCGGGCGCGGCAGACTATTTCGAGCAGGCATGCAGGGCGCTCATTAAAATGTGGGAACTGGTGGGCGCACCGCAGTTCGATGAAAATGGTATGCTCAAAAAGGGTGTTATCGTCAGACATCTGGTGCTTCCCAACTGTCGGCATGACTCAGCAAAGATAGTGGGCTGGCTGGCAGATAATTTCGCGCCGCATGAGATACTTATAAGCCTTATGAGCCAGTATGTGCCGATGCACAAGGCGCTTGACATCAAAGCGCTGTCAAGGCGCACTTCCACATTCGAGTATAACACCATCTGCGAAATGGTCGAAAAATGCGGTTTTGACGGCTATTTTCAACAGCGGGCGGCGGCTGAGGACAAGTATGTTCCCGAATTCTTTGATGAAAAATACTACTGAGCTTTTGTAATTCACAATTCATAATTCATAATGTATAATTGTTGACATAAACGAAAGTTTCGTTCGTTTTGGCAAAATATGATTAATTTGTAGGGTGGGAGCTTTTGTAATTCACAATTCATAATTCATAATGTATAATTGTTGACATAAACGACAGTTTCGTGCGTTTTGGCAGAATATGATTAATTTGTAGGGTGGGAGCTTTTGTAATTCACAATTCATAATTCATAATGTATAATTGTTGACATAAACGAAAGTTTCGTGTGTTTTGGCAGAATATGATTAATTTGTAGGGTGGGAGCTTGCTCCCACCTTTTGCTATTCGCACCCGCTTACGGGGAACATCTCTGGCTATGCACACCCTTGCGGGAAACACCTCTCGAATTGTAGGGCGGGTGGCTTGCCCCCGCCGTGTGACACGCACAGAACCGAGATAGAACGGCGAACCATCATGGCGATATCCCGATAATTCGGCGTTGTAACATGTCATGGTGGCGTAACATGGCGGGAGTTATGCCGACACGGTCGCATACGCCCCTGCCCTACACAGAGTTTTCCACACATGGAAAACGGCAAACTTTCGCCCATGTCAATAATTATGAATTATGAATTGTGAATTATGAATTAACAGAAGCGCTGTGCGAAAAATAAGTGAAATCACTTGCAAACAGACGGTGAATGTGTTATAATAATTGTGTATGAAATGTTCGTTGAGGGGATGTGATCTGTTGCGCAGAATGCGTATAAGTCTTGCGGCGGCGGTGATGGCTGCAAGCGTGGCTATGAGCGGCTGTACAGGGTTCAGCTTTACTGTTGACGGTCTGCTGAATGCACCTAAACTAACCGAAGAACAGGGCGAGATACACGAGGCTCTGACTGCGGCGGTAGGCGGCAGTATCACACTGAAATACCCCAGAAACGGAGATAATCGTTCAGCTTTTGTGATCGCTGACCTCGATGGCGAGGTGGGCGAGGAAGCGCTGGTATTCTATGAATACAGCACAGGCGGCGGCTCGGACGACGGCATAAGGGTCAACCTGCTGGACAAGGACGAAGAGGGCAAATGGTACTCGGTGAAAGAACTGGCAGGTGCAGGCACTGATGTTGATAGGGTCATAATCACCCAGATGGGCGAGAAAAGCCGCTGTAACGTGCTGGTGGGCTATCAGTCGGTGACGGGCGGCGAAAATTCACTGGAGATATACAGCTGCTACGAGGGTGACTTCAAGCGGGTCGGTACAGATACCTATTCGGTGCTGGATACGCTGGATATAAACTATGACGGCTACCGTGAGATAGTCACTATACAGCGCCAGAATAACGCAGATACGGGCGCTGTCACCGCAAAAGCATCTCTGCTCGATATGGCTGACGGCGAACTGGTGAAAACTGAGGGCATAGAGATGTGCGCTAATGTGCAGAACTATGTCAATACCTGTTCGGGTCTGCTGAATAAACAGCATGAAGCTATTTTTATAGACGGCTTGAATCAGGACGGCAGTTTGCAGACCGAGATAGTCTACTACAGATATTCCAGCCTGCAAAACCCCATGCAGCTGAGTCCGCAGAAACTCCTGCCGCTGTGTACGCGCCCCACAGGTTACTACAGTACAGATGTGGACGGTGACGGCATAGTTGAGATACCCTCTACCAGACCGATGACAGGGTACGAAAATGCCATCATAGACGAGATGGTCTATATGACAACATGGAACATATACGAAGATTTCTTTAACCTGACCGAGAAGTATCGCGGATATTATTCGATATCCAACGGCTATTTCTTCGCTTTCCCAAACAGGTGGAACGACCTTGTGACGGTCAAGCGTGAGGCTGATACTTCCGAACTGGTGTTCTATAAGTATGAGGGGGATATAAATGCCTCGAATACCGAGATAATGCGTATCGCGGCGGTGGCAAGGCGCGACAGTCAGGAGTATGTTGATGACGGATATCGGCTGATAGCGAATAAAGGTCAGCTTGATTATTATGTCAAACTTCCCGAAGATACGCGCGAACCGCTGATACTGACCATAGATGAGGTAAAGAACAATTTTTATATAGTTGACTGACACCCCGTTCGGCGTCAGGTAACTATGATATACGATAACGGAAAAATATACTGAATACTTACCGAGAGGAGAGTTTGCAATGAAAAAAGTGCTTGTTTGCGAAGACGAAGATTCTATCCGCGAGTTTGTGGTGATAAATCTGGTGAGAAGCGGCTATGAAGTGGTCGATGTGAACTGCGGCGAGGACGCACTCAAGGCTTATGAAGAGAATGAGGGTGCTTTCGATGTGGCACTGCTGGATATAATGATGCCCGGTATCGACGGTATGCAGGTCTGCAAGAAGATAAGGGAGAAAAATTCGGGCATGGGCATAATCATGCTGTCGGCAAAGAGTCAGGAGATGGATAAGATATCCTGCCTGATGAGCGGCGCTGATGACTATATAACCAAGCCTTTCTCCATATCCGAACTGATCGCGAGAGTTGATGCTGTTTGCAGGCGAGTCAACCGCTCGGCAGTAAAGCCCGAAGAAGCATCTACCATAACATCGGGTCCTTTCGTGCTTAATCTGAAGAGCCGCACTGTGCTGAAAAACGGCAGACAGATAGACCTGACACAGGTCGAGTACCAGATAATGGAATACTTTTTCAAAAACCAGAACGCCGCGCTTGACCGCTCCAGCATACTAAACCACATCTGGGGCGAAAGCTATTACGGCGATGACAAGATAGTCGATGTTAACATCAGGCGTATCCGCATGAAGATAGAGGACGAACCCTCCAACCCGAAGTATATACTGACCATATGGGGCTTCGGCTATAAGTGGTCGGGCGGAAACGGTTAAGGGGTCTGCATAAATTGAGTGTTGATACAAAGCGTAAATATCGCGGCGGCGAAAGCATAACAAGGCACTGGCTGGTCAACAGCATGGGCATAGTCACGCTGATACTGCTGGTGGTGGAGATAGTGCTGATATTCATTGTGCGCAGTTACTACTACAGTTCAGCCAAGCAGTATGTGACTTCCAAGATGAATATAATCACCACATCGGTGATGAATTCCTCAGATGATACCACCAACTATAACGCCGAGATACGAAATATCGTTGAAACATATGAAGATAAGGACAGGATAGAACTTATGGCGATAACCGCTGACGGCAATGTTGATGTCACATCATCGGGCTTCTCTTTGCAGGGCGGCGACAGCATGAGCGATTATAAAGAAGCCAAGTCCTCAGCGGCAGGCACAGCCTCGCAGATAATCAGACTGCCCACAGGCGAAAAGGTGGTGGCTGTTACAGCTGTCATCTCTCCGAAAGGGTGCGACTACGAAGCACTGAGAATGCTCAGTTCCATGAAGAACATTGACCGGCAGATAGGCATGCTGATCGTGGTGATAACGGCGATAGTCACAGGCATAATACTGCTGATGTTCTTTACAGGCATGTATTTTATCAGGCAGATAGTCATACCTATAAGAGGTATCGCAGATATCACCCATAAGTACGCTAAGGGCGATTTCTCAAAGCGTATCGAGAAGAAGAGCGAGGATGAACTGGGTGAACTGTGCGACTCGATAAACAACATGGCGGAAGAACTTTCAAATACCGAGCAGATGAAGAACGAGTTCATATCATCGGTATCGCATGAACTGAGAACACCGCTGACAGCCATCAAGGGCTGGACTGAAACTGTAGCTACCATGTACGGCGATGTGGAAACTTTCAAGAAAGGTATGCGCGTCATAAACAGTGAAACGGAACGCCTTTCGCAAATGGTCGAGGAATTGCTTGACTTCTCGCGCATACAGGATAACAGACTGCTTTTGCAGATGGATACCATAGATATACTGGCTGAACTGGGCGAAACGGTGCTGATCTATCAGGAAAGGGCGAGGGTGCTGGGCATAACGCTCAACTACTTTGAGCCTGATATGCTCCCTTTCGTTTACGGCGATAAGAACAGGCTCAGACAGGTGTTCATCAATGTGGTGGATAACGCCATAAAGTATTCAGATAAGGGCGACACCGTATCGGTGGAGGCTTATGAGGAAGAGGGAGATATCTGTATCTCCGTGTCTGATACGGGTATAGGCATATCAAAGGAAGACCTGCCGCGCATCAAACAGAAATTCTTCAAGGCGAACCACACACGGCGCGGTTCAGGCATCGGTCTGGCGGTGGCAGATGAGATAATAGCAAGACACGGCGGTACGCTGACAATAGACAGCGAGCAGGGCGTGGGTACGACAGTTATGATAACCCTGCCGTTCATTGAGCAGGAACACAAGTCGGAGGAGAGCGACACAGTCGATGTGGAACTGATATCCTCAGATGACAAGCCCGAAGGGGCTGTAGAAAGGAATAATACCGATGAGCAATAATGCTAATGCGGGCAAGGAAAAATTCAAGTCGAAGATAGGCGGTCAGGCGGTCATAGAGGGCGTTATGATGCGCGGAATAGATAAGATGTCTATGGCGAACCGCCTGCCTAACGGCGAGATAGATATCGATATATGGGAGATAAAAGGCGGCAAGAATCAGGCGTGGTACAGGAAAACGCCTTTCGTGCGAGGTATCTTCAATTTTGTGACCTCGATGCTGGACGGCTACAAGTGCATCTCCCGCTCGGTAGACAAGCAGATGACCGATGACGGCGAAGCTGATGAAGAGCCTACAAAGTTCGAGAAGTGGCTGGAAGAAAAGCTGGGCGATAAGCTGATGCCCGTAGTTTCAGGCATCTCTATGGTGATAGGCGTTGTGATAGCGCTTTTCCTGTTCATGTGGGTGCCGTCGGCTGTCATCAAGCTGGTCGAGCATATAGCGGGCACAGAGTTCAACGCGGTGCTCAAGAACGTGATCGAAGGTCTGCTGAAAATAGCAATATTCGTGGGCTATACAGCGCTGACTTCACTTATGCCCGATATGAAGCGCCTGTATGAATATCATGGTGCCGAGCATAAGACCATAGCCTGCTACGAAGCCGAAACAGAACTGACACCCGAAAATGTCAAGAAGTTCGTGCGCTTCCACCCGAGATGCGGCACCAGCTTCATTTTTCTGGTGCTGTTCACAAGTATATTTGTCAATACCATCTTCCGAATATCATGGGCAAGCCTGCCGCTGAGAGTGCTGTGCAAGCTGGCGCTCCTGCCTGTGGTAACGGGCATCGCTTATGAACTCATAAGACTGGCAGGCAAATATAATAACGCCTGCACAAGGATATTCTCCGCGCCTGGACTGTGGATACAGCGCATAACCACCCGCGAACCCGAAACTGACGAGATCGAGTGCGCTATCGCGGCGCTGAAAGCCGTTATCCCCGAAAACAAAGAGGAAGACAGATGGTGACTTACAGAGAACTGCTGAAAAAGCAGACGGCTGTTCTCGAAAAGGCGGGCAACGACAATGCGCTTTTCGATGCCTGCGAACTGATGGGCAAGGCGCTGGGCGCTGACTGTCGGGGCGGTGCATTTGAAAGTCTGCTGGCGGGCGAAGCTGAAACTTCGGTGAAAGCTGAGTTTGAGGGGCTTTGCCAAAAACGTGTGAATGGTGAACCGCTGCAGTATCTTCTGGGTGAGTGGGAGTTCTACGGACTGACACTGAAAGTCGGTAAAGGTGTGCTTATCCCCCGACAGGATACCGAAACACTGGCAGACCTTGCGGTGGCTAAGTACAAAAAAACGGATAATATAGTTGTTGCAGACCTCTGTTCGGGCAGTGGGTGTATAGCGCTGGCGCTGGAAAAACACCTTAAATGCCGCGAGGTCTGGGCGGTTGAAAAAAGTGAAGCGGCGGCAGGTTATCTCAAAGATAATCTGGCGCTGAACCATTCGGCGGTGAAACTTGTCATGGGCGATGTGCTGGATAGTGATACCGCGAATAAGATACCTGCGGCTGACCTGATAGTCTGCAACCCGCCTTACCTGACGGCTGATGATATGGCGGCTCTGCAAACGGAAGTCACTCATGAACCTAAAGAAGCCCTTTACGGCGGTGAGGACGGTCTTGACTTTTACAGGGCTGTCACCCGCATCTGGAAAGACCGCCTGAAACAGGGCGGCACTCTTATTTACGAGATAGGCGCAGGTCAGGAAGACGACGTTATGCAGATAATGGTACAGCATGGCTTTGAAAATGTGCGGTGCAGACCCGATCCATGCGGGATAATGCGCTGTGTTATGGGTACAAAAAATGAACACCTCACCGAAAGGACAGAGTAGCTGAATGCTTTATATAATCAGACACGGTAAGACTGACTGGAATTTATTGCATAAATTGCAGGGCAGAACTGATATACCCCTGAACGAAGAGGGACGGCAGATGGCGCGTGAAGCGGCAGAAGAGTACCGCGATGTGCATTTCGATGTCTGCTACTGTTCGCCGCTTGTAAGGGCGCGTGAAACTGCCGAGATACTGCTTGAAGGCAGGTCGGTACCCATTATGACCGATGACAGGCTGGCGGAAATGTGCTTCGGTGAATACGAGGGCGCTGAATACAGTTTCTCTGCAAACGACAGCCCGATAAATACGCTTTTCCACGAACCCGAAAATTACAGGGGCGCAGGCAGTGCCGAAACGCTTGACGAACTTTTCGCAAGAACAGGCAGTTTTCTCAAAGAAGTCGCGTACCCACTGGTGGAACAGGGCAAAGATGTGCTGATAGTCGGGCATGGCGCGATGAATTCATCGATAGTATGTCAGGTGAGAGGTCTTGAACGTAAAGATTTCTGGAGTGCGGGCATTGAGAACTGCAAGCTGATGAAACTGAAATGACATCGCCGTAAGTCGGCGGGTGAAACTTTTGAAGAACCGAAAGAAGTACCTTAAACGCCGCGCAAGACTCAGGCGGCTGATAAACGAAGGCTTTGAATTTGAAACAGGGTATGTCTGTGAGGTATGCGGTGAAAAGCTGTATGACTTCCCGACATACGATGCGAGGGGTTGTTTGAAATGCGGCGGCTGGGCAGAAGATGTCTGCGGTGACCCCGATTGTCCAATGTGCGGCAAAAGACCCGCATCGCCGCTCGGTGTGTATTTTGAGAGCCGACAGACAGCGGCACATGCGCTTTGCCGCAAGCGCAGTTTGCAGGATAACTATTTTCACAAGTCGAACGGCGCTGTGAAACACAGAAAAAGGCGTTTGCAGTACAAAAAAATACTCAATAATTGAAATACGTACAACTTTTGGTACGCAAAGACGCAAAAATCGAAAAAATCACTTGCAGTCCGTACAAGCGGACAGTTAATGTGTTATAATATAAGCAGGAAAGAAAGATTTCCGAAAAAATATATGTTTGAAAGGAAATATCGAAAATGGCTATTGATAAGAAGAAAAAGGAAAAATCACCACAGGTACACAACATAACAGACGCGGACGAAAAGAAGAAGGCACTTGAAACTGCCATCGCGTATATAGAGAAGCAGTTCGGCAAGGGTGCTATAATGAAGCTGGGCGATGCAAGGGCAATGGACGTTGAGGCTATCCCCACAGGTTCAATGACACTTGATATGGCGCTGGGTATAGGCGGCGTACCGAGAGGACGAATCATCGAGATATACGGACCTGAGTCTTCGGGTAAGACCACTGTTGCGCTGCACATAATCGCTGAAACACAGAAAATGGGCGGCGAGGTCGCATTCATCGATGTCGAGCATGCCCTTGACCCTGTGTATGCGCAGAATCTCGGCGTTGATATCGACAGTATGCTGGTATCACAGCCCGACAGCGGCGAACAGGCGCTGGAGATAGCCGAAGCGCTGGCTCGTTCGGGCGCTATCGACTGCATAGTTATCGACTCGGTGGCTGCGATGGTCACAAAGGCTGAAATTGACGGCGAGATGGGCGACACCCACGTAGGTCAGCTGGCAAGACTGATGTCGCAGGCGATGAGAAAGCTGACAAGCGTTGTGTCAAAGTCCAATACGACCTGCGTATTCATAAATCAGGTGCGTGAGAAGATAGGCGTTATGTACGGCAACCCCGAAACCACTCCGGGCGGTCGTGCGCTCAAGTTCTATGCTTCGGTAAGAATTGAAGTAAGACGCGGTGAGCAGATAAAGGACGGCGGCGAAGTTATCGGTAACCGTACACGCTGCAAGGTAGTCAAGAACAAGGTAGCACCTCCTTTCAAGGAGTGTGAGTTCGATATCATGTACGGCAAGGGCGTTTCCCGCGTGGGCGAGATACTCGATGCTGCGGTAGATCTGGGCATCGTCAAAAAGGGCGGCGCATGGTTCAGCTACGAAGACTACAAGCTGGGTCAGGGACGCGACAACTCAAAGCAGTTCCTGCTGGATCACCCCGATGTCATGGCTGAGATAGAGGAAAAGGTAAAGAAGCAGGCTGCTGAGGCGCTGGCAGCTGCCAATAAGAAGAGCGATAAGAAGTCAAAGCTGGAGGAAAAGGCTAACGCAGGCGCATCAGCCGATGTCGATGAAGATGAGCCTACAGCACCGTCTGAGGAAAATTTTGAGGAGTTCGCACCTGTTGACATCGACAGCTTCGGTGAGTGATAAATGCTTAAAATAACGAACGTTTCCAAATATAAGGGAATGACCATGATGATCGAGTTTGAGGACAGGGAAGCCGAGTTCTTGAATCAGGAGATCGTCCGCAGATATAATTTAAAGGCAGGCTTAAGTCTGCCTTTGTCTGCGTGGGAGGATATCAGAGCCGAAGAAGAGTACCGCAAAGCTCGTGAAAGGGCGCTTTATCTGCTGGATTACCGCGACTATTCCTATGTTGATCTGTTCCATAAGCTGGAAAAAAACTACAGCGAGGATACCTGTTATCGGGTAATGGACAAAATGGTGGAGCTGGGTACGATAAATGATAACCGCTACGCTGAGGGTCTGGCGAGGCATTACGTTGAAGTGAAATGCTTCGGAAGCAGGCGGGCTTTTCAGGAGATGCGCGGCAAGGGTCTGACGGCTGAGGTCATCAAACGTGCGCTGGCAGTTTATGATGAAGATGAAGATACGACATGGTACGACAGACTCTACGAATTGGTCGAACGAAAGTACCTCAGATACCTTGATGACGAAAAAGGCGTGAACAAGGTGAAGAATGCACTGGTGCGATACGGCTACAGCTATGACCTGATAAAAGATGTGCTGAGAGATATAGGGGAAGAGTACAGCGAGGAGGAATAGGGTATGGATAAGATAAGGTATAATGATGAGCAGGAAGCCTTCGAGATAGACTATGAACTGTGGGGGCAGAAGGTCACTGTGCTGTTTTATATGGAAGAACAGCAGGAGATAATCGAAAATCTCTCAGAGATAGCCGATAAGCTGGGCAAACTTGACCGCAATAAGTCAAAAATTGCCGAAGTCATCAAGCGTGACGGCTGTTATGATAAGAAGAAGTTCCCGCTGATGACCATAGCACAGCTGGAAGAACAGATGAAGATAGACAGTGCATTTGTAGATATGGACGAGGACGGTGTGGTGCTGGGCGCTACCGTTGTCACCCAAAACGGCGCACTGGGCGAGGGTGTTATGGTAGAAGTGCTTGAAGACGGCGCGCTGGAAGTGTCTGCTGAGGGTAAATTGCTGTAAATTTCTCGCAGGTCTTTACAAATCGGGAAAATGGTGCTATAATATAGGAATGTATTGATTAAAAGTTTGTTTTTGATTGGAGTTCTTATCGTATGTCTACAAGAGTGGGTATGGTATCACTCGGATGTCCCAAAAATCAGGTGGACGCCGAGCATATGCTGTTCGACCTGAAAAAAGAGGGCTATCAGATAGTCGCAGATGCGGCACTGGCTGATGTTGTAGTAGTCAACACCTGCGGCTTTATCGAAAGCGCAAAGCAGGAAGCCATCGACACTATATTGGAATTCTGCACCCTTAAGCAGGAGGGCAGGATAAAAGCCGTGATAGCCACAGGCTGTCTGGCTGAGAGATACCGCGATGAAATGAAAAAGGAGATACCTGAGCTTGATGCAGTGGTGGGGCTTGGCTCAAACTCAAAGCTGCCTGAGATAATCAGGGATATCTATCGCGGTGAAGAGCAGATATGTGCTTACGGCAGCAAGACCGACCTGCCGATGGAGGGCGGAAGGATAATATCCACCGAACCCTTCTACGCATATATTAAAATAGCTGAGGGCTGTTCCAATAACTGTACCTACTGCGCTATCCCCGCTATCAGAGGAAAGTTCCGCAGCAGGAAGATGGAGGATATACTCGAAGAAGCAAGATGGCTGGCTGAAAACGGTGTTACCGAACTGGTGGTCATCGCACAGGATACCACAAGGTACGGCGAGGATATCTACGGAAAGTCAAAACTGCCCGAACTGCTGAGAGAACTCTGCAAAATAGATGGTTTCAAATGGATAAGAACACTTTACAGCTATCCCGAACGTATCAGCGAAGAGTTCATAGATGTGCTGGCAAGCGAGGAAAAGCTGGTGAAATATATCGATATGCCGATACAGCACTGCAACGGTGATGTGCTAAGGTCGATGAACCGACCTGGCAACGAAGCGTTCTTGCTTGAACTGATATCGAAGCTGAGGGCGCGTATCCCCGATATCGTGCTGAGAACTACGCTGATAGCAGGTTTTCCGGGTGAAACTGAGGCGCAGTTTGAAGAACTCTGTGAGTTTGTGAAGAATGTGGGCTTCGAGCGGCTGGGTTGTTTTGCTTATTCCCCCGAAGAGGGCACTAAGGCTTTCTCGATGGAGGGTCAGGTCGATGAACAGACCAAAGAGCGCCGCGCTGATATAATCATGCGTGAGCAGATGCTTGTGGCTGACAGATATAATCAGGCACAGCTTGGCAAGACCATCGAGGTGGTTTGTGAGGGCTTTGACCGCTATGCTGAATGCTATTTCGGCAGAGGTACGGCTGATGCCCCTGAGATAGACGGCAAGATATTTTTCACCTCTGAGAAAAAAGTGCAGGTGGGTCAGTATGTAAAGGTCGAACTTTTCGATACAATGGATTATGACCTGCTGGGTACAGTAGTTGAATAGGAGGTCGGTAAAATGAAGAGTATGAATCTGCCAAATAAACTGACAGTGCTGAGAGTGGTGCTGATACCGTTCTTTATGTTCTTCCTGCTGTGTTTTGAACTGGGAGAGCGTACACATACCATACTTGCGCTGATAGTTTTCATAGCCGCATCGCTGACTGATATGCTTGACGGTAAGATCGCAAGGTCGCAGAATCTTGTGACGACTTTCGGCAAGTTCCTTGATCCGCTGGCGGATAAACTGCTGGTAATGGTGGCGCTCATCAGCTTCACATTTGAACGGTGGATAGACCCTATAGCGGTAGTCATAATCCTTGCAAGAGAATTCATGGTGACAGGACTCAGACTGGTGGTCGCAGGCGAGGGCGTTGTGGTAGCCGCAGGCATCTGGGGCAAGGCGAAGACCGCTTTCACTATGGTGGCTATGATAGTCATAATGTTCCTGCAAATACTTTACCCCGAACTCAAAGGTGCGCCGGATCTGAACTGGCATTCACCGGTATTCCTGATAAATGAAGCGCTTATTTGGATAGCTGTCGTGCTGACAGTGGTATCAGGCGGCATCTATCTCAAGGCTTACGGCAAGTATATCGACCCCAACGAATAGAATAAAAAAATGCGTATCAGCAAAAGTACCCGCGTTTGCGTACTACAGAGAGGAGCCGTTCGGTGCAAGGCTTCGTTCGGGCGCGGTGAAGTGCGGCTGACAGCAGGGAGTGAGGAAAGATGACGAGTATTCCTCCCCGTTACCCCGCGTTAAGGGGAAACAAGGCTGTGTAAAGAAATGCACAGCAAAGCGGAGTGGGACCGCGTGTGAGAGATCATTCGCCTCCGAATGCGTAAGTTTTGCGCGTTCGGAGGCTTTTTTGTTTCAGCTTTCTGCTCATTTGGAGGAAACACTTATGGGAAATATCATCGGAAGCATCATAAAAAATTATAAGGCAGAGATACAGTCGATAAAAGACAGAGATCCTGCCGCTGCAAGCACGCTGGAGATACTGACTTATGCAGGTCTGCATGCGGTGGCTATGTACAGGGTGGCTCACTGGTTCTATATAAGGGATCTGAAATTCATCGCCAGAGTCATCTCGCAGACCGCCCGCTTCCTGACGGGCATCGAGATACATCCCGGTGCCAAGATCGGCAAGGGTCTGCTGATAGATCACGGCGCAGGTGTGGTAATAGGTGAAACCGCCGAGATAGGCGATAACTGCCTGCTCTATCAGGGGTGTACGCTGGGCGGCACAGGCAAGGATCAGGGCAAGCGCCACCCCACACTGGGCAATAATGTGATGGTCGGGTGCGGCGCTAAGGTGCTGGGACCTTTCAAGGTGGGCGATAACTCCAAAATTGCCGCAAATGCGGTCGTGCTTGAAACTGTTCCGCCGAACTGTACCGCTGTGGGCGTGCCTGCAAGGGTCGTTAAGCAGAATGGCAAGCGCACCCTCGACCTCGACCAGATACACATACCCGATCCTGTTTCGCAGGAACTCTGCAAAGGCCGAATGGAACTGGAAAGGCTCAGAAAACGTGTGGAAGCACTGGAAAAACGCCTTGAAAAGGAGGGCTGATGTATGGAACATTATGACCTTATAGACCTCATGCTTTCAAAACCCTATATATTTACAGGCGAGAGCCTTACAGCACTGAGGTTTTTCCTTAATGGTTATTCCTATTGCAGACTGGAACACAAGATGATCGACAGCGAGCCGCAGTTCAGCCTTTTTCCGCTTCCCTGGAAATTTTTCGGGCTGTATGTGAGATGTCAGATACCCGTTGACTGCGGTGAGCGCGAGTGGTATTATCAGATGATGTCATACTATGGCGATAAAGAGGGCTACCGCATGTTCTGTAAGTTCTACAGCGAGTTCAGGCGATTAGAGGTGTCTTCCATGCGCCGCATGTCGCTGAATTATGACCAGATATCCCTTTATTACGAACTTCTGGATAGAAAAATGGAAACGCATCAGGGCGAACCTGAGTATGAAGTATTTGACAGAGCGAGTAAATTATCGCCGCAGTCTGTGTATATCATAAATCTGTCAGATGGCACTTCGCTGGTGGCGCTGGAAGATGTCAGTCATGTCAGGCTGATGCTGTGCTTTTTCAAGAGCGAACAGCGCGCAGAGAAATATGTCTACAGTCTTTTTACCTCATTTGATGCAAACTGGTTCGAGGTCACCGGGGTGAGCGAGCCTAAGTTTACCAAGCCCTTGACCGCAGACAGTGATTATATCGATTCCGAACTTTGAAAATGATAATATGAGTGACCCCCTTTAGCACATCACTTCATACGCAGGTATTATAATTGACAGTGCTTCACGTAAGGCTGTTTATTGTGGTGTGTCAGCGGGACAGCCATAAACGATAATATAAATTGGAGGACTTAAAAATGAGAATTTACAACACACTTTCGCACAAGGTAGAAGAATTTGTGCCGAACACAGCAGGCAAGGTGGCAATGTATACCTGCGGACCTACCGTGTACCACTTCGCGCACATCGGCAACCTGAGAAGCTATATAATGGAGGACGTTCTGGAGAAGTACATGCGCTGGCAGGGTCTTGATGTCAAGCGCGTCATGAACATCACCGATGTGGGACACCTGACATCTGACGGCGATACAGGAGATGACAAAATGCTCAAAGGCGCAAAGCGCGAGCATAAGACTGTCATGGAGATAGCAAAGTTCTATACCGATGCTTTCTTCACCGACTGCGCTAAGCTGAATATCAAGACCCCGGATGTGGTCGCACCTGCCACTACCTACATCGATGAGTTCATCAAGGTCATCTCTTCACTTATAGAGAAAGGCTATGCTTACGAGGCAGGCGGAAATATCTACTTTGATACTTCCAAGCTGGACGAATACTATGTGTTCCACAATTTCAGCGCTGAAGACCTCGAAGTAGGCGTGCGCGAGGGCGTTGAGGAAGATACCAACAAGCGCAATAAGGCGGATTTCGTGCTGTGGTTCACAAAGTCCAAGTTTGATGACCAGGAACTTAAGTGGGAATCTCCCTGGGGTGTGGGCTATCCCGGCTGGCATATCGAGTGCAGCTGCATCTCCATGAAAAATCTGGGCGAATATCTGGATATCCACTGCGGCGGCGTTGACAATATTTTCCCGCACCACACCAACGAGATAGCACAGTCTGAGGCTTATATAGGTCACAAGTGGTGCAACTACTGGTTCCACGTACACCACCTCAATACCGACACAGGCAAGATGTCCAAGTCAAAAGGCGAGTTCCTGACTGTTTCACTGCTGGAAGAAAAGGGTTATGACCCGCTGGTCTACAGGTTCTTCTGCTTGCAGTCCCACTACAGGAAGTCACTGGTATTCTCATGGGAAAACCTGGATAATGCCAAGACTGCTTACGAAAAGCTGACAGCGCGTATCGCTTCACTTATGTCGGGTGACAAGGGCGAAGTCATTTCTGCTGACTTTGATGCGCTCAAAGCAAAGTTCACCGCCGCTATGGACGATGATATAAACACTTCCAACGGCATAACCGCACTGTATGATGTCCTCAAAGCTGATACCACACCTGCTACCAAGCTGGCGCTGATAGAGGACTTCGACAAGGTGCTGTCTGTCGGTCTTATCAAGGCGGCTGAAAAGCAGAACGAAGAGAAGTCGGGCGGCGATATCCCCGCTGAGGTAATGGCGCTGGTCGAGGAAAGACAGGCGGCAAGAAAGGCTAAGGATTTCGCGAAGGCTGACGAGATACGCGATAAGATAGCAGCACTGGGCTACGCTGTAAAGGAAACTCGTCAGGGCACTGAGATAACCAAGCTCTGATCGGGGTGGTACGATGGAAAAGAAAACGGAAAAGAAAAATTACTATCAGGTCAAGCACAGTGAGCGTTTTAAGACCTATTTCAGGTTCTCACTGATAGCTATGTGCTTTGTGCTGGTGTTCACGCTGTTTCAGGCTTGCCAGCGTGCAAAGGACGGCGGTGGGCTTGACCCCGATGATGTTGAGCTGATACAGTATCAGCTGCCGAAAGATGATGCGCCTGTTGTGGTATTTGAAACAAGCGAGGGCAGCTTCACAGCAGTGCTGTATCCCGATGAAGCCCCGGAATTCTGCAAGTATTTTGAGGGTCTTGTGAATGATGGCTACTATGACGGCACCTACGTTTTTGCAGTGCAGGATGGTGTGTATTTCATGGGCGGCTCAAAAGCATCAGATGGCACTGACACCGACTCAACTGACAAGAAACAGCTTGAACCTGAGATACACAAGAATTTATGGCCATTCAAAGGCACGCTCATCTCCTACGGTGACAAGGGCGGTTCGATATTTGACAGGAAGATAATGTCGGGCAGCCGAATACTGTTTGTTGACTCTGTGGAATTTACTGAAGATTTCATCAAAGAACTTGACTCGGCGGGCGGCAATAACGACCTTGTGGAGGCTTTCAAGAAAAAGGGCGGCATACCAAATTTCTCACAGCAGTATACCATATTCGGGCAGGTATATGACGGCTTTGAGGCGTATGATGCCATTTGCGGCAAGGAAGTGACCGACAGCGAGAGCATGCGGCCAAAGCAGACCATCACCATAGAACGGGCATATATGTCAACATATGGTGAGCATAAAAATGACAGCTTTTTCGACATCTCGACCGATACCCTTTCATCGGCTGACCGAACTGTCACCGACGGCGAATAAAATACAGCAATAAACAGACCTCTGCGTGCATAAGGGCGGCGCTGATATAGAAGTTTTAAGCCATGGTATTTCTGATGCAAAGTCAGAAGTACTATGGCGTTTCTATTGACAGTGCATAGATGACGTGCTATAATGGTAACTAACATAAATCGGAATTTACTTTTCCAAAACAGAAAGGTCGGATAAATGTGAATATTATTGCTATGACTTGTATGTGCGTAGATGTTTTTGATGATACCGGAGAAATCCGACCCGGTGGTGAAGCATTGAACTTTGCTGCAATTGCATCAAAATACAATCATATTTCAGTTGATCTTCTTGGTGCAATTGGTGACGATGATTATGGTAAGGCAATATTGAGATCTATTGAAAATAAACCTATCAACAAAGAGTTTATCCACATTATTTCAGGCTCTGCTACTGCAAACCATCGGATTTATCTTACTGAGAAAGGTGATAGATATTTCAAAGATGATTCATGGAACGGTGGTATTCATGACACATATCTTCTTAGCGATTCTGACAAGAACAGAATTGCAAGTGCTGATGTTATCTTTATAACCTTTGATTCTCCTAATTTTGATGATGTATTAGAACTTAGAAAGAGTTGTCGTTTTCAGCTTGCCGTTGACTTCAACGTGCTAAGAGATTTTAAGAAAATAGAAACTATTGTACCGTACATTGACTTCTTTTTTATCAGTGGTGAGAAGAGTATTCTTTTACAATTTCAAAAATGGTCTGAACGGTATGACAACATATTTAACATTACACTTGCAGAAAATGGCAGCGTTACTTATTATATGGGAAAAGAATATAGAGTGGATGCTGTGCCTGTCAATAATGTAATTGATACAACTGGGTGCGGTGACAGTTATCATGCTGGCTTTCTTTGTTCATATTTGAGAGATTGTGATATTATAAATGCAATGAATGAAGGTTCAAGAGTCGCTTCTAAAACATTAAGTCATATTGGCGGCTTTTAACGGGTATATGTTAATCTTGCAACATCAAATTATGATTTGTCTTAGCAGTTGTATAAAATACAATGCCCCGAAGCACTTTGAAGTGCTTCGGGGCAAAACTTCTATATGCGTACCCGTCTTAACGCAGAGGTCTTTGTGTTTATTTACGTATTCCGATGCCGTCAAGCCGTTTTTCAAACTCGTCTTTAGGCAGTGGTCTGTCATAGTGATATCCCTGAGCAATGTCACAGCCGTAGCGTTTCAGTATTTCGACCTGAGTTTTGGTTTCAACACCCTCAGCGATACATTCAAGCCCCATCTCCCGCGCCATAGCGACAACGTATTTGAACATGACTGTTCGCGGGCTGGACTCATCGTCATCATCTATAGGCACGATGCTCTTGTCTATTTTGATGACGTTCCAGGGGACTTCCTTTATAAGGTTCAGCGATGAATACCCGCTGCCGAAATCATCGACCGAAGCTGATATTCCCCGTTCCTGCAACCCATTGACCACACGTTTAAGGTCTTTGAACTCCACATCGGTAGTAGTTTCTGTCAGTTCTGCCTCGATAAGATGGTGTGGAATATTATGCCTGTCGATTATTTCCATCAGGTGTTTCAACAGGTCAACATCGAGTATGTGCTTGCGCGAAAAGTTGACAGAGATGCGCGGCAGCTGTCTGCCCTCATCGAGCCACTGCCGTATATCGCGACAGACATGGTCTATCATGTAGAAATCCAGCTTGCATATATCCGTATTCTGTTCCAGTATTGGTATAAACTCGTCAGGCGGTATCAGCCTGCCGTCATGCTTCCATCTGCACAGCGCCTCTGCACCTGTCATTCTGCCATCTCTGACATCGACTTTCGGCTGATAGTAAACGAGAAATTCCTCTTTTTTCAGCGCTTCGGGGAATATGTGCTGTATGGTGGCGTTGTGTTTTTTTGTGTTGACAAGTTCCTCGCTGTAGAAGATTATATCTTCCCGCCCCGCGCTTTTTGCAATGTATGATGTTGGCATTACCTTGTCAAGCAGGTCGGAGATGCCCGCATATCTGTAGTCAGCTTCCACTATATAGATGCCCGCAGTGGCGCTGAGCATTATGCTTTCGCCGTAATCTTCACCGAACCTGACAACAGCACCGCTAAGATGACCGAACACAGCATCTACCTTGTCGGCATCAAATATGGTTATAAAATTATCACCGCCGATTCGGCAGACAGGTATTTCACAGCCCGTCAGCGCTTCAAGATCGTCAATGAAGCGGCGCATAACAGTGTCGCCGTTCTTTCTGCCTATCTGATTGTTGACCGCCTGAAAATGCCGCAGGTTGAAGTGTGCCACAGCCTTTCCCTGAAGATCGTTCTTTCCGCCAAGACTTTCGACCTGAGTACAGAAATATCGCAGATTGTGGTAGCCCGATTCGTCTATATATGCGAAACGGTTCGCGACTTGCTTTAGCATCTGGCGGCTGTTGAACACAAACAGTATCGATATCATCAGCGCGAGCCTGTTCCTAATCCTGTCACACCACTCAGCACCGCCGTTCAGGTGGAAAAATTCATATATCACAACGCCGCCGCCGTCCGTGACCCTTCTGTCAACGATGACATTATCATCATGCACGCCGTTTTCATACAGCACCAGTTTTACTCTGTTATCAGAACCCTCAAGTTCAATGTTCTCATAAAATGTGATCTCCAGCTTTGCCACATCGGATATCCTGCATATGTCACCGACAGCTTCTCTGATAACATTCGGGTCGAGAGCATCTTCTGAATCATTCAGCTTTTGAAGAAAATGCCTGAAAGCAACAACAATGTCTTCTGTCATAACGCCACCTCCTCTCTGCATCGCTTTAAATGAACATAATGCGTATAATACATTACCATTTAAACACATTATAGCATAATCAATCAGATTTTTCAAGAGCATTATAAATTTCATTCACAAATTTACACCTTTTTATATTGTTATCCCGCAGACACACCACAAAAACAGCGGATATAAGGTTCTTGGCGTATGGTGCTCAATTATCCTTTTGTTTACCGCATTTTTAGTTGGTGTACTAAAGGGATAGTCATATTTTTATATTGTTATCCGATGGCATACCGAACCAAACAGCATACTGACAGGGCATAAAGTGGTTGGCGGGTAATTTTTTCGACACATGTAGGGGAAAATACAAACGCTCGGCCATCTTTATAAACACTGCGTTTAAGGGAGAGCCGATCATTAATATGAAGCACCTTTCACAGCAAATTACGAACGAACGGGAAGTGCCCGTACAGGGTCTTGCGCTTTTAAACTTCGTCATTACACCGCGTTTCGGCGTCTGCACCTCTTATGCGCTTTGGCGTGGGCAGAGGCGGTGGGGTGCGAACGTTCTTCGGTTGTTATGTCGGGTGCGTTTTCAAGATGCTGTGGGGAGCACAGGAGTATTCCCGCTGATGGTCGTACCGTAGTTCCGATAAAGGCGGCGAACAGCGTGCATGCTCTCCTACTATCAGTTAAAAACGGTCAAAAGTTGTACGTTTTTGTACAACTTTTAATGAAATATGCCTTGATCAAAACAAAAAACAGTTGTTTGCACAGACTGTTGTGCGCAATTTTATTGCATATGCACATGATATGGCGGTGGCTTTTTGAATAAGGTAATTATTTTAATAGACCACTAAGAATTATAGCGATCCAACTATTTAAATTCACAAGATCCGGTCGCAAAAGCTGGGATCTATGGGTTTTGTGACTGGATTTTGTCTGAATTTTAAGGCGGATTGCTATAGTATGGCGCGGCAGTTGGACAGCTATAAAATTTATTTAGATATAATGTACGCTTGTTAAGAAAAAAACTATTGTAATAAGTCAGAAAATGTGGTATAATAGCAAAGTAAGTTTGCAGAAACTTTTTACTGTTGCAAATGCAACATACATCACGCTTAAAGTATGCTAAAATAGTATATATTAAAGACGAAAGGACATTTTTAAAATGCTGGAGCTTAAAAACATCACTTTCAGCGCTGACGACAGCGGAAAGACTTCCGACATAATTCGCGGTATAAGTCTGATGATACCCGATGATAAATTCATAGTTATAACAGGACCGAACGGCGGCGGCAAATCCACCCTCGCAAAGATAATCGCGGGCATAATCAAGCCCACTGACGGCAGGCTGATATTCAACGGCACCGATATAACCGATATGAGCATAACAGAAAGGGCGAGATCAGGCATTGGCTTTGCTTTTCAGCAGCCCGTAAGGTTCAAGGGGCTGACAGTGCTTGACTTGCTGAGGATAGCGGCAGGCAAAAATCTGTCAGTTTCAGACGCATGCACCTATCTTTCGGAAGTTGGTCTGTGCGCCAAAGATTACATCAGGCGCGAGGTCAACGCTTCGCTGTCGGGCGGTGAGCTGAAGAGGATAGAGATAGCTACCGTCATGGCAAGAAATGTCAAGCTGGCTGTTTTCGATGAACCCGAAGCAGGCATCGACCTGTGGAGCTTCAATAACCTGATACGCATTTTTGAGAACATGCGCAAGGCTGAGCAGAGCAGGACAGTGGTAGTCATCTCCCATCAGGAAAGACTGCTTAAAATAGCAGACGAGATAATAGTACTGTCGGACGGTCAGCTGATAAAACAGGGTCCTGCCGAAGATATACTGCCCGAGATAATGAGCAGTAACTATGCACAGACTATTTGTCCGAAGATAGAAGATTAAGGAGGCGATGGAGATGTTGAAGATGGATGCTGTACAGAAACAGCTTTTACAGGAAGTTGCAGAACTTCACGATATTCCCGAAGGCGCATACAATCTCCGCGCCAACGGTGAGTCGGTGGGCAGGAATTCCACTGCCAATATCGAGATAATCGGTAAGACCGACAAGAGCGGTATCGACATAAAGATAAAAGACGGCACTAAAAATGAGAGTGTACACATTCCCGTTGTGCTGAGTGAGAGCGGTCTGAAAGAAACTGTATACAATGATTTCTATGTCGGTGAGAACTGCGATGTGCTGATAGTTGCAGGCTGCGGCATCGACAACTGCGGCACTCAGGATTCTGAACATGACGGTATCCACAGGTTCTTCGTAGGTAAGAATTCAAAGGTGAGATATGTTGAAAAGCACTACGGTTCGGGTAATGGCACAGGCAAGAGGGTACTGAACCCTGTTACTGAGGTATATCAGGAAGAGAACAGCGTCGTTGACATGGAAATGGTGCAGATAAAGGGCGTTGACAACACCGACAGAAAGACTATAGCCGAACTTAAGGCAGGTGCAAAGCTGAATGTCCGTGAAAGACTGATGACACACGGCGAACAGCAGGCGTTCAGCACCTACAGCGTTTCGCTGAATGGTGACGGTTCAAGCGCCGATGTAGTTTCCCGCTCGGTGGCAAGGGATAATTCCTACCAGAAACTCGACCTTTGCGTTAACGGCAACGCGGCATGCAGCGGTCACACCGAATGTGACTCTATCATCATGGACAGCGGCAGGATACTGGCAGTGCCATCGCTGGAAGCCAACAGCGTTGATGCGGCACTTGTACACGAAGCGGCTATCGGCAAGATAGCAGGCGAACAGCTTATCAAGCTGATGACTCTCGGTCTGACCGAAGCTGAGGCGGAAGAGCAGATAATCAACGGTTTCCTTAAATAAGCAAAAATTCAAGTGCACACGGAAAATTCTCCGTGTGCGCTTTTTGTGTCAGAAGCCCTCTTTGTCGCACCAGCTGTTGACTGCCGCCAGCATGCCGTCGATGTCAAGCACACCGTAGGCAAAGCCCTTGCGAACCAGTTCGGCAGGCAGATGCTCGTCATATTTCTCGAATAACGGTATCTCTTTCGGATAGACCAGTTCCATCGGGTCGATTGGCTTGTTCGCTTCCTCCCTCAGTGTGCGGAAGAATTCTTCTTTGGTGGCTTTCATCGTGAACTGGATAAAGTAAGGTCGGCAGGAATCCAGTCCGCGCATCTTCACCTTTTCTCTGCACCGCACATTCAGAAATCTCTCCAGTGCAAAGAAAGCATAAGTACCCACCCATGGGAAAAGCGCCCACATGTCGCCCCCCAGATTTATCAGATTGTCAGTGGTGACTCCCGAATTTCTCGTTGAGATACGCGCCTGTTCAAGTCTTGCCACAGCGTTCCTCATAAGGTATGGATAACTCTTGTCCTCGCACAGCACCTGTTTCATGCGCTGTAATATCTTTGTGTTTATATCTCCGGGACAGTCCCCGAAATATGCAGGGACTTTGCCTTTGACGGGTTCGCAGTATACCAGATGACGCTTGTGGTCAAGTTCGGTGACTATCCATACCTGACCCGCGATGGCTATTTTTTCACCAACGGGCGGCGGCATCACCAGCGTGCCCAACTCCTGCGACTCGCACCTGACCGTGTACTCCTCGTTCTCCTGAAAAACAGCGTAGAATTTGAAGTTGTTCACCAGCCGTTCCCCCGCCAGACCCACTATCAGCCCGCCCTCTTCGGTGCGCTGTATGTGTTCTTTCTCTATCAGGTGGCGCAGGAGTATCTTATAGTCGTCGGCGGTTATGCGGTGGAAATATTTCAGCGTAAGCACCCGCTGTGCCAGCTGTGCGGGTGTCAGTTCGCCGCAGGAAGCCAGTGTTGACATGGTCTGGTGATACAGCAGGCTGAACGGCAGGCGGTCAAATCTCGGCGGTTCGACCCACCGCTCTTCCAGATATACCTGCACAAGCGCTATGCCCTGCAACAATTTCCACGGGACTGTTGATGGCAGCATAGTTCGCGGTTCGGGCATATCCTCACGCATCACGAACCACATCTCAGGCGGCAGGTCGCGTCTGCCGGTTCGCCCCATTCTCTGCAAAAATGATGATACCGTAAAAGGCGCATCTATCTGAAAAGCCCGTTCCAGCCTGCCGATGTCTATGCCGAGTTCAAGGGTAGCAGTGGTGACAGTGGTCATCTGCACATCATCATCTTTCATGGCGGCTTCGGCAGTTTCACGGTATGATGCAGACAGATTTCCGTGATGTATCAGAAATCTGTCCCGCTCGTGGTTTGCTTCACAGTAAGACCTCAGCGTGGTGGTGACTGCTTCGCACTCCTCGCGCGAATTTACAAAAACCAGACACTTCTTCCCCCGCGTGTGTTCAAAAACATATCCGATGCCTGGATCGGCGTGCTGAGGTGCTTTGTCGGTGGCTTCTTCAAGTTCGGGCAGTGCTTTTATGTCCTTTTTATTGGACGCTGCCTGCACATCGCTGACATAGAAATGCTCCATCGAGAGCCGCCAGCGCGTGCCTTTGGCTTCTATTTTAGGTATCGCAGTTCGCCTGCCGCTGCCCGCGCCCAGAAATTCTCCCGCCGCTTCGGGGTCGCCTATCGTGGCAGAAAGCCCTATCCTTCGGGGATTGACCCCTGCCTGCCTGCAAAGCCGTTCTATTATGCAAAGTGTCTGTCCGCCTCTGTCGCCCCTCATCAGCGAATGCACCTCATCTATCACGATGAACCGCAGGTCGCCAAACAGCTTTGCTATGGCGGCGTGCTTGCGCATCAGCATGGCTTCCAGTGATTCGGGAGTTATCTGCAATATTCCCGACGGCTTTTTCAGCATACGCGCCTTATGCGACTGTGCCACATCGCCATGCCAGTGCCACACAGGTATCCCCGCATCTTCGCAGAGGTCGTTAAGGCGGGTGAACTGGTCGTTTATCAGCGCTTTCAGCGGACCGATGTAAATAGCCCCCACCGAGCGCGGCATGTCCTCAGAAAACAGCGTAAGTATCGGAAAAAATGCCGCTTCCGTCTTGCCCGATGCTGTAGAAGCCGTCAGCAGAAGATTGTCATCGGTGTTGAATATCACATCGCCCGCCGCCGCTTGTATGGCACGCAGGCTTTCCCAGTTGTTTCGGTATATAAAGTCCTGCACGAATGGTGCATAGCGGTCAAAAACGTTCATTTTCTGCCCTTTCCCTTAAAAGCTGTATCTTCATTCTTCTGCGGAAACGCCTGCGCTGAACATTATTGCGGTTCAGGCACCAACAGGCATATAAACGGTCGAAACCGTCTTCTTCGGTCATATTGCGGTGTATGTTGTTTTTCATTCCATATCCCCCTAAAGTCCGAATAAATATTCATCAGCCTCTTCGCGCGACCTGAACACCGTTACATCTTTATCGCTGTACTTTTCGAGCAGTTCATATATCTTCGGCAGATTTTTTTCGCGGAATTCTTTTATATGGTCCTCAAAATCGGGGTCAAGTTTTTCCTCGAACCAGGGCATATCGGGGCGCGGCGTGCCCAGCCGTTCCTTAGCGCCCGCCAGACAGACTTCTGTTGGCAGGTCAAACAGGAACACCTTATCGCATTTTTTTATGCGCTTTTCCATAGTGCGCTGATAGTTGCCGTCTATTATCCAGCTTTTTGTACACATGACAGTTTCCAGCCTGTGGTCGAAGACCTCCCGCGAAACAGTTGTGTGGTCGGGACGGTGGTAGATAAGGTCAAGGTGGAACAGCGCAAGCCCTGTCAGCGCGGAATATCTGCGCGCAAATGTGCTTTTGCCCGACCCCGGACACCCGATGACTATCACCCTGTCGGTGTTCATATGTCAAATTCGGCAAAATCGCCGCCCGCAGTTTCTTCCTCAGCCGCAGGCTTTGAATACTCAAAGCCGCCTGAGGTGATAGTTTCCGAAATGTTTATCTCAGGGTTCTGGAAAGCGATGTCGAGAAGTTCGATGAAATCGCGTATCACCTCACGGGGCGTGATGTGGCTGTCAGCCCCTATCCGCCCGAATTCGGTCTTGATGAAGACTATCATATCCTCCTGCGTTATGCGCTGTTCATAGCCGAAAAGCTGTGCGTGTATGTCAGCCAGCTTTTCGGTCAGCACAAGCATCTCCTCATAAGTCAGCGGGACAAGGTGTATCACAGGTGCGAGCATATCCCGTATGCCCTCGCGTCCGAAGCGCCCCTCAGCAAGGCGCGAGCGCAGTGCTTCATAGCTGTATACGCCCCGTCTGGTATCCTCTATGCACTGCGGAGTGCCGCCCATTATTATGCCGAGATACTTCGCCTTTCCCTGTAAAGTGTCGTTGTACATCGTAAGTATCTTTTCGTAGTTGTACTGTCTGGTGATGGCGTTGGGTATCTTGTATATGTTCACCAGTTCGTCCACCAGCACCAGCAGACCGCTGTAGCCCGCCATTTTCAGGAACATGGCGAACAGCTTTATGTACTCATACCAGTCATCGTCCGTGATGATGATGTTTACGCCAAGTTCGCCCTTAGCTTCTGTTTTGTTTACATATTCGCCCCTGAACCACTTGACTACTTTTGCTTTCTGTTCGTCATCACCCGAAACAGCCGCGCGGTAGTAGATAGTCAGCAGTCTTGCAAAGTCAAAGCCGTGAACCATCTCATTCAGTGCGTTTATCACCTGATATATCTTCTTCTCCACTTCTGCCGCAAATTCGGGCGAAGTCGGTTCGAGTCCGCTGTCAGCCGCCGCTTCTGCCTGCACACCGCTTATCCAGCGGTCGAGTATGAGCGTCAGCGCACCGCCGTCGGGACGTGTTTTGGTGGACATGTTGCGTATAAGTTCCTTGTAGGTCGCAAGACCCTGACCCTTTGTGCCTTGCAGACGGCGTTCGGGTGAAAGGTCGGCATCTACCACCACGAAATTCCTGTCCATCACATGGCTTCTGATGGTCTGCAAAAGAAAACTTTTGCCGCTGCCGTATTTGCCCACGATAAATCTGAAAGACGCACCGCCGTCCTCGATTATGTCAACATCGTGCAGAAGCGCATCTATCTCGACTTCTCTGCCCACTGTTATATACGGCAGACCTATTCTCGGCACAACGCCGCCTTTCAGTGAATTTATCACAGCCGAAGCTATCCTCTTTGGTATCTTCACGGAAGTATCATTCCTTTCAGTTCTTCTTCGTAATCCTCTATGACAACAGGCGTGTCACCGTCAAATGTCAGTACTGTATCTGCAAAAGCGTCATACAGCTTTTCATTTATGCTGTCAGCCATAAGTGACGGCATAGAACCGGTTTTCTGTGCCGCCTGACGGCAGTCGCCGCCGTATAAAATCGCCTGCATGAAAGCGTATTCTCCGTCATTCAGCGGCGTGCTGTTCTGCACAGCATCATCATGCTCCTCCTCTGCCGTGACAGTCGGTTCGGGCTGAGATGTCGGCTCATCATCGTACTCTTCTTCAACTATCAGCTTGTCACGTGTGATGGCGGCGGCGCGGCGTATGCTTCCCAGCTTTGAGAGGTCTATCTCGACTTTTGCGGCTTCTTCACGCTTTTTGCGTTCGGTCAGTTTATCTATCTGCTCGCTTATCACCTTTTGCATCTGCTTGGTTATGTCGGGGCATTGCAGGCTCTTTTTGAAGCCCAGCTTTGTCCGCATCATGCTGTCCACCGCCCGCAGGAGGTCGCCCAGTTTTTTCTTGCTGTGGGGCTTGCCCGAATATTCCTCGCAGTACCACAGCCCGTTTGAGAACACGTATCTGCGCACTTTGTCTATCTCATATACCGTGTGCTTTGTGACGCGGTGGTGGCAGAATACCGACATCGCGAACATGCTGTGGGTCGTGGTAGATATATTTCCGAAAAACTTGTAGAACAGGCTGTTCTGCCTGTGTGCGGCGTAGTAGGCGTTCAGTTCCAGATAGCTTCCCGCCGCCACTGCCGCAAAATCTTCGGGACAGGTCTTGTAGAAAGTCGAACGTTCTGCGTTGTAGGAAGAAAGTGTGTTCATTGCAGAAAACAGTTCTTCCTCAGAGTGTTCGGCAGGACTTTTCAGTGTCATAAGAGCCTTGTCAAATATTATGTTCTCACTGCATTCCAGAAGTGATATGTCAAGGTCGTAATATATCACCATGTCAAACAGCCATTTTTCGATGTAAGTCTTCAGCTTCGGCTGTAGTTCACCGTAGTGTTCGAGTATCATCTTCATGTTGCTGTAAGCGTCTATGCGTTTTTGTACGCCTATAAGATTTATCATCTCATAGCAGTAGATGAATATGTATGACAGGCTTATATCGGGGTATTCTCCCTTTCTGACCATAGTGCGCCAGCCAAAATAAGTGCGCTGCTGCGGCAGTGTCATATCTGAATATGTAGGTGAGTATTTTTCAAACGGAACAAAGTCAGTGCAGCTGTCTTCATAGCCAGCCATGAAATTTCCCTGTTTGTAGAAAAGCCACTCGCGCGATTTCCACTGTGCTTCGGGCAGGTAGACCATTCGGCGCATCTCCATCAGCTTAGGCGGAGTATCCTGCTTCGGTATAACATCCTGCACAAGCTGAGAAGCACGTTTTAAAATGGGTTCATCTTTATATATCTTATCACTGAGTTCTTTCAGCTTAGTGTCACCCATGATAAGTTCTATAAGGTCTTCGATATTTTTCAAGAATTGCACCTCCCGCACAATAGGTATACACACATATTATACCATATATCCCCGCCGATTTCAAGTCTTGACGGTACATCTTAACGGACTCGAAAAGCAAAAGCGGCAGTTCGCTGTATATTATAGCGGATATAACACCACTCTGAGAGCTGTCACGGCACGCTCGCCAAAAGCAGATATTTCAGCAAAAGCGCTTGACATTTTGAAAAAAAGGAGTTATAATATAACGGTAAACGAATAAACGGGGAGCTTGTAGGCAGGCTGAGAGGATAGCGACAGAGCTATCGACCCGCGACCTGATTTGGATAATGCCAACGTAGGGACATAACAAACCGAACTATCGGGGGACTGTTTTTGCGCGCAGTCCCCCTTTTTGTTGGCTGATGGGAGGTAAAGAAATGGTAAAGGTAAACGGCGATATCACTTCGTTTGACGGAAAGACCGTCACTGAACTGCTGGCTGAAAACGGCTACGACCCCAAAAGGGTAGCTGTTGAACTTAACCTCGATATCCTGCCGAAATCGCAGTATGACAGCACTGTGCTCAAAGACGGCGACAGCGTTGAAGTCGTCAGCTTTGTGGGGGGCGGTTAGATGATACCCACATGCGAGGATATGTATGGTGCGCTTGAAGCGCGTCACGGCAGAGAACTTCAAAAAAAACTGTCTGAGGCAAAAGTCGCCGTCTGCGGGCTGGGTGGCTTGGGCTCTAATGCGGCAGTGCATCTGGCGAGAGCAGGCGTGGGCGAACTGATGTTGTTTGATATGGATAAAGTGGATATCACTAATCTCCATCGTCAGCAGTATTTTACCGACCAGCTGGGTCAGCCGAAAGCGGCGGCACTTGCCGAAACACTCGGCAGGATAGCGCCATACTGCAAGATAACTGCCCATGAAGTCAAGCTGACCGAAGATAATATGGCTGAACTTCTGAAAGACTGCCATATAGTCTGCGAATGCTTTGACAAGGCAGACCGGAAAGCCATGCTTGTAAATTTCGTGCTGGAGAATTTTCCTGATAAGTATATGATCGCCGCTTCGGGCATGGCAGGGCTTGCCAGTGCCAACGAGATATGCACCAGACGGATAACGAAACATTTCTATCTCTGTGGTGACGGTCACACTGATGTGAATGAAGCAGGCACGCTGTTCGCATCAAGGGTGGCAGTTTGCGCGGCACATCAGGCTAATATGGTCATAAGGATAATAGCGGGCGAAACTGAGCCCTGAGGAAAGGATAAGATAAATATGGAAAACAATGACAAGCTGATAATAGGCGGGCATGAGTTCAATTCGAGATTCATACTCGGTTCGGGCAAGTACTCGCTTTCACTTATAAAAGCGGCTGTCGAGAATGCAGGCGCTGAGATAATCACGCTGGCAGTAAGACGCGCCAACACCAAAGAACACGAGAGCATACTCGACCATATCCCTGAGGGTGTCACACTTCTGCCGAATACTTCCGGTGCAAGAAATGCCGAAGAAGCTGTGCGCATAGCAAGGCTCGCCCGTGAACTTGGATGCGGCAATTTCGTAAAGATAGAGATAATGCGCGATACAAAGTACCTCCTGCCCGATAACGCAGAAACTATCAAGGCGACAGATATTCTGGCAAACGAGGGCTTTGTGGTAATGCCATACATGTATCCCGACCTCAATACCGCCCGCGACCTTGTTAATGCAGGTGCGGCTTCGGTAATGCCGCTGGCATCACCGATAGGTTCAAATAAAGGTCTTGCCACAAGGGATTTCATACAGATACTCATTGATGAGATAGACCTGCCTATCATCGTTGACGCAGGCATCGGCAGACCATCGCAGGCTTGCGAAGCTATGGAGATGGGCGCGGCGGCTGTAATGTCCAACACCGCACTTGCAACTGCGGGCGACCTGCCGATGATGGCTGACGCTTTCCGCAAGGCGATAGAAGCAGGCAGACAGGCTTACCTTTCGGGTCTGGGCAGAGTGCTTGTCAGGGGCGCATCACCCTCCGATACGCTGACGGGCTTCCTGAGGGACTAAGGGGGCGCTGACATGGAGAACAATTATATCTTCGACTCTGAGGGGCTTTCGGAAGAAGCACTGAGGCGCAAGCACAAGCTGGAAAATGACCCCTCCTGCCGCACCGACCACATGAAGTATATGGAAGGTCAGGAGCAGATAAAGAGCGATATCCGCGAGAAAGTCATGGCACATTTTAACAGCTATGATGCCTCTGCCTACACTGCAAAAGATGTTTCACGCGCCTTACAGCAGGCAACTATCGGCGTTGAAGAGTTCAAGGCACTGCTTTCGCCCGCCGCTGAACCTTTCCTTGAACAGATGGCTGAACGTGCAAGGGTGGAAACAAGAAAGCATTTCGGCAACACGGTCTACCTGTTCACACCGCTGTATATAGCCAATTACTGCGAGAATTACTGCGTTTACTGCGGCTTCAACTGCTATAATAAGATACGCCGCATGAAACTCAACATGGAGCAGATAGAGCATGAGATGAAAGTCATCGCGGACAGCGGCATGGAGGAGATACTTATACTCACAGGTGAGAGCAAAGCGATGAGCGATGTAAGGTACATCGGAGAAGCATGCAAGCTGGCACGCAAGTATTTCAGAATGGTGGGCGTTGAGATATACCCTGTCAATGTTGAGGACTACCGCTATCTCCACGAATGCGGCGTTGACTATGTCACCGTCTTTCAGGAAACTTATGACAGTGACAAGTACGAAACGCTCCATCTGGCAGGTCACAAGAGGGTGTGGCCTTACCGCTTTGAAGCGCAGGAAAGGGCGCTCATGGGCGGCATGAGAGGTGTTGCAGGGTCGGCATTGCTGGGACTTTCCGATTTCAGGAAAGATGCACTTGCCACTGCACTGCACATGTACTATCTGCAAAGAAAATACCCGCAGGCTGAGATATCACTGTCATGTCCCAGACTGCGCCCGATAGTCAACAACGACAAGATAGACCCGCTGGACGTCCGTGAAAAACAGCTTTGTCAGGTGCTTTGCGCTTACAGACTTTTCCTGCCGTTTGCAGGCATCACCGTTTCTTCCAGAGAGTCGAAGAGTTTCCGTGACGGCATCGTGAAGATAGCCGCAACTAAGATATCTGCGGGCGTTTCCACAGGTATCGGTGACCATGAGAGCAAGTACACAGGCAAGGAGAATGCCGAAGAGGGCGACGAGCAGTTCGAGATAGCCGACAGCCGCAGTTTTGAAACGATGTACAAGGATATGTCGGACGAGGGGCTTCAGCCTGTGCTGAACGACTATCTGTATGTGTAAGGTAGTCTGCGTAACTGCGCTGACACTTTGCGAAAACGCCCATAAACAGCTTGAGAAGATAGCTGAGAGCGGCGCTGATATGCTGGTGCTTCGGGCAAAAGAACTGACTGAGGACGAGTATAAAAAGCTGGCGGCGCGGGTCATGGAGATGTTTGCTGAGAGCAGTACGAAAGTTGTGCTTCACAACTTTGTGGGTGCGGCGCTGGAACTTGGCGCGGAATGTATCCACCTGCCGCTGGGGGTACTGCGCGGGCTTGATGATGACACAAAGTCAAAATTCAGGCTGATAGGCGCTTCATGCCACTCGACGGAAGATGCGCTGGAAGCGCAGACTCTGGGGGCAGGTTATGTGACGGCGGGTCATGTTTTTAAGACCGACTGCAAGAAAGGTCTTGCAGGGCGCGGGCTTGACTTTGTGCGAAAAGTCAGCGGTGCGGTGGATATACCTGTTTACGGTATAGGCGGCATCTCGCCCGAAAATGCGGGGAAGGTCATTCGTGCGGGCGCTGACGGAGTGTGTGTGATGAGCGGCTTCATGTCGGGCGAACCGCACATGCTTACAGAAAAACTCAGGGAAGTGATGAATATGAGGATAACAGGCGATAAGCTGAGGCTTTACGCAATTACAGACCCCGCGCTCGTTAAAGAGCGGGGGATAGTCAGCTGTGTGGAAAGTGCGCTCAAAGGCGGCGCGAACATCATTCAGCTGAGGGACAAGCAGTGCGGTCATGAGGGGCTTGTGGCGCAGGCAAGGGAACTTCTGCCTGTATGCCATAAGTACGGTGCGCCGCTGATAGTCAATGATGACTGGCAGGCTGCCATAGAAGCAGGCGCAGACGGTGTCCATGTGGGCATAGAGGACGCACCTGTTGACGAGATAAGGGCGAAAGCAGGCGGCGGCTTCATGATCGGGGCGACTGCAAAGACTGTCGCGCAGGCGCAGAACGCTCAGGCGGCGGGGGCTGACTATTTAGGCGTTGGGGCACTGTTCCCGTCGCCCACAAAGACAAATGCGATACCTGTCAGCAAGGCGCTTTTCAGTGAGATAGCAGGCGCTGTGAGCATACCATGTGTAGCCATCGGCGGCATAAGCCTTGAAAATATAGGCACGCTTGCGGGCATGGGTGCAGAAGGATTTGCGGTAGTTTCGGCGGTTTTCGGGGCTGACGATATCGAAAGCAGGACGGCGCGGCTGAAAGAACTGATAAGCGGAATGTTCTGATAAAATGCGCAGATGACCGACCGCAACGGCGGAACGTTCTGCGCTGAATGATATAAAGAGCGGCATATCGGGGGCACCACCTTATGTCGCTATACAAAACCAATGCTAGTAAACGAGAGGAGTAATACTATGAGAACAGCATTGAGCATCGCGGGAAGCGATTCCAGCGGAGGCGCCGGGATACAGGCAGATATCAAGACAATGACGGCAAACGGCGTTTTCGCCATGACAGCCGTTACTGCCCTGACTGCACAGAACACGACGGGCGTTTCGGGGATAATGGAGGTAACTCCCGCTTTTCTTGCCGAACAGCTTGACCGTGTATTTGAGGATATTTTTCCCGACGCTGTAAAAATAGGCATGGTATCATCGGCGGCGCTGATAGAAGCCATAGCTGACAAGCTGACAGAGTATAAGGCGAAGAACATCGTGCTTGACCCTGTTATGGTGGCTACCAGCGGGGCAAGGCTCATCAGTGAGGAAGCTATCGATACGCTGAAAAAAAGGCTGATACCCCTTGCTGAGGTCATCACGCCCAACATTCCAGAAGCGGAAGTGCTGGCGGGTACTGAGATACGTTCGGCTGATGATATGGAGAAAGCGGCAGAGCAGATATTCGCGGAGTACGGCTGTGCTGTGCTTTTAAAAGGCGGTCATCAGCTCAACGATGCCAACGACCTGCTGGTGGGCAGGGGAGTGAAAAAGTGGTTCGAGGGCAAACGCATCGACAACCCCAACACTCACGGCACAGGCTGTACGCTTTCAAGTGCCATAGCATCAAATCTTGCAAAGGGCTATGCGCTGGACGAAGCTGTTGAGAGAGCAAAGAGGTATATCTCAGGTGCGCTGGCGGCTATGCTCGATCTGGGGCATGGCAGCGGACCGATGGATCACGCATTTGCGATAGACAATGAATTTACAGCAGAAAGGAAAAATTGACATGAGAGAATATGCAACACAGATGGAAGCCGCAAAGAAAGGCATCATCACACCCGAAATGAAGATCGTAGCCGAAAAGGAGTATATCGACCCCGAAGAACTCCGCGCACTGGTGGCTAAGGGCGAGGTGGCTATACCCTGCAACATAAACCACAAGGCTATTTCCCCTGAGGGCATCGGCACAAGAATGCGCACAAAGATAAACGTTAATCTGGGCATATCGGGCGATGCTAAGGACTACGAAAAGGAAATGCAGAAAGTCGAACTGGCACACAAGTTCGGTGCTGAGGCGATCATGGATCTTTCAAATTACGGCAAGACCAACACTTTCAGGCGCGAACTGATAGCAAAGTCGCCTGCTATGATAGGCACTGTGCCGATGTACGATGCTATCGGCTATCTGGAGAAGGATCTGCTGGAGATAACCGCTGAGGATTTCCTGAAAGTTGTACGCGCACATGCAGAAGAGGGCGTGGACTTTATGACCATTCACGCAGGTATAAACAGACGCGCTGTTGAGGCTTTCATGCGCGAGGGCAGAAAGATGAACATAGTTTCGCGCGGCGGCTCACTGCTTTTTGCGTGGATGATGATGACAGGCAACGAGAACCCGTTCTACGAGCATTATGATGAAGTGCTGGAGATACTCCGTGAGTTCGACTGCACTATCAGTCTGGGCGATGCACTGCGTCCCGGCTGTATAGATGATGCTACCGATGCAGGTCAGATCGCCGAACTTATCGAACTGGGTCACCTGACACAGAGGGCTTGGGAGAAAGATGTTCAGGTAATGGTCGAGGGTCCCGGTCACATGGCTATGAACGAGATAGAAGCAAACATGCGTTTGCAGAAGCGCATCTGCCACAATGCGCCTTTCTATGTGCTGGGTCCTGTTGTTACCGATATTTTCCCCGGCTACGACCACATCACGACTGCCATTGGCGGCGCTATCGCGGCTTCCAGCGGTGCTGATTTCCTCTGCTATGTTACACCCGCAGAGCATCTCAGACTGCCTGATGTCAACGATGTAAAGGAGGGCATTATTGCCAGCAAGATTGCCGCTCATGCTGCTGACATAGCTAAGGGCGTTCCTCACGCAAGGGACAAGGACAACGCTATGGCAGAAGCAAGGCACAAGGTCGAGTGGGAGGAGATGTTCAAGATAGCTTTTGACCCCGAAAAGGCAAGGGAGTATTTTGAAAGCACACCGCCCGCTGACAGACACACATGTTCGATGTGCGGCAAGATGTGCGCCGTTCGCACCACTAATATGATACTCGAAGGCAAGACCGTAGAGTTCTGCTCGGAAAAGTAACAGTACAAAAAATAGCCCCCGTACTCAGCTGAGTGCGGGGGTTTTGTGTTTACCTTTCCAATTCTGCAAGATATTCAAGGGAATAGTCCATAAGGTAGTCTTTGCCGTCATCAAACAGGGCGGTGAGCGCCTGATTGTTGTAAGGGACTTTAATATCCACCTCAATGCCCGACTGATAGTCTGTGCCGCTGTCGATGAATACAGAGCCGTCCTTATTCAGCATGAGGGAACTTGAAAAGCTGAACATTCCTAAGTCGAGATCTGTCGGTGTTACGCCCTGCGCCGAGCCTGAACTTTCGGTAAAGCCGATTATCGTGGTGTTGTCAAAGCCCGACATCAGCTTGGTTATGTGGTCGGCGGCACTGACGGAATGGGCTGTCACCAGCACGATTATCCTGCCTTCGTCACCGAGAATATTTTCGCCGTCAAAAACTATATCGTGGTCGGTCTTCCACTTGCCGCCGCCTTCACTTTTGTAGCAGTGAGAGGTGTCGTCCCAGTAGGCATCGGTCACGTAGTAGTGTTCACCCTCAGGGGCGAACAGCTGTGCTATCGCCTTGACCATACTGCCCGAACCGCCGTTGTTCTCGCGAATATCAATTACTATATCACGAACGCCCTGTTCTTTCAGTGCAAGAATGTTCTCGCGTATCTCTTTCTGCATGGCGGCATGGTCATCTTTTTCGGAAATGCTGTCAAATGACATGGTCTTTATGCGCAGGCAGGCGGTGGTGTCATTCAGCTTTGTGACAGTCATGTGTCCCACGTTAAGACCCTGATTGATAGTTTCATAAGCATCTTTACAGCGCGAATAGTAGTCATCGTTCAGCTTTGGCAGAGTTATGGTCTGCTGAACGCCGTCATCGTCGGTATAGACCAGTTCGGCGGTTTCGCCGCCTGTGCCTGCGGCGAAAAATCCCTCGTAGAACTTTGCGTTGTCCTCGTCGGCATAGTTCTGCATCTCATAAAGTTCAGACTGCTTGTCGGCTTCGGCGGGGGAGATACCGTTCCAGCTGATGACGGGTGTGCCGTTGTGTATTCCTTTAGCTTTCAGGCTGTCATCTACCTGCACCGCCGCGAAAGAACCGTCAGCCAGCTTTGTTATGACCAGCCCGTAGTCATTTCCGCCTGCACATTTTTTTGCGGCTTTGTTGGTTTCTTCATCGGTGATGTAGTTTACATGCAGGTCATGGAACTCAGCGCAGAATTTCGCCCAGACTATCTCGTTGCGCACCTTGTCGTGGGCTTTTTCGGCTTCCTCGAACTGTGGGAGGTATTTGGCGTAGAGTGCGTCCCAGTCTATCTCTTTTTCTTCCGAAAGAACATAGTGGGCTTTCATTTTGTTGAAGCCGTTATTGAAATTCTTCACCAGATCGGGGGTGCGGTAGCCGCCGACAAGGGTGCAGAGTGGAAGTGCTGTCAGCCCCAGCACAGCCGCCGTGACGGAAGCTATCTTTCGCGGCTTTTTTTCGGGCTTTGCAAGACCGATGACGAACACTGCTGCCGCGATATATGCGGGAAGCATCAGCTTTTCAAAGCCCGCGAGGTAGGTGAGTATCGCGGTGAGAAAGGCGGGGACGAGCCAGCAGATGCGCCAGCGCGAACTCATGACCTTTTCGGCGTAGTTCGCCAGTGCCCAAAGCAGTACACTGCAAAGGGGCATAAGTGCGATGATGACAAGGTCGATATTTTTAATACTATCCATTTTTTTGCCCCCTTATTCTATATCGTCTTTGTGGAAGTAGCTGTATGCCGCCCAGAGGTATGCCGCGCCTGCCGCCAGCGAAGAAATGATGATGCGTACAGCAAGTGCAGTGTCGATATTGGGGTCGTAGATGACCTGTGCATCACGTTCAAGCCCGAAAGTCGCCCAATAGTCGAAGTGCAGAAGGTTCTGTATGCTTGTGAATGCCAGCACTGCGCCTGTGGGGTCAGCCTGCGCGGGCAGAAGCGTAAGAATGCACATGTAGCCGTAGCAAGCCAGAAAAGCATAACCCGGACGTTTGATGATGTATGTCAGCAGTATGTAAAAGCATATCTGTCTGAAAAACGGGAATGCCATCAGCAGTATGCGCGTAACTGCCGCGCTGACGGGTATGCTGTTGCCCCAGCCTGTCAGCAGGGAGTATAAAGTCAGCGGTAATACCATCATCAGAGATCCCAGCAGTATGTTGAAAACGACAGTGACCGTCACCCTCGCGACGAATGACTGCTTTCTCAGTCTGCCAGACATAAGTTCATAATTGGCAGTTTTGTCCTTGAAATCATCACCTGTGAAGAATGAAACGAAAAATCCCGAAAATCCCAGAAACAGCGTTGCGATCATGCCGCAGCGGGTGAAAAAGTCTGAGGCTGTCAGAAGCATTCCCTCGTCAAGGTCATCTGCGCCGTTGAGATATTCAGACACGCCGAAAAGCACCGCCAGCGCCAGACATGCGATAAGTACCCAGAAGTAAACTCTTGTGCGCAGTATCTGGTATATCTGCGCCCTTATAAGGTCTTTCATGCGCTCACCCCATATCTTTCTTTCTGAATGCCAGATAGCCCAGCACCCCGAATATCACTATGCCCAGCATTCCTGCCGCCATGCCGTGTAAAGCGGTGGAAGTCCGGAGCAGGTCTTTTACTACCATTATATCTTTCTCTTCGGCAAAGCCGTAGCCGTAATTTTCAGGGCAGAGAAGTGTGGTCATATTGTAGAACGACATGCAGTACATGGGTATTATCTTGCCTGAGAACATCTCCTGAATTAACAATGATAGTATCATTTCCAGAAATGTCAGCACATAACCCAGTGCGCACACCAATACGGGGCTTTTGAATATAAAGCTGACCATAGCGTAGAACATTGTAAGGCGCATTATGGGTAGAAGTGCCGATACCCAGCGCAGTATGACATCTGAAACGGGGACTGTGTAGCCCCAGCCGTATATGGCGCTGATGATAAGTGTCGGCACAGCAAACAGTATCACTGTCAGCAGAGTGTTCACCAAAAGGCTGACAATGATCCTGCCGCAGTATACGTATATTCGCTTTGTGCCTGAAAGCATCTCATAGTTCATGGTCTTGTCTTTCATGTCGCCTGCGCATATTATGGCAGTGTAAAGCATCACGAACATCGGCAGGCATTCTGAATACATTTCAGCCGAATTTACGGCGAAACAGCTTCCGTTCAACTGTTCGCTGCCGAAGCCTTCTGCCGCAAAGAAAAGCACAAGTATCGCTGCGCTTACGATGAGTATGATATAGGTACTAATGCTTCTTGACAGCTGATATATCTGCGCTTTTATCACGTTGAACATCGTCATCACCTACCAGTTTCATATAGTATTCTTCGAGATTTGCATCGTGCATGTGTATCTCGGTGGGTATGATATTATTCTCGAAAAGGGTCTTTGATATGAGCCTTATATCCTCTGTTTTTTCGTAGAGGTGAACCGAGCCGTCTTTCTGCACAGTGAAGTCTTTCAGCCTCAGCTTGTTTTCAAGCACAGCAGGCATCAGCGAATTGTTGTCGGTGCTGATGCGTAAGTATTCGTGGCAGGTGCGTTTCAGGTCATCTGCGGATATATCCTGCACTATCTCGCCGTGACGAATGAAGAGATAATCGGTACACAGCAGAGAGAGTTCACTCAGCAGGTGAGAGGATATGAGTATGGTAACATGCTCTTCGCGGTTGAGTTTCAGCAGAAGTTCGCGTATCTCAACGATGCCTTCGGGGTCAAGACCGTTCACGGGTTCGTCAAGCACCATTATTTCGGGCTTTGTCAGCATAGCGCCCGCGATGCCCAGTCTTTGCTTCATGCCCAGTGAGAAATTCTTGACGACTTTTTTGCCTGTATCGGCAAGTCCCACCATCTCAAGGACTTCCTTGATGCGCCACTTATCGGGCAGACCTTTTTGCAGGCGGAGTTTCTCCATGTTCTGCATGGCGGTCATATTCTGTTTTGCGTATGGCGTTTCTATCATAAAACTCATCCTGCTTCGCGAGTGTGCAAGACCTTTCTCATCGCGCTCACCGAATATCTCCATACTTCCTGAGGTGGGTATGGTCAGCCCGCCCAGCATTTTCATTATGGTTGTCTTGCCTGCGCCGTTTGGTCCAACAAGACCGCATATCATGCCCTTGCGTATCTTAAAGCTGACCTCCTTTACGACTGTGTTTTTCATGTACTGTTTTGTCAGCGATGATGCTGTCATTATCGTATCAGACATTTTTGTTCGCTCCTTTCGGGTATCTGGAAATTTCCTTGATATTATAGTAAAATACAAACATAAAGAATTTCTTAAATAAAATCAGTGTTTACAAAAAGTTCACAAATATATGGGCAACAAAAAAGCGGTCAGCCCGTACCGCTTTTTTATGTTCTGAATTTTATCGTGATGGTCAGCATATTGCCGCTGACATCGGCACTTACCTCGCCGCCCTGTTTTTCAGCCAGCAGTCTGACGATATAAAGTCCCAGACCTGCACCGCCGCCGCCGCGTGCTTTATCTCCGCGATAGGTGCGCTCGAAAAGCCTTTCGGCAGAGATGTCCCCGCTGTGTACAGGGTTGGAAATGCTGACACTGCCGTTCTCGCTGAGTTTCAGCATGAAACTTTTGCGGGAGTATTTCAGTACATTCCCCAGCAGATTGCCCAGCATTCGTCTGACAAGCCCTTCATCAGCCTGCACGAAGACTGTCTTTGGCGGGAAGCTGATATCGGGTTCAAGTCCCGCTGAGGTGATAACGCCCTCGTTTTCGGCAATAAACTGCATCAGCAGGCGGGTCATATCCACCTTTTCGAGAGTGACCTCAGCGCGGTCGCTTTCAAGCACAGCAAGCTCAAAAAACTCATCTGTCATGGTTTTAAGCTGACCCGTCTTTTCGAGGCATATCTCGGCATAGCTTCGGCTTTTGGGGGAGAGGTCGGTGTCACGCAGGATAAGCTGTAGGTCGCCTTTGATGACTGCCATCGGGGTGCGCAGGTCGTGCGCTATATCCGACACCGACTGTTTCAGAGCGAGTTCAGCCTGTTCAGCATCTATCTTTAGGCGGCGCTGATTGTCGATGGTATGGTTTATGGTGTTTGCAAGGTCATTTGCGTCCTTATCGAAAAGCTGTATAAGCAGAAGCCTGTCATAATCGGCATGGTTGGTGCGTTCAAGTCCCCGCGTCATATTGCGCAGCTGATGTTTCAGCGCCAGCAGGTAGCTGAGAAGTGCGATGCTGACAACTGACAGAATAACTATCGCCCAGACCATCAGCCTTCACCTTTAAGGCGGTAGCCGATGCCCCATACCGTGTCGATGAAGTCGCGCCCGCCTGCTTTTTTCAGTTTGCTTCGCAGGTTGCTGACATGTACGTTTATGGTGTTGTCCTCATAGTAGTAGGTGTCGTTCCAGACGCTTTCATAGAGTTCTGCTTTGGTGTAAACTTTCTGCGGGTGTTCCATGAAAAGGCGCAGCAGCATCAGTTCTTTTGCGGTAAGTCTGACCGCTGTGCCGTCTAGCGTTACGGAGTTTTCGGTGTTGTTGAGGACTATCCCGCCTACTTCAAGGCTGTCAGAATGCTGACTGCCTGCCGTCCGCCTAAGGACGACTTCGATGCGCACCAGCACTTCATCAATGTCAAATGGCTTGATAATGTAGTCATCAGCCCCCAGCCGCAGGACTTCCAGCTTTGTTTCCATCATCGACTTTGCAGAAATAACGATAACAGGTGTCTGCGAAGTTTCACGAATCTCAGCTATAAGGCGCTCACCGCTTTTGTATGGCAGCATAAGATCCATCAGAACCAGATCAAAGTTTTCAGCTTTAAGCAGCCGTGAAGCCTCACTGCCGTCAAATGCCTGAACTGCTTCGTATCCGCTGTCGGTAAGCAGTCTGAAGAGTATGTTGTTTATCTCGCGGTCGTCTTCTATGACAGCTATTTTGTATTTCATTGTCATCTCCTGCCTTTCAGAAAGCATCATATATCAGATCATGTTCTCCGATGTTTATAGCAATCCGCCTTAAAATTCAGACAAAATCCAGTCACAAAATCCATATATCCGAGCTTTTGCGACTGGATTTTGTGAATTTAAATAGTTGGATTGCTATAGTATAACATTTTTTTCGTGCCTTGTAAAGACCGCAAAAAAACTCCCGAATGTGGCAGCATTCGTGAGCGGGAGATGTGTTATTTTATGTGGTTATCCCGCTGATACATCACAAAAACAGCGGCTATACAAAATTTAAGGTGCTTGGCGTATATCTTTCCCCTGCCGCAGGCGGGGGAAGATATTGGGCGCTCAATTATCCTTTTGTTTACCGCGTTTTCAGTTGGTGTGCTAAAGGGATAGTCATATTATTTTATTTTTCTGATGCCTTTGACATGTGCTGAAAGCAGCGATATGTCGGTGACATTGACATAGCTGTCCTTGTTGACATCTGCACGCCTTAAGCAAGCTGCTGAAAGCATCTTTATGCCTTTTACCTGTCCCGCAGCAAGCGAGATATCTGACACATTTATCCTGCCGTCGCCGTTGACATCGCCCTTTTTGTTTGTTTCGCCGTCGGTGGTGTCATCATCGGCGGGTACAGGGGTGGAGAATGTGGTGTCAGGTGTATCGGGGTCGAGTATCTCATAAGGGACAGACGAATTGACCGCATATATGTAAGCCTGCGAGTTCATGAAACATTTCAGCTTGAAACCCTTTATATCCACGTACTCGGCGTTTTCGTCATCGCTTATGGTGAAGCCGAAGGCGGCTGTGCCTATCTCGCTGACACTGAATGGAAGAGTCACCGTTTTTAGTGAAGTACAGCCGAGGAATGCTTCGCTCTCAAATTCAATGCCGTTATCGGGTACTGTAAGTGATGATAGGGATGTGCAGTCAGCAAACGCAGCTTCGCGCACATATTTCAGCGAATCGGGCAGGACTACTTTTTTCAGCCCTGTGCATCCGCTGAATGCGCAGATGCCTATTTCCTTTACACCGTTCGGTATGGTCACGGAAGTTATGCCGTCAAGCATGGAGAAAGCATCATCTCCGATGGCTACGACTTTTGCGCCGCCTATCTTTGAGGGTATCTCCAGTGCGCCATAGACTGCGTCACAGGCGGTTATCTTCACGCCGCCGCTGACTTTTTCATATGTGAATTTTCCGTAGTTTTCTGCCGATGCGGTGAATGCGGTGTCAAGTCTGACTGTGGGTGTCACGGTATATCCACCGAAAACGAGTACCGCAGCCGCTGTGAAAGCTGCGAGTTTTTTATTCTTCATTGAAAAGACCTCACTTATATTACAAATATGTGTTATCCCGCTGACATGCCATTTCTGACACTGTTTTATGAGCGGTCAGGATATTTGGCGGGAAGATATACGCCAACCACTTTAAGTTCTGTAAACCGCTGTTTTTTGTGATGTGATAAAGGAATAAAATATATTACAAAACGGATACAAGCTATATTATAACCGATATCCCGCCTTATGTCAATTGCCGTAAAGACAAAAGAAAACCCGAAAACTTCGGAGTTTTCGGGTATTTTGGTCAAATATGGAGTCATTCGCCGCCCGATGTTTCGGCATCGGTGGGCAGTTCGTCGGTCGGTTCTTCTTCGGTAAGCAAAGCATCGGGAGAATAGCGAGGTGCGGGTTCAAGGCGGCGCTTGCCCTTTACCTGTGCGGATATCAGCGAGATATCTGTTACATTTACACTGCCATCGCCGTTTACATCGGCGCGCAGCTGTTTTTCGGCGGAGAGCGGCTTGACTGTTTTCACATGGGCGGCTGCAAGGGACACATCTGTGACATTTATCGCGCCATCGCGGTTGATGTCGCCAAAAATGCCGCTGACCTTCTGCATGACTCCGCTGACTGTGAAAGTGGTCACCGAGTTGGGGGCAAGTTCTGTTGAAAAGCCTGTTTTATAGAGTTTCGGAGTGCTTTCAAGCATCTGCCAGTGTTCGCCGCTGTCAAGTCCGCCTGAGGTGCGCACAGCCGCTACCTCGCCCGAACTGAGGATATCAAAGCCATCAAACGTAAATTTCACAGGCTTTTCTTCGGCGGTGCAGTTGAGCGCCACTATGTTGAGCGTACCTGTGCGCAGGTCGTAGGCGGCTATGGTGTCGTCGTTGACTTTGATGAATGTCTGTCCTGCGCGGAGATATCGGCTGAACTGACCGTAGGCGTAGTAGCGCTGTGTCAGTGTCAGCCCTGAATTATCGGACTTTTCGTGTACCAGTCCAAGACTGCTGCCGCTATCGGTGACTGCCTGATACATGACCCATGCGGAGGCTTCTGCGCGGGTGAGGTCAGCTATCATCTGTCTGCCAAGACCGAGTGCCGATGACATTTCGCCGGCATTTTCACCCGCTGTGTAAAGACCGTCAGCTTCGGTGATGCGAACGGGAGTTTCGTCTGCTGCCGAGATAAGCTGTTCTGCCGAAGCGGTATCTGTGCTGTGGATATTCACCTTATTAACGGTTTGCCGCGCTTTTGCATCAAGTGCGTTAAGACCTGCGGCTGCGGCGGACATGTCTGCTTCGTCAGCGGCAGATATCTGCACTGTGCCAAGTCCCTTGCTGTTGAGGGCTGTACGCAGTGAAAGTATCAGCTTTGACTGCGCTTTTCCCTGTGAGATATGGCAGCCCTCCTGCAACTCGCTGTCTGCTTTCCAGTGGAGCGATGACGGTTCGTACATGGGCGCGATACTGTTTACATTCACGCCCGATGTTTTCAGTTTTGCCGCGATACCTGCAAGGTAGGTGGCGTAGTTGTCATAGCAGTCGTTTCTGATATTATCGCTGCCTGAGTAGACTGCACCTGCGGTACAGCCGCTTACGGTCATGAAATATGGCGGCGAAAATGAATATAGTTCCACCTTTGCAGAACTTCCCGCAGCTTCGGCAGACTTTTTCAGTGCATTTATCTGCGAGGTATCGCGGGCGGTGAGCGTGTAGCTGAGTTTTTCGGCATCAAGCAGATCTGCGTTCCACCATGATGGTATCACTGTGTCATTGTCGGTAAAATGGTTGTGTTCCGGCGAATCGCCGCCGCCGACATTATAGCGGATAATGTTCATTTTCAGACCGTCATCACCGTAGAGAAGGTCTGCCGCCTGACGGCAGATATCGTTTTTTCTGCCGAGCCTTTCGCCCCATCGATAGAGGTCAGTGCCCCAGCCCTCACAGACCGCGAAGCTGTTTTCGGCTGAAACGGTTATGACCTCCCGTTCTGCCGCGCCTGCTGACAGCGGAAGCTGTTCGGTCAGCAGCAGGGCGGTCAGCATTACGGATATCAGTTTTTTTGCTATCATTTTATACCTTTCCAAAAAAACAACTGCCTTATCATGCGATAAGGCAGCGTGTATTTTAATTGAATGCCTGTAGAGCCTTAAGTCTTTCGTCGTAAACGGTCTTTGCTGAGCCGTATGCGGCAGATGCTGTCTTAAGTTCGTTCTCCTTATCGCTGACGGTCTGCTTTGCGCCGTTGAGAGCGTTCTCGGCGTTTTTGTAAGCCTCTTCCTCAGCGGTTATGCTCTTGCCCTTGATGGTGTTGTTGTAGTACTCGTTGAATTTATCGGCAAACTCTGAAACGCTCACCGTTTCACCGGGACCTTGCTCTTCTGTGGCGAAGAGGATATTGTGTACGTTATTGTTCTTATTGCTGAAAGCGAAGCCCATTGCGACAGCGTCATCTTTCATAAGTCTGTTGAAGTCATCGCCGCCGTTCTCTTTCTGCTCGTTGTACCAGGCGTCAAACGGGTCTTCATAGCCGAATGCGAGGTCTTCTTCAAGACCTGTGTTATTGGCACTCTGACCATTGTTTGAAGCCACGTCGTTATTGAGCACTGCCAGTGCCATCAGTCTGTAGCTTACCCTGAGTTCGGATCTGCCCTCATCAGCCCTCAGCTGATTTGCCTTGTTCAGAAAATCTATGCTGCGCTTGACATTTTCTATCGAAGCGGCATCCTTTGCGTTGCCTGTTTCGACAGCGGAAGAATACTCGGATGCGTTGAAAGCGTTCATGCCATCGCCGTTTCCGATACTTTCATAGAAGCCGTAAAGACCGCGCTTATAGTTCTCGTTCTGGTTTGCATCATAGCCGCGCTTTACTTCTTCAAGTTTAGCCTTTGCAGCTTCAAACTCGCTCTGGAGCCTGTCCCTGTTGCCTTTTGCCTCATCGAGAGCCGCCTGTGCGCCGTCCAGCCTTGCAGATGTTTCATTCAGCTTTGCTTCGGCAGATGCCAATGCTTCCTGTGCTTTCTGCTTTTTGTTTTCTGCTGTATCAGCTTTGGAAGAAGCGGTGGTGGTTGCGGCTGTGGTCGTTTCGGTCTTGCGGCGGTTGTCCAGCTTTTCGGTGGACTGTGTAACAACAGGCGCATTTTCGTCGATCTCAGGTGCTTCGGAAGCATCACCGCCGAGAGTTGTCAGCAGGTCATCATCGGTGGCGAGCAGAGCTTCGCTTTCAGACGAACTGTCAACTACCCTTGCATCAGCTGCATGCGCTCCGCTTTTTTCGGAACGGCTGACCATTGTGGGATCCTGCTTCATACTGTACTTTACTACGACGCTGGTGAACAAAGCGACCAGAACCACTGCAAGCCCTATCCCCAGCTTGATGTTATTATTTGCCACATGTTCATTTTCCATATGTTGATCTTAACCTCATTCTTTCTCGTCTGTGTATAAACACTTATATATCTACCTTTGATATTATAGCACAAAATCTCAAACTTTTTTAAAACAAACTATTACGTGAAAATGAACGTAAACCTTTTCGGTGTTAGATTTTTTACCTCGTATTCACGGTGTTGCTATCTATTATGCACAAATTAGAATTAATTTGATTAAGTTAACTGTAGAAAGATGCAAAAATTAGGTTGAAAAAATTAGTTTATGATAAGGTAACAAAATGTAACAAGACCCCATCTGCATATCGGCAGACGGGGTCTTGGTCATCTTATTCAGCGTCTTTCAGATATTTGCTCTCAGCAGTGAAGGTGACTTTCAGTTCACTTTCGGCTGTGAGTTTGGTGCGGTCGATGGCAGGGTCGCTCTTGGTATTGCCGTAGTCGTTGTATATCTCGATACGGTAGTTGTTTTTGCCCTCGATATCGCCTTTCTGGAGTTTTGTCTGGTCAACTGCCAGTTCGGTGCCGTCAACGAATACCTTTACATTGGTTATCTTGAGGTCTTTCAGCTTGTCGGCACAGTCGATGAGGTCTACCACGAAAACAGCCGCACTCTCGATCTTCATGCCGTCAGCCGCAAAGGTATTATAGACGAGTGTGTTCTCACCGTTTACCACATCGGTCTGAACAGCGCCCTCGCCCGGTGTGAAAGTGGTCTGTGGTTCCCAGTTGCCGTCGGCAAAACCCAGGACAGCAACAGCATCTATCTTTTCAGCGGGGGCATCGGGGTCATCAGGTTCTTCCTTATAAGGTGTAACGTGGGGAACTTCATAGTCCTCCTCAGCGTTGATCGCTCTCAGCATTCCCTCGATGATGGTGGGGTAATCCACCTTGCCTGTTTTGCGGTCAAACAGTCGGCAGCCGCCCTTGCCCTTAGCACCGTTATCCCAGTATACGGGAATAGCGCCGTTCTGCTTGGCATACTTGACAACGTTCTCGCACCACTGTCTTCTGAACTCGGTGTTGTCGGGATCGGCGTAGGTCTTATCGGTGGGGCTGAACTCACCGATTATGACGGGGTAGCCCTCATCGGTGAACTTTTTCAGCTTTGCCATCTGTCGCTTAAGACCGCTCAGCGTGCCTGTGGTATCCAGCTTTGCCCTGTTGGTGAAATCTGCGCCCCACTGGGTATATCTGGTGCTTTCGTTCAATGCGAAGTTGTATGGGTCATAATAGTGGACAGATATAGCTATCCTGTTTGAAGGTGCAGTGCAGAGTTTGTCGGTCGGTATCTCAAAACCGTAGTCACCGACAGTGTAATCGATGTTGGTGTTCCAGCCCGGTACGAGCAGCCATCTTTCGGTGTTCTCGCCGCCCGCGCTTCTGACAGCGTCAACAAAGGTCTGGTTGAACTTGTTGATGTTCTGATAGGATTCGAGGTCGGGGTCGCCCCAGTTGGCTTCGGTGCTCTCATCGGTGGTGAAATTCTTGTAAGCGACATCACGCTTGCGTGCGAATTCCTCATTCATCGACTCGAAAATGACATGTTCATCATAATCTTTGAACATCTCAGCTATCTGAGTCCAAACAGCGGCGTACTTAGCCCTTATCTCAGCCTGCTGTTCTTCGGGGGCATCGCAGTACAGCCAGCCGCCTGCGATCGTGTGGTAGCCGTCACTGTGCATGTTGACGATGACATAGAGGTCTTCTGCCACCATGTAGTCAACGGACTCCTTGACCTGCGCGAGCCATTCTTCGTTTATCTTGTAATCGGGTCCCTCACCGATATTGTCGAGCCAGCCCACAGGCATTCTGACAGAGGAGAAACCGAGCGTTTTGATGGTCTTTGCAAGGTCTGCATTCATGGGGATATTGCCCCATGCGGTCGGGTCGGGTGTCATTTCGTAAACAGATTCTCCGTTTGCGTACTTAGCGGGTTGACCGTCAACATCTATCAGCGGCTTGCCAGTGGACTTTACAGCCTCGTAGGTGTTGCCGAGATTCCAGCCAAGACCCATAGCCTTAGTGAAAGCAGCCTGACCAAAGTCATCAGCGGACGGTTCATTTTTTTCGGGCAGCGGTTTAACGCCCTTGACATGGGCTGCCAGCAGCGAAACATCGGTGACATTTATTTTGCCGTCGCCGTTTACATCGGCAGCGGATTTTTTATCTTCCGATAAAGACTTAATGTTCTTTACGTGGGCAGAAAGCAATGAAACATCGGTGACATTTACTTTGTTATCGCCGTTCAGGTCGCCTTGTAAAGAACCCTCTGCACTTACAGAAAACATGCTGAATGCCTGACATGACATAGCGCACACCGCAGCAAGGGCGGTCAGCTTTTTGATAGCATTTTTCATTTTTCTCTCTCCTATCATAAAATGTTAAAATATTAAACGTCAGCCACGACACACAGCCGCGACCCTTCCAAACGATTACATTATACCATACTTTTTGCCTAAATGCAAGAGAGTAAAGTCGATTATTTTTGTAAAATTTATGCGCTGTGAGTAAAATATGAAACTGTCTTTTATGTGTGATGGCAGATGTCAGTCATTAAAGCGGCATGTCCGCCATATCATTATAAAAAAGGAGGAAACGCTATGGAGATACGAAAAAAGCTGACGATAATGTTTATTTGCCTGACAGTGCTGTGCGGGCTGCTGCCGGATCGTGTATGTGCGGAAACTGTTCCGGTGGAGGATCTGCTTGCTTCCATGCCCGCAGATGAGATAATAGCGGTCGAGTGCAGCACAGGAAAGGTGCTGATGGAGAAAAACTCCGATATAACGGCTGAGGTATCACATCTTGCAAAACTGATGCTGGTGCTGCTGACAGCTGAGAAGATAGAGAACGGCGAACTGTCTTTGGACGATGTGGTCACTGCATCGGCAAATGCCAATTCACAGCCTGCACCGCAGATATGGCTCGACAAGAACGAGAAGATAACTGTCGATGAACTTCTCAAGTCCATAACCGTCAGCAACGCGAATGATGGTGCTGTAGCGCTGGCAGAACACATCTTCGGGACTTCTGAGAGTGCTGTGGCTGAGATGAACCGAAAAGCAGAACTGCTTGACATGCGTTCGACCACATATGCAGATGTCTGCGGGATAGATGAACACACTCTCTCAGATGCGGCAGATACGGCTGTTTTGGCATCTGAACTTGTAAAGCATGAGATGTTGATACCATATTTTACATCGTGGCTGGAATATGTACGTGACGGTAAAGCTGAACTTGTGAACCTGAACCGTCCGGTGCGCAGCTACAAGGGTATCACGGGCATGAAAGCGTGCAGCACATCGGCAGCGGGGGAGTGTGCGGTCGTAACGGCACAGCGCAGCGGCATGGATATCGCGGTGGTGATAATAGGCGGCGATAAGCGGGAAAATGTCGATGATATGTCAAAAAAACTCCTTGATATGTGCTTTGAAAGCTACTCGCTGTATTCCCCCGAACCGACTGCCGAAATGCTGAAAAAGATACCCGTCAACGGCGGTGAACAGAAAAAAGTGGCTGTCACTTTCGGTGAACTGCCCGATGCTGTCATACCAAAAGGGTCTTCATCGGGGTTCGAGATGAAGTTTGAAAAGGAAGAACAGCTGACTGCACCTGTAAGGAAAGGTCAGGTCTGCGGGCGGCTGACCTGCATGATGGGCGGTCAGGAGATGTACTCGGCAGAACTGGTAGCGGCAAAAGATGTCAAGAAGATCAGCTTTGCATTTAATTTGAAACAGTTGTTGATTAATCTGCTTAAATTTTAAGGCGGGTTTTGTACTGATTGTACAAAAGTGACAAGTCTTAGTGAAATTGCTTGCAAAGTTTAGAAAAATATTGTATAATAAACAAAAGTAAATTACAAGAAAGGCTGATCTGAAATGTCACTTACTTTGAGAACAAAATATCTTGAGGGCTTTGTCGCTGACCATGAGTTCGATGCTATCGCTCCTGCTGTCACCGCTGCCCACAATACCCTTGCTGCCAAGAACGGCCCCGGCAACGATTTTCTGGGCTGGGTCGAGCTTCCTACCGATTATGACAAGGAAGAATTCGCAAGGATAAAGGCTGCTGCCGAGAAGATAAAGGCTAAGGCTGATGTGCTGATAGTTATCGGTATAGGCGGTTCATATCTGGGCGCGAGAGCGGCTATAGAACTGCTGAAGTCGCCATTCTACAACAACCTGAAAAAGGATACCCCTGATATCTACTTTGTCGGCAACAACATAAGCGCTACCTACCTCAACGAGGTGCTGAGCATCTGTGAGGGCAGAGATATATGTGTAAACGTTATCTCCAAGTCGGGTACTACCACCGAGCCTGCACTTGCATTCAGAGTTTTCAAGAAGCTGCTGGAAGACAAGTACGGCAAGGACGAGGCTAAGGAGAGAATATTCGCTACTACAGACAAGGCTAAGGGTACTCTTAAAGAACTGTCTGACGAAATGGGCTACGAAACATTCGTTGTGCCTGATGATGTCGGCGGAAGATTTTCTGTACTGACCGCTGTTGGTCTGCTGCCTATAGCTGTTGCAGGCTGCGATATCGACGCATTGATGCAGGGCGCAAGAAACGCTCAGAAGAAGTATGCGAACGATGACGGCAACGACTGCTACAAGTACGCTGCTGCAAGAAATATCCTTTACAGAAAGGGTAAGAAGGTCGAGATGCTGGTTTCCTACGACCCCGCATTCACACTGATGGGCGAGTGGTACAAGCAGCTGTTCGGCGAGAGCGAAGGCAAGGACGGCAAGGGTATTTTCCCATCTGCTGCTACTTTCTCCACAGACCTGCACTCGCTGGGTCAGTTCATTCAGGACGGTTCGGACATAATGTTTGAAACTGTTGTGAACATAAAGACCCCGAAGCAGGACTTCTTCATTGAGGAAGATGCTGAGAACAGAGATGGTCTGAACTTCCTGTCAAACCAGAATATGTCTGTTGTAAACAGCAAGGCATTCGAGGGCACTATACTCGCTCACACTGAGGGCGGCGTGCCTAACCTTGTTATCGACATGGACAAGATAGACGAGGAAAACCTGGGCGAACTGATATACTTCTTCGAGAAGGCATGCGCTATTTCGGGCTATATGCTGGGTGTTAACCCGTTCAATCAGCCGGGCGTTGAAAGCTACAAGAAGAACATGTTCGCACTGCTGGGCAAACCGGGCTATGAGGATCAGAAGGCTGCGCTGGAAGCAAGGCTTGGCTGATAGAAAAAAGGAATTATGCGGCTGACACCGCTTATGGCAGATGCCGCTTAAAATAAATGCTTTTAAAGCAGAATGGAGAGTTATTATGATCAATTTAATTCCGGGCAAAAAGGGTACAGGCAAGACTAAGATACTTGTTGACTCCATTGTAAAGGCTGCCGAGAAGGCAACGGGCAACGTTGTCTGCATCGAGAGAGGCATGAAGCTCACTTACGATATTCCCCACAGTGTAAGACTGGTGGATGCTGAGGACTATGCTATCAGCAATTATGAGAGATTTTATGGTTTTGTTGCAGGTCTGCTGGCAGGCAACCACGACATTCAGGAGATCTTTGTTGACGGTATCCTGAAGATCGGCGGCAGAGATTATGATGAACTGGGCAGCATGCTGGAGTCCATAGCTGTACTGGCTAAGGATATCAACATCGTGTTCACCATATCGGCTGATGTTGAAGATCTGCCTGCAAAGGTAAGAGCTTTCATCAAGTAATATTTTGAATTTTTCGGGTGTGCTGCTCCTGTCATAAGGCGGGGCGGCATTTCCCTGTAAAATGAAAATTTATTTTGAATTAACAAAAAAATTCAGAAAAACTATTGACAAATCGCAGATTTCGGGTTATAATGGAGTTTGTGATGTTTGAGGTGTACTATGAAAATACATCTGAAAGAGCTTTTCGACATAGTCGGTGAGGTCAAGGAGTTTGACTATGAGATCACGCCTGAGCAGGTCGGAGAGTATTCATCGTATGATTTTACAGCACCTATAGCAGTCAGCGGCAGGGCAGAGAACCGCGCGGGCGTTGTAACGCTCGATTTCGGGGTGAAGTTTGGACTGTCACAGGTCTGCGACAGATGTCTTAAAGAGTTTGAGCGGGAGTATGCTTACGAGTTCTCGCATATTCTGGTCAGACAGCTCCACAGCGGGCGTGATGACTATGATGAATATGTTGTCTGTGAGGATAATGTGCTCGAACTGGATGAGCTGGTAATCTCAGATATGCTGCTGTCACTTCCCACGAAGATACTCTGCAAGGAGGATTGCAAGGGGCTGTGCTTCAAATGCGGCAAGGATCTGAATGAAGGCGACTGCGATTGTCCGAAAGACTGACCGTCTGGGGACAGGTGTTATTATTACCGAAGAGGAGGTGCCAAAATGGCAGTACCAAAGAGAAAAGTTTCTAAGGCAAGACGTGATAAAAGACGTTCGGCTGTATGGAAGCTCGATGCGCCTGCACTGAGCAGATGCTCAAACTGCGGCGAGCTGACTTCGCCCCACAGAGTTTGCAAGAACTGTGGTTTTTACAAGGGCGTTGAGGTCATCAAGAAGGACGCTTAAGCCTTTTGGTGCCTTGACAGTCTTAGAAGACGAGCTTTACAGGCAGAGGAACTTTGTTTCCTCTGCCTTTTATTTTTGCTTGATTTTTTTTGACCGATATGATATAATAAAAAGAGTCTGTATTTTGAAAGGAGAGGATATTATGGTGCTGCCTGTTGTTGCCGTTGTCGGCAGACCCAACGTGGGCAAATCAACACTTTTTAATAAACTTATAGGTCAGCGGCTTTCGATAGTCGAGGACACACCCGGCGTTACAAGAGATCGTATCTACGGTAAATGTGAATGGCTGGGAAGAGAATTCATGCTGGTAGACACGGGAGGTATCGAGCCTGAGAGCGATGATATCATTCTGTCGCAGATGAGAAGACAGTCTGAACTGGCTATAACTTCGGCAAACGTGATAATACTTGTCACAGATATCAAGAGCGGTGTTACCTCGACTGATATGGAGGTCGCACAAATGCTTATGAAATCAGGCAAACCTGTGGTGCTGTGCGTGAATAAGGTCGATAACGTGGGCGAACCCCCGATGGAACTTTATGAATTTTATAATCTCGGTCTGGGTGAGCCTTTCCCTGTGTCATCGGTACACGGTCACGGTACAGGCGATATGCTTGACGAGGTGCTGAAATATCTGCCTGAGATATCTGCTGAGGAAGATGACGATGAGGCTGTAAAGGTAGCTGTTATCGGTAAGCCGAATGTGGGCAAATCTTCGCTGATAAACCGCATATGCGGCGAGGAGAGAGTGATAGTATCGGATATTGCGGGAACTACCCGCGATGCAACAGATACGGATATCGAAAATGAGTTCGGCAAATTCGTTTTTATCGATACTGCGGGTATACGCCGCAAGTCGAAAGTGCTGGAAACGGTTGAGAAATACTCGGTGCTGAGGGCTTATATGGCGGTGGACAGGGCTGATGTGGCTGTCATCGTCATAGATGCGACTGTCGGTTTTACCGAGCAGGACAGCAAGGTTGCGGGGTACGCTCACGAAAAGGGCAAGGCTTGCGTTGTGGCTGTCAATAAGTGGGACGCGCTGGAAAAAGACGGTAAAACGATGAATGAGTTCCGCAAAAAGCTAGAGAATGATTTCAGCTTTATGAGTTATGTGCCGTTCGTTTTCGTGTCTGCAAAGACAGGTCTGCGCGTGGACAAGCTGTTTGAGATGATAAGATATGTCAAGGAAAAGAACTCTGTGCGCATAGCGACAGGCAAACTGAATGAAGTGCTGGCGTATGCCACACAGCGTGTTCAGCCGCCTTCCGACAAGGGCAGAAGACTCAAGATATACTACATGACGCAGGTTTCCACAAACCCGCCGACATTTGTTTTCTTTGTGAACAGGGCTGAACTGTTCCACTTCTCATATCAGAGGTATCTTGAAAATCAGATACGCGAAACATTCTCGCTGGACGGCACGCCTATTGTTTTCAAGATAAGAGAACGCGACAGAGATGATGTAAAGTAGGAGCATAAACATGAAAGACGTTTTGGCTATATTATTCACAGTTTTCTTTTCGTATCTTCTGGGAAGCCTGAATTCAGCGATAATCGTGTGCAGGCTATGGAAAAAGCAGGATATACGCGACTACGGCAGTAAGAACGCGGGGCTGACGAACGTGCTCCGCGTTTACGGCAAGGGTCCTGCGCTGGCGACACTGCTTTGCGACCTTGCGAAAGGTGTTATCGCAGTGGTAGTCTGTCGTGTGGTGGTGCATAAGGTCATGGGGGTAGAGTTCTTTGATGACCCGCACTTTATCGGTTATGTGGCAGGTCTGTGCGTTATGCTGGGACATTGTTTCCCTGTGTTTTATGGTTTTCACGGCGGAAAGGGCGTGCTGCTGGCGGCGACGACCTTGCTTGCCATCGACCCGCTGACATGTGTCTGTGCGCTGGCAGTCTTTGGCGTACTGCTGGCGGCAACGAAATATGTGTCGGTCGGCTCGATATTCGCTGCTGTTGCTTACCCGACATTTACCTTTATTTTGCAGAGATTTGTATACAATGGCGGCTGTGCAGTCGTGCCAAATACGCTGATGGGCGTGTGCATTTGTGTGCTGATAATCTCACTGCACCACGCTAACATCAAGCGCCTTATGAATGGTACTGAGAATAAATTCGGACAGAAAAAGGCTGCTGTAAAAGAGGGCGATAAATGATCTCGACCCGCGAACTTACCGAAAAGGAGTTCCTTGACACCATGTCGGGCGGCATGAAGAATGTTACCGACACGGCTGAGCGGCTTACAGATATATGGGCTTATGCCTCGCAAAGCGGGGTGCATGAGGTGTTCGGGCATTACTATAGCAATCCGCCTTAAAATTCAGACAAAATCCAGTCACAAAATCCATAGATCCAAGCTTTTGCGACTGGATTTTGTGAATTTAAATAGTTGGATTGCTATAGCTTGATCTTGGTGAGAAATACGGTCTTTGATAGAAATATCCCAATTTGGTTGTGTGCTAAAGGGATAATCATAATCAGCAATACACATCAAAATTGGGAGATAGAAATAAGTCTATAAAAGCTGACATGCGTACAGGGGCGCTGAAAGACTGCGCTTTTGTACGCATGGGTGTATCAAGGGATAGATATAGGGAGAACGACATGAACAAAACACTAAAAGCAATACACAGGATATTATTCTGGCTGAACCCGACCGCGATCGTGGTGACACTGGTGATCTACCTGATGAAGTGGAACAGCTACCCGCAGGAGATAGGCGTGCATTTTGGCCCTGACGGTAATTTTGACGTTATCGCGGCAAAATACTACGGACTTTACTGGCAGTTGATGGGCGGGCTGGCAATAGGCGGCGCGGCACTGGTCAATTACCTTGTCAGCAGGAAAAATGTGGGTCTGAAAATGAATGAAAAGGGCGACAGGCTTTTCAGGACGGTTATGACTTTCACAACTGATGCTGTGCTTTTGTTTGTCACTGCTATGTTCGTAAATGCTTCGAGGGGTGTCATCATACAGCAGGGCATAGACAAAAATGTTATGACCCTTTTTATGACGATAGTTTTTTTCGCTTTTCTTATAGGGCTTACCGCTTTGATAGTTATTTATGCGACCCACAAGGATAAAGCCGAAAAGAAGGACGATCCCAATAAGGGCATAAGGCTCAGCCGTATCGCCGCATGGCTCATTGAGGTGTGCGCTCTTTTGATTTTCTTTTTAATAAGCGAAAGAATGCCGAGCGATGAAAGATATGCCTTTGACCCCGACTATGCAGGTCTGGCGTATTTTGGAAATTTAGACAGGTACATGAGCAAGTGGCTGATACTTGTGCCGCATGCTGTGCTGATCGCGTTTCTTGCGACATGTGAGGTCATAGCTGTCAAAGCTGTGAAAAAAGAGCATTTTGCCGCTGTAAAGCTGGCTGACAGGTCAAAGGTGACTACGGCGCTGATGGCATTCTGGTGGAATATTAACCTCTGCTCTGAAATAAGTATAGGCATCGTATCGGTGACTGTGTGGGCAGGTTTCTGCGTGCTGTGGGCGGTGCTGTATCTTATGGGAAGGAAAAAAGGCAGTTCGGCGGAAAAGTGATAATATTCGCCTTATGCACACATAACTGTCACTTAATTGGGATATAATCTGGTAAACGATCAATATTTTTTGTGGTTATCCCGCTGACACACCACAAAAACAGCGGCTATACAGAACTTAAGGTTCTTGGCGTATGGCGCTCAATTATCCTTTTGTTTACCGCATTTTTAGTTGGTGTGCTAAAGGGATAGTCATAATATTTTTTGACAACGATCAATAAACGGGAGGTATGACAAATGGCAACTATTACTATTCTCGGCTCGGGCGGATTCGGGCTCTCGCTGGCTATAATGTGCGACAATGCGGGGCATGATGTCACGGTATGGAGCAAGTTTCAGGACGAGATAGACACCATCAACCGTACAGGAGAACTGAAAAGCAAACTGCCCGGCGTGCTGATCAACAAGACTATCAAGCTGACTACCGATATTTCGGCGGCTAAGGGGAAGGATATGGTCATTGTGGGCATACCCTCTAACTTCGTTCGCAGCGTTTGTGAGGAAGCTGCGCCTTACATAGACAAGGATACTATAATCGTGAACACCGCAAAGGGTCTTGAAGCGGGCAGTCTTAAACGAATGACTGAGGTAGAAAAGGAATGTTTTCCCGACAATATAATCGCGGTACTGACAGGACCTTCACATGCGGAGGAAGTTGCGCGCGGCATACCCACAACTGTCTGTACGGCATGCGAGAACAGGGAAGCGGCAAATTTCATTCAGCAGACCCTCTCGAACAACACTTTCAGGGTGTATGTGAACGATGATGTCATCGGCTGTGAGATAGGCGGTTCGCTGAAAAATGTAATCGCGCTGGCGGCAGGCGTGTGCGACGGTCTGGGGCTGGGTGACAACACCAAAGCGGCGCTTATGACCAGAGGTATCCGCGAGATAGCAAGGCTGGGCATCGCGATGGGCGCTGAACGTGATACTTTCGCAGGACTTAGCGGCATCGGTGACCTGATAGTTACCTGCTGTTCGATGCACAGCCGCAACAGGCGTGCGGGCATACTTATCGGCAAGGGTACCGACCCTGCTGAGGCAGTAAGACAGGTCGGCACTGTTGAGGGATATTCCTGCACGAAGAATGCTTACGATCTGGCTAAGAAAATGGGTATCGAGATGCCCATAACCGAAGAACTGGCAAAAGTGCTGTTCGAGGGTGCGCCTGTGGGCGAGAGCATAAAGAAGCTGATGAGCAGACCATCAAAGAATGAAACAGAAAGCCAGTTTTTAAGTTGACGGGGGTGCGCGATGTTAAGAAAGTATAATATCAAGACAGATGAAACGGGACTTTACAATATTACCAGCTATGTGCGCCAGACTCTCAACGAGTCGGGGGTGGAAAGCGGCATTGCTGTGGTATTCTGCCCGCACACCACTGCGGCGATAACTATAAACGAGAATGCCGATCCCGATGTGCAGACCGACCTGTTGTTCGCGCTGGACAAGACCTACCCCGACAGACCTCAGTTCAGACATATGGAGGGCAACTCGGCGGCACACCTGAGATCAAGCTGTGTGGGCGCATCTGAAACTGTCATCATCGAGGACGGCAGTCTTCTGCTGGGTACATGGCAGGGCATATATTTTGCTGAGTTTGACGGCCCGAGAACGAGGACTTTCTATGTCAAGATCGTAAAAGGCTGAGATAATTTTGCGGCGGCAGCTGCGGAGGATCGCGTTCTCCGCAGTTTTTTTCTGAGAATTTACATTAAACCCCTTTACAAGAGGAAAAAAATATAGTATAATTTTATTGTGAGTAATTATGCGCAAAGGTGCAAAAATATGTTTTAAGGAGTGTTATCTATGGGTGCTAAATATAAGCGTATACTCCTCAAGCTGAGCGGCGAAGCTCTGGCGGGGGAAAAGAAGATCGGTCTGGATTATGAGATAATCAACACTTTAGGCAAGAGCATAAAGAAAGTCGTTGATGCGGGTGTCGAGGTCGGCATAGTTGTCGGCGGCGGCAATTTCTGGAGAGGTCGTTCGAGCGGCGCTATGGACAGAACAAGGGCTGACCACATCGGTATGCTGGCAACTGCCATGAACGCACTGGCTGTGGCTGACGGTCTTGAAAACTGCGGTATGGAAGTCAGAGTGCAGACTGCTATCTCGATGCCGCAGGTGGCTGAACCTTATATCAGGAACAAGGCTATGCGCCATTTTGAAAAGGGCAGAGTGTGCATATTCGGATGCGGAACAGGTAACCCATTCTTCTCCACCGACACGGCTGCTGCACTCAGGGCTGCCGAGATAGAGGCGGATATATTCCTGAAGGCTACTATGGTAGACGGCGTTTATGACAAGGATCCCCATAAGTACTCTGATGCTGTCAAGTATGACACACTGACATTCAACGAAGTGCTGGAAAAAGGCTTGCAGGTAATGGATTCAACTGCGGCGGCACTTTGCAAGGACAATAATATCCCGGTACTGGTGTTCGATCTGGCAAGACCTGACAACATCTATGATGCCTGCATGGGCGAAAATGTGGGCACACTGGTATCGGCTGAATAAATCACGAAAGGAAGACAGATCATGAATGAAATAAAAAACAAGGCTAAGGAAAAAATGGAGAAGTCGGTAAACGTTATGCTTTCCGATTTTGCGGCAATAAGAGCGGGCAGGGCTAACCCCGCTGTTCTCGACAAGGTAAAGGTAGAGTACTACGGTGCGCCTACCCCTGTTAACCAGATGGCGGCTATATCCGTTGCTGAGGCAAGGATACTCGTTATAACTCCGTGGGACAAGAGCACTCTCAAGTCCATCGAGAAGGCTATACAGGCTTCCGATATCGGCATCAATCCCCAGAACGACGGTCAGACTATCAGACTGATATTCCCTCAGCTGACTGAGGACAGACGTAAGGAGATAGTAAAGGACGTTAAAAAGGGCGGCGAGGACTGCAAGGTGGCAGTACGTTCCATAAGACGCGACGCTATCGAGAAGATCAAGGCAAAGAAGAAGAATAACGAGATCACTGAGGACGAACAGAAAGACGGTGAGGAAGCTATCCAGAAGCTGACTGACAAGTTCGTTAAGGAGATCGACGCTCACGTTGCTGAGAAGGAAAAAGAGATACTCTCTATCTAAGGTGACTGATGGCTAAGAAGATAAGCTGTTTAGGCGAAAATATCATACCGCCCGCACATGTGGGCGTTATCATGGACGGAAACGGCAGATGGGCGAAAAAACGCGGTCTGCCGAGAAAGTTCGGACACCGCGAGGGTGCAAAGACTTTCCGCACGATAACAAGGCACGCTAAGGCGGTGGGCGTTGATTATATCACATACTATGCGTTCTCTACCGAAAACTGGAAAAGACCAAAGGACGAGGTAGAGTCGATAATGGATCTGTTCGAGAAGTATCTTGACGAAGTAAAGGACTTTATCGAAGAGAACATACGCATACGGTTCATCGGGGACAGGTCAGTGCTAAGACCCTCTTTGCAGGAGAAGATGCTGGATACAGAGGAAACCTCGAAGGATTTTGATGCGATGACGCTGGTGCTTGCCATCAACTATGGCGGGCGTGATGAGATCTGTCACAGCGTAAAGACGCTGGCAGAAAAGGTAAAGCGGGGTGAACTCGACCCGAAGGACATCACTGAGGAGATGATAGAGAGAAATCTCTACACAGAAGAGATACCTCCGCTTGATCTGGTAATAAGACCCAGCGGTGAGCAGAGGCTGTCAAACTTTATGATATGGCAGGCGGCTTATGCTGAATTTTACTATACCAATATCCTCTGGCCTGATTTCAAGAATGCTGATTTCGACAGGGCGATACTGGATTTTTGCGAAAGAAACAGAAGATTCGGAGGAGTTTAAGGAATGTCTACCCGAATAATTTCCGCTGCGGTGGCGCTGGTGATAGCCATCGTCCTCGTGGCACTTCATGCGACGCCGCTGATGAATCTGGCGGTGGGCGCACTGTCGGTGATCGCTGTTATGGAACTTTTCAAGGCAGTGGGATACGACAAATTCAAACACCAGATGATAGCATGCCTGACATTTGCGGGCATCGATGCTGTGATACCTTACTTTATGTTCAGGCTCGAAACGCTGTATTTTTTCAGCTATAAGCTGTATATGGGTATTTTTATCCTTTTCATGTGCATACTGTATCTGCGGGATCATAAGAAATTTGATTTCAAGGATTTCTTTGGCATGACGGGCATCACGGTGCTGATAAGCTACTCGTTCAGCACTCTGGTAAGGCTGGCGCAGGATAACTCACTGGTCGCAGGTGTTGAAGCAAAGTCGCAGGGCAGGGCACAGGTCTACCTGATAATCATTGCGCTGGCGGCGGCGTGGCTGGCTGACAGCGGTGCTTACTTTGTGGGCACTTTCTTCAAAAAGACAGGCAGAGAGGTACATCACCCCTGGCCTGAGATAAGCCCCAACAAGACACTGGAAGGTCTGGTGGGCGGCGTTATAACCAATGGTCTGATACTTGTTGTGACCAGCATTATTTTCGATGTGGTCAACAAGGGGTTCAGCGTGCGGTATATCATGGTTTTCCTTGCGGGCATGGCGGCTGCGCTCATAGGTCTGGTCGGTGACCTGACTGCTTCTATGGTGAAGCGTCAGACAGGCATCAAGGATTACGGCAAGATAATGCCTGGTCACGGCGGTGTTATGGACAGGTTCGACAGTGCACTGCTTGTTGTGCCGTTCATCTGCTATCTCGCGTCACAGGGATTGCTTATTGCATAAATATTTTCGAGGGGCAGGTCTGCAAACGGGCTTACCCCTTTTGAACGTTTTTGACAGAGGTTGTTTTTTATGAAAACTATCACTATTTTAGGCTCGACAGGTTCCATCGGCACACAGGCATTGGAGGTCTGCCGCGAGCATAAAATTAAGGTAAAGGCGCTGGCGGCGCACTCGAATGTGAAGATGCTGGCTGAGCAGGTCATAGAATTCGGGGCTGAGTATGCCTGCATTTATGACGAAAATAAACTGGGTGAACTTGAAAAACTGCTGTGCGGAAGAGGTGTTGATCTGCTGACGGGCATGGAGGGTCTGAAGACTATCGCACAGCTTGACGGTGTTGACATTATGCTGAACTCGGTGGTCGGCATGGTGGGGCTTGTACCCACGCTGACAGCCATCGAACATGGCACAGACATCGCGCTTGCAAACAAGGAAACACTGGTGGCGGGCGGTAAGCTGGTCATAAATGCGGCTAAGGAAAAGGGCGTTATGATATACCTCGTTGACAGTGAGCATTCGGCTATATTCCAGTCACAGCAGGGCAACAGCATGAACCGTGTCAAGGGTATAATACTTACGGCTTCGGGCGGACCTTTCTACGGAAAGACCACCGAAGAACTGCGCGGCGTGACAGTCGAACAGGCGCTTAACCACCCAAACTGGTCGATGGGCAACAAGATAACTATAGACTCTGCTACGCTTATGAACAAGGGGCTTGAATTTATCGAAGCTATGTGGCTTTTCGACTTAAGACCGGAACAGATAGAGATAGTCGTACACCGCGAGAGTGTGATACATTCGGCAGTGGAGTATGAGGACAATTCTGTGATAGCACAGCTGGGCGTGCCTGATATGAAGATACCCATACAGTACGCACTGCTTTACCCCAACAGGGTACACTGCGATGTAAAGCACCTTTCACTTACAGACTACGGCAGGCTGACCTTTGCAAAGCCCGATTACGACACTTTCAAGTGCCTGACCGCCTGCATTAAGGCGGTGACTGCGGGCGGGATACTCCCAGCGGCAGTCAACGGCGCGAATGAACAGGCTGTGGCGGCTTTCCTGGCTGGTAAGATCAGCTTCCTTGCGATAGGTGAACTGGTGACTGAGGTTCTGGAAAATACCGAGAACAAAGAGATACATAATGTCGATGATATCCTTGCGGCTGACAGTGCGGCCAGGGAATATGTCGCGAAAAGAATAGAAGAAGGGCAGTATCAATGAGTATAATCATAGCGATCGTAATTTTCAGTCTGATAATAACTATCCATGAATTCGGGCACTTTATCGCCGCTAAGCTGAATGGCGTAAAGGTCAACGAATTTGCGATAGGCATGGGTCCCGCACTGCTGAAAAAGCAGAAGGGCGAAACGCTGTATGCGCTGAGGGTCTTCCCGATAGGCGGCTACTGCGCTATGGAAGGCGAAGACAAGGACAGTTCCGACGGCAGGGCTTTCGGCAACAAGGCTGTGTGGCGGCGAATGATAATCGTGGCCGCAGGCGTGTGCATGAACATGATACTTGGTCTGATCCTGCTGATGGTGCAGACAGGCATAAGTGATGCCATAGTCACCACGACAGTATCAAAGTTTGAAGATGGCGCTGTCAGTCACGAAACGGGTCTTGAAGTGGGCGATGAGATAATCGCCATCAACGGCATGAGGATATTCACCTCGATGGATATGTCATACAAGTTCACCAACGATGAGGACGGCGTTTATGACATGGTGGTAGTGAGAAACGGCGAGCGTATCAGCCTGAAAAATGTGAAGCTGTCAACGACTGTCGGTGAGGACGGCAAGGAAGTCGTTCACTATGATTTCTGGGTAGAACCTGGAAAAATAACACCCAAAAGCGTGGTAACGCAGGCTTTCAGGCAGACCGCAACAGATGCAAGACTTATCTATATATCGCTGGCTGATATGCTGACAGGCAAGTATTCGCTGAAAGATATGAGCGGTCCTGTGGGCATAGTTGACTCGATAGGCGATGTGATAGACAGCGAACGCGATCAGGAAACGGGCAAGATAAACTGGAAAGGTCTTATCGATTCTGTGCTGTCGCTTTCATCGTTCATTACGATAAATGTCGGCGTGTTCAACCTGCTTCCTCTGCCCGCACTTGACGGCGGAAGATTTATCTTCCTGCTGATAGAGGCTGTTCGCAGAAAGCCCGTTCCCCCTGAGAGAGAGGGCATGGTACACACTATCGGTATGGCAGCACTGCTTTTGCTGATGGTAGTGATAACGGTAAGCGATATCACTAAGCTGGTATAGAAATGAAAAACGAAAACAAGATCAAAGGCGGTATCTTCGGCATGCTGGTGGGGGACGCACTGGGCGTTCCTTACGAGTTCCATAATGCAGAGGATATACCGCCGTATGACAAGATAGAAATGACACCGCCTGAGGGATTCAGGCGGGCGCATGCGGGCGTTGCACCCGCAACGTGGTCTGATGACGGTGCACAGGCGCTTTGCTTGCTGGAAAGTCTGGTGGAAAAGGGAAAGTTCGACCTTGACGATTTTTCGGACAGAGTGCTGGCGTGGTATGATGACGGTCTTTGGGCTGTGGGCGGAAAAGTCTTTGATGTGGGCATACAGACAAGCATGGCGCTGAATGCTTACAGGGGCGGCGTAAAGGCTGAAAAGGCCGGTTTTGTCAGACCCGACGGCAAGGGCAACGGCGCACTTATGAGAGTGCTTCCGCTGGCACTGTGGCATGAGGGCAGTGACGAACAGCTGGTAGAAGACGCGCACAGACAGTGCCTTATCACGCATGGGAACATCACAAATCAGGTGTGCTGCGGGCTTTATGTGCTTATGGCGAGAAGTCTGCTGGAAGGCGCTGATATTGACAAGGCGCTCTCTGAGGCGGTGGCTGAGTTAAGGCGCATATATGCAGATAAGCCGAAATATGCGGACGAATTTGAGTTTTCGATAAGACCCGATGAAAAGGATATCTGGGTCGGCAGGGGCGGCGGATTTGTAGTGGATACACTGCGGGGCGCGGTGATGCTTATGAGAAACTCCACAAGCTATGAAGAGGTCGTTAAAGGCGCGGTGGCGCTGGGTGATGACACCGATACCACTGCCTGTGTCGCGGGCGGTTTGGCGGGAATTGTCTACGGTGTGGACGGCATACCCGAAAGATGGCTGAACGGTCTGCGCGAAAAAGAAAAGGTCGATGAACTGCTGGAAAAACTTCTGAGATAAAGGAGAGCTTAAAATGAGAAATGTCAGACCCGTTAAGGTCGGCGGCTTGACGCTTGACGGAAAGCATATATATATCCAGTCGATGCTGAACGTGCCGTCTACCGACATCGAGGGTTCGGTAGAACAGGCGGTAAGGCTTGAACAGGCGGGCTGTGAGATAGTCCGCGCCGCCATACCGAATATGGAGGCTGTGGCGCTTATCCCTGCGATAAAGGAGAAAATAAGCATCCCGCTGGTGGCAGACATACATTTTGATTACAGGCTGGCACTTGCGGCGGCTGATGCAGGCATAGATAAGATACGCATTAATCCCGGAAATATCGGTGATATGGACAGGGTGAAAGCTGTCGTGAAAAAGTGTACCGAAAAGGGCATACCGATAAGGATAGGCGTGAACGGCGGTTCGCTGGAAAAGGAACTGCTGGCGAAATACGGCAAGCCCTGTGCCGATGCGCTGGTCGAGAGTGCGATGGGGCATGTCAGGATACTGGAACAGTGCGACTTCAATGAGATAGTCATTTCGATAAAATCATCTGATGTGAATATAATGGTCGAGGCTTACCGCAAACTGTCGAAGATGTGCGATTATCCGCTTCATCTGGGCGTTACAGAGGCGGGTACCGAGCGCATGGGCATAATAAAGTCGGCGGTGGGGATAGGTTCACTGCTGATGGACGGCATCGGTGAAACCATAAGAGTTTCGCTGACAGATGAGCCTGAAAAAGAGATATACGCGGCGAAAGATATACTCAAAGCCATCGGCAGAGGGAGCGGCGTGCAGATAGTTTCATGTCCGACCTGCGGAAGGACGCGCATCGACCTGATAGGTCTGGCAAAGCAGGTGGAGGAAATGACTAAAAACGTGAATAAGGATATCAAGGTGGCTGTCATGGGCTGTGTTGTCAACGGCATCGGTGAGTCGGGCGAGGCTGATATAGGCATTGCGGGCGGTGTCGGACAGGCTGTCATATTCGCACACGGCAAGAAGCTGTATACGGTATCCGAAGACAAGGCGCTGAAAGCGCTGATGGACGAGATAGACAAGCTATAGGATAGGACGGTAGGTCAATGGCAACAGTAAAGATAAGTGAATACTTCGACGATTTCGCAGACGCCATATCTGCCGATATCGGTGAGGGCAAGATACTAAAGCTGATATTTGACGAAGGGCTGACAGGCATCGAGTGCGTGGCGGCTTTTCAGAAATTGGTCGGCTTTGACTCGGTGTCGCTGTTTGAATCGCGCATGCGCAAGGCGCTGAACAGCAGTTTCAGGCTGAGTCCCAAGTTTACGCCCGATATGCTGTCGGCAGGATATTTTGCGGATATCTGCAAGTTCATGAAGAGCAGATTTCCGTTTGTCAACGGCTTTTTCGATGACGCTGAGGTAGTCATGGACGGCAGCGTGTTCAGAGTGACGCTGAAACACGGCGGCTATGAACTTATGAAAAAGGCAGGCGTGAACAACGCTTTCAGCGGGCTGGTGTGGGAACTTTTCTCCACAAAGGCGGATATTGAACTTGACGGTGTGCTTTTCAATGATATGGAAGAACATGAAAAGGCACAGCAGGCATTCTTTGCATCGCTGCCGCAGCCTGATATCGCGGCGTATGAGCAGAAGTCTGCGGCGGCGAAACAGCAGGGCGGCGGCGCACCTGCACAGACAGAGTTCCGCAAGGTCGATGTTGACTTTACGAGCCTGCATCTGCTGGGCGAGGGCGCAACTGTGCTGAAAGGCGGTCCTATAATGGGCGACAGCCGTGTACACAGCATGGCAAACCTGCCGATGGAAGCGGCGGCGCTGGAGCATTTCAATGACAAGGTAACTGTCTGGGGCGATGTTTTTCAGGTGGACACCAAAGAAACGAAGACAGGCATGCTGATAGCCACCATCTTCTTTACCGACTATACCAACTCTGTTGCGATGAAGCTGATAGGCTCAAACAAAAAGGGCAAGTTCGTCAGACTGACGAGAGAAAGTCTTGAAGCGATGCTGGGCAGTCTGAAAAAGGGCGCTACCATCATGGCGAGGGGCGAATTGCAGGAGGACGACTTCGACCACAACATCTACCTTATGGCTGATGATATAATGCTGGTGGGGCGTGAAAAGGAAAAGGACACTGCTGAGGAAAAGCGCGTTGAACTGCACTGCCATACCAACATGTCGATGATGGACGCACTGGCAGCCCCCGAAAAGCTGGTGGCTAAGGCTGCGGGCTGGGGTCACAGGGCGCTGGCGATCACCGATCACGGTGTGGTGCAGGGCTTCCCTGAAGCGGGCAACAAGTGCGCGGATATACGCAAGTCGGGGCAGGAGTTCAAGATAATCTACGGCTGTGAGGCTTACGAGGTCAACAATGATGCGAGGATATTCAAGGGTGTTGACAAGCGCGAACTGACTGATGAGATAATTTGCTTTGACCTTGAAACTACAGGTACTAATCCCAGAGATGACAAGATAATCGAGATAGGTGCGGTCAAGCTGAGGGGGCTGGAGATAGTCGATAAATTCGATATGCTGGTAGACCCCGGCTGTCCGCTGACAGAGTTCATCTCAAACCTGACAAATATCACCGATGATATGCTGAAAGGTCAGTCCGACATAAAGACTGCACTGGAAGCATTCGTGGAGTTCTGCGGCGAAAAGCCCTGTCTTGTGGCGCACAATGCACCTTTCGACACGGGCTTTATAAAGCATGCCTGTGAAAGGGAAGGCATAAAGTTTGAGTTTTCGAGCATAGATACTGTGCCGATGTCACAGCTGATGCTCCCTCAGCTTGAAAAGCACAAGCTGAACTATGTGGCTGAGCATTTCGGGTATGGCGATTTCCAGCATCATCGCGGCTGTGATGATGCTGAGGTGCTGGGCAAGATATTCATTGAACTTGCAAAAATGCTCATGGAACAGTTCCCGCTGGTGCTGATAACTGTAGACATGATAAACGGTCTGCTGGGTGAAACCGACCGTGTTACCGAAACTAAAGATGTTTATCACCAGATAATACTGGTAAGAAATAATATAGGACTGAAAAACCTTTATAAGCTGATATCATACTCAAATCTCAAATACTTCAAGCGCCGCCCGCGCATACCCAAAAGCGAACTGACAAAACTGCGCGAGGGTCTGATACTGGGAAGCGCCTGCGAGAGAGGCGAGGTCATACAAGCCTATCTGGAGGGCAAAAGCTATGATGAGATAAAGCAGATAGCCAGCTTTTATGACTATCTGGAGATACAGCCCGACGGCAACAACATGTTCATGCTGACCGCCGAAAAGCCGCCTTATGACAGGATACGCACCGAAGAAGATGTCAAGGATATAAACCGCTTTATCGTAAGGCTTGGAAATGACTTGGGCATACCTGTCTGTGCGACGGGCGATGTGCATTTCCTAAACAGGGAAGATGCTAAGTTCAGGGCGATCATACAGGCTTCGATGGGCTTTACCGACTGCGACAATCAGGCACCGCTGTACCTGAAATCAACAAACCAGATGCTTGACGAACTGGCATATCTTGGCAAGGAAAAGGCTTACGAAGTGGTGGTCACCAACACTAACAACGTGGCTGACATGATAGACCCTGACCTGAAGGCTTTCCCTGTGGGGACATATACGCCTTTCATTGAGGGTGCGGTGTACGAATTGCAGATAATCTGCTGGCGCAAAGCGTGTGAACTTTACGGCGACTGCGACCCGATGTCAATAGAAGTGCCTGAGGGCGAAGATGTGGACGTTTCGGCATATTTTGAGGAACATGTACACCCGCTGGTGTTCAAGCGCCTTAAGCGTGAACTTGACTCGATAATCAAACACGGATTCTCGGTGCTGTACATGATATCGCAAAAGCTGGTGGCGTACTCTAACCAGTGCGGCTATCAGGTAGGTTCGCGTGGTTCGGTCGGTTCGTCATTCGTGGCATCGATGTCGGGCATATCGGAGGTAAATCCGCTTGAACCGCACTATATCTGCCGAAAGTGCCACTATTCCGAGTTCTTTGAGAACGGTGAATACGGTTCGGGATTTGACCTGCCGCCTAAGGACTGCCCTAACTGCGGCATACCGATGCACCGCGACGGTCACAAGATACCGTTTGAAACATTCCTTGGATTTGACGGCGACAAAGCGCCTGATATCGACCTTAACTTCTCGGGCGACTGTCAGTCTAAGGTACATAAATACACCGAAGAACTGTTCGGTGAAGACCACGTTTTCAAGGCGGGAACTATCGGCAAGGTGGCTGATAAGACCGCTTACGGATATGTGAAAAAATACCTCGATGAGCGCGGCAAGACAGCCTGCCCCGCTGAGATACAGAGGCTTGTAAACGGCTGTGTCGATGTTAAGAGGACGACTTCACAGCACCCCGGAGGAATGGTCGTTATACCGGGTGACTATGAGGTCTATGACTTCACGCCTGTTCAGCACCCTGCTGACAAGGCTGACTCGGACATGGTCACGACTCACTTCGACTTCCATTCACTGCACGATACCATTCTTAAGCTGGACGAGCTGGGTCACGATGTACCTACAATGTATAAGTACCTCGAAGACTTCACACATATGGACATAAACGAGTGCCCCATGTCGGACCCTGCTGTGTACTCGCTGTTCACATCGCCCGAAGCGCTGGGCGTTAAGCCTGAGGACATCAGGTGTGAAACAGGCACGCTGGGCATACCTGAGATGGGTACGCCTTTCGTAAGAGGAATGCTGCTGGAGTCAAAGCCGAAGAACTTCTCGGACCTTTTGCAGATATCGGGGCTTTCACACGGTACTGATGTATGGCTGGGCAATGCGCAGGAACTTATCAAAAACGGCACTTGTGATATTTCCAACGTTATCGGTACCCGTGACAGTATCATGGTGTATCTGCTGGAACATCACCTTGAACCAAAGCTGGCGTTCAAGATAATGGAGATAACCCGTAAGGGTAAAGCGCCAAAACTGCTGACAGAAGAGATGAAGCAGGATATGAGGGCGCATGATGTGCCTGAGTGGTACATTGACAGCTGTCTTAAGATAAAGTACATGTTCCCGAAAGCGCACGCGGCGGCATACGTAACGGCGGCGATAAGACTGTGCTGGTTCAAGGTGCATGAGCCGCTGGCGTTCTACGCTACGTATTTCACGGTGCGCGGCGAGGACTTTGATGCTGAAACTACGCTGAAAGGCATCTACATGGTGCGTGATAAGATAGACAAGCTGAGCAACATGTCAAAGGAAGAGCGTTCGGGCAAGGACAGCGGCGTGCTGGATATGCTGATGCTGACAAATGAGATGATGTCGCGCGGCTATGAATTTCTGCCGATAGACATAAACAAGTCACACGCTTTCATCTACCAGATAGAGGACGGCAAGATAAGACTGCCGTTCTGTGCGATAAACGGTGTCGGCGTGAATGCGGCAATAGCCATATACGAAAAAGCGCAGAAGAACGACTTTATCTCGATAGAAGAGTTCCAGAGCGACAGCGGTGTTACCAAAGCAGTCGTTGAAGCGCTGGAGAACATCGGTGCGTTCGGTGACTTGCCGAAGTCGAGCCAGATATCGCTGTTTAATTTCTGAGAAAAAACGGAGAAATATATTTGATGGGTAGTGGTCTGAAAAAATCTTTATTGCTTGCTACGGTAACGGTGAGTGCGGTTTGTTTATCATCGTGCAATATAATTAAAGGTGTTAAATATGTAGTGAAAGACAGAATGAACGCTGATAATTCCTATGCAGATTTTCGCGATGAATGGAATGATTATCACTCACCAAGACCTGATGCGGGAAAGATAATTAAAGATGTTATGACAGCCGCCGAGAGCGGGGATAAAGAAAAACTGCGCAAACTGTTCTCGGAAGAAGTACAGCAAAAAGATGGTTTTGAAGAGCAGTTAGATGAATTTATAAAGAATGTGCCTGACGGTCTTGCAGAACTGGAATATGAGAAAGATAGGTTAGATAGTGGCTGGGGGACTGATAACGGTAAGCTCACAATGCCTATAACACGGCATTACAAGCAGATAAACTGCAACGGAAAATACTATTATGCGTTTATGAGCGGCTATGCAAAATGTGAACCTTACCCCGAAAAAGAGGGGCTGTCATATTTTTATATCTTTGATGAGGCTGCCTGCGCGGCTTTTGATTATTGGGAACTTTCTAACGGCGCGAAGGACGATACGGCGAATGCTCCCGAATTTGACTATTCGTCACATATTTTGATAGCACGGAAGGATATTGATCTTGGGCTTGATGAATACGTGACCCGTTACAGACCGTATCTTCTGGGTTCGCCGCCCGAGTATGAACTGACCTCAAGAAGTGTTGACGGAAATGCGTGGCTGTTTGTTGATTTTGGAAACAATGTTTCAGCAGATGATTTTATGAATAAGTCACATGAAGTAAAAGACATAAACGACATCAGGGATCTTTTTGGGTTTGAAAACGGGATCCTGAGAAATGACTATTGCTATGAACTGGCATCTGATGATGAAAACAAGCAATATGGGATAGTTTCCTGTGATGCGTCAGGCAGGATAAGTTATTGTTATATCACCGATGCAGAGGGCAGCGAAAGAGTTTTTGATGACGAGTACGCAGAAAACTCGGATGGGCGTTCATAGTTAATTTACAAGTTGGTTCTGCTTTTTTGCACAAATCGGTTGACAAATCTTTGTCAGTATGCTAAAATATATCATGTTGATACTATGATACTATGTTAGCACTTTACTATGATAAAATGCAGGAGAGGTCTTATGGACAAGGAGCAGATAAAAGCTGCAAAGGCAAAGTTCAGACAGATCAAGGATCTCAATGCCAATAAGATAGTCCTCAGGCTCAAAAAGGGCGGGCTGGTCTTCCTTGTCGCAGGAGTTGCCGATGATAAAAAATATATCATTGCAAGTTACAGACATGAAGTCATCGACGGAAGACCCTGGATACGCTGGTGTGTTTCAGCGCATATGGAGTGGAACGGCGCAGTTACAGACGGCGAGAAAGTCATGGTCGAAATGCAGAATGAGGCTGCTGACTTTGAAGAATGGCTGAAACTGAAAAATGAAGGTATCTTCAGAACGTACCTTAGCTACTATGAATACGATATCCGTGAGGAATTTCAGTGGACGCTGGACGGCGATGACGGATTTTTTCCAAAGAAATGCCGTTTTTGGGGATATGTTTATGATGACCCCGCCGCTATGGGCAAGGGCATAGAGGAAGAATTCGCTGAGTATTGGTTTGAGTGCAGACGTATGGCTGACGATAAATAATTTTACATAAAGGAAAGATAGTATGAAAAGATATGACCTTATAACCCCTGAGGGTACAAGAGATCTGCTGTTTGAGGACTGCCTTGCAAGGCGCAAGGTGGAGAAGACTCTGGCGGCGCTGTTTGAGGGCTTCGGCTACAGTGAGGTAGTTACTCCCGGTATCGAGTTTTATGATGCTTTCAGCGGCAGTGCGAGAAATTTCAGACAGGAGAGCCTTTATAAGCTGACCGATTCAAAGGGCAGGCTGATAGTTCTGCGCCCCGATTCCACCATACCGATAGCAAGGCTGGCAGCAACAAGACTGAAAGAGTCTGACACGCCGCTGAGACTTTACTATAATCAGAGCGTTTTCTCGAACAATGCACTGCTCAAAGGCAGGTCTGATGAGGTGGTACAGGCAGGTATCGAACTGATAGGCGGCGATAACGAAAAGCGTGCCGATCTGGAGGTGCTGTGTACTGCTGTTGAGGCGCTGGCTAGTTTCGACAAGGAGAATTTCAGGCTGGAGATAGGTCATATCGGTTATTTCAAGGAACTGGTGGCTCAGCTGAACCTTGATGAAGATGTCATAGAGGAGATAAGACTGCTCATATCTTCAAAGAATTTCCCTGCGCTCAACGACCTGCTGGACGAGATAGGCGACAATGACATCACCCGCGCACTGAAACAGCTTCCAAGCCTGTTCGGCGGGGTAGAAGTTCTTGACAAGGCGAGCGATATATATGCAAACGACAAGATAACAGGCATTCTCTACAACCTGAGGCAGGTGTTCAACAGGCTGTCAAGTCTGGGATATGAGGGCAAAATATCCGTCGATCTCGGTATCGTGAGCCACACCGATTACTACACAGGCATCGTGTTCAAGGGATATCTGTCCGAAGTTGGACAGTCGGTGCTTAAGGGCGGCAGATACGACAATCTGATAGGTTCTTTCGGCAAGGAAATGCCCGCAGTCGGCTTCGGCGTGAATGTTGACTCGGTGGCACTGCATCTTGAAAGGATAGGAGCAAGTCCCGCAGGCAAGCCCGTTGACGCTGTTATCTTTGGTGACAAGGGTTTTGTGGTAGAAGCTATGGCTTATGCACAGAAGCTGGTGCGTGAGGGCAGCAAGGTCGAGCATTCGCTGTTCAACTCCTATGAGGAAACTGTGGAGTATGCAAAGTCAAAGGGCATAAAGAAAGTCATCAGAGTCGGTGAGGATATCACCGAAAATGAGATATAAGGGCGATCGGGAGGAAATGTGAGATGAATAAACCTTTGAGAATTGCTCTTACTAAGGGCAGACTGGAAAAAGATACTGTTGGTCTTCTGGAGAAGATAGGATATGACTGCACAGCCATTCGCGAAAAGGGCAGAAAGCTGATACTGCCTGTACCTGACGGCAATCTGGAGGTCGTGCTGGCTAAGGCTAACGATGTTATAACTTATGTTGAGCATGGCGTGTGCGACATGGGCGTTGTCGGCAAGGATACCATTCAGGAGATGCAGGGCAAGTTCTATGAACTGGTCGATCTGGGCTTTGGCAGATGCAGATTTGCGCTTGCTACAAAAAAGGGTCAGAGTTTTTACGGCGGTTACAACGTAAAGACCCTCGCGACCAAGTACCCGAACATCACACGCAAGCATTTTGAGAGCAAGGGCATGGATGTTGACATAATCAAGATAGAGGGTTCGGTAGAACTGGCACCTCTGCTGGAACTGGCTGACGGTATCGTTGATATAGTTGAAACAGGCACTACACTGAAAGAGAACGGTCTGGAGATAATCGAGGACAACATCTGCCCCATATCTGCAAGACTGATAGTAAATACAGTTAGCATGAAGATGCGCCAGAGCGAGATAGAGAATTTTGTCACGCTGGTGGAAAAAAATCTGTAAGGAGGAGAAAGAAATGTCATTTATCAAGAAGATCTACGTAAACGGCAAGGACGAGGTCGAGTTTTTCAAGCAGCTGGAAAAGAGAAGCGGCGAAACTGACAAGAAAGTTTCCGCAGTCGTAAACGAGATAATCGAAACTGTAAGAGAGGGCGGCGACAGCGCAGTAAAGGCGTACACCGAGAAATTTGACGGCAAACTGCCCCAGTATTACGAAGTCCCCCGTGAAGTAATAAACGATGCAATGACTGATGCAGACCCCGCTTTTGTTGAGGCTCTGCTCAATGCCATCGAGAACATCACAGATTTCCACCAGAGGCAGAAGTCACAGAGTTTTGTCAATGCAAAGGCTGACGGTTGTATCATGGGACAGAAGGTCAGAGGTCTTGACAAGGTGGGTCTTTACGTTCCCGGCGGTACGGCGGCTTACCCTTCTTCTGTGCTGATGAACGCTGTTCCCGCAAAGATAGCAGGTGTTAAGGAGATAATCATGGTGACACCTCCACTCAAGGACGGTACACCTAACAAGGATATACTGGTTGCAGCAGGTCTTTGCGGCGTTGACAGAGTTTTCATGTCAGGCGGCGCACAGGCTATCGCGGCACTGGCTTACGGCACTGAGGAGATACCTAAGGTCGATAAGATAGTAGGTCCGGGAAACATCTACGTTGCAACTGCAAAGAAACTGCTTTACGGCGTAGTTGATATAGACATGGTGGCAGGTCCCAGCGAGATACTGGTAATGGCTGACGAAACAGCAAAGCCCAAGTTCGTTGCGGCAGACCTTATGTCGCAGGCTGAACACGACAGACTGGCATCTGCGATACTCGTTACCACCAGCGAGAAGCTGGCTGATGAAACTATCGCTGAGATAGAGCGTCAGATGGAATATCTGGAGAGGAAAGATATTATCAGGTACTCGCTGGAGAACTACGGTGCTATGATAATCTGCAACACTAAGGACGAGGCTGTTGATATGGCTAACCGCTGTGCACCCGAACACCTTGAAGTTCTGTTTGAGAACCCACTGGAATATGTGGGCAGGCTTGACAATGCAGGCTCGGTATTTCTGGGGCAGTATGCTTCCGAACCGCTCGGCGACTACTATGCTGGTCCGAACCACGTTCTTCCCACAAGCGGCACTGCAAGATTTTTCTCGCCGCTGGGCGTAAACAGCTTTGAGAAGCGTTCAAGTTTCATCTACTATACTGAGGACGCTCTTCGCAAGGCTAAGGACGATATCGTGCTGGTGGCTGAAAAAGAGGGTCTTACTGCACACGCTAATGCTATAAAGGTGAGATTTGAATAACATGCGGTCGGTACACCGTAACTGAAAGCATCTCATGGGCGTTTGATAATGTCGGCGGTCATCTTTGCTGCGCATCGGCGCGGGAAAGATGACATCGCCGTATATGCGCACATAATGCAGAGTTCTGTGTGCGATGACCGAAAAGATATAAGAGAGGGAGAAAAATGGGACTGCTGGAAAAGTTCGCACTGAAAGCGGCTGTCAGCATGGTGAGGGCAGGTGCTAAAAAGAACGGCTCTGAGGCGAGTCAGTTTGAAAGACTGTCAAAATCTGCAACAAGCACTTCGTTCGCTAAAGATGAAGTGGCAATAAGGACGCTGTTGGAGAATACCACAGGCGGCGTGCGCAACAAGAGACAGGTGACATATCCGAAGTATGATTTTGAGGTGACATTGCTGGAGGCTAAAACTCTGCTCTCCGACAACAGGACGAAAAATCCGTATACGGCTGAGGTGCGTTTCTTCATAGCATTGCCAAATGCTGAAACGCTTCTTACCGAGCGATATGACAGCATCGGTGAAACTATAAACGGCGCTGTTGCAGGTGCGGTAAAGAAATTCGCGGCGATACTGAATGATATGTTTGAACTGATAGACGGTGCTGATGATGACCTGATAGAGAATTATTTTGACGGCAGACAGCATATATACAGGTATGCGACAGAAAGCATGATAGGCTGTGTCGGTGCCCCTGCTTTGCAGGAAATAAACGGCTTTTTCGGTCAGATAGAGGACGAACTGCCCGCATATCTGGGGGCTTAGAAGCACTATTGGCTGAGTATGGAAGCGCTGTTCAGCGGCGACCACATGTCGGCTAAGTGCAAGATAAACAACGAAGAGATAAGCAGGCTGTCAGAACTTGTCGAAGAGAAGGCACGCAGGTATTTCACTGAGGAAAGCTATGGGCAGGTGCAGGAGCAGAAGCTGATAGTGCAGTCTGACAGGACATATGTCATGGTGAAGCCGAAATACAATGATGCGTACAATAATATGTACAAGTATATCCGTCAGTGCATACCGCTGATGGGGCAGTCATCGGTGCTGGTGTCTTATAACGAACTGTTCAGAAAAGTGCAGGCGATAACGGGCGATACACATTCGGCGTGGGAGGTAATGACTTTCCTGCCTGAGATATATGTGCAGTGTTATTTCAAGATAAAGGGCACAGGGCTGGTAAACATGAAGATAGGCGAAAGACAGCTTGAACTGACTGATTTCCAGATATCGCCGCTGAGGGTCATAAAGTCTGAGGTGGAGTCTTTCCTTGAAAAGAACAAGCCTTGCGATGAGTTCAACCAGAACATATTCTCGATGAGCGCACGTTTTGAAAGCGCGATGAATGCTCTCAAAAGCGGTGTAAAGGAAGAAGAACTTGCCTTTGGCACGCTTAGCGTAGAAGCACCCGATGACTATGTTATATGGTGAAAAACGACCGACTGACGGTTCATTTGTTAGAAAATGGTGATTTAAATGAGAAAAGCAGAGATAAAACGAAAGACCCGCGAAACGGACATAGAGGTGTTCGTTGACCTTGACGGCAGCGGGAAAGTCGATATAAATACGGGCATCGGTTTTTTTGACCACATGCTCACAGCCTTCGGTGTACACAGCGGCATTGACCTGACTGTAAAGTGCGATGGTGACCTTTATGTTGATGCCCACCATTCGGTGGAGGACACAGGCATTTGCATCGGCAAGGCTTTTGCGGAAGCGCTGGGCGACAAGGGCGGTATCGCGCGGTACGGTTCAGCTTATGTGCCGATGGACGAAGCGCTGAGTTTCTGCTCGCTGGATATAAGCGGCAGACCTTTTCTGGTATTCAGTGCCGAGTTCCATGATGACAGGTGCGGCAATTTCGACACCTGCCTGACGGAGGAATTCTTCCGCGCATTTGCCTTTAATTCGGGCATAACACTGCATATCAGAGAAGAATACGGCAAAAACGACCACCACATCATCGAAGCGATGTTCAAGGCGGTGGCGCATGCTTTGAAGGACGCGATGACCGAAACGGGCAAGGGCGTGCTTTCGACAAAAGGAGTGCTGTGATGATAGCGATAGTTGACTATGGTGCGGGCAATATTTTTTCGGTGAAAAATGCGCTCGACCATCTGGGTTATGAAAATAAGCTGACTGACAAAAAAGAGGATATCATCTCTGCTGACAGAGTGATACTGCCAGGTGTAGGGGCTTTCCCGTGGGCGATGAACATGCTGAAAGTCAGCGGGCTGGTGGATACTATAAAGGAACAGGCACAGGTGAAGCCTTTCATGGGCATTTGTCTGGGCATGCAGCTTATATTTGATAAAGGTTACGAGTTTGAGGAGTGCGAAGGGCTTGGAATGGTCGGTGGATATGTTGACAGGATAACCGACCCCGGACTGGTGATACCTCACATGGGCTGGAACAAGCTGGAATACAACCGCGACTGCCGTCTGTTTGACGGGCTGGGCAACGAGGAATATGTATATTTCGTACACAGCTACAAGGCTTTCTGCGAGGACAAAAATTTGTACGCTTACTGCACATACGGCTCGAAAGTGCCTGCGGTGGTGGGCAATGGAAAGTTCGTTTACGGCTGTCAGTTCCACCCGGAGAAAAGCGGCGAAACGGGTCTGAAAATACTGAAGAATTTTGCTGAGCTGAATGTATGAGCTGGCGTGAGATAAACACACAGTCAGATATTGACGATTTTATGGAAAAAAACGGCAGTCTGCACGATTCGGTCATAGTTTCGGTAAATTATGTAAGCGGCTGTCATAACACAGACGGCGATATGATGATAGTTTCTGCGCCTGACAATGCTCTTCTGCTCACTGTTGACAGCGGGTGGCTTGGCAGGATAGAGATGCTTTTCAGCGGAGTGGTCTACCATGCTGTGCAGGGATATTGTGAAAGATCTTCATCTGAGATACACGAATGTGTGCTGGAGTTCCGCACAGACCTCATGGGAAAGACCCGTGATGACAGGCTGATAGTCTGGACAGATTTCAGACAGCTGAACGATCTTGAAAATTTCGGCATAGACCTGAAAAAAGCAAATGACTCCTTTGTTATCGCAAGGTCTTTGAGATGGCGATATGCAGAAGAGTCCGATGAAATGGACTGCATTGATGAGGATTACAACAGATTTTTATAGGAGGCAAATATGCTTGCTAAAAGAATAATACCCTGCCTTGACGTGCGTGACGGCAAGGTGGTAAAGGGCGTTAATTTTGAAGGAATAAAAGAAGTCGGTGACCCCGTTGCCTGTGCGATGGAGTACAATCAGCAGGGCGCTGACGAGATAGTTTTTTATGACATAACCGCGTCCCATGAGGGCAGGGGAGTTATGCTGGACGTTGTGCGCGAAACAGCGAAAAAAGTGTTCGTACCGCTGACTGTCGGCGGCGGCATCAAGACTGTTGATGACATACGCGACACGCTCAGGGCGGGTGCTGACAAGGTGTCTGTGAACTCGCAGGCGGTGCAGAACCCTCAGCTTATAAAGGACGGTGCTGATATTTTCGGCAGTCAGTGCATCTGCGTGGGTGTTGATGCTAAGGCTGTCGGGGAGAATAAATGGACAGTTTTCATCAACGGCGGACGCATCGACATGAAGATAGACCTGATAGAATGGGTGAAAAAGTGCGAACAGCTGGGCGCAGGCGAGATATGCCTGAACTCCATAGACACTGACGGCGTGCGCGGCGGATTTGACCTGCCGATGCTTAAAGCTGTTGTGGACGCTGTGCAGATACCTGTCATTGCATCGGGCGGCGCTGGCAAGCTGGGCGACTTTGCTGAGGCTTTCCTCAAGACCGACTGTTCTGCGGCGCTGGCGGCAAGCCTGTTCCATTTCCACGAACTGACTGTGGGCGAAGTCAAGGCTGACTGCCGCAGCAAGGGCATCATTGTGAGGTAATGGGCGGAGGATATATCCGCAGTGTCGAACTTTTCGGTATGGAGGACGAGCGGAGTTACATCGCTGACCTGCCTGCCGTGAAGCACCTTGCCGATATAGGCGGGCTGAGTTTTGATAACAGTGTGACTTTTCTGGTGGGCGAGAACGGCACAGGCAAGTCTACCTTACTGGAGGGCATAGCTGTGGCGTTCGGTTTCAACCCTGAGGGCGGCAGCAGGAATTTCAGCTTTGCCACCAATGAAACGCACTCGCCGCTGCATGAACATCTGAGGGTGATAAAGAGTTTTTCCCGCCCGAAAGACGGATTCTTCCTGCGGGCGGAGAGCTATTACAATGTTGCTACCAACATTGATGAGATGGACAGACAGATCGCATCAAGTTCGCCCATAATAGACAGCTACGGCGGCGTTTCACTGCATGAGATGTCGCATGGTGAGAGTTTTTTTGCTCTGGTGATGAACCGTTTCAGGGGTGATGGGCTTTACATACTGGACGAGCCTGAGGCGGCGCTTTCACCGCAGCGGCAGATGGGTCTGCTGATACGCATGAATGAACTGGTACAGAAAAACTCCCAGTTTATCATAGCTACACACTCTCCTATACTGCTGGCGTACCCCGATGCGCTGATATATGAGCTTGACGAGCGGGATATCACCCGCAGGCGCTATGAGGAAACACAGACTGTCAGCGTCAGCAAGGCTTTTCTGAACGACCCGAAGAGAATGATAGCAAAGCTGTTTGGAACGGAGTGAGAAGCATGTATTTTTCATCGGAATATGCTGATGTTCAGCTGTGGAAAGGCAAGTCACTGCTGACATGGAAAAAGCGGGCGACATTTGATAATTACCGCGCACCTGCCACCGCCGCGCTCGAACTTATCCGTCAGCATGGCTGTGATATGGTCATAGATGCACGAAACGGCTTTGAGGACGAGAAGGAAGATGTCGAATGGGGCTTTGCTTTTCTTCTGCCTGAAATGGCTAAGTCGGGGTGCAGGAAAGTCTGGTTCATCATGAATGAGGTAAATGATATTGCCGAAGAGATGGATATGTGGACTGCGGAGTTCCTGAAATACTTTGAAGTCGGAAAAGTCGATGACCCTGAGAAGATAGGTGACTGATATGATAGCATACAAGACAACGCGCGTTTTTTTCGGTGGCTATGAAAAATGCGGTTTCAGGCGGAAAACAGAGTTATCGGCTATGTTTATCACCATACTGTGGACATAAGGAGTTATTATGGGATACAGCGAAGCAAAATGCCCTCACTGCGGCAAGATGAACCGTGAGATGTGCAACGCATACATGTACGGCAGTCCCATACGCACCTGCCGAAAGTGCGGTCAAAAATACCTGAACAGGCGCTATCGCGAGCCTGCGGTACAGGGGTTCGATCAAAGGACTACCGACCCGAACCTCTATAAAAAATCGGGGATAATATGTGCGGCACTGCTGGTGCTTGCAGTTATTTGGTACAGGTTCACCACGAGAAATCTGGGGTACTATACCAACTATCAGGTGGGTTTTCTTGTGATGCTGCCGATCGCGACAGTCGGAAGTATCATACAGTATATCCGCATAGTGAGCGGCTCGATGGACAAGGCAAATCATAAGTTCCTTGCCGAGAGCGAGGAACGCATGAAAGATAAGGAGTATGTGGCTGAACTGCTGGCGAACGGCTACAAAGTTCCCGAAAAATATCTTGATAATGACGGAGGAGAAAATGGCTGAGAATAATAAGATAAAGATCGATATAAACGATCTGGACAAGTATTTTGTGAAGAGTGAGCTGATACCTGCGATATGTTATGAGGTCAACACAAAGACGGTGCTGATGCTTGCCTACATGAACAAGGAGAGCCTTAAGAAAACACTGGAAACAGGCTACACATGGTTCTGGAGCAGGTCGAGGCAGGAATACTGGAACAAGGGCGCTACCAGCGGACATCTGCAAAAGGTAGTATCCATCTACGGCGACTGTGACGATGATACGCTGTTGGTGAACGTTGAACAGACAGGCGTTGCCTGCCATACAGGTTCATACAGCTGTTTTTTCAAGGAAATGTATAATGAGGAGGAAAAATGATGACAGTTTATCAGGAGATATTTGAGGTGCTCAAAGCACGCAAGGAGCAGTTCGATAAGGGTGAGGCACCTGAAAAGAGCTACACATGCTACCTGTATCAGCAGGGCGTTGACAAGATCTGCAAGAAGGTCGGTGAGGAGGCTGCTGAAACTATAATCGCGGCTAAGAATGGCGACAATGACGAACTGAAAAACGAGATAAACGATCTGCTGTACCATGTGATGGTGCTTGCAGTAAATCAGGGTCTTGACTGGGCTGATGTTGAGAAAGTTCTTGACGAGCGCAACGAAAAGATCGGCAACTTAAAGCAGTTCAAGACTGTTGACAAGAATACTTAAAACGAAAGCTCTCCCATAAAAAGGAGAGCTTTTCTGCACACTATCTGCCTTTTGCGAATATGATGTAGGGAAGACAAAACTTCAATATTTCATTCGCGGGAGGTATTTTTATGAGTGAGAATGTTTTCAGACCAAACAGCAGTTTTAAAGAAGCTGTCTGCATCGATGCCATGCGAATATTCGATTCGTGCAGTGCGCAGGACTGTCTTGAAGACCTGACATTCGTTTTCAGCACAGAGGATCAGGCGATCATCGACGATGCGGCATACATCAAGACACAGTCGATTGATGTGACGGACGTTAACTTCGGCATAAGCCCTGTGGCTTTCAATCAGGGTTTCTATTCGGTAGATGTGACTTACAATTTCCGCGCACAGATAGAGGTCTACAATGGCGACAACACGCCGCCTGTGGTGGTCTACGGTACTGCACCTTTCACTAAGAAAGTGATACTTTACGGCAGCGACGGCGGCACACAGAGATTTGTTTCTGACAGCGGACTTATCACCACACAGGAGTCACCGACCACAGGCTGTGCGTGCTGTAGGTCGCTCTGCACACTGCCAACTGCTTCTGTCAGTCTTGTCGAACCCATGTGCCTTGATACCAAGCTGAATAATGCTGACCCGGAAACGGGTGAGCGCACAGTTTTCATCACCATTGGTCTGTTTGCGATAATCTCGCTGTCACGCCCTGTACCGCTGATGGTGCCTGTTTACGACTACTGCGTGCCGGGCAAGGAATGCACATCTTCAAGTGGTACACCCTGCGAGATGTTCGAGCAGATAGATTTTCCCACCAACGAATTTTTCCCAAGAGGACTGGAAACGGGCGGCTGCATGAACGGCTGCAATAACGGCGAGCAGAGAGAAAGCTAAAAATATAGCCGCTGTACGGTGGGTACAGCGGCTTTTGCTATGCAGTCTTGTTTTCGGCATCGCTTGCTTTGTGGAGGAAGTTGTTGTATATAAACACCAGCACTGCCATCGTGATGATGATGATATATCCGACAAAACTCCATTTATCGGGGAACTGATGGAGAAAGATCATGCCGAGTATGGTCGTGAATATCAGCTGTGAATAGTCGTAGACTGATATCTCTTTTGCGGGGGCGTGGGAGTATGCGGCTGTTATGGAGAACTGTCCGCCTGCCGCTGAGATGCCCGCACCCAGCAGGCAGAGAAACTGCGCCAACGTCATAGGTTTGAACTGGAATATCAGGAACGGCAGTGTGAACAGGCATGAAAAGCCCGAAAAGTACGCAACTATCACAGGTCCTTTCACGCCATGCTGACCTAAATAGCGTACACAAGTATACGCAAGACCCGCGCCCATTCCGCCGAGAAAACCGCATATAGCGGGGAATAGATCGACATTTGAGAAGCTGGGCTTGATTATGAAAAGGCTTCCGCCGAATGCGCCCAGCACAGTTAAAAGCTGGAATCTGGTCAGCTTTTCTTTCAGGAAAATGTACGAAAATACGATGACGAAAAAGGGCGACATCTTGTTTAGCATAAGTGCATCGGAGAGATTCATTTTGCCCAGCGCGTAGAAATTGCCTATCATGCCGATAGTTCCGCCAAACGCCCTTACAAACAGTACAGCGTGATTCTTTTTGTCGCCTATCTCGAACTTAGTGCCGCTTTTTTTTAGCGAACCGATGGCGATGAACAGTGCGAAAAGGTTGCGGAAAAAAACTTTCTGCATGGTGGGCAGGTCGCCCGATTTTGTCACGAAAAGCCCCATCAGCGCAAAGCAGAACGCCGACAGAACTATGTAAATGACGGCTTTGTACTTCTTTTTAACCATTGCCGTCACGCTTTCTGCGGTCAGTCATATACTCATGTTCAGCCGCAAGTTCTTTTGCAAGTGCACAGACCGTCCAGTCGCGGTTGTGCTGTGTTACCATAGCTTTCAGCGGGATACTGCATCCCTTATCTCTCAGTTCGTTGACTGCCTTGTTAAGTTCATTCGGTGTAAGACCCGAAAATATCAGCAGTTCTTCCGAAACATCGAGGCGCTGTTCGCTTTTTGCGTATCCTTTTATGCCGCATATGAAGCCGATGCTGTCAGCGCCGCAGTCCTTGTCAGCCGCCAGAAAACTGCCGCCCAGCGCAGACATGACCTCACTGATGACAGCCGCCTTTTCCTCTGAAATATTCACGCCCGCCGCAGTTTTCGGCGCCGGTGAACTCAGCCTTGCTTTCATTTTTACCACTTCCTATAATCCATGTTTGTGGAGTTTATCCCACTCCATATCTTCCTCACTGTAATAATCGTCATCATCGGTGATGACATTGTAATTCTTTTTGGGGTATTTTATCTCTTCGTGCAGCTTGTCTATCAGCGTCAGCTTGGCTTTAGTGTCGATAAATCTCAGCACGAGAATGCCGTCTTTTGGCTGATATTCACGGCGTTCGCCCTTGCGGTCGATCTTGTAAAAAGCCGATCTTTCAGCCGCTTTAAGGTGAAAGCACATGTTGCCGCGAGGATCCTGCCCGCTTTTTTCAACCTCATCGTAATAGATGGTGACTTCAAGCATATCACCCAAAAGACCCAGCTTTTGCAGATGCTCTGTCTTGTCGGGATATATCCGCGTATACAGGCGGGTATCCCGCGAAAGGCTGTAATACCTGTACAATAACACCCCGACCGCCGCGTTTGCCACTGCGACCGCCATCAGCAGAACTTTTATCAGTATGACCTTGACGATGACAGCCAGCACAAATATTATGCCCGCAAGTATAAGGTTTCTATACATCTGCCGCGATATTTTGCGGTGTTCGGCGAGATCGTTTATCGCTTTAGCCTGCTTTTCTGTGCGTGACAGCTTTGGCGGGAACTCATAGATAAGCGCCATTAAAGACACCCCCTTCACATAAAATTTTATTATAGCATATTAATATGAATTTTTCAACTTTCCGCGCCGCAAAAAAACGCGCCCCCACAGCTTAGTATGGGAACGCGCCTGACTTATGAAAAATGAAAAAGACTTGGCTTACTTTATCTGCTCGCCCAGTGCCTTGCACTTAGCCAGAGCATCATCATCGGGGGTGTTGTTAGCGGTGAAGCCTTCGCCGCCTACTACCTCAGCGCCTGCGTTCTTTACTCTGTCAGTCCAGATACGCATCCATTCGCCGTCGCCCCAGTCATAAGAGCCGAACAGAACTACCTTTTTGCCTGCGAGCTTGCTCTCATTAGCGGTGTACCAGGGTTCTACTTCGGTATCTTCCAGTTCTTCTGCGCCCATAGCGGGGCAGCCCAGTGCTACTGCATCAAACTCGGAAACATCGCCCGAAAACTCGGAAAAAGTAACTGCCTCAACGCCTGCACCCTCTGCTACTGCCTTAGCCATAGCTTCGGTGTTGCCTGTGCCGCTCCAATAGATAACTGCTGTTTTCATTTTGTGAAACCTCCGTTTTTAAGTATAGTATGGGCAAAAAACTGCCCATTATGCAAATAGTTAGCTTTAACAAACTTATAGAGTTAGTAATTTCTAACCATATATACTATACCATCTGCACCCCCTGTTAGTCAAGGGTGACTTGTGACTTGCTTGACGGATAAACGTAAACAAAGTGTAAACAAATACCCATCGTTGCAGAACGATGGGCGGGAGTCAATCTCTGAAATCGAAAAGCTGGCGCGGCTTTATCTCAAGGACTTCACACAGCTTGAATATAAGGTCAAAGGAAACGCCGACATTTCCGAGTTCTATGGCGCTGATGTGGGAGCGGTCAATGTCGGCTAGTTCTGCTAATTGCAGCTGTGTAAGTTTTTTCAGTTTACGGTAATATACAACATTTGCACCGAATAATTCATAGTATTTTTTGTATTCAGGTTTCATATGATCACCTCTATATTATTATATGCCTAATGTTATCAATCGTAAACCTTGTTAAAATAGCGTGGCGCTACTCACGCAAGTAATAAAATGCGTCTGAATAGTAAAATGCTATTGACACAAGTCAAAATACGTGTTATAATAACATCATCTTAATATGTCGTGAATTGTTTTCCGCGTCGTAGGCGGGGGTAACGATCAGTTTGAAAGGGGAGTTCTTTTATGAAAAAAATACTTGCACTGACACTAACTATTATAATGACCTGCACCGCGTTGGGTTCATGCGGCGAAACAGCACAGCAGTCCGCAGAAAGCAAGGCGGCGACCACCACAACAACTACAGCTACCGAAACAACAACGACAGAAGTTACCTCCTCGGAAACTCACAAAGAAAAAGAAACTACAACTACTAAGGTGACAGAAGCTGAAACCACGACGACTACCACTGAAATAGCTGATGAGAGTACAGCTGAAACAAAAGTTTCCACAGTTGAGCAGGTGTCTGAACCGGAAGTTGTGTACGCTGATTTAAAAGAGGCTTTTATTGGCTATATTGAAAAATACTTAGACAAAAAGGTTACAGGTATTTCGTACAGAGATGGTGGATATGAAGCAACCGTTGATGGCAATGAAGTGATTTTTTTGGAATTACCACACTTTTTATCAGAAGAGGAAGCGTTGGCATTATATTCCAATGATAAATATTTTAAAGTGGCATATGAAAATCGTTTTGATTACAGATTTATAATCTATTATAATGATATAGATTATACTCCAATCGATAAATCGAATTTTGAAGATGCAAATCAAGAAAAATCATTGTATAAGGATTACATCACTTTAGTAAGAGAAAACACCCCTCTTAAAATTATAGGTGCTGATTTTAACACTAATAGTGGTGAATTTGAATTAACGCTTGAAGATGGCAGCAAAACTGTCCTTGCAAGTTTAGGAACTAGTGGATACGAAGAAGCGAACGCTTTATACAACAGCTATGATTTCAAATTAGTTATCGAAGAGGAAAATTGGGCTGGATTGAGAATGTATGTAACTTGTGTTTGGGAAGAGCAGTAATCTATGGAATTGTAATTGTAAACTTTCTGTAAACCTCTTGAAATCCCTCGAAAACTGTGCTAATATAATATAGTAAAATAATATCACATAAACACTGTGACCAAGAGAGTAAGCATTCAATACGACTTACAGAGAGAGCCGCCGCGAGGTTTTTCGTGGGCTGCAAGCGGCTTATTTCGCAGAGTGCCGAAGTTCACTTGTGAGTGGCTGCGCCGAAGGCTTTTGCTTGTAAGCGCGGACGTTGTGCCTGCGTTAAGGGGAAGGGGAATGTTGGTTCTCTAGGGGTGGTCAACGTCTGTGAAAACAGCCGTAACAAGATACGTTAATGTCGGTCTTGTCCTGATTTTGGGACAAGACCTTTATTTTTGTTAGGAGGATAAGAAATGAAAGAACAGCTGCAAAACATTGAAGCAAGCGCTAAGGAAGAACTTTCAAAGGTCAGCGACATCAAGACGCTGGAAGACCTGAGAGTCAGATTTCTGGGCAAAAAGGGTGAACTGACTGCCATTCTGAAACAGATGGGCAAACTCTCCGCTGAGGAAAGACCTGTTATAGGTCAGCTGGCTAACAAGGTCAGAGGCGATATTGAAGCCGCTCTGACAGCACGCCGCGATGAACTGAAAAGCAAGGCTGAGGAGATGCGCCTGAAAGCTGAAACACTGGACGTTACTCTGCCCGGCAAGAAGCAGAAGATAGGCAGGGCTCACCCGCTGGACGTTACCCTTGAACAGGTCGAGGAAGTTTTTCTGGGCATGGGCTTTGACATCGTTGAGGGTCCTGAGGTAGAAACAGACCACTACTGCTTTGAGGCGCTGAATATGCCTAAGCATCACCCTGCAAGAGATACACAGGATACTTTCTATATAAATGAGAACGTTCTGCTGAGAACACAGACTTCCTCCGTTCAGATAAGAACTATGGAGAACAGAAAGCCTCCTATCAGGATAATCTCGCCTGGCAGAGTTTACCGTTCCGATGCGGTGGACGCTACACATTCGCCGCTGTTCCATCAGATAGAGGGTCTGGTCATCGACAAGGGCATAACTATGGCTGACCTCAAGGGCACTCTTGAACTGCTGATGAAGCGTCTTTACGGCGAGGAAACTCAGGTAAGGTTCAGACCTCACCACTTCCCGTACACCGAGCCATCTGCGGAAGTTGACCTTATGTGCTTCAACTGTCACGGCAAGGGCTGCTCGATGTGCAAGCAGGAAGGCTGGGTAGAACTGCTGGGTTCGGGTATGGTACACCCTAAGGTGCTTGAAGAATGCGGCATCGACCCTGAGGTATACAGCGGTTTCGCATTCGGCATCGGTCTTGAAAGAATAACAATGGGTCGTTACAGCATAAATGATATGCGTCTGCTTTATGAGAATGATATGAGGTTCCTGGAGCAGTTCTGATGAATTTTCAAAAATAATAGCTTAGAACTTATTTCGCCGCAGTACAGATACAGAACATTTCGGAGAATATAAATGAACGACTACAAAAACAACTGGTTTTATAAGACATGCTCAAAACAGGGCGGAAAGAACATCGTGTTTATCGTGGTGGGCGTGCTGCTGGTCTTAACAGCACTTTATACTTCACAGAGAGGTATCTGTGCGCACCCTCAGCATATGCGCTGATAAGGTACGATAAGATCAAGGATATACATGCAAACTCTGTGAGGGTCAGCAAGGCAGGTCAGCAGAGCGTTTTTGTGAACATAGAGTTCACTTACGGCTGACCGAGCATCGACATAAATATCAAAGACTATGGCACGTTTTTAAAAGCGCCTGCCGAGTTCACTGCACTTGTGCAGCAGCATGCGGCGGCGATGATGCAGAACAGCGGTATGTTCTGAATCAGGGATTTACAGATCGGAGGAAATATAAATGGATCTTTCAATGAAATGGCTCGCAGATTATGTTGACTGCGATATGCCTATAAAGGATTTTGTTTCGGGTATAACCCTTTCAGGCTCAAAAGTTGAGTGCTATAATGAAGAGGGCGATTATCTGGAGAATGTTGTGGTAGGTCAGGTAAAGGAGATAGTTCCTCACCCGAATTCCGACCACATGTTTATCTGCCAGCTTGATGTCGGTGAGGGTTCGCTCGTGCAGATAGTTACAGGTGCGCAGAACGTTAAAAAGGACGACTTCGTGCCTGTTGCAAAGCACAAGTCTACCGTACTTCATGACGGCAAGCCCGTGAAGATAACAAAGGGCAAGCTGAGAGGCGAGGCTTCAAACGGCATGCTCTGCTCGCTGGGCGAACTGGGGCTTAACATACATGATTTTCCTTATGCCATCGAGGACGGCATATTCATACTGGGAGATGACTGCGACAAGACCATCGGCAAGGATATCCGCGAGGCGATAGGCTTCAACGACACTGTTGTTGAGTTTGAGATAACCTCCAACAGACCTGACTGCATGTCGGTCATCGGTCTGGCAAGGGAAACTGCGGCAACTTTCGGCAAGGAACTGAAAGTCGCTAAGCCCGAATTCAAGGGCGTTTACGGCGATGTTAACGAAATGCTCAAAGTCAAGATACACAACACCGACCTCTGCAAGAGATATATCGGCGCTATCGTCAAGAATGTAAAGATAGGTCCTTCACCCAGATGGATGCGCGAAAGACTGAGAGCAAGCGGCGTTCGTCCGATAAACAACTTTGTTGATATAACCAACTATGTAATGCTGGAATACGGCAGACCGATGCACGCTTTTGACCTGCGCTATGTTGAGGGTGCAGAGATAAATGTCCGCAACGCTAGGGCAGGCGAGAAGATAACCACTCTTGACGGCATCGAGAGAGAACTGAGTGAGGAGATGCTGGTCATTGCTGATGCTAAGAAGCCCGTTGCAGTAGCAGGCGTCATGGGCGGCGAGTACAGCGGTATCATGGACGACACCACCACCGTTGTTTTCGAGTCGGCTTGCTTTGACGGCGCAAGTGTTGCCACAACCGCAAAGAAGCTGCGCATGAGGACTGACGCATCTTCAAGATATGACAAGGGTCTTGACCCGCACGAGTGCTATGAAGCACTGATGAGAGCCTGCCAGCTGGTAGAAGAACTGGGCGCAGGTGAGGTAGTAAAGACTGTTATCGATGAGAATTATCAGAGCGAAACTCCTCTTAATGTTGAGTTCAGTGCTGACTGGATAAACAATTTCCTCGGTACTGATATACCCGAAGCTGAGATGGTACGCATACTTGAAAAGCTGGAGTTCACCGTGAAGGACGGCAGAGTTTATGCACCCTGGTTCAGAGTTGACATCGGCTGTAAGGCTGACATCGCTGAGGAAGTTGCAAGGATATACGGCTACAACAGCATACCCGATACCATCATCAGGGGCGTTGCAAATGCACAGCGCACACCAAAGCAGAACTTCGAGAAGAAGGTCAAGGCGGCTATGCTGTCGATGGGGCTGAACGAGATAGAAACATTCTCTTTCATCTCGCCAAAATACTTTGACAAGATAGCTTTGCCTGCTGACAGCAAGCTGAGAAACACTGTTACCATAATGAACCCTCTTGGTGAGGACACCAGCGTTATGAGAACTACAATAGTTCCTTCTGTACTGGAAGTTGTGGGCAGAAATTACAGCTACCGCAATCCTGAGTGCTACGTGTTCGAGATGGGCAACGAGTATATCCCTGTTGAGGGCGAAGTTCTCCCTACCGAGCCTGTAAGACTGGGCATCGGCTTCTATGATACCGAGAGCGGTGCAGATTTCTATACACTCAAGGGCATGGTAGAGGGTCTGATGAATGCAGTGGGCGCTGAGAACATCGAGTATGAAAGACCATCTGATGACTGCGAGTTTGATGAGGTTTCCGCTTTCCATCCCGGCAGATGTGCTGTTGTAAAGGTCGATGGCAGACAGATAGGCATATTCGGTGAACTTCACCCGAAGGTGATGGAGAACTACGGCATCGAAGCAAGGACATATGTTGCAAAGATAAACATCCCCGAACTGATGGAACTTTCCTGCGATACAAAGACCTACAAGCCTCTGCCTAAGTTCCCTGCGACCACAAGAGATCTGTCGGTGGTATGCGATGAGGAAGTGCCTGCGGCTGTTCTTGAAAAGCTGATACGCAAGGCTGTCGGCGGCATTCTTGAAAGCGTAACACTGTTTGACGTTTACAGGGGTGAGCAGATAGAGGCGGGTAAGAAGTCTGTATCCTACTCGATCTCGATGAGATCTCTCGAAGGCACACTGACTGACGATCAGGCTGACAAGGCTATGGAAAAGGCTGTCAAGGAACTGAGTGCTATCGGTGCTGAACTCAGGTAAGTAAATTGTAAAAAAAATATTGCCAAATTTGTGCAATTCTGATAAAATTTATTCTACCCCTTGTTATTTTTGAAAAAATGGAGTATAATATAATCAAGGACAATTAGCAAGGAGTTGAGCATTTATTATGACAGACAGAACATTGGAATTTTCGTCATTGCACCCTGATAAAGAGAACCTGCTCAAAGATACGCTGACAGAGGTGTATGATGCGCTCAAAGAAAAGGGCTATGACCCTGTAAATCAGATAGTAGGCTATATCCTTTCTGAGGATCCGACCTACATAACCACATACAACAATGCGAGAAGCAAGATACGTCACATAGACAGGGACGAACTTTTGCAGGCGCTTGTGAAAAATTATCTGAAAACAGAGTAACAATGTGATTTTTCGGGGACGGGATTTATTTCCGCCCCCGTTTTTGTTTATTCTGCGCCTGACTGCAAATAATATGCAGAAAGGAGGAATGCAGAATGAACAAGCTGATTCTGGCAAGGTTTGCCGCAGTTTTTACGGCAGGTGTGCTGACTGCCTGCGGCATGACGGGCAGAAAAGAAAATGGCGGTGATGACATCGGTGCATCATCGGCGGCGGCAGAACCCGTGATGATAACGGCAAAAGGTGTAAAGTCGGACTACTCGGCGCTGTCGGGCGAGTGTCACGGTTACGGTCAGGGCGTGCAGGTGGACGAAAAGAACCGAACGCTGGGCGCGCTTGACTTCAACCACACCTACGGAAAATACAGTGCAAAAGCCATAAATGAGGACGACAAGAAGATAACACTGACTTTCGACCAGGGATACGAGAACGGTTATACTGCGCAGATACTCGATACACTGAAAGAGAAAAATGTAAAGGCGGTGTTCTTTCTGGTGCAGGACTATGCCGAGCGAAATCCCGAACTGGTACGGCGTATGATAGATGAGGGGCATACGGTGGCGAACCACTCGGTACACCATTACTCGATGCCATCGCTGAATGAGGAAACCTGCCGCACTGAGATAACTGACTTCCACGAATATATGAAAGAGAATTTCGGGGTGGAGATGACGCTCTTCCGTCCGCCGATGGGTGAGTTTTCTGAGAAGTCGCTGGCGGTAACTGCTGACTGCGGCTATGAAACTGTGCTGTGGAGTTTTGCTTATGCCGACTGGAATGCAGATGACCAGCCCGAACCCTCTGCGGCACTGGATAAGCTGAGAAAAGCCGCTCATGAGGGGGCGATATATCTGCTTCATTCGGTGTCTTCCACCAATGCGCAGATACTCGGTGACCTGATAGACGGTCTGCGTGAAGACGGCTTTGAACTATAGCGATCCGCCTTAAAATTCAGACAAAATCCAGTCACAAAACCCATAAATCCCAGCTTTTGCGACCGGATCTTGTGAATTTAAAAAGTTGGATCGCTATAGAAGTCTGAATTTACAACAAAAGCCCTTTCTTACGAACTTCTGTAAGAAAGGGCTTTGTTATATCGGTTTTGTCTTACTGTCAGCTGAGTGGCTTAATGTTCTTTACATGTGCCGCGATCGCAGAAACATCGGTGATGTTTACCTTACCATCGCCGTTTACATCAGCGCGTGTGATGGCTTCGGCGTTGAGTTGCTTTATGTTCTTGACATAAGCTGCCGCAGCAGAGATATCTGTTACCGTCACAGCACCGTCGCCGTTTACATCACCGCGCGGAAGTTTTTCAGTGCCGAATGCTTCGTTGAGGGCGGTTTCGAGAGCATCCAGCGAGGTGTTCTGCGGCTTGATTCCTGTGCCTCCGTTGGTGGCGTTTCTCAGTGCTCTGGTGTGAGCACTGTCAACTGCCTTGCGCTGTTCTTCACTGAGAATGTCAAGGTCGGCGTTGTCATATCTTTGCAGAAGTTCCAGCGCTCTCAGCATGGTGGGGTAGTACTCTTCGCGTGAAGGCGCAGTGCCCTTGCCGTGAAAGAACTCGTTCATCCAGCCGATACACTGGTCGGCAGACCACATAGCCGAGCCTGACGGGAAGCGTTCAAAGTACTTCGGCAGGTTCTTGTAATAGCCGTCCTTGATCTCAGCAAGCTGTTTGTCGTAGTTCTCGGCGCTGAAAGTATCAGCGGCGGTCGCCATCGAACTGCGGAATATCTCTTTGAATTTTTCGTTCTGAAGTGCCTTGTAAGCGATGACAGCCAGTGTGTCGCCGCCTTTTTTGCCTGTTTCATATATCTGTATCAGCTTGTTGTTGGTTGAATTCTCGCTCTTGTTGCCCCAGAGGTACACGCCCATCTCGGTATCGTAGAACATAGTTCTCCAGCGGCAGTCGCTGTAATCGGGGTTATTCTCATCAGCCTCGCGGGAACGCCACAAGCGCCAGTTCTTTACCGACCAGTCCTCATTGGTGATGTATATCTCAGCCGCCAGATAGTTTGCCAGATCCTGCACATCGAACATCTCGGTGAACTTCTTGTACTGTTCGGGGTCGGTCAGGTCAGCGCTCCTTATCCAGCTGTCCATCTCGTTCCAAAGTTCGATGTCGGCATCTTCGCCTTCATCAACTTTCGGGCTGTTGTCCTCATACTTGGTGGATATTATCACCACATTTTTCTTCTTGACATCGAAGTGGTCTTTTACATAAGAGTCCGAGTAGTCCTCCTGCATCGTGTAAAGTCCCCAGTATTCGCCGTTTATGAACGCCACAACAGGTCTGCCTGTCTGTGTCGAAAGTTCAAGACCGCCGCTCATTCTCTGCAAAAGCTGGTCCTTGAACTTGGTGTAGTTTGCATCATTACCGCCGTTTCTCAGCACGAATTTATCAAAGTCGTTTATCTCTCTGCCCTCACCGTCACGGGAAGTCAGTCCCGCAAACAGGGGATAGTCGAACTTCTTGGCGCCGTACTCTTCGCGGGCGTAGAAACGCAGGCTCTTCTGATAATCCTGTCTTGAATAGCCGCCTTGTATCCTCATGCCGCAGTCCTGTGAAAGTACAGTACTGCCGTCGTCGATGAAGTCTATATGCACAGGACGCTCCCACTCTTTGCCCCTGTTCATGGCGTTTTCTTTGAGGTAAATGCCTTTTTGCTTGTCGAAGAGATTGTCGCTGTCAGTAACTATCGACATAACGCCCACGCCGTTATAGGTGGTATCATCATAGCCCACAAAGTAAGACTTTGTTACCACTCCGCTCACCTGACCGTCCTTTATTGCCGCCGCCCTTATGACCACAGCTTTATCGACTTTGACAGAGGGCTTTCTCTTCTGTTCCCATGTGTACCAGTCGGTGAACAGCGACCTGTCCATTGCGGAAAGCACGTTGGGCCGGTCGGTCACATTCTCGATGGTTATAGCGCCCTCATATCTGGTGGAATTTTCAGTCGGGGTACTGCCGTCGGTGGTATAGTATATCTCGGCGCCGTCAGCGGCAGTAAGTTCAAGTTCAAAGCTGTCCGCGAACATTCCGCTGTCGCGGGAGAAAGCAGGTGCATCGGGGGCTGAGAACAGCTGTTCTTCCGAGTTGACAGCGTTAGGTGACGGGTTCGCGATGACAAAATCGGTGCCGTCAGCAGGTATGCGCGCATAGACGGTGTCATCAGCAAGTTCAGGTGCATCTGCTTTATCGATAATGGAAGTGCCGTCGGAAAGAATAACAGTTTCGCCCTTTGCAGAAAGCCCGAACAGCGCTATGGGCTTTTCGGGAGTGCTTTCAGCCTCGATGTTTTTGCCGCAGTAGACTACCAGGCAGCCGCCCGCAGGTATCTTTGTACCGTCGGGTATCTTTGCCTTTGCAAGTTCGGCTTCGTCATCACTGAGGTACAGCCCGCCGATGTCTGCGTCCGAAGAGGTGGGGTTGTAAAGTTCTACCCAGTCGCAGAACTTGTCCTTTGAGTCCTTTAGGTCGGTGAGATTGCCGTTCGCACCCGTGTTGCCTGTGCAGACTTCACTTATAAGTACAGCAGGCGAAACCTCAGCCGCAGCGGGGAATGCAGATACAGTGCCCGAAACTGTCAGCAGCGCCGCGATGAATGCAGCTGTCATTTTGTTTTTCATTATATTCACTCCTATCAAAATATGAAATTGTTCGTAGTACAGATCAATGTTGAACTTCCTGCCCATTATAGCACATTATCAATATAATTTCAAGCGTTTTGGCAAAAATATTATAGAATTTGAACAGTAAATGCTAATATACATCACGCCTGAGAAAAGGTAACACATGTCGGTTCATATTGTGTAAGTTGTTTTGGACAGAATGTCTTTATTTATGTATTTCGGGGCGGTATTTTTACTAAAAATCAAAAAAAATGTGGGTTTTCTATTGACAAAGAATGTAAATGAGTGTATAATGTACAAGGGAAGAAATTAGTTTGGATTGTTTATCAAACTATACTTTAGGAGGATGATCTACATGAAAAAGAAGATATTTACAGCTGCACTTGCTGCCGCTGTAGCTATGGCAGCTGCTCCCGCAGTTCTGGCGGTAGAGCAGACAGATGCCATCACAGGTGACCTGAATGTTACCGATTTCTTTGGCGCTAAGACAGATGCCGTTCAGCTGAATGACGGCGAGAGTGTTACATTTAAGTTCAACAACAAGTCCAACGGCACCAACAACTGGGATAACTTCGTTATGTGCGTTGCAGGTGAGGTCGGTGAGGCTTACACGGGCGCAGATCAGGAGATACTGGTCGTTAGAGCCGATAACTGGGGCTGGGGCGGCGGTTACTCTGACTTCGTAGCACCCGATGCCAGCGGCAATAAGCTGAATTTTGAAACCGATATCAACTGGGATCGCTGGGCTGATGAATGCCAGAGCGGTATGGATGTTGAGATAACTGTCAGCAAGGAAGGCAACACCCTTGCTTACAATGCGAAGATAGGTGAATACACCGATAAGCTGACCGCTACTTCGGGCGTTGATCTGCCAAACAGCGTTTATATATTCTTTACAGGTGAGAACTGTGACCTGACAGGTTTCAGCACCTCTAAGGGCGGCGCTAATCAGGAGGATATCAACAACCAGACTCAGGCCGGTCTTAAGGTAGTTGACAGTCTTTCAGGCGAACTGAACGTTGCTTCATTCTTCGGCAGCAAGACAGATGCGGTTCAGCTGAACAACGGCGAGAGCATCACATTTGATTTCAATGCCAAGTCCAACGGTTCCAACAACTATGAGAACTTTATACTGGGCGTTACTGGTGCAGCAGGTGAAGAATATACAGGTGCTGACCAGGAAGTTCTGGTACTGAGAGCTGATGCTTGGGGCTGGGGCGGCGGTATGTCCGACTTCGTAGCACCTGATGCTGAGGGCAACAAGCTGGCTTTCGAGTCTGATGTTAACTGGGATGAATGGCAGGCAGGCGCTCAGAACGGCTACAAGGTAACTGCTACACTGAGCAAGGACGGCGACAAGCTGACTTACAATGCTAAGATCGGTGATTATACCGTTAAGTCCACTGCTGTATCAGGCAAATCTCTGCCCGATAGCCTATACGTATTCCTGACCGGTGAGAACTGCGATATCACAGGTATCTCCACCAGCAAGGGAGGTGCTCAGGAGAACAACACTGAGTCTAAGGCTGCAAATTCCAGTTCTAAGGCAAGCACCACAACTTCTTCTAAGGCTTCGACCACTACTACCACAACAACTTCAAAGGCTTCTGATGCTACAGCAAACAGTTCTGCTGCTGAGTCTGACAACACCAAGACAGGCAACTCTGTTGCCGGCGGTTTCGTTGCTGTTGCACTGACTGCCGCTGCTGCTGTTGTACTTCGCAAGAAGAAGTGATACATAGCAAAGATATATCGGAGCGCTGAGCATATCAGCGCTCTTTTTTGTACATAAATTCGGATAGAAAAACAAAGCAGACATGCTCTCACCGAGCCTGTCTGCTTTGTTTTTCGGTAAATAATACCTTATAATGGGAAAGGTTGGTTTGGAATAAACGATCTGATATACCTCAAGCAGCCACAGTCAGGGAGGTGCTGCGGCTGCAAGTGGTATATGCGCCGATGTGTGACCGCGACGCTTATTTTTTGAGTTTTGCCATCATGTCCAGAAGTTCAAGCTGCTGTTCAAATGCGTTCAGTTCAGTTTTTTCATCGATGATAACCAATTCGGTATCAGTCAGCTTCGCGAACAGCCTGATGTCTTCGGTGGTCAGCGCTGTGGAAACTACGGCGTGGTGAGCGCCGCCAGCGTATATCCATGCAGCTGCACCTGTCTTGAAGTCGGGGACTATCTTCCACATCAGCCTTGCTACGGGAAGTTTGGGCATCTCTTTCGGCTGCTTGACAAGGTCTATCCTTGCGCACACGAGTCTGAAACGGTCGCCCATGTCAACCATCGAAACTGCTATGCCTTCGCCTACGATACCGTCAAATACCAGTCTGGCAGGGTCGCTCTTGTTGCCGATGCCCAGATGGTGTACCTGTATCTTTGGCTTGGAAGCTGCAAAAACAGGAGAAACTTCCAGCATGTGAGCAGCCAGTTCCAGTTCTTCGCCGCTTGTCAGGTCATAGGTGTAGTCCTCCATGAAGCCTGTTGCGCCCTCTCTGCCTGCGGCTATCTTTTGCAGGACAGCTGCAAGCGCAGCAGTCTTGTAGTCGCCCTCAGGACCAAATCCGATCCCCTTAGCCATGATGTTCTGAGCTGCGATGCCCGGAAGCTGGTTCAGCCCGTGAAGATCCTGGAAAGTATCGGTGAAAGCAGCCGCATTTTCCTTAGCGATGAACTTGTCCAGAGCAACTTCGTACTTTGCCTGTTCTCTTACTGCATCGATGTTTTCGGTGTCCATCTCATACTTGTCGGTGTACTCAGCCATTTTTGCATCTATCTCAGCATCGGTGACTGAGTTTGCGATCTTCACCAGATCACCTATACCGTAGTAGTTGACATTCCAGCCGTACTTTATCTCGCTCTCGACTCTGTCGCCGTCTGTAACTGCAACATCGCGCATGTTGTTGCCGAACATTGCGACTTTCATACCTTTGCAGAAGTCCACACCCTCAGCCGCGTGAGCGAAACGGCGTATCTGTGCGATGACATCATCATGCTTGTAATAGCCCGCAACGACCTCGCGCTTGATGCCCAGTCTTGTGCAGATGAAACCGAACTCTCTGTCGCCGTGCGCCGACTGGTTCAGGTTCATGAAATCCATGTCGATGCTGTCATACGGCAGTTTCTCATTGTACTGTGTGTGCAGGTGCAGCATGGGCTTTTTGAGGGCTTTCAGCGCTCTTATCCACATCTTCGCAGGCGAGAAAGTGTGCATCCACATGATGACTGCTATGCAGTCCTTATCGGCACTTGCCTTCACGCAGAGATCTTCAGCTTCGTTTGATGTCTTGACTATGGGGGTATGAACGATCTCGGCTATATCTCCGATCTTTTCGTTCAGGAACCTGACCATCTCAAGGCTGTCCTTTTCAGCCTGTGCGAGAGTTTCCTCGCCGTACAGATCCTGACTGCCTGTTAAAAAGTAAATTTTTTTCATAATGAACTCCATTCTATATATCAATGATCGGTCAGCTTTGCTCAAAAAAGTCTTACGCTTACTACCGACAGTTTGGGCAGAGTGAATTTTACACCCTTTTCGGTGATCTCAGCCTTGTGCTCAGCGGGAACGATCCTCTCGCCGTCCTCAAAGTCATTGTAAGCGTGAACATCACCGTATGTCAGCACTTGTGCTTCTGCCTTTGTGAAGCTGTTGCCAACCAGTTCGCACTCTATCTCAAAATCTTCTTCAAGAGAAGCGTTAGAGAAAGTCAGTGTCACATGACCGTCTTTGTCGATCGATGCAGACTTGGTGACTGCGGGTATCTTTCCGCCTGCTTCTTCGTTCTCGCAATAGCTGTAGAGCAGTTCTGCGTCCTGATGTGTCTTATACATGTTGAAAACGTGGTAGGTCGGGGTCTTGACCAGCTTTTCGCCCTCAGTCAGCAGAAGTGCCTGCAATACGTTTACCGCCTGTGCAAGGTTAGCCATTGCTACTACATCCGAATGCTCGTTGAAAATATTCAGGCTGACAGCCGCAACTATAGCATCACGCATGGTATTCTGCTGGAAGAGGAAACCCGGATTTGTACCCTCCTGAACATCGAACCAGCAGCCCCACTCGTCAACTATCAGCTTCATGTTGTCGCTGTGCTGCTTCATTATATTGTTGTGCTTCTCTATCAGTGTGCCGATGTGCATGGCATTTTTGATCGTCTGATAGTATACCTCATCAGTGAAATCTGTGGCGCTGCCCTTGTTGAAGAAATCACCCGATGGTATGGTATAATAGTGCAGCGAAATAGCTTTTGCGTGGAAGTCGTTGATGCCTTCCATCAGCTTTGTGGTCCAGTTGTAGTCATCAACATTTGGACCGCCTGCGACCTTGTAAAGTTCGTTTCCGCCGAAATTGCGGCAGTAGGTCGAATAGCGTCTGTAGAGATCGGCATAATATTCGGGGCGCATATTTCCGCCGCAGCCCCAGTTTTCATTGCCGATGCCGAGATATTTGAGTTTCCATGGCTTTTCTCTGCCGTTCTTTCTTCTCAGGTCAGCCATTGGCGATACTCCGTCAAAAGTGATGTACTCGATCCAGTCAGCCAGTTCTTCGACAGTACCGCTTCCTACGTTACCTGCCAGATAAGGCTCACAGCCCAACTCTTCGCACATGTTGAAAAACTCGTGTGTGCCGAATGAGTTGTCTTCGGTAACGCCGCCCCAGTGAGTGTTGACCATCTTGGGACGCTCGCTCTTCTCACCGATGCCGTCTTTCCAGTGGTATTCATCAGCGAAGCAGCCGCCCGGCCAGCGCAGGACAGGCATTTTTATTTCCTTGAATGCTTCGATGATGTCGTTTCTGACACCGTTTGTATTGGGAATATCAGAATTCTCACCGACATATATGCCATTGTAGATGCACCTGCCGAGATGCTCTGAGAAATGTCCGTATATCTCACGGTTGATATGTGACTTTTTGTCTAATGTGTTTACGACTGCTTTGAGTTTTTTCATGTTTCTACCTCCTGAGTTTGGTTCTGCGTGTATTTGCGGAATTATCCCCGCAGATATTATAACCGTAGCAGACTGCATATTGGATGTTCGCCTGTGTGCGTACATTACATAAGCTGAGTCTGTACAACTGTCCGACTGTCATTGCAAAAGAAAATATGTAATTACAAATAAAAAGTCTTGACAAATTTATACATACATATTATAATGATATCAGCAAAAAGTCAATGGACAATACACTTGATGATATGGAGGATTATCTTGAACGAGATCATTTTATCTACCGACAGGCTGCCTGTTATGTGCAGTTGTGACTATATCGCGCTGACCGAGCCGTACTTCATGGCTGAGAGAACGCCTGATTTCAACGTTATCATATATGTGGTCGAAGGCAGTATGTGCATCACTGAGGGAAAATGTGACTATGAACTCGAAGCGGGGGAGCTGCTCTTTCTTAAAAAGGGGCTTCACCATTATGGCAAAGATGCTGTGCCGCGCGGCACAAAATGGTATTTTGCGCACTTCTATCTCGATGAACCGGTGGGTGACCGACCTGAGTTCATACCCGATCCCGATCCTTTAGGTGCGGGTGAAAGGGTCGAGTTGAATGTTATCCTGCCAAAACGTATATCAGTATCAAAAAACGGACAGATACATAATTTATTTGCGGAACTTGTGAAGTACAGCCAAAGTGAAGACCCATACAAACGCCTGCGCGTGAACGGAATGCTGTATTCTCTGCTGACAGAAGCCGTTTTGCAGCGCTACACCGAAAGTGCGATGCCGCGCCTTTCTGACAGGATATGTGCATGGCTTGGCGAACACTGCAATGAGTCTTTTTCGGCAGCACGTCTTGAAAAGGAATTTTTCCTCAGTTATAAACGCATGGCTGCTGTATTCAAGGCTGAACAGGGCGAAACTATGCAGCAGTTCCACACAAAATGCCGAATGACTAGGGCGTGCTATCTGCTTCGCTCGACAGCAATGCCTGTCCGCGAAGTTGCTAACGCTGTCGGTTACAATGACCCTCTCTATTTTACACGATGCTTCCGCAGCTGTGAGGGACAATCGCCATCGGATTACAGAAATTCCGTCAGAGCAGGATATTAAGGTTGGGCATATTGACATGGATAATTATACTTGTCATACATCTGAAATTTATTTCGTCAAATTCACGATACAGGTGAATATATATGCGACTGAACTTGTAGACATTCATGTGAAAAAGGCAGACATGTTTGCAGACTTAAGCGTTTTCGAGCTATTCAAAACGTGCTTTTGGGGCTGATAAATGGTCTGAAATACAATTTGTATGGTAAAATGTGGTAACTTGTTATTACAATTTGTGAATGTTCAATATTATATATTCTAACAATTTGTGCAGATTAAGCATTGACAGAAAAGGGGAAATTCTGTATAATAATGACAAGATAGTCAATTTGGATATTTTGCTTGACATTCAGATGAAAAAAGTGTATAATATTTCATTAGAAGATGGTTACTATAGTTTGGCAATATTATGACAAAAGACAATATGTTTGATTTCTATCAATAATAAAGCGTTTCATTTGTGAAAAATAATGTTATAACAAATTTTCTGATTTGTAATTATATTGAACTAAAATTTGTTGTCTTTTCAATACAATGTTGTGTACGGACATTTTGGGTAACTGAAAGGGTTGGGTAAATGAAAAGTATATCTGCATTGGTACTTTCTGTGATGCTGGCGGCTGCGATGGTTTCCTGCGGCTCGGAAAGTTCGGGTACGGCGGCTTCGGAGAGTTCACAGACTTCTCAGACCGAGCATGCCGAAGAAAGTGAGAAAGAAGTGTCTGCCGCGAACGGTGAGGCAGGCGCACCTATAGAACTGACAAAATGTGTTGGCAATCCCATCGCGGGCTTTGATGATAAGGGCGAACTGACATACGGCGGCGATCCGTCTGTGCTGGTGGTGGGTGATACACTATATTTATATGTGGGTCATGACATTTCGACCAACGACAGCTATGTTATGCCCGAATATCTCTGCTATTCCACTAAGGATATGAAAGAGTGGAAATATGAAGGCTCGGTGCTGAAAATGGCAGATGTAAAGTGGGCTGAAAAGAATTCCGCATGGGCGGGTCAGGTCGCAAGGCACTATGATGAAACGGCGGGGAAGGATAAGTACTATTTCTACTACTGCTCGTGGAACAGTGCTGACAGCGGCAAACAGTCCATCGGCGTTGCGGTGGCTGACAGCCCTACAGGTCCGTTCGAGGATATCGGGAAGGCACTGGTCAATGGCTCTTTAACAGAAGAACAGACCTCTGACTGGAACGACATCGACCCGACCGTCTGGATAGAAGACGGTGACGACGGGGAAGAACACAGATATCTCGCATGGGGAAATTCAAAGCTGTATGTCTGCGAACTGAACGAGGATATGATATCGGTCAAGGACTATGACGGTGACGGCGAGATAACCTTTAAAAAAGATGTCGTGGCGAAGATGCCGCCCGCGTCATACACGGAAGCGCCCTGGATATACCGCAGACAGGACGAGAACGGCAAATATTACGGTGATTATTACCTGTTTTACGCCTACGGCTGGCGTGAGCAGATGGCATACGCCACCACAGATGACCTGATGGAGGGCAAGTTCGATTATCAGGACGTTATAATGAAAGCCTCTGCGACCTCGAATACTAATCATATGGCGGTGGTCGATTTCCTGGGAAAAACGTGGTTCATCTACCATAACGGTTCACTGGCGGGCGGCAGTGGTTTCAGAAGAGTTGCCTGCGTTGAAGAACTTAAATTTGTTGATGACGGCGCTGTTGATTATCTGGAAGAAACTGCGGCGGGCGCATTCGGTACAGCATCGGCGCTTATCGCGCAGAACGGCGAAAAGCTGGCGCACAAGTGGTTCAATAATTCTCTGGCAGATGATGCTTACCCGTACACCGATGCAGAACTTGGGAGCGGTCTTGAAAAGACAAATGAACTTGACGAGCAGTGGGCGATAGTTCAGGGCAAGTCCGACAAGGACGATCCTTACGCAGTTTCGATAGAATCAAACAACAAGGCGGGACTTTACGTTACGTTCAAAGACGGCGGCGTGGTGCTGAGTCAGGACTATGACAACAGTATGTCGCAGGCGCAGACTTTCAGGACGGTCACAGGGCTGTCAGGAAAAGGTGTTTCCTTTGAATCGGTGGCTGAACCGGGCATGTACCTGACGCTTTCGGGCGGCGCGGCAAGCCTTACGGACGGTTCAGACCCGCAGGCTGTCAGCTTTGATATAGAAGATGTGTGAATGGAGCAAACAAATGGAGCATAATGTTAGTTTAAATATATCGGCATATTCTGAGGAGGATATTTTATGCGCAAAAGAGTTCTTTCGGCAGCTGCGGCACTGCTTGCGGTCACTATGATGATGTCGGCTTGCAGCAGTGCTAAGGCAAATGACGGCAGCAAGGCAGACACCGCCGAGAGCAGTGCAGCGGTCAGCAAAGAGCCTTCGTATGATTATGATTTTACGGTGGATATGAGCGGCTATGACATCGGGCAGGTATCTTCGGGGACTTCGGTGCATGACCCCTCGATACTGAAAGCCGACGGTAAGTACTATATATATGGTTCACATATGGCGGCAGCTTCCTGTGACGACCTGCTCAGCTGGAAGTTTATGGCGAACGGCTACCGCGCTGATAATTCGGTCTTCGGGCAGATTTATTCGGTATATGACGAGGCGTTTGCTTACGCGGGCGCACCTTCAAGCCTTATACCGACAGATGATGCGGGACGCGGCGGTGAACATGTGTGGGCGCCTGATGTCATCTACAACAAAGCAATGGGCAAGTACGTTATGTACTACTGCACAACTTCCACATGGAACGCATCTAATCTCTGCTACGGTATCAGCGATACACCTGAGGGTCCGTTCGAGTGGCAGGGTGCGCTGGTCTATTCGGGATTTGATATGTCAAATATCGAAGCTACCGATGTTTACGACTATGTTGATGAAGACTATGCGGTAGAAAATTACATAAAAGGCGGCAAGTACAACTTTGATGACTGCCCCAACGCCATCGATCCCGCGATATTCTATGACGGCGAGGGCAAGATGTGGCTGGTCTACGGTTCGTGGAGCGGCGGTATCTTCCTGCTGGAAGTCGATGAAGCAACAGGCAGGGTGATACATCCTGAGGCTGACCCCGACAACAACGTTGACCCGTATTTCGGCAGAAAGCTGGCGGGCGGCGGTCATGAGTCGATGGAAGCACCATATATCCTTTGGGACGAGGACAGCGGTTATTACTACCTGTTCGTTTCCTACGGCGGACTTAACCGCGAGGGCGGCTATCAGATAAGAGTTTTCCGCAGCGACAAGCCTGACGGCAAATATGTTGACATGTACGACCGCGAACTTGAAGCGAAAGTGAACAACTCCTACTTCGGGCTGAAACTTTCGGGCAACTACATGCTGCCCAGCCTGAAACAGGCTTACATGGCAACAGGTCATAACTCGGCGCTGGTCGATGATGACGGAAAGAAATACGTGGTATATCACACCCGTTTTGACAATGGTTCAGAAGCGCATTCACCGAGAGTTCACCAGTTTATTGTGAATGCTGAGGGCTGGCCTTGCATGCTGCCTTATCAGACGCAGGGCGAAACTGTCAGCGAAAAAGGCTACTCGATGGACGATGTCGCGGGCAGATACTATTTTATAAACCAGGGTACTGAGATAAATGCGGACATCGCTGAGCCTGTCATACTCTACCTTGACCCGAACGGCAATGCTGTTACCGAAAAGGAAACAGGCACATGGGAAATGACAGAGGGCAGCTGTTACATGACAGTCACTCTGGGAGAAACCACCTACAGCGGAGTCTTCTGTGCGATGATGGACGAAGCTGACACACAGGTAATGACATTCTCGGCAGTAGGCAATAATGAGAGCGTATGGGGTGTTAAATATGCCGAATGAGGAAGTTTCCCCTAAAAGAAAGCCGCCCCGCGAGGGGTTCAGGCGCAGGATAAATCCTTACTATGCGGGCATGACAAAAAAGGAGATAGCCATTGACACATCAAAGACTGTGTTCAAGTGGCTTTGCGGGACAGCTTTCCTGTACATTTACTGGGCTGCGATGCTGCTGCTGTTTTCGATACTTCTGCTCAATGTCTGGAAAGTCACGCTGGTAAGGCTTCTTATCTACGCGGGCGTTCTTTGCGGTATCAGTTCAGCTGCTTATGCGGGCATACTGGTACACAGAAAATTCTATTACTGAGCATTTTACTAAGGAGGACACAATGGGTGCAAGGAATACAAGGAGAAGGCTGACGAAGATCCTTTCTCTGGCGCTGGCAGTGACACTGCTTGCAACTATACCCGATGCTGCTGTAACGGCGGATAATGCTGCCGCAGAGGGAACATCTGCAACTTATGACACACAGTTCACGGGCGACCGTATATCCAACAATTATACGGGCGTGAGCAGCGGCTACACTTCGTCAAAATATTCTGGCGGCGACCTGTTCTTCCCATTTTCCTCAGCGAGCGGAGGAAAACTGACCTCCGACACAAAAGGCTTCACGCAGGCTGACAGCGTAATAGACGCTGCGGCAGGCGATGATATGACGCTTAAAGTCAATGTGCCGCAGGACGGTCTTTATGCTGTCAGCTTTGATTATCTGTCATATGATAATTCGGTGCTGCCCATAGAGTTTGCGATGTCGGTGGACGGTGAATATCCGTTCTACGAATGCAGAAATGTTGAACTGAGGTCAACATGGGTGCCCAAAGCAGAAACCTCCTGTGACAGATATAACGATGAAGTGGTGACAGTACCAGATAAACTGATACAGTGGGAACACAGCTATTTCAAAGACAGCAGCTACCGTCATTCGGATGCGCTGCTGCTACAGCTGAAATCGGGCAGCCACGATATAGGTATCTCAGTGAAGAGCGGCAGCTTCTTGATGGGTGGTATAACACTTTCTTCACCTGAGAGCATTGAAGAATACAAAGGTGCGTCTGCTGCATCGGGCAGTGCGCTGATAGAGATCGAGGGCGAGGATTATTCATTTTCAAACGAGTCGTCTGTACATGCCATCGCGGAGGTTGACCCGAGAGTCACACCATACAAGGTGCAGGATTCGGAACTCAATACCATCGACCATGAAGCATTCGATACGGCAGGGCAGAGCGTAAGCTACACTTTTGATGTGGAGCAGGCGGGCAATTATTATATAGCGATGAATTACCGCCAGTCCGACAAGAACGATTTCCCTGTTTTTGTTGATGTTGCGGTAGACGGAAAGATACCGAACACCGCTTATCAGGCTTATCAGCTGGATTATTGCAGCAACTACAAGATAAGCACCATGACAGACGACAACGATGAAAAGCTGTCGGTGTATCTTGAAAAAGGTCAGCATACACTGACTTACACCATCACCCTTGACCCGATATGCTATGTCATCGAGTCGGTGGAAGAGATCATGGCAGGTGTCAACGACCTCTCGCTGGAGATAACAAAAGTCGCAGGCACAAATTCAGACAAGTACAGGGATCTGAAACTGTCAAGATACATTCCAGGTCTGGAGGACACCCTGAACAGCTACGCTGATGAACTGACAGAGCTTGAAGCGAGCGCAAGGCACTTTACTGTGAACAACAGGAACGTTGCGGTGATGTCTTCGATGCTGATAGCGGCAAATCAGCTGAGGTCGCTGGCTGAAAACCCCGATGAGATACCCTATCGTATCGGTGAACTTACTTCAAGTACAAATTCCGTTAACCAGTATCTCGCCAACACTATCGACCTGCTGCTTGAAAACGGTCTTTCGATAGACAGGGTGTGGGTGTATCAGGAGGAAGCCGAACTTCCCGAAGCACCGGGATTCTTCAAGACGATATGGATGAACATAAGACGCTTCTTTGCGTCATTCTTTGATAAATCTTACTCTGCATCGAATATCGAGCCTGAGCATTTACAGGTATGGGTCAACCGCTCAAGCCAGTACGTTCAGGTGATGCAGAAGATGATAGATGAATACTTTACCCCCAAAACGGGTATAGATGTCGATATAAGCATAATGCCCGACCAGTACAAGCTGGTGCTGGCAAATTCATCGGGCAACGCGCCTGATGTAGCTACCGGCATAAACTACACTATCCCTTATGAACTGGCTATAAGAGGCGCTCTGGTGGATATGGCACAGTATGATGATTTCAGGCAGACCGCATCTGTCTACGAGCCGGGATTTTTCCTGACGGGAACAATCGGAGATTCGGTATACTCGATGCCCGAAACGATGAACTTCTGGGTGCTGGTATACAGGACTGATGTGCTGGACAAGCTGGGGCTTGAAGCACCCGACACCATGCAGGATGTCATAGACATGCTGCCCGAACTACAGATGAGAGGTCTGAACTTCTACTACCCCACAGCAGGCATGAGAGCCATGAGAAACTTTCACGGCACGACACCTTTGCTGGTGCAGAACGGCGGTGCGCTCTACTCAGGTACCGCGCAGGAAGGCACTACACTGGGAAGTGAAGCATCTGTAAACGGTTTCACTCAGCTTACCGACCTGTTCACCGTTTACGATATGCCTGTTGATATCGACAACTTCTATCAGCATTTCAGAAACGGCGATATACCGATAGGTATCTGCGATTACGGCACATATAACCTTATAAGCAATGCCGCTCCCGAACTGGCTGGTTCGTGGGATATAAAGGTAGTTCCGGGTACAGAACAGGCTGACGGCACTATAGACAGAAGCACCTGCGGCTGCGCTGAATCGACAGTCATTTTCAAGAGCGATAATGAGCGTCAGCAGAAAGCGTGGGAGTTCGTGAAATGGTGGTCATCTACCGAAGTTCAGGCTGAGTTCGGTCAGACCATTCAGATAACCTACGGCGATGAGTATATGTGGACGACCGCGAATGTGGAAGCCTTCGCTCAGCTGCCGATGGACAATGCCCACAAGCAGGTAGTGCTTGAATTTGCAAAGAACGTTGTCGATGTTGCCCGCGTACCCGGCACTTATATGCTGGAACGCGAGATGTCGAACGCATTCAACTCGATAGTCGTTGACGGTGACAATGCTCAGTCGCGCATAGACGAAGCGGTAAAGGTCATAAACCGTGAGATCGACCGAAAGCTGGAAGAATTCGGCTATACCGACAGCGAGGGCAAAACGGTGAAAGACTACGTTATCCCCGATATTGAAAGCATCAAGGTGATACTTGGTAGAAATTGATCAGGTGAAAATCAATGGCATTACAAGCTAAAAAAACAGAAGAAACAAATAAGATAAAAACACGAAGGAAGCGGAACAAGATATCCCGCCGTGAGAACAACTGGCATGGCTGGTTGTTCATCGGACCTTATGCGCTGATCTTTTCGATCTTCATACTGATCCCTGTTATCCTTGCGGTCATCTTGTCCTTCACCAACTTCAATGCCATACAGTTCCCTAAATTTGTGGGTTTCCTGAATTACATAACGATACTCACGAACGATGCGGAATTTATGAAGTATGTGCTTCCCAACACGATAATATATGCGGTGGTCGTAGGTATAGGCGGCTATGTGCTGTCCTTCCTGCTGGCGTGGGCGCTGTGCAACCTCACAAAGCCCGTCAGGACTGTCTTTGCGCTGATACTTTATTCGCCCAGTATGACAACGGGCGTTGCGATGACGGTCCTGTGGAAGGTCATCTTCTCGGGTGACCAGTCGGGTCTGCTCAACAGCTGGCTGATGGAACTGGGCGTTATAACCGAACCTGTCATCTGGCTGACAGACACCCGCTTCCTGCTGCCGATAGTTATCATAATCGGTCTGTGGTCGTCAATGGGCATCGGCTTCCTCAGTATGATAGCAGGTATACTCAACACAGATGCTTCGCTTTACGAGGCGGCATCTATCGACGGCGTTTCAAACCGTTTTCAGGAGATGTTCTATATCACCATACCCCAGATGAAGCCGCAGATGCTCTTCGCCGCAGTTATGGCGATAGTAGGCGCATTCCAGAACGGTATGATAACTTCGATGCTTGTGGGCAACCCCTCACCGGGATACGCTTCGCAGCTGCTCGTCAACCACATCGAGGACTATGGTTTCCTGCGTTACGAGATGGGCTATGCGGCGGCGATATCTGTTGTGCTGCTGCTTATAGTGCAGTTCTTCAGCAAGGGTGCAAACCTGCTGCTCACCGATAAAGACCCCTACGGCAAGAAAGGAGTGGAAGAGGAAGATGAATAAGGGCAAAAAGATAAATCCCAAGAAATTTGAGATAGGTCAGCTTAAGATAATTCTTCTGATACTTCCGCTGGTCATATTCATGGGTATGCCGATAGTTTTTATCATCAACCACGCTTTCAAGCCGATGGAAGAACTTTTCGCATTCCCGCCCACATTTTTCGTAAGAAGAGCGACGCTTGAAAATTTCACCAAGCTGATGCGCTTCTCAAATTCCAGCGGTATACCGCTGAGCCGCTACCTGTTCAACAGCGTGGTGGTAACACTGATAACAGTAGGCATGGCACTGCTGCTGACCACGATGTCGGCATTCGCGCTGGCAAAGATAAAGTTCAAGGGACGCAATCTGCTGACCCAGATAAACCAGATAGCTATCATGTTCGTCAGCACCGCAGTGCTGATACCGAGATACCTTGTTATCTGTCAGCTGGGACTTATAGATAATCTGCTGGCACACGTACTGCCGCTGGTGGCGATGCCTGTGGCACTGTTTCTGGTAAAGCAGTTCGTTGAGCAGGTGCCTGATTCGCTGCTTGAAGCGGCTTACATGGACGGTGCGACCGACCTCGATGTTTACCTGAAAGTCATTATGCCGATGATAAGACCCGCAGTTGCGACAGCATCTATACTGGTCTTCCAGCAGGTGTGGACTAACATGGAAACTTCCAGCTACTTCTTCAGCGATGACAGCATGAAAACGCTGACATTCTACATGAACACCCTTGTCAATGTGAACAATACAGTCGCAGGTCAGGGCATGTCTGCCGCAGCCTCGCTGATAATGTTCTTGCCGAACCTGATACTCTTCATAATCTTACAGAATAAGGTAATGAACACGATGGCAAGTTCAGGCATCAAGTAAGGGGGTCAATGGGAATATGCAAAAGCTGAAACGCCTTGCGTCGGCGCTGGTGCTTGCAGTCATCTGTATAATGATGCTGCCTGTCACAGCCTTCGCAGACACCCCATATGTGACCTACACCATCGACGGCTACGGTCAGATAAGGCAGACACAGTCGGCTTACCTCGCTTATGCCACCATCACAAAGTTCGATGATGAGGCACTGGCAGAACCGAGTGATATATGTCTGTCAGAGGACGGGCTTATCTACATAGCCGATTCAGGCAACGCGAGGATAGTCGTAGGCACACCCGATGGCGGACTGGTGAAAGTCATCGGACAGGGTACACTGAAAAATCCGCGCGGAGTGTATGTCACAGAAAACGGTGATGTTTATGTGGCTGACCGTGATGCGGGCAAGATATTCATCTTCGGCAGGGACGGCAGTCTGATAAACGAGTACGGCAAGCCGAACAGCCCTCTTTACGGTGACGAAGTTTCATTTCTGCCTATAAAGATAGTTGTTAACGACGCGGGCATAATGTTCGTGGTGTGCGAGTCAAACACCAACGGTATAGTTGAGATATCTCCCACTGACGGCGGAACGTTTCTCGGCTATTTCGGTACGAACTATGCGGCGACTGATCTTAAAACAGTCATCTACAGGGCTATACTGACCGATGCACAGCGCGCAAAGATGGTCAGCAATATCCCTGCAACGCCTACCAATCTGGCGATAGATGACAAGGGTCTGATATTCACCGTCACACGCGGCAATGAAACAGATACCCTCAAGCGCCTGAATATCGCAGGCACTAACATGATAAGCAATCACGACAGGACATACGCTGATACTCCGTCGGCAGTGGCGGCAGGCAACCACGATAACGTGTATGTGGCTGACCAGCAGGGCTATATTTTCGAGTACAACAACGAAGGCGAGATGCTTTTCGTGTTCGGCGGACCTGATGACGGCACGCAGCGCGTTGGACTGTCAACGATGGTCAGCGGTATCGCCATAGACTCTGAGGACAGGATCTTCGTTCTCGACTCAGACAAGGCGCAGGTGCAGGTCTATGAACCGACAGAGTTCACCGATCTGCTTCACAACGCACTGTACCTCTACTCAAAGGGCAGATATACAGATGCAAAAGAACCGCTGACAAAGATACTCAAAATGAACTCGATGTTCGACTACGCCAACAAAGCGATGGGCAGATGCCTTTTTCAGGAGGAGAACTACAAGGAAGCGCTTCGCTATGCAAGGCTCGCTAAGGACTATTCGGGTTACTCCGACGCTTTCTGGGAGATAAGGAACGTCTGGCTGAAAAACAATGTAATGACGCTGATACTGGTCATCGTACTGCTGGTCATAGCTGTCAGGGTGCTGAAAACGCTGGACAGCAAAAAACAGATATTCAAAAAACAGAAAAAGGCGTTAAAGAAGTTCAGGAAAAAGAGTTTCGTTTCAGATGTGGCGTATGCGGGCTACTTCATGAAAAAGCCCTCTGACGGTGCTTACGGCATCGCGGCTGAGGGTCGTGACAACTGGCTGGCTTCCACATTCCTGCTTGTGATATTCATAGCCGAATTCGTTATAGGCAAGTACACCTGCGGCTTCCTTGCAAAGACAGTCATGGAAGGCAGATACGAGATAATGAGCGATATCGGCACTATCATCATCGGCATCATCGCACTGACTGCCTGCACCTATCTGGTATGCACCATAAATGAGGGCGAGGGCACTGTCAAGAAGATATACACATTCTTCTGCTACAGCCTTATGCCTTACATAGTGTTCATGCCCATAGCCTATATACTGTCACATGTGCTGACAAATAATGAGATATTCCTGACCACTATGGTCAGCATACTGACCTACGGCTGGATAGCTGTGATAGCAGTCATCGGTCTTAAAGAGGTCAATAACTTCACGATGGGGCAGACATTCAAAGTCATCTTCCTGACAGCATTCGCGGCGCTGATACTGGCACTGCTGATATTCATAATCTACGTTTTGTGGGCTCAGGTATTTGAGTTCATCTACGCACTCTTTGGTGAGGGGGTATACAGACTTGGCAACTAAAAAGCTGAAAAGAGCACTGCCGTTCATCATAGCGGGCGCGGTCATTCTTGTGATAGCTGTGGTGCTGGTCGCTGTACTCCTGACGGGCGGTTCCGGAAAAGATGTGCTGAAAGGCACACATCAGCACACAAGCGCCATACCGACTCTCGGTGCGGCAGTAAACGCCAAAGAGGATTATGTGCAGATAGCTGAGAGCGACACTTACAAACTCTACTACTACGAGCCGCAGTTCGCTGTAAGGCTTGAAAACAAGAAGACAGGCAAGGTCATCGAGTCGGTGGTCAGTGATGACAAGGACAATGGCAAGAACAACGAAGCATGGACAGGCTACATGAAAAGCGGCATCGTGCTGAGTGCCATCATCGGAACAGTCAACACCTATCAGGTGGATATGCTGACTGTCCCTAACACCATAACCACACACAGCATAGACAACGGCATCTACGCCGAGATAAAGTTTAACGGCAATTATAACTTCGAGATAGGCGTTGAGGTGAAACTCGACGGCGATGAACTGGTGGTAAGAGTTCCCGATGAGTCCATAAAGGAGAACAAAAAAGGAACTTATATCAGTACAGTCAGCCTCTTCCCGATGATGGGCAGTACTTATCTCGATGAACAGGAAGGCTACATGCTGGTTCCTGACGGAAACGGCGCACTTATCTACCTCGATGACAAAGAGGGAAGATATGCCACAGGTTTTTCGGGACTTATCTACGGTATCGATGACGGTATGACCAACCGCACAGCTTCATCTACCCTTTGGGAAGAGTATGAAACTGTCACCGCATCGAACAGTGTGCTTGCACCTGTTTTCGGTATGGCACACCTTGAAGATGAACTTGCTTATCTCGGCATAGTTGAGTCGGGCGATGAAAGATGCAGTATCGAAGTAGTGCCGAACGGTGTAATGATAAACTACAACAGATGCTTCGCAAAGTTTTTGCTTAGAGATGTCTTCACTCAGCCGCTCAATCAGTCGAATTCGGGTACTGTACCCGCAGTTGAATCTGACAGGCTGCATTCAGACCTTGCAGTGCGATATCACATGCTTTCGGGCGAAGATGCAGACTATTCGGGCATGGCTAATGCTTACAGGAACTATCTGCTGGACAGCGGCAGGATAAGCAAGCGTGATCTCAGCTATAACACAAGGGTCGATTTTCTCGGCACTGAGCGTGAGGAGTTCCTGATGGGCACCAAAGCTGTCACCATGACCGACACCGATCAGGTGGAAGACATTCTCAAAGAGTTGAATGCAGACGGCGTGGGCAGTATACTTTCGGTATACAAGGGCTGGCAGAAGGGCGGTCTTTATAATGTGCCCATAACCTCTTACAATGCCGACAGTCATATAGGCGGCGACGGTGCACTGAAAAGTCTGATAAAGGATCAGGCTGCAAACGGCAACAGCATATATTTATATGATGATGCGCTGTCTGTTAATGCCGATACCAACAGCACGACCTACAACGTGATGAAAATGGTCAACAAGAGGACTTTTAAGAATGAGGTCAACGGCGAGGTATATGATCTTTTCTACTACCTGATGCCGGGCAGGAGCAGTACCGATCTTGGCAGGCTGACCGATGATATGAACGATGACGAGATCGGAAATATAGCGGTGGCAGGCATAACCGATACGCTGTTCTCCTACAGCTACAAAGGCAATTATTATTCGCGTACCGATACGATGGATATCTACAGCGATGCAATAAGCAAGGCAGATGAAAAATGCTCGCTGCTGGCAGAAACACCCAACGCATATATCTGGAACAGCGCAGACGCTTTCCTTGATATGCCGCTGAGTTCTTCCGACTACCTTTACCTCGATGAGGAGATACCTTTCCTTTCGATGGTGCTCAAAGGTATCGTCCCCACATATTCCGAGTATGTGAACTTCGAGGCTAACAAGACCGAGAATTTCCTTAAAATGGTGGAGTCGGGCGTATATCCTTCGTTCTATGTAACAGCTGAGGATCCCTCAAAGCTGTTCTACACCAATTCCAACGACCTCTATTCGCTGGAATACTCCGGTTACCGCGAAACGATCGCGGAATATGATGCGGCACTGAGAGCACTGGCTCAGAAAACAGGCGATGCCTGCATCACCGACCACGAGATACTTGATAACGGACTTGTTAAAGTGACCTACGATAACGGTGTCAAGATATATGTAAATTACACCGAGTCGGAGCTCAGCGCCGACGGACTGACAGTGAAGGCGCTGTCCTACGAGGAAAGTGAGTGAACATGGCAGAAACGACTAAACTGACCCGAAAAGAAAAGAAAGCGCTGAAAGAGCGCATGAAACATCTCAGATCGGGCAAGCTCGAAAAACGATATGCCCGTATGGGATATCTCTTCATGATACCCTGGTTTATCGGTGCGGGCGTATTTCTTGCATATCCGCTGATAAGTTCATTCTGGTATGCACTGAACAATATCCGTATCACCCCGCTCGGCAGAGTGTTCACGTTTGTCGGTCAGGGCAACTTCACACAGATACTCATACAAGACCCGGACTTCCTCGTTCAGCTGGTCGATTATCTGACTTCGACCATACTATCAACGCCTATCATAGTGGTCTTCGCACTGCTGATAGCGATGATGCTGAATATGCGGATAAAGGGCAAGGGCTTCTTCCGACTGATATTCTTTCTGCCCGTCATAATCGTCAGCGGACCTATACTTAAAATGCTGACGGCTGAGGGCGCAGGCAGTATCTCTGCGATAGATGTCCAATCGCTGACTGCGGCGATAGGTTCGGTTCTGCCTTCGATGCTGGCAAAGCCTATCTCGGATGTGTTCAGCAACATGATAACGACCCTCTGGTATTCGGGCGTGCAGATACTCATTTTCCTGTCGGGTCTGCAAAAGATAGACAAGTCGATGTACGAGGCTGCAAAGATAGACGGCGGTTCGGGCTGGGAATGCTTCTGGAAGATAACTTTGCCGAACCTTAAGTCGATGATACTGCTCAATACCATCTATACCATCGTTTTCATTTCTTCAAACAGCCAGAACCCCATAATAGTACTGATACAGAATTCAATGTTCTCAGGCACCAAAGAGAAAGGCTACGGCTACGCATCTGCGATGGCTTGGCTGTACTCGGTGGTGGTACTGCTTCTGGTGGGACTTTTCGCACTGCTGCTGACGACCAGAAAGGATCAGTACGAAAAGCAGGTAAAGCGCAACAAGAAGCTGAAGAAGAAAGAGGCGAGAAACTTAAAGAGGATAGAAAGGAGGAACAGCCGAAATGCCAAGAGGATCGAAAAGCAAAGAGCAAAGGGAAAGATCACGACACATACCACAAGCCGAAGCGACTACTAAGCCATTCTATCAGCGCATTACCAAAGACAAGGTACGCCGCTTTATGATGGGCACTAAGGACCGCGAGGGCTTCCTGAAACAGTTTTCGGTCTACGCACTGCTGATCTGTATCGGGTTTATCTACCTATACCCCATACTGCACATGATATCCAGCAGTCTTATGACCCTCGATGACCTGCTTGACTCTTCGATAAAATGGCTGCCAAGTTCCTTCAACCTCGAAAATTTCAGGCAGGCTGCCGCCAGCATGGATTTCTGGCGGGCACTGTGGCAGAGCGTGGTGCTGGCAGGTGTGCCGACCATCTGCAATCTGCTGTCCTGTTCTGTAATTGGCTACGGTCTTGCAAGATTTGATTTCCCGGGAAAAAAGATAGTCATGGCTGTCATTATACTGAGTTTTGTTCTGCCCAGCCAGATAACCATGATACCGACCTACGTGCTCTACTCAAATCTCGGCATACAGAACACCATATGGGCGTTCGTACTGCCTGCACTGTTCGGTCAGGGCTTCAATGCACCGATATTCATACTGATATTCTGGCAGTTTTTCCGCCAGATACCTAAAGTGCTGATAGAGGCTTCGAGAATTGACGGCGCGGGATACTTCAAATCATTCTACAAGGTGGCACTGCCCAGTGCAGCACCCGCATTCATAACAGTGGCGCTGTTCTCTTTCGTGTGGTACTGGAACGAGTCTTATCTGACAGAACTCTACGTTCACGGTATCTACGGTGATTCAAGCTGGACGACACTGGTGATACAGCTGGATAATTTCTCTGATAACTATTCAAGCTACCAGCAGACAGCCACCAACGCGGCAACTAATCTTAATGAGTCGATAAACATGGCAGGTACTCTGCTGAGTATACTGCCGCTGATGATACTGTACTTCGTTCTCCAAAGACATTTTGTTGAGAGTATCGACAGAACAGGTATCACAGGCGAATAAACCGAAATATAATAAGAAAATAAAAAGGCAGAAAATGACCTGAGTTTATCAAAGGAGGATCTTATGAAAAAGAAAATTTTTGCAATGACCGCAGCACTTTGTCTGACACTTACATCGTTCGCAGGCTGCGGCGGCAACGGTAAAGGCGGTAAAAGCGGTGGTGCTAAGGAAGCAGTAGCAGGCTATACGGGCACTGATACCGTCAGCAATGAGTATGAGAGCGTTACTGTAGACGGCAGCGCTCACGAATACAAGAAGGCTAAGGACATCACAGATCAGGAGATAGAACTGACATATTTCCACTTCGATCAGGACGAAACTGTTCAGCTGTTGGCTGACAGATTTATGGAGATATATCCGAATATCCATGTAAATGTCAAGTTCGAGAAGGTAGCTGACTACAACACCACACTGGGTACACTGGTCAGCAACGGCGAGACCCCCGACATCATAATGCACTCTGACTGTGACTATGCGCTTTCAAACCAGCTGCTTGCCGATATTTCAAGCTACTGGAACAGCGATGAAGAAACACAGGGTCTTGCTGACACTGTAAATTCCGCACAGCTGGGTACATATCACCTTGAGGGCGGTCAGCGTTACAGCGTGCCTGTAAAGTTCTTCCCCGGTGCTATGTTCATCGACAGAAATGTACTTAAGACGCTGAACCTTGAAATACCCACACAGCAGTGGAAATGGTCTGATATGATACAGCTCATCAAAGATGCAACTGTTCTCAACTCGCCCGACGGAATGGCTTACTACGGTCTGGGCTACTATAACAGACTTGATTCCTACTACGGCATAGCTGCAAGACAGGATATCATCGGTGAGTTCGGCTTCACAGGCAAGACCTTCGACCTGAGTGAATGGGCAATAGGTGAGCAGGAGTTCTCAAACCTGAAACTCGGCGGCTACATCGCACCTCAGACCGAAACACAGGCTATGGAAGACTGGATGGGCGACTGGGAAGGCTGGGCAGGTGCATCGAGCCACTGCGCGGTATTTACTGAGGCTTTCTGGACATTCCAGAACACATGGAACACTCCCGGCTACAAGGAGAACTACAATATGGATATCGTTCCTTACGTTATCCCTGCTGTATCTGATGCTGATGCGGGAGCAGATCACCACTCGATAGCTACTATCGACTACGGCGGAATAACCACCAGCTGTGCATATCCCCGTGAGGCTTATGAACTGTTGAAGTTCATGTCCTTCGGTATAGACGGCTGGCATACCAGATGTGAGATATACGGCGATGAGAGCATCACCAATGCTTCGGGCACTGCACTGAAATATGATGTTATGCCTGTGCCGATCACTAAGGATCAGGGCGTGTGGGACGCATATATAGACGTGTTCTGTGCAGGCATGGACGATGAGCACGTACAGCTTTGGAGAGATTACTTCAACTCCTGCATGCAGCCTATCTCCTACGGCTGGACTAATATCGCAGGTTACTGGAATTTCTGCGATGAATACTTCAACTCCATCGGAATACATGACCTTGTTGACAACGGCACCGCACAGGCTGCTGACTATGTTGATGAAGCGAACCGCAAGGCAAATTACTATCATGCTCAGGCAATGCTTGACTATTTCGGTCCGACAGGCTATAATGTACTAAGTGAGTCTGAGCAGTCAGAGTATCAGCAGATGGTAACTGATAATCAGTAACACTATGGGCGAAGACTGCGGCAGCAAAAGAATGGACGTACATCTGCCGCAGAAGAGCCTGCAATATATAATGTGTTGTGTTTTGCCGTTTGAGCAAAACAGAAAGGAGTTTATCATGAAAAAGTTTTTAGCAATGACCGCAGCGCTTGTACTGACTATGTCGCTTGCAGCGTGCGGAAACACAGAAGACAGCAGTTCTTCAAAAGAGAAGAAGACCACCACAACGACAGCTGCACCTGCTGATGACAGTGCAGAGGTGAGTGCTGCTGAGGGTGATGACGGCGGCGAAGCTGCTGCACCTGCTGAGTCTGCTGCTGAGGAAGTACCTGCTGTTGAGGCTGAGGCTATAACAGCAACTCCTCTGGTTTATCTGGGTTTTGAGGACACAACAGGTCTGAAAGCGGTTGAGCAGACTGAAGATGTTACAGGTCTGACAGGTGCTAATTTCGGTATCGGTGCAAGTTCGCACGAAATAATGATCGCTGAGGGTCAGGGCGCTGTAGGCAACTCGCTTTACATCGACGGCAAGTACGGCGTTGATTTTGATATGCCTGAGATCGATGATGACAGCTATACCATTTCTTTCTGGTTCAATGCCGATCGTGTTGCAACTTACGGTCCTGTTGTTCAGATGGGCAGAAATATCGGTATGGCAAGCACTCCATCTGAACCTGTTACATGGATCAACTTTACCAAGACTGACTGGGGCACTGACAGCGCAGCTATCTTCCCTGTGGCATGGAACAGAAACTCATCTATAGGTACTGAGGTCGCTGCTGACGGCGTATGGCCCTGGATCTATGCTATGGACGATATGGAACACGGTAAGCGTGAGTGGTGCATGGTGACTGTAGTTGCTGACGGCAAGCGCTACACCGCTGATGACGGCATGGAAAGGATACAGACAAAGTTCTATATCAACGGCGAGCTGATGTGGGATGCTAATGCTGAGAATATGTATTATCAGGGTCTTTCGCCTGAGATATTTGCGGGCGAAGGCAATGAAGGTCACATCGGTATAAACTACTGGGATACTGTCTACAAGGGCTTTATCGATGAATTGTACATCTATGATGACGCACTGACTGACGGTATGGTAAAGGGACTGTTCGAGCAGGGCAATCCTCCTGCATCGCCTGTAGCACCTGCACTGACTGCTGCTGAGTAATATGGATAGCCGAGTGGGGCTGTAAAAGCCCCACTTTTCGGAGGACATAAAGGCTGTTTATGTCCCCCGAAAAGTGAACACACCCGCGACGATAAGATCACGAAAGGAATTTTGATGTTATGGACGAAAAACTGATCTTCAACAAACCCTGGATATTGCAGAGGGCTGACCCGTATGTTTACCGCCATACTGACGGAAACTACTACTTCACAGCCTCAGTACCCGAATATGACAGGATAGTGCTGCGCAGGGCAGACAGCCTTTCAGCCCTGCCCGATGCAGAGGAGAAAGTAATCTGGAACTGCCACGCGAACGGTCCTATGAGCAAGCATATCTGGGCGCCCGAACTGCACTATGTATTCGGCAGATGGTACATCTACTTTGCAGGCGGCGAGGTGGAGGATATCTGGAAGATACGTCCATACGTGCTGGAATGTCAGGGTGATGACCCGATGACAGGCGAGTGGGTCGAAAAGGGAAAGATGACCCGCGCTGAGGCGGACGAGTTTTCCTTTGAAGCATTCTCGCTGGATGCAACTGTGTTTGAGTGCGGCGGCGTGAATTATTATGTCTGGGCTGAAAAGGTCGGTGTCGGCAAGATGATATCAAACCTCTACATAGCCCGCATGAAGAACGGATATACTCTCGATACCGTACAGGTATTGCTGACCACCCCCGACTATGACTGGGAGCGTCACGGTTTCTGGGTGAATGAGGGACCTGCGGTAATAAAGCGCGGCGGCAAGGTATTCCTGACCTATTCAGCCAGCGACACGGGCGAAGCCTACTGTATGGGCATGCTGACAGCTGATGAGAATGCCGACCTGCTCGACCCCGCAAGCTGGTCAAAGGAGAGATATCCCGTACTTAAGACCGACCGCAGCAGGGAAGTCTTCGGACCCGGTCATAACTCCTTTACCACCGACAGCGAGGGCAGAGATATACTGGTCTACCACGCAAGAACTTATGCTGAGATAGTGGGCGACCCGCTCTATGACCCCAACAGGCACGCAATGCTGATGCCGATAAAATGGGTCGATGGCAAGCCTGTGTTCAGCTTTGATAATGTAACCGACAACTAATAGGAGGGTCTGTAATGGCAAGTCTGTCTTTGAAACATATCTATAAAATATACCCCAACGGCTTTGAGGCTGTTAAGGATTTCAACCTTGAGATAGAGGATAAGGAGTTCATCATCTTTGTCGGACCGTCCGGCTGCGGCAAGTCAACCACGCTGAGAATGATAGCGGGTCTGGAAGATATCTCTGACGGCGAATTTATGATAGATGGCAAGATAATGAACGATGTTGAGCCAAAAGACCGCGATATCGCGATGGTTTTCCAGAACTACGCGCTGTATCCTCACATGACGGTGAGGGATAACATGGCGTTCGGTCTGAAACTGCGCAAGACACCGAAGCATGAGATAAAGAAGAAAGTCGGTGATGCTTCGACAATACTCGACTTAAGCGAACTGCTCGACCGCAAGCCTGTGGCTCTTTCGGGTGGTCAGCGCCAGAGAGTTGCGATGGGTCGTGCCATAGTGCGTGAGCCGAAAGTCTTCCTGATGGACGAGCCGCTCTCAAACCTCGATGCAAAACTGCGTGTGCAGATGCGTACCGAGATATCGGCGCTTCACCAGAGGCTTGGTGCTACCATAATCTACGTTACCCACGACCAGACCGAAGCTATGACACTCGGCACACGTATCGTAGTTATGAAAGACGGCGTGATACAGCAGGTGGCATCTCCGCGCGACCTTTACAACAAGCCTGATAACCTCTTTGTGGCAGGATTTATCGGTTCGCCTCAGATGAATTTTGTAAACGCTGAATGCCGCGCTGAGGGCGATGATGTCTACCTTGATTTTGACAAGTTCAGCATCAAGCTGCCAAAGCCTAAGGGCGATGCGCTGAGAAATGGCGGTTACATCGGCAAGGAAGTCATCATGGGTATACGCCCTGAGAAGATATTCGAGAGCGAACACGCGATGTCTGTATTCCCTGAGGACTGCAAGATAGAGGTAACTGTCAACGGTTATGAACTGCTGGGTTCGGAAGTCCTGCTGTATTTCAATCTGCTGAATGAGAAGCCCGCCGAGATACAGCGCCAGTTCACCGATGATGCTTATGCTAATGTCAAGAAAGTACACTGGACTGCAAAAGTCGATGCAGCGACCACTGCACGTTACGGAAGCACCATCACTCTTGCACTTGACCCAAACAAGATACATGTTTTTGACAAGGAAACCGAGAAGACGATTGTGAATTGAGCCTAAACCTTTCATGATAAACTCAGAAAAGCCCTCCGACTGCGTGTTTGCGGATCGGGGGGCTTTTTGCTGTTGGTATATACTTAAGCAAAAAAACAGCCGACACTGCGGTCGGCTGAGATTTTATTAGCTTTCGTTGTTCCTGTTGCAGATGGCTCTGATAACTTTGAGATAGTCATCAGTCTTTCTGACAGAGTAGGTCAGATGACCCTCGCCCCTCAGTGTCTTGAAATTCGCGGAGGGATAAGCGTCTATCAGGTGTTTGAAGCATGACTTGAAATTCTTCTCGTCAGATGCGTAGACGAAGAAGATATTCTCCTGTATCTCATCAGGCAGGGGCGGGAAGTTGAACGTGTATCTTGCCTCAGTTTCGTTCTTGATGCTGCCGTCGGTGATGACAGGCGCAGTCTTTACCATAGACTCGATAACAGGGCGCATGGTTTCTGTGTCGTCTTTGGTGAACTGGTCAACTGACTTCCAGTTGACAACTTCGTCAACGCTCTGATTCTTCATCTTGTTCATCATCGACTTGTGCTTGAAGCCCATTATAGCCTTGTAGAGTTTCGGCTGTTTGAGGAAAGTGCCGCCGTCAAAGAAAGCCGACTCGATGGTTATGTGCTGTCTGAGCGACTGCGAGATTATCTCCATGCCTATCTCAGCACCCATAGCCTGACCGTATATCAGACAGACATCATTGATACCGTTCTTTTGGAGGAAGCCTACTATCTCCTTAGCTTCCTTGTGGCTGGTAGTGAAATCCTCACTGCCCTCGTAGTGACCGTTGTATTCAGGTACTATTATAAAATACTCATTGGTAAGCTCCTCGTAAAGGTACGAAAGAGATTCGGCAGAGCAGAAAGAACTGGTCAGCATGATTATTATTGGATTATTTCTGTTGCCGTATGTATTAAATCGCATATTCATTCTCCTTTACTATAGTATAATGATTTAGCCTATTTATATGTTATAAAAAACTGCCAATTAATCACATCTATGTTGTATATATTATACCATAAATGATAAGATTAGTCAATCACCTTTAGCAAATTATATCGTTTTGTACAAATTTTTTTTCACGATGCTTTCACATTGACGATTTTTTATTGTCATTTCTTTTAAAATTATACTAAAATCATGCGCAAAATTGGCTAATATTAACCTACGCTTTACTCTTCTGAATGCGCTTTCTGAACATAAATGTGACTGAACGGGCGTGATTTCGGGGCGGACAGTCTTAGAGCCAATTAACATATAGTTTGTTGTAATTATGCTAATTATTTTAGAAGTTCTCACCATAAATGCGGTTGACAAAATTGGTAAAATGTGATATAATATAAAGTTAAATACGCATTATACTTGGGCTGATATCTGTGATATTACGAAAAGTCCGTAAATAAGCCGTTTTAACAATACATCAAAATAAAAAGACATACCGAAAGGAGAGATAAGGATTGTTACTGACGATCACTTATAAAGGCAAAAACACGCAGGAACTAGGCTTCCTGCTGCACAAGAACCCCGACCGCGCACAACAGTTTGAACTTGCGTACGGCAAGGCGTATGTATTCTATCCTGAGGTCAGCGATGAAAGCACCACAGCGGCACTGCTTCTCGATATTGACCCCCTTGACCTTGCGCGCGGCAAAGTCGGCAGCCGTGACGGAGGTCTGTTTGATTATGTCAACGACCGCCCATACGCAGCCACATCTTTTCTCAGTACTGCGATGGTGCGCATTTTCGGCACAGCCATGAACGGCAAGTGCGATAAGCGTCAGGAATTGGCTGACACACCCCTCGACCTGACGGCGCGGCTGGCATCTCTTAAAGACAACGGCGACACCGAACTTGCTAAACAGCTTTTCGAGCCGCTGGGCTACAGGGTCACAGTCAGCCGCACACAGCTTGACGAAAAATTCCCCGAATGGGGCAGTTCGCCTTACATCGACCTTACCATCAGCGGCAAGGTGAAGCTGAGCGAACTGCTCAACCACATATATGTGCTGATACCTGTTTTCGATAAGCAGAAGCACTACTACATGGCTGAGGACGAGATAAAGAAGCTGCTTGAACACGGCGAGGGCTGGCTTGCCGATCACCCGCAGAAAGAAAAGATAACCCGCCGCTATTTCACCGCACGCAAGAGTTATGCCCGCCGCGCGATGGATATACTTAATGAAAACGAGGGCGCTGATACTGTCGAGGAAGAGCAGGAAACTCCTGAAAAGGAAGTTTTCACACCGCTGAATACACAGCGTATGGAAACTGTAAGAGATGCTGTGCTCGCCAGCGGTGCGGCAAGCGTTATCGACCTGGGCTGCGGTGAATGCAGACTTACTTCGCTGCTGCTGAACGAACAGCAGATAAGGCGTGTAGCAGCCTGTGATGTTTCTGTCAGTGTGCTTGAAAAGGCGGCACAGCGCCTTCATCTTGACAGAATGCAGCCTGCCCGCCGCAATAAGCTGACGCTCATGCAGGCATCGCTGACCTACCGTGACAAGCGCTTTGAGGGTTATGACTGTGCTTGCGTGGTGGAAGTGATAGAGCATATCGAACCTATGCGCATACCCGCATTTGAGAGGGCGGTCTTCGAGTTTGCCGCACCGCGAACTGTCATACTTACCACGCCTAACCGTGAGTATAACGCAAATTACGAACATATGGAGGAAAACGCCCTCCGACACGGTGACCACCGATTTGAGTGGACGCGGGAAGAGTTTCGTGCATGGACAGAGCACATCTGTGAAAAGTTCGGTTATTCCTGCGAGATAAGCGGTATCGGCACAAATGATGAAAAACTCGGCACACCGACACAGATGGCGGTATTCACAAAAGCAGGGTGAGCATATGGACAGAAACAACGATTTGCAACTGTCCGGTGAAACGTTCCCCGAAAGAAAACGGCTTATGATAAGCATGTTATAAATTTCTGCCCCATATTTTTGCAGGAGCGAAAAGGCTGTTGGCGGAAAACATCGATATGATATACAAATTCTCGGCTGATACGTGAAAATATCGCAGCATGCGGTGTTGAAAAGCCGAAGTTTAACGGAAGGAAATGAACAAATGGATAAATATAAGATAGAGATACCCGATACTTGCCTTGTGGCTATGGTGGGCGGAACATCTTCGGGGAAGAGCAGTTTTGCGCTGAAACACTTCAAGCCCACAGAAGTGCTGTCCTCTGACTTTTTCAGAGGAATGGTCAGCGATGACGAAAACGACCAGAACGCTTCGGGCGATGCTTTTGACCTGCTCTACTACGCGGCAGAAAAGCGGCTTGCCAACATGAAACTGACTGTGATAGATGCCACCAACATCAGGCAGAATGACCGAAAAAAAGTCATCGAACTTGCACGTTCGCAGAATGTACACGCGGCGGCGATAGTGCTGAATATGCCTGAAGATATCATGCTTGAACGCAACAAAGCCCGTCCCGACAGAAACCTGCCCGAACGGGTCATACACCAGCACAGCCGCGAAGTAAGACGCAGTATCAGAGGGCTTAAGCGCGAAGGCTTTCGGTTCGTTTATGTGATAAACTCTCCCGAACAGCTTGAAAACACCGAAGTGGTGCGCACGAAACTCTGGAACGATAAGCGCGATGAACATGGTCCTTTCGACATTATAGGCGATATTCACGGTTGCTGTGATGAACTGGAACTTCTGCTTGACAAGCTGGGCTATGTCAGAACAGATGGTGTATACTCTCACCCTGAGGGAAGAAAAGCCGCATTTTTAGGCGACTTCTGCGACAGGGGAGAACGCAGTGCCGATGTACTTCGCCTGGTGATGGATATGGTGAAGAGCGGAAATGCCATCGCAGTTCCCGGCAACCATGATGTTAAGCTGGTCAAGTACCTGCGCGGCAAGAATGTAAACCTGACTTACGGGCTTGACAAGACGGTGGCTGAACTGGAAGAACGCAGTGAGGAGTTCAGGAATGAGGTCTGCGAGTTTCTTGACGGACTGATAAGCCACTATGTCCTCGATGACGGCAGGCTGGTCATTGCCCATGCAGGTCTTAAACAGGAGTATATCGGCAGAGGTTCTGCGCGTGTGCGCGAATTCTGCCTTTACGGTGACACCACAGGCGAGGTGGACAGCTACGGTCTGCCTGTGCGCCTTGACTGGGCGGCTGACTATCGCGGCAGAGCGATGGTGGTATACGGTCATGTGGCAGGAAAAGAGGTCAGACAGCTGAACAACACATTCTGTATCGACACGGGCTGTGTGTTTGGCGGCAAGCTGACGGCTATGCGCTATCCCGAAAAGGAAACAGTTTCGGTGGACGCACAGGCGCAGTATTATGAGCCCGTGAAACCCCTTGATACGCCTGAATACGAAGATATTGGCGATATGCTGACAGTTGGCGACTTCAATAAAAAGCTCCACATTAACACCGAGCTTATCCCGTCTATAGATATTCAGGAGAACAATGCGGCGGCGGCGCTGGAAACTATGTCCCGCTTTGCGGCTGACCCCCACTGGCTGATATACCTGCCGCCAACCATGTCGCCATGTGAAACCAGCGATGTTGACGGATACCTCGAACACCCGCTGAAAGCGTTTGAGTATTACCGCAGTCATGGGATAAGGAATGTGGTCTGTGAGAAAAAGCACATGGGTTCACGTTCGGTGACAGTACTTTGCAGGTCTGCTGAAACTGCGCTCAAACGCTTCGGCATAACTGACGGGAGCATGGGGATCATCTATACACGCACAGGCAGACGCTTTTTTGATGACCTCTCCATCGAAACGGCTCTGCTGGACAGGCTCGCCGCTGTGCTTGAAAAGACAGGCTTCTGGGCTGACTTTGATACCGACTGGGTGTGCCTTGACACTGAACTCATGCCCTGGTCTGAAAAGGCGCAGGGGCTTATACGCTCGCAGTACGCCCCCACAGGCAACGCGGGCGCACACAGCCTTTCGGCGGCGGTTGAAGCGCTTGAAAAAGCCTGCATGCGCGTCAACAGAGAAAGGGAAGTTGACAGCAGAGTATCGGGGCAGAACGTTGACCCCGCCGAACTGCTTGACCGCTACAAGACTAAACTGACCGACATGCACAGCTATGTCAAGGCGTACCGAGAGTACTGCTGGACGGTGAATAACATCGATGATTTCCGCATCGCGCCGTTCCATATTCTCGCTGTCGAGGGCAAGGTGTTCTCGGAGGAAAAGCATGTATGGCACATGGAGAATATCAGGAAATACATAACGGGCATAGACCCTGTTTTCATGGAAACGCCTTATCTCTGCGTTGATACCGAAGACGGTGAAAGTGTGCAGGCAGGTGTTGACTGGTGGCTGTCGCTGACATCATCGGGCGGTGAGGGCATGGTGGTCAAGCCCGAAACTTACACCGCATGGCAGGGCGGCAGACTTCTCCAGCCTGCGGTCAAGTGTCGCGGAAGAGAGTATCTGCGTATCATCTACGGTCCCGAATACCTTGAACCCGCTCACCTTACCCGACTGCGTGTCCGCTCGCTGAACCGCAAGCGTTCGCTGGCGCTTAGGGAGTTCTCGCTGGGTATAGAGTCGCTGAAACGCTTTGTCAAGGGCGAACCGCTCTACCGTGTACATGAATGCGCATTTGGTGTGCTTGCGTTTGAGAGTGAGCCTGTAGACCCAAGACTCTGACGGGGACAGCATCGGTAAGCTGCATAAATAATATCGGCGTGACTACAGCGGTCACGCCAATTTTTTTTATTATATAATATGAACCTTTATGAGTAACTGCCAACAAAGAAAGATATACTGTATTTGGTTTCGTTAAATAAACTAAATATTTGGGCAGCTGTCGTGAATTACATGATAGAGTTTTGTATATTTGTACAAAAACAAAAGTTAATTGTTTGAATATTATCTGTATACTTGACAAACCACACCAAAAATAGTATAATATGTTTATAGAGAGAAACAAAAAGATCTTATTATTTGACTGCGCCGAAGTGGTGCAATGATTTGTGCATGATTCGATGAAATGTGGTTATTTGAATTTATAAGAAAGCAGAGATCGATATGACGGAAAGGAATAGTTTAAATAAACAAGGTTTTACTTTAGTAGAACTGGTAGTAGTTATCGGTATAATTGGTGCTCTTGCAGTTATAATAATCCCCAGTATAATTGGATATGCAAAAAAAGCCAGCCGAAAGGCTGATATGGAAACTGCAAGGCTCATTGGACAGTGTGCGATGCAGGTGATGCTTGAAGATCCTGATGCTGAGGCATCATTTTACAACATGCACAGCAGTTCATCAAGGAAAACGGTCACTCAGGATGGTGAAACATACGATATCTGGCTTGTAGTAAGGTTGGACGGCAATGTAAATAATAAATCAGGAAACAGTCTTGGCGGTTCTAAGTGGCAGGGTGTTCAGCGTGAAACTGAACCTTTCGCAGAAGCGATGAATGAGCAGAAAAACATGATACAAGGTTCTAACAAGCGCAACACCAGAAATCGCGGCGATAAGGAACTTCTGATAGCTCCGATGAGAAGTTCTGAGTTTAAGGGCAAAACTACCGACAGATGGTTTGTGGCTTACCGCCTTGATGAAAAGGGAAAGCCCACTGATGTCATCGAAGTTTGGGCAGCTGATTCCAGCGGAACTTACGGTTCGGGGATGAGTTACAGGCTGTGGCCATCGCCTCCTGAGGGCTATTGATCTATAGCGATCCAACTTTTTAAATTCACAAAATCCAGTCGCAAAAGCTGGGATTTATGGTTTTTTTGACTGGATTTTGTCTGAATTTTAAGGCGGATCGCTATAGTATAGGGTGAAGATTTTTATAGATATTATGAAGGGGTTGCCTGCATGCTTATGTGTGCAGGCTATTCTCTTTGCTGCGAAAAGTTTTATGAACGAAAAATACGGCATCTGAAAAAATCAGATGCCGTAACATGGATTGCGGGAACAGGATTTGAACCTGTGACCTCCGGGTTATGAGCCCGACGAGCTACCAAGCTGCTCTACCCCGCGATATTATATTTTACCCTCAGCGTAACCATTATTAGAACTCTTTTGTGTTGTCCTCTTGTGTTGTCCTCTCGCTGAGTACTTGTATATTATATCACAACATCTGCCGATTGTCAATAGATTTTATTGCGAAAAATCAAAGTTTACTCATTGTTAACATTTGTTCTTGCCGTATTTGAATGCCGGTGCAGTGGGAAATTCGGATAAAGCGCGGTTTGGGGACTAGTGTAAGAAAAGTTTACTCAGATTGAATTTCTGTGAATTTGGTTAACTTATCTTCCCTTGCTTTGAAAGCTGTTCCGAATTCGATGGGGAAAAAGATAAATACTATTAAATATGATATGTATGTGCTGAAGTTGCGTTTTAATGTGATTTGTGGTATCATATTACAAAAGGGGGCATTGAAAATGAAAATTAATATATTTACTGTGGGCGGCAAGACTGTCACGGTACATGACAATAACAGCGGCAGACTTGTACTGCTGAATAATTATGATGGTGACGGAAGTGCTGAACTTGCGGCGCTTGAAAGACTTGGCTGTCCTTCGCCTGATCTGATAGCTGTCAGCGGGGTGAACTGGGAGCATGACCTCAGCCCTTTTAAAGCGCCTGCCATCAGAAAGAACGAACCTGATTTTACGGGCGGTGCAGAAGAATTTCTTGCTCTGCTGACAAATGAGATACTTCCGCAGGCTGAGAATATGCTCAGCAGAAAGCCCGTATTCAAGGCGATAGCAGGCTATTCTCTTGCGGGACTTTTCGCGCTGTGGTCGCTTTATAGGTGTGACAATTTCGAGGGGGCGGCGAGCATTTCAGGCTCACTGTGGTTTGAAGGGTTCAGAGCGTTCGCGGAAAGAGAGAACTTAATGCGCGAACCCGCTGTTATTTACCTGTCGTTGGGCGATAAGGAAGCGAAGACCCGTCACCCGCTGATGCGAACGGTACAGGAGAATACTGAGGCACTGGCGGCACATTATAATGAAATGGGTGTAAAGACTGTCTTTGAAATGAACGAGGGCAACCATTTCAAAGAACCCGAACTTCGCACTGCAAAAGGTATCTCGGCAGTGCTTTCAAATGCGGGAAATGTTTGACAAACAGGCGCTTGTGTGGTATAATTATTCGATAGGCGCGGCTGAAAACTCCACCACAAGGGGATAAGCCGATAAAGTCTGACAACGGAGGAAGAGAAAATGGCTGAAAATACCAATAATACAGAGAAAAAAGAGGGAAATGTGCTGGCGGGCTTTGTGCTCTACAAGGACGCTAATATGGACTGGGCGAGGTTCAGAAAGTCGCTGAAAGATGACTGGGGTATCGAAACTGAAGACGAGGTCAAGGACGGTGCGCTGGTATTCCACACTGAGGGCATGGTGGTGGCTTGTTCGCTGATGCCCAACCCTGTACCCAACAAAGAGGCTGAGGAGTGCGCCAAGAACAACATCATGTGGAAAGACGGCGCTGAGGAAGTAGCAAAGCATCAGGCGCACGTTATGATGGCTGTTATGAACAAGTTCGATGCGATGGAACAGGCTCTTCTTTTTGCGAAGATAGCCTACAGTCTGCTTAAACTTGACAACGCTATCGGCATATACAAGAACCCGACTGTTTACGAGAAACAGTTCTACATGCAGTTTGCTGAGAGCATAAAGCAGGGTGAGATGCCTGTGCCGATAATGCTCTATACAGGCATGTATCTGGCTAAGGACGGTCTTTGTGCTTTCACACAGGGCATGACTTTCTTCGGCAAGAATGAACTGGAAGTGGTTGACAGCAAACAACAGCCCGACAAGGTCATCAGCTTTATGTTCTCGATAGAAGAGTATGTGCTGAGTGAAGATGTTGAACTGAAAGACGGAGAAACTATCGGCTTTTCCGAAGAGCAGAAACTCCCCATCAGTGTAGGCGATGGCATAAGTGTAAAGGGCACGACCGCAAAGATAGGGTTCTGACATGAATATCAACGAATACAAGGCGGCTATCTTCGACCTTGACGGTACGCTGATACGCTCAAACGGTGTGTGGAGCGAGATAGACCGTGAATTTCTGGGCAAGCGTGGATTTGAAGTGCCTGCCGACTACTACAAGGCGGTGTCCACCAAAAATTTCCGCACTGCGGCAGTTTACACAAAAGAACTTTTCGGGCTTCCCGAGAGCATCGAGAGCATCATGCAGGAATGGCAGGATATGGCAGTTTACGAATACACCCATGTGATCGGTGAGGTCGATGGCGCGGTGGATTATCTGCGTTATCTTGCTGAAAAAGGTATGAAACTGGGGCTTGCGACCGCGAGTTCGGCGGCGCTGTATGTACCTGTGCTGAAAAGGCTGGGCGTGTACGAACTGTTCGGCTTTTTTGCGACTACCGAGCAGGTAAGGCGCGGAAAAGGCTTCCCCGATGTTTATGAACTTGCCTGTGAAAAACTGGGTGAAACGCCCGAAACTTCGGTGGTGTTCGAGGACATCATCGAGGGCATACGAGGTGCAAAAGCGGGCGGCTTCAAGGCTGTTGCCTGCCTGAACGACCACTATGCCGCCGACCGCGATGCGCTTATAGCAGAGTCGGATATGCACTTTGAAAGCTATCGGGAATTATTTTGAATGTGAATTTTGTGTTAAATTTCGCTTTGGCTATTGACAACTCTGCGGATATATGATATAATAACAGAGTTGTCAGAGTTCAACACGCGCCAGTAGCTCAGCTGGATAGAGTGACTGGCTACGAACCAGTAGGTCGGGGGTTCGAGTCCCTCCTGGCGCGCTTGACGAATACAGGCACTTTGAAGTATTTCAGGGTGTCTGTTTTTTTATGCTTAATAATTCAATATCGCAAATTTTCCTATATGCACCAAAAATGCAGACCTGAGTTTTTTCAGATCTGCATTTGTTTTTTATTTGATCCATGTTAGCAAGACCACAGATTTAAAAAGAATAGTGCCCCGAAGTAATAAAAGCATATCTAACTTTCAAATTCAGCAAATTCTTCTTCTGTAAGATACCTGACAATTTCATCGGGATAACCGATACACTCAAATCAAAGTGCATAAGCATCGTCAATATCCTTAGGATCGGTTATCTTGACAAGCGGTCTGTCATCTGAAAACTATACTTGCTGACCGTGTTCTCACCTGTGAAACGGCGGGTTTCTTCATATATGCGCCCTATTTTTTGTTTTGAATATTGACGTTTCGGGATTTGTATGATATAATCAATATGTAGTTAGCTATAACTAATTCAAGCGATATGAATGTTTATGAAAGGAATGATGCAGATGAAATATTTTGAATTCGGTAAAGAGAACGACATCACTCTTCTGCTTCTGCATGGCGCTGATACAACATGGCAGCTTAGTTTTGAGAAGTTCATAGATATCGCAAAGCAGAGATATCACATCATTGCGGTGGCAGAGGACGGGTTCAATACAGATGAACCGAATACATATGCGGTAAGTGTCATCGCGGAAGCTGAAAAGATAACGGAATATCTGGTGGAGAATTTTGATGGCAGAGTGGATATCATTCTCGGTGAATCACTGGGCGGAATGATAATGACCGAAATACTGCTTGATGAGCGCATAAAAGTCCACACAGCGATCGCAGACGGTTTTACGATACTGGAATATCCGAATTTCAGGCATGATCTTCCGAAAAGGATCTTCGCGGCTTTGCTGGCAGATGTGCAGCTGTTCGCATTCAGGCACATGGGGCTGTTCAACTGGATACTTGGCGAGGATATTGACTCCATGATATACAAAAATACATCAAAGACCACGCTATTCAACCTTGAATATTCGATGATGCCATACCGTTACAAGTATGAAGCATTTGATCTGGCTGACAGCTACATATGGCATGGAGAAAAAGAGCCAGGACTCAGGCAGGTCGTAAAAAAACTTGGCGGAACAGATCATCGTTTTTCGCACAAGGTCTTTTTAAATAGGGGACACGGCTCATTGCTGAAAGAACCCGCTCGGCTCATGCGGGAGATAGACCTTGCATACAGAGGCTATAACGGCAGGATAAAAACGAGATAGTAAATTTCAGGGAGGTATAGTATAATGTTGCTGACTGTTTTTCTGGCTGTAGTTTTTTGTTCAGCTATGACCACACTGCTTATTTCGGCAGTGACGATGGTGCAGGATATAAAATTCTTTTCTTCTGCCCCGAAAGAAGCGCTGGGACTGCTGAAACAGCGAGATGAAGAGTTGTTCTATGGCGCTCGGACTATGGGGTGGATACTTATGACGATCAGCATCGTGATGATACTTGGCGTTGGTGTTATCTCGATATGGGACGGTTTCAGGAACGGGTTTACATTCGGGAAATTTTTTCTGCGCTTCGTGATGATATTTACGATATACAAAATATACGACATGACATTCTTTGATGGGTATATCCTATGCAGAGCGTGTTTCTTCCAACACTATTTCCCGGAGGTGGAAAGTGTTTATAACGGCAGGAAGTACGGCTATAACATCAAAAGCCAGCTGTTGAAGCTGTTGGTGATATTCCCTGCGGCATCAGCACTGGCGGCGTGGATATGCAGCTTGTTCTGAACGAAGTGAAAGCCGTTCTGTGGTAACAGAATTTTTGGGAAAAATAGTTAAATAAAAAACTTATACGTTCTGATACTTGACACTTATTAATAATCATTGTATAATATACTTACAATTTAAACATATGTGTTTCTTTTATATATTTATGAAAAATATTTGTGAAATACTGTTTAAAATGATGTTACACGATATTGTTGATAAGGAGGAGTAGTTCATGACAAACTATCTTGTTAAGCGCACGATCGCAGGCATAATGGCTGTCTTGACTGTAGCGGGTGCTGTGCCTGCAAACGTTGGGGGCTTTTTGACAGGAGGCAGTGTGATATCTGTCGGCGCATTGTCAGGTGAAATGTCAGAAAGTGATGACGGATTGGTGTGTGAGGTAATAGACACTTTTGGAGTAAACGGTACAGACCACACCTACGAAGGCGCGGATTTTAATGTTACCGCAGCCTATTCAGAACGTAATGCGGGCATGTACACCTACGATGACTATTACTATATAAACATTGCTTCAAAGACAGACAAGGTCATACAAAAGGTCGAACTGAGGGCGTATACCGTCACGGGTACAAAAGGTTTCAAAGCTGTCAGCGGAGAAGAAAACGACTGCACAGCTGATACATCAGGTGTATCAAAAAAGGGAGATATCGTCACCATAACAGATATAGGTTCATCATCACTTAAGGTGTGGGGCGGTATTTTTACATTTGATCAGGTGAGGGTATATTATGAAGCACCATCTGCACAGCACACTTATGGTGAACCAAACTGGCAGTGGACTGATGACCTGCGTGCGACCGCTGTTTTTGCCTGCAATGATAATGACAGCACTGTGTCGGTCGAAGCTGAGGTAGGCGAACCGAAAGTCACAACAGCCCCTACATACACAACAGAGGGCGTGATGACCTATACCGCATCGGCAGAATTTAGCGGAAAGACATATACTTCATCAAAGCAAGTGCCGATAGCTAAGCTGACACTTGTACCGTTTGTTGAAGCAGAACCGAACTGCACCACAGACGGTCATATCGCATACTGGTATGACCCTGTCAAAGAATTATATTTTAAAGATGCCGAAGGCACCGAACCGATCAGCAGAGAAGCGCTTGTCATAGCTAAAAAGGGTCACGATTATGCTGAACCTGACTGGTCATGGACTAACGATCACAAAGCGTCTGCGGTGTTTATGTGCAGGTATGCTGATGATGTGCAGACGCTTGAAGCAGAAAACGTAGTTTCCGAACTGACGGTCCCGCCGACATATTCAACAGATGGTCTGAGGACTTACACTGCGGCAGTGACCTTGAATGGAAAGACATACACCTCGACCAAAACTGAGTTTATCAGTCGTATTGCATTGACTCATCAAGAAAGAGTTGACCCGACCTGTGAAACAGCGGGAAATATAGAATACTGGGTCGATGAGGTAAACGGAAAGTATTTTTATGATGCAAATGGTGCAAAGCCGATCTCTGACAAGAATGATATCATCATACCCGCCGTCGAACACAGCTATGGTAAACCGCAGTGGGATTGGTCGGAAGACTTCACTTCTGCAAGTGCAAAATTTGTATGCGCGAACAGCACAGAACATGACCGAATCGTCAAAGCAGTAATAGAGAAGTCGGAAACTCCCGCAACATACACAGCAGATGGCGTGATAACCTACACCGCAAAAGTGACCTTCGGCGGAAGCGAGTACACCGACATCAAGACCGTGACGATCGAACACACCGTACTTAAGCATGTCGTGAAAGTTGACCCGACATGTGAAAATTCGGGAAATATCGAATACTGGGTCGATGAGGTAAACGGAAGGTATTTCTATGATTCAGAAGGCACAAAGCTGATCTCTGACAAGAATGATATCATCATTCCCGCCACAGAACACAGCTATGGTAACCCGCAGTGGGATTGGTCGGAAGACTTCACTTCTGCAAGTGCAAAATTCGTATGCGCGAACAGCGAAGCGCATGACCAGACTGTCAAAGCAGTCGTAGAAAAGTCGGAAACTCCCGCAACATACACAGCCGATGGCGTGATTACCTACACCGCAAAAGTGACTTTCGGCGGAAGCGAGTACACCGACATCAAGACCGTGACGATCGAACACACCGTACTTAAGCATGTCGCGAAAGTTGACCCGACCTGTGAAACGGCAGGTAATATAGAATACTGGGTCGATGAGGTAAACGGAAAGTATTTTTATGATGCCGATGGCACAAAGCTGATCGAAAACGCAAAAGATATCATCATTCCCGCCACAGAACACAGCTATGGTAAACCGAAGTGGGATTGGTCGGAAGACTTCACTTTGGCTAGTGCGAAATTCGTATGCGCGAACAGTGAAGCGCATGACCAGACTGTAAAAGCATTCGTAGAAAAAATGGAAACTCCCGCAACATACACAGCTGATGGCGTGATAACCTACACCGCAAAAGTGACTTTCGGCGGAAGCGAGTACACCGACATCAAGACCGTGACGATCGAACACACCGTACTTAAGCATGTTGCGAAAGTTGACCCGACCTGTGAAAATTCTGGAAATATAGAATACTGGTTCGATGAGGTAAACGGAAAGTATTTTTATGATGCCGATGGCACAAAGCCGATCTCTGACAAGAATGATATCATCATTCCCGCCATCGAACACAGCTATGGTAAACCACAATGGGATTGGTCGGAAGACTTCACTTCTGCAAGTGCGAAATTCGTATGCGCGAACAGCACAGAACATGACCAGACTGTCAAAGCAGTAATAGAAAAGTCGGAAACTCCCGCGACATACACAGCCGATGGCGTGATAACCTACACCGCAAAAGTGTCTTTCGGCGGAAGCGAGTACACCGACATCAAGACCGTGACGATCGAACACACCGTACTTAAGCATGTTGCGAAAGTTGACCCGACCTGTGAAACAGCGGGAAATATAGAATACTGGGTCGATGAGGAAAACGGAAAGTATTTCTATGATGCCGATGGCACAGAGCCGATCGAAAACGCAAAAGATATCATCATTCCCGCCACAGAACACAGCTATGGTAAACCACAATGGGATTGGTCGGAAGACTTCACTTCTGCTAGTGCGAAATTCGTATGCGCGAACAGCACAGAACATGACCGAATCGTCAAAGCAGTAATAGAAAAGTCGGAAACTCCCGCGACATACACAGCCGATGGCGTGATAACCTACACCGCAAAAGTTACTTTCGGCGGAAGCGAGTACACCGACATCAAGACCGTGACGATCGAACACACCGTACTTAAGCATGTTGCGAAAGTTGACCCGACCTGTGAAACGGCGGGAAATATCGAATACTGGTTCGATGAGGTAAACGGAAAGTATTTTTATGATGCCGATGGCACAAAGCCGATTGAAAACGCAAAAGATATCATCATTCCCGCCACAGAACACAGCTTTGGTAAACCACAGTGGGATTGGTCGGAAGACTTCACTTTGGCTAGTGCGAAATTCGTATGCGCGAACAGTGAAGCGCATGACCGAATCGTCAAAGCAGTCGTAGAAAAGTCGGAAACTCCCGCAACATACACAGCCGATGGCGTGATAACCTACACCGCAAAAGTGACTTTCGGTGGAAGCGAGTACACCGACATCAAGACCGTGAAGATCGAACACACCGTACTTAAGCATGTTGCGAAAGTTGACCCTACCTGTGAAACAGCGGGAAATATAGAATACTGGGTCGATGAACAGAATAATATGTACTTCTCTGATAGTGAGGGCAAGAACGCCATCGCTTGGGAGAGCACAGTTCTTGCGAAGACGGGGCATGACTTTGATGTAAGACCTGTCTGGAACTGGAATGAAGAAATGACTGAGGCAACTGCAAAGTTCATCTGCAAGAATGACCCTAACCACATCGAAGAGGCTGAGGCAGTAGTTTCGACCACTGTAGTAACGGGAAAAGTGGGCAGAAACGGTTCGTTTACGGCAGTTGCAACGGTATTATTCAATGGCAAAAATTACACAAATTCGTACACTAAAAAACTTCCTGCAACGACTGTTGAAAAGATCCCAGCAAAAGCGGCTACTTGCTATGAGTCGGGCAATATCGAGTATTATGCAGGCTCCGACGGGAAGTATTATGTACGCGACGGTGAGGAGTACAAAGAGATCGAACTTGAAGATACCATTGATCCGATCGGTGAATATCACACTTTCGTCGCACCTGAGTTCATCTGGAATGAAAATCATACCGCTACAGCTAAGTTCACTTGTGAACACTGTGGTCACGAAGAATTCATGGATGCAGAAGTCTGTGTTGAGAAGATATCTCCATCTTACAGCAAGAACGGCAAATATGTCTACATGGCTTCGGTAAAGATAGATGAAGTCGTGTACACTGACAGCAGGGAAGTGATCATAGCCGCTCCTGCCCCTGTAGATGTTGCATATACATCGGGCGAAAGGTCAGTAAAGCTGACATGGAACACCGTCAAAGGTGCTGAGAAATACGCTGTTTGTGTGATGGCAGACGGCAAGTGGAAGAAAGCTGCTGAGAGCGTTGCAGACACTTTCACTCTCAGCGGGTTGAAGCCTGACACCAAGTATCAGGTGACTGTTATACCGATGGTACAGAATGTATGGTGTACAGATTTCAGCCGAGCCATAACTGTAGAAGCAAAATCAGAAATGCCTGTTGATTTCCCGAAAGCGGAAGTCAAAGTCAGCATCAACAAGTTCAGACTGGACTGGACAGCAGTTGAAGGTGCGGAAAAATACGGCATCGCTGTCTATCAGGCGGGAAAATGGGTAGTCAAGGCATCTGTTGATGGCAGTGCGACCTCTTACACATCGCCAAAGATAAGCGCCAATACCTATAAGATGGTAGTTTGCGCAAAAGTAAACGGAAAATGGGACACAAGAGCCATTAATTCAAGGGCTTTCAGCGTGGTCATAAAGTAAGCAGGTCGGAACATTACAAGAGAAAACGGTACGATAAAACAGCCCCGAACATATCAGAAGTTCGGGGCTGTTGAATTATAATGAGCGAAAAACAAAAAAGCAGCCCTCAAAAAGAAGACTGCTCTAAGCGCAGATGGAGAGATTTGAACTCTCGCGACGGTATTGCCGCCCTACCGCATTTCGAGTGCGGACCCTTCAGCCACTTGGGTACATCTGCGTGCTAACCATATAGCTTTAATATTATATCATATATGGGCAGAAATGTCAAGAAAGAAGAGTGAAATCGGTGAAAAGTTAAGAAAAAATTCACACTAATCAAGAATAACAAAGTATCTTTGTGCTGAAAAGCACAGAATATATCTTGTGTGGAAACTGTGTTTGATATCACACACAGTTTTCGGTCGATAATAAAAACGCGGCAGAACCTATATTCTGCCGCACTTGTGTTATTTGAATACATTTTTGAAAGCTGTGATATTCTTTCCGTCGGGTCTGCCGTAAATGGCGAAGACCACCTTATCGAAGCAGCGCCCAAGCCCGTCATCCAGCAGTGCAGTCCTGAAGTGACCCGCGACCACATTAGGGTCATTGCCGAACGCGCCGCAGCCCCATGCGCCCAGCACAAGTTCCTTGCAGCCGTTTTTTGCTGCTGCCCTCAGCATTATGCGTATACGCCGCAGCATCGTGTTGCTGACCATTTCTTTGGACGCAAGTAACGCTGCTCCGCGCAGGTTAGGTGCAGGCAGCGTCATGACCGATACCTCGAAAGGCTCTTCCATGAGTTCGCCGCTGTCTTTGCGGAATACCAGAACATCGGGCGAAAACAGCATGTAGTCGGACTCTACCCGGCTGATATGTGTGTTGTTATAAATGTACATTTCTTTGGATTTTTGCGAGGTGATGGAAGCGTACAGCGTTGAGCATCTGCACAGTGCTTCTTCCTGCGTAGTTGCGCCCATACGGAAACCTCCGCCTGCGCAGTGGGCGTTTGCAAAGTTCATCACCATCGGTCTGCTGAGCCTTGCGGCTGCCGCGAATGAACTTTCTGCCGTGACCTCTATCTCGCATGACCTGTCACCGAAAAAGCCCGAAATATCTTCACTCAACAACTTTTCGCCGTCTTCGGGAGATATGACTTTGACCGCAGTAAGATCCTTTTTGGGAAATTCCACCGACTTGCCGTCAAGCTGATAACAGCCATCGCGGGTTATTTTTATTGTCTGGTTGGCTATTCGGATATTGTTCACATCTGACCTCCAAAATTGCGTTTTTAAACAACAACGAACCTGTTCTTGCCGCTGTGTTTTGCGTCATAAAGTGCCGAGTCTACGCGGATAAGCAGTTCATCAAGAGTATCTTCGGGCTTGGCGGCTGTCACACCGATGCTTATCGTGCGGTGACCTGCCAGCGGGAATTCCAGCGCGGCAAAATCAGAACACATGTCACGCGCGGCAGGAATTGTGTATACAAGGTCGTAAGGCATCATCACCATGAACTCCTCACCGCCCCAGCGTCCTGCGCATGCACTTGGATTGTGTACATCGATGCCCTTATGCAGCATGTTCGCCAGCCCTACTATAACATTGTCGCCCTCATTGTGACCGTAGGTGTCGTTGACCGATTTGAAATTGTCGATATCTATCATTATCAGCGTAAGCGGTTCGCCTGAACGCAGGCGCTCCCCGATGCGGCGCTGTATCTCGGCGCGGTTGAGCAGTCTGGTCAGACCATCGGTGACAGCGGCTTCTTCAAGGTCGCGGAATGCCGCATTGATGTAGTTGGCAAGTCTGTTTATCAGCGCCATTTTGCCTGTGAACTCGCCGTCTTCGACATACAGTTCAGCCGTTTTGCCCGCAGGTGCATCGCCTTCACGCATGCCAACAAGCACCATAGTCACGTTATGCTGATTAACATGACCGTTGGTGCGGCAGAATTCGCCCGATGTGTAGAAACCGTATGTGGGCGCTATGTTCTGGAAAGGCTGTGATTCTTTTGATATCTCGCTGTTGCCCCAGAAACTGCGCCTTGCCGCACAGGAGAATATCTCCACTGTTTCGGGCTTGAATTCGTATATCTTTCTGCCCTCTTCCCGCACGCTTTCCAGTATAGTTCCAGGATCGCCGTAGGCAAGCTGTGCGGTCACATCAGACTCCATATCGCTGGTCATTATCAGCGAACCGTCAGGCAGACTTTCAGTGGGCGCACGCAGAATATTTATGCCGTTATGCAGGTACAGGAACGGAAATTCCAGCGTGTGGTTGAAGAAATGCTCGTCATTTTTTATGTTGAGGTACTTGCGGTAGACTTCATATGCAGGAGTGTGGTCTATCTCGTAAAGGCGGCTTCCCTCCGAACGGGTGACATGGAAGACCTTGCCAAGCGGCTTCCAGCCTGTCACGTAGGTCGAAGTTATGTGCAGGTTCTCGCCGCCAAGCAGTCTGAAAACAACGCCGTGATCGGTAAAACCGTTGCCTTTTGAGAAAACTATCGAAGATTTTGCATTGATATCGGGCGCAAAAGCACCGCCGCCGAAGATCTGTATGTCCTCAGCCGCTTTGCTAAGCCCCCTGCAAAAGCCAGTCATCGACATATCCTTGATCGTCGTCACAAGTTCTATTGCCTTGACCCAGCTGTTTTCTTCAACCTTTTTTAGCAGATCTGCGGTCACTTCCTCTGCATTTTCATCGCTGAGGTCGTACTGCAAGATCTTCATTTTGCTGGTGGGATATTCAAAAACTGTACAGATGATGCTGATATCGTGACCCGACCAGCACCCGCTGATAATGTTGCCGTTGGTGGAACAGCCGAAATATTCAGCATACGGCATATCCTCACTTATGACATCACAGACAGCCTGTATCTCATCGCGGTCAACGGTTTCTGTATATATCTGGAAAACAACGTCGGAAACTGCCCCGTTGTTGCACCACTGCTTTATTTTTGTCAACTCACGCCTGAGCTTTTCGGTATTCACATAATCGAACTGGAACTGCTTCATAAAAAAATCCTTCCCGAAAGGTGCATTTTACTGAGTGCAAGCACCGATAATTTATTTATAATATCATAACATATTCGTGCAAAAATTGCAAGCATATCTGACACAAAATTAACTGTAAAATTAAGGCGTTCTGCACAAATTAGGCTTATCATGCGCATTTTGCCCAAGTTTATCTGCGGTTTTAGTCTGAAAAAATTGTGAAAAAACGCCTTTGTAAAATTGACAGCAAGGTGGTATACTTATAAACAGGGGAAGTGTTTCTCTTTATAATTATAATTCGGTTTTTCCCTAGATATTGGAAGGTGATAATATGTTTGATACAGGTGAGATCATAGTTTACGGCAGCAGCGGGGTCTACCGCGTGGCTGAGATCGGCGGCATAGCGATAAAAGGCTGTGAAGGCAGGGATTACTACACTCTCGAACCCGTTTTTGGAAGCGGGACAAGCTATGTGCCTGTAGATACAGGCGTGTTTATGCGCAAGGTGATGACTGCTGACGAGGTGAACGATCTTATTGACCGCATACCCGCCATCAGCGGAGATGGTTTCAGTTCGACCAGTCCGCGTCTTGTTAAAGAGCATTACAGCGCTTCGATGAAGACCCATGACACGGATAAGATGATCGGCATGATAAAGCAGATATGGGAAAAGGGTGAACACAAGAAGCTGAGCCGAATAGAACAGCAGTATATGGAGCAGGCTGAAAACCTGATAAACAGCGAGTTTTCCGTAGCACTCGGCATACCGCGCGAAGAGGTCGCGGGGTACATAAGGGCGCGGATAGGTAAAAATAACGGACAGTAAAAAGCGGGTGGCGCATAAGAACGTCACCCGTATTTTTATGCTTTCAGTTCGTCATCGAATACATAGCCGATTATAAATCGCTTTTCGCGGTAAGCATCGGCTATATCCGACATGGTGCGTGGTGCAGTGTCATTGCCGTAAAGGTTATACAGGTAAAATCTTCCTGCACGCCAACGGTAGGCGACTGTGTGAAGTCCGCCGCTGAAAAAGTCCAGACCATTCAGTTTCGCAGTGGAACGCTTGTTGTTCCAGAAAGAAATTATGCCGCAGCTTGCGCGCTCGGTTTTTGCGAGTTTTGCAAAATTCTCGCCGTTTCGGGAAAAACGGTATGGCATATCATGCTTTTTGAAGAAATACCACAGTTTTTTCGGGGCAGTCCCCCAATAGCCGTTCGGGAAAAGATAGTGCATCTTATTAAGTTCAAACTCAAATACCACCTGCGGGAAAGTGACTTCTTTGCCCAGCATTTTTGCGCAGTTGTAGCATGCGATAAGTTCACAGCCGTTCCAGCTGAGTGGATATGTGCCATATCGCATGCTGCAGAGCGGCTCAGTCCGCTGACCGTTCAAAAGTACGTTTTTATTCCCTGCAAAGGTCTTGCTGTTGTGTTCGAGGTTCAGCATGGTCTGTCTGTTCCTGCCATGCAGTGCGGCGGCGGGTATAGATGTTTTTGCGGCAGTAAGCCAGTTTTTCATGCGGGTCACCTCCGTCCGATATCTCTTTGTTACAGCGTTTTGATAAGCGTGTCTATCAGATCTTTTTTTGCCAGTCCGCTTGAAAATGCAGTCGCGCCGCCCGCCGCTGTACCCAGCTTAAGGGCAAAGCTGTAGTCGAGCGGCTGAGAGTCAGCCGAATTTTCCTGCGAAAGCACGCCCGCGATAAATCCTGCGACCATCGAGTCGCCCGCACCGACGGAATTTACGACCTTTCCCTTGCAGACCCCGCAGCTGTGTACTTGATCGAACTCGTCCACCAGCAGAGCGCCGTCACCTGCCATCGAAACAAGAACGTTTCTTGCGCCCATCTCACGGAGTTTGCGGGCATATTTCTCAATATCCGTCAAGCTGTTCAGCTTAACTCCGAATAACTCACCCAATTCAAAATTGTTGGGCTTTACCAGAAACGGCTGATATTTCAGCACATTCATAAGCAGTGCGCCTGTTGCATCAACTGCAGACTTTACGCCCCGTCCTGAAATTCGGGCTAAAATGCGCTCATAGATATCTGCGGGCAGGCTCTTCGGGATACTGCCCGCCAGCACCAGCAGGTCGCCTTCACCGACCTTGTCGAGTTTGTCAAAAAGTTCGTCCAGTGCATCGCTGTCAATGTCGGGACCCTGACAGTTTATCTCGGTTTCTTCGGCTGAATTGATCTTCACGTTTATGCGTGAACTGCCATTTTTCAGGCGGACAAAATCAGCATCAACTCCCATCGCGGCAACGCCCTTTTCGATGGCTTCACCCGTAAAGCCCGCAGTGAAGCCCAGCGCTTTTGAGCGAAAGCCAAGTTCTTTCAGCACTGCCGAAACATTGATGCCCTTGCCGCCGAAATAGATCTCCTCAGCGGAAGAACGGTTGACTTCACCGAGCACCACCTGTGCGTGGTGAACAACGTAGTCGATAGCGGGGTTGAAAGTCACGGTGTAGATCATGATCTGCTCCCCCTTACCCGATGTAGAACGCAGCAGCATCGTGCGGCGCGAGTGACGCTTTCAAGGCGTTTTCTGAGCTGTATGTCTTGCCCGACCATAGTTCGGTCATGTCGGCAGAGCGGTATATTTCAAGGTCGCTCAGCGGAATGCTGACCTCACACGGCTTTTCACCTGCATTGAAGATCGCAGCATACTGTCCGCCGACCGCACACACAGCAGTCCACAGTATCAGTTCTGTGCCGCCGATCTCCCGCCGCCATACCATGTGGGCGTGGCGCGATAACTTGTTCATGCCGATGATGCCTTCATTTGTCAGCAGGTCAAGTGTTGATGCGTCACATTTTGCAAGGTCGCCGCCTATCATCAGCGGTGAGCGGAAGATGCTCCAGAGGGTCATCATGGTGCGCTGCTCGGCTTCGGTGAATTTAGTACGATTATCAGGACTGTAATCCTGCAATATCGCGCCGACAGGCAGCATATCGGCATCGGGATAATGCCCTGCACCTGTGTGTACACACCACTTCTCGCACCGCTCGAACATATTGTACAGCGCCTGCCAGTTATCCCAGAAATCATCAGTGATGCGCCACATGTCGGCAGTCTGCTTGTAAAGTTCCGCTTTGTCCAGCAGGGCTGGTCCCGGCGAAAGACTCAGCACCATGTCACGACCGCAGCTGTGCAGGCTTTTGCTCAGCATTACGAGTTCTTCCTCTTCGTGCGGTAGTTCGCGGCAGATGTCGTCACATTTTATGAAATCCACGCCCCAGCCTGCATACAGCGCGAAAATGCTGTCGTAATAGGCTCTCGCTCCATCTTTTGAGGGGTCAACGCCGTACATGTCGGTGTTCCACGCGCAGATGCTTGCCGTCTTTGCAATGTCGCGTGCTGTTTTATCGCTGCCCAGAATAGCTGTGTTTCGGTGGACTGCCTGTCTTGGTATGCCGCGCATTATGTGTATGCCGAATTTAAGTCCCAAAGAGTGGACAAATTCAGCCAGCGGCGCAAAGCCTTTCCCGTCAGCCGATGACGGAAAACGCCCTGTATCGGGGATAAGGCGCGAATATTCGTCCATGCAGAGTTCAGTGAACGGATTGTACTCGTGGTTCTTGGCTTTTGGCTCAGACCACTGTATATCGACCACCACATACTCCCAGCCGAATTGTTTCAGATTTTTTGATATGAATTCGGCGTTGGCGCGGACGGTTGCCTCGTTTACTGCCGCACCCCAGCAATCCCAGCTGTTCCAACCCATCGGCGGGACTTTCATATTTTTATTTATACTGCTAAGTGTGGGAATTGTCAAATAATCGGTCATAAAAAATACCTCCATTTATACCTTTTGGGATAATTATAGCATTTTCACAACGGGCTGTCAATGCAGTATTGTAAATTTTGTTCAGCTGATAAGAGTCAAACAAATGCGTATTTGTAGTATATGTACTGAAAATAAATGAAAATTTGGCAGTAATGCACAGTGCATGAACTTACTTGACTCTCTTCGGCAAACGTGGTAAAATATCAGTTGATCTCCGAAGAAAGGGGCTTTTCTATGTATCGGGATTTTTTTGAGATGGTCGGGCAAGCGGGCATATCGCTGCATGGGGCAGAAGTCTTCCACAACGGCGAAATAGTGCTTAAACGCAGCTTTGACGGTGATATAGCTCACCCTATCTACTCAGCGACAAAGTCTGTGACGGCGGCGGCTGTTCTTATGGCGGCAGGCGAGGGCAAACTTTCGGTGAAGGATAAATTGTACTATTATATGGACAGCAAATATCTTTCTGTCATGCCTGACGGTTTCAGGCAGCTTTCCTTTACCGACTGCATGACGATGTGCGCTGCGCCATACCCTTTCCGGCCGCAAAACGCCGCAGAACAGACCGAAAGCGGTCGGAAAGATGACTGGCTCTACAGCATTTTCAGGCTTGATACCGACTATTCTGACAGGAGATTTCACTACTCGAATATTCCTGCGTATCTGGTCAGTGCCGCCTGCGAGAACGCGGTGGGGCAGTCTTTGGCAGACTGGCTCAGACCGCGACTTTTTGAGCCGCTGGGGTGGGGGAGCCCGATATATCAGTTATCTCCCGAAGGACATTTTTACGGCGCTACAGGCATGTATCTTACGGTGTCACAGCTTGCTCGTCTTGGTCAGCTGTTTCTGCAAAAGGGAGAATTTATGGGCGCTCAGCTTATACGCCGCGATCTTGCCGAAGCTGCTGTCACACGACATGTGTTCTCACAGGACGGTGAAGGCTACGGCTGGTTCTTCTGGGTCAGAGACAATACTTTTGATATCAGCGGTAAATGGGGACAGCGCTGTGTGGCGAACCCGAAAACAGGACTGATGGTGACCTATCTGTCCGATAATCACGACCGTTCGGGTGAATTGGCTGATATCGCACGAAGATTTGTTGCTTCTGCCGAGTAAGAGCATAAACGCAATTTTTGATTATCAAGGTGTCCTCCCGTGACGGACATTCAAATCCCAAAATAATGCCATCTGCAAGAAATATTATACAAAAAGTACTGTACAAGAGTCTGTAAATGTGTTATAATGAATGAAAATATTTGACAGGGAGGCTGTGAATATGGATATTGATATGAAAAAAATGCCGAAACTCGGCTTCGGGCTGATGCGTCTGCCGCAAAAGGACGACGAAGTTGACCGGGAGAGGGTCTGTGACATGGTCGATGCTTACATGCAGGCGGGGCTGAATTATTTCGATACAGCTTACGTTTATCATGGCGGAAAGTCCGAAATTGCGGCAAAAAAGTGCATTGTTGAGCGCTATCCGCGTGAGGATTTTTATATTGCCACCAAACTGCCCGCGTGGAGTATGAAAACACTTGAAGACAGGGACAGGATATTTGAGGAGCAGTGTGAGCGCGCTGGTGTTGATTATTTTGATTTTTACCTGCTTCATTCGCTCGAAGACGGCAATAATTACGACACTTACGAACGTCTGGATTGCTTTAACTGGGGCATCCAAAAGAAGCAGGAGGGCAGGATACGCCATTTCGGTTTCTCGTTTCACGGTACGCCCGAACTGCTTGAAAAAGTGCTCGATGCGCACCCTGAGGTCGAGTTCGTCCAGATACAGCTCAACTACCTCGACTGGGAGAACCCTGTGGTACAGTCAGGCAGACTGTATGAAATTTTGCACGAAAGAAAAATACCGATAATTGTGATGGAACCGGTCAAGGGCGGCACGCTGGCACAGCTGAAGCCTGAACTTGAAGCGAAGTTCAAGGCGGTCAGACCGAATGATTCTGTGGCATCGTGGGCGCTGAGGTTCGTGGCGAGTCTTGACGGAGTCATGACCATTTTGTCGGGTATGTCAACCGAAGAGCAGATGGCTGATAATCTGCGTACTTTCGGCAATTTTGAGCCGCTTTCTGCTGATGAACAGTCGCTTGTCACCGAAGTTCGCGACACCATACTCGATACTCCGCTGATAGGCTGTACTTCATGCCGCTACTGTGTTGACGGCTGTCCGATGAGCATAAAGATACCTGATATTTTCCGTTGTGTGAACACACTGCGCCTTTATCCCGATGACTGGCGTGCTAAGAATTTCTACGGAAATGTAATAAACGGCGCGGGCAGGGCGGGCGACTGCATTCAGTGCGGTCAGTGTGAAGGTGTCTGTCCCCAGCATCTCGAGATAATCACGCTCTTGCAGGAAGCGTCCGAACAGTTGGACAAATAGCGGCTGATAGATCTGATCGACTTGATGCGATCCCGCTATCTTATGCGCAGCGCATTGATGGAAAAGTCCAATAAAAAAGACATAGCGCCTCGCAGATGAAATTTCTGCGGGGCGCTTGCCATCAGTATTATAGTTTGGAGTCGCCGCAGCGCATCACTTCTGCGACAGTTCGGAGATTATCTGAATAAACGAGTCAACATCGTTAAAGTCCTTATAAACGGACGCAAAACGCACATAAGCCACATGGTCGAGCTTTTTCAGACCATTCAGAACCATGTCGCCTATCTCACCCGTCGTGGTTTCTGTCTGCATCTTGTTGGCATACGTGTTCTCGATGTCGTCCACCAGTCCCGTCACCTGCTCGACGCTGACAGGGCGCTTTTTAATGGCGTTTTGCAAACCTTTTATCAGCTTTGTCCTGTCAAACGGCTCAAAAGAACCGTCCTTTTTATAGACCATCAGCAGCGGCTTCTCAACGACCTCATATGTGGTGAAGCGTCTGCCGCATTTGGGGCATTCGCGGCGTCTGCGTTTTTTGCCCTCACTGGGGCGCGAATCTATTACACGGGTATCCTCATGACTGCAAAAGGGGCATCTCATACCTAAAACTCCTGTTCGTAGGCAGTATAACTGCCATGATGTACAAATATTTTCTCTGGATTTAATTATAGCACACAATTCTTTAAATTTCAAGGGGTTTTGAAAATTTAGTATGATTTTTTTTGGACACGCCTGTTAATTATTGCAAACCGATTTTTTTATTCACAAAATACAGTCGCAAAACCTTTGACATATGGTTTTTGTGACTGTTTTTTGTTTTTAATTTTAAGGCGGATCGCTATGTGTGACTTTTGGCGTTTTTGCAATGTGATTTGCATTTTCCTTGAAAATGTGTTATAATATTAAATGAAATTTTCTGCGGTATGACGGGTGAATCTTCTGCCGCCGCAAAGCGAGTTTATCTCTCGAAAGGAGTATAGGATATGTTAAAAGGAAAGTGTGCCGTACTGGGTGTGACAGGCTCTATCGCGGCTTATAAAATACCGAATTTAGCGCGTTTACTGAAAAAACAGGGCTGTGATGTCGAAATACTTATGACACCGAATGCCTGCAATTTTATAAATCCCATCACTTTTGAAAGTCTGGTGGGTCACAAGTGTCTGGTAGATACGTTTGACAGAAACTTCCAGTATAGTGTTGAACATGTAGCGCTGGCGAAAAAGGCGGATGTTGTGATGATAGCGCCCGCGTCCGCAAACGTTATCGGAAAGATAGCTTCGGGCATCGCTGACGACATGCTGACCACAACAGTAATGGCATCTAACTGTACAAAAATAATCTCTCCTGCCATGAACCACAATATGTTCCACAACCCGATAGTTCAGGATAATATCGAAAAACTGCGTAAATTCGGCTATCAGATAGTCGAGCCTGAACAGGGTATGCTCGCCAACGGCGACAGCGGTGACGGCAGAATGCCTGAACCTGAGGTGCTGTACGAGTATATTCTTCGTGAGATCGCCTGCGAAAAGGATCTTGCAGGCAAAAAAGTGCTGGTGACCGCTGGCGCGACCCGTGAATCTATCGACCCTGTGCGTTTCATCACAAACCATTCAAGCGGCAAAATGGGGATCGCAGTGGCAAAAGCAGCGATGCTTCGAGGTGCTGATGTTACTCTTGTAGCAGGTCATGTTGAAGCGAAACTGCCGCCTTTTGTGCGCTATGTGCCGGTTGAGAGCGCGGAAGATATGTTCAGGGCTGTTACACAGCTGTCCGATAATATGGACATTATTGTCAAGGCGGCTGCTGTGGCAGATTACACGCCGCTCACCACCGCAGACAGCAAGCTGAAAAAGTCTGATGCTGATATGAGTATTCCTCTGAAACGTACAAAAGACATTCTCAAATCTCTTGGTGAACGCAAGCGTGATGGTCAGATCATTTGCGGCTTCTCTATGGAAACTGATAATGTGCTTGAAAATTCGTCTAAAAAATTGGTCAGCAAAAATTGCGATATGATATGCGCGAATTCTCTGAGAACAGCAGGGGCAGGCTTTGGAACTGATACAAATGTCATAACAATGATTACGAAAAGCGGTGCGGAGGAGCTGCCGCTAATGTCAAAAGAAGAAGCTGCTCATAAGATACTTGATAAATTACTGACATTATAAGGCTGCATATATGAAAAGGATACAAATATTTGAAAACGGAATAAATGTCGTCTTTGAGATAACGGATGAGGAGCAGATCAGGCTGCTTCACTTTTCTTCATTGCCGTTTGATGAAAGCACTTTGACCTCGAAAACAGGTACGGTAGGCTTTTCAATGGTTGAACTGCAAGTCAGCGGTATCGATCGCGCAGGCGAACGTCATGGCAATAAGTACATCGTTACAGCACCCGGATACCGTTTGAAATATAAAGATTTTAAAGATGTGAACAACTCTGTCGGCAGAAAGCTGGAGATCACATGTTTTGATGCGGAAACAGGACTTGAAACTGTATCTCATATGCAGTTCTATAATGGTACACAGGTTGTCAGAACATGGACTGATGTCAATAATTGTGGTACAGAAACATGGACGATAGAGTATGTTTCATCGTTCTCGCTGACAGGTCTTGAAAAAGAAGGTTTACTGCCGCAGAATGAAAAAATACGAATTGGAATATGTCACAATTCGTGGCAGCGTGAACTTCAATGGCAGTTCTGCGGATTGGAAGAGGTTGGTCTGGGGTTGGCGCAAAATCCGAATTTTCAGCATTCTTCAAAGGTGCTGGGTGTGACGAATGTGGGCAACTGGTCGTCAAAGGAATATATTCCGATGGGATATGTTGAGAATTCCGAAGTTGGTTCTGCTCTGATGTGGCAGATCGAACACAACGGTTCGTGGCACTGGGAGATTTCCGACCGTGAGGGTCACCTTTATTTGCAGCTGTCCGGTCCAAGTGAGATCGAGTCACACTGGTCGAAAGATCTGGCACCTGAACAGAGTTTCAGATCTGTATATTGCGGCGTGTGTGCTGTTAGCGGCGGATTTGATGAAGCGGTCGCAGAAATGACACGATACCGCCGGCTTATCCGTCGCAAAAACCGCGATAATGAACGTTTAGCTGTCATTTTTAATGACTATATGAACTGTCTGTGGGCTGACCCGACTGCTGAAAAAGAGTTCCCGCTTATTGATGCAGCGGCTGATGTCGGATGTGAATATTTTTGCATAGATGCAGGCTGGTATGCTGACGGCATTTGGTGGGACTGGGTAGGCGAATGGCAGGAGAGTCGAAAAAGGTTTCCGAATGGTCTGCGGGAGGTCACTGACTATATTCGCAAAAAAGGGTTAGTTCCGGGCGTTTGGCTGGAAATTGAAGTAATGGGCATAAAATGTCCTCTTGCCGATAAACTGCCAGACGACTGGTTCTTTGTAAGACACGGTAAGCGAGTGTTTGACAGAAGCCGCTATCAGTTAGATTTTCGCAATCCTGCGGTGCGGGAACACTGTCATGAAGTTATCGACAGACTGGTCAGAGAATATGGCGTTGGGTACATAAAAACGGACTATAATATAGAACCGGGAATAGGTACCGAAATTGGTTCTGACAGCTTCGGTGATGGTTTGATGGAACATGAAAAAGCCTATTTAGCGTGGCTGGAAGAGGTTTTTGACCGACACAAGAGTCTAATAGTCGAAAATTGCTCCAGCGGAGGTCTGAGAATGGACTACGCAATGCTTTCGCGCTGTTCGATACAATCGACCTCAGACCAGGACGACTACCGAAAATATGCGACTATCGCCGCAAATGCGCCCTCAGCGCTGTGTCCTGAGCAGGCTGCTGTGTGGAGTTACCCGCTCACGAACGGTGACCGCGAAGAGGTCGTTTTCAATATGGTCAACGCTATGCTTCTGCGAATTCACCAAAGCGGTGATCTGGCTGATCTTTCAGCTGAGCGCCGTGAACTTGTGCGTGAAGCGATCGGCGTTTATAAGAATATTCGCACCGATATCAAGGTTGCTGTGCCGTTCTTTCCACTGGGAATGTCCAAATTTACGGATAATTGGTCAGCGCTCGGACTTAAGTCGGAAGGCAAGACCTATCTTGCTGTATGGCGGCGTGAAGGTGATGACCACTGCATGATACCTCTGGCAGGACATGTGCCTGAAAATGCCGAGATATCCTGTATTTACCCATCATTCAATAATTATAGATATCGGTATTATCCCAATAATCGGACTCTTTCTCTTCGTTTTGACAAGCCTTATACAGCACGTCTTTTTATGATAGAATACTTATCATAAATTGCTTTAATATAGATATACAATTATTGCTGTGATGACCTGACCGATTATTGCTGACTTTTAATATAATACAAAAACAGAGAAGGGAGATAAAATGGACATAAAAATACCAAGATATGTATCTGCTGTACTTGATGTGCTATCAAAAAATGAATATGAAGCATACATTGTCGGAGGCTGTGTAAGAGATAGTCTGATGGATAAATCCCCCCATGACTACGATGTTTGCACTAACTGTACTCCTTCGGAGATGGTCAGGATATTCAATAATTTTCACACCATTGAAACAGGTCTTAAGCATGGTACGCTTACTGTGATGTCTGAGCACATGCCCGTCGAAATAACCACTTATCGAAGTGATGGTGAATACACCGATCATAGACGACCTGATACAGTAAAATTTGAAACTGAACTTCGCGAGGATCTTCGCAGGCGGGATTTTACGATCAATGCGATGTGCTTCAATCCTGATGAAGGCATCGTTGATATGTTTGAGGGAGAAAAAGACCTTGAATTGCGCGTTATCAGATGCGTTGGCAAAGCTGAGGAAAGGTTTGAAGAAGATGCTCTGCGGATAATGCGCGCGCTTAGATTTGCGGCGGTTCTTGATTTTTCTATAGAAGAAAATACATCTTTGGCGATGAGAAAGAAGGCTCATCTGCTAAACGCAATTTCTGCTGAACGTATTTTTACCGAACTCAAAAAGCTGATCTGCGGCAAAGCTGCACGCAGGATCCTTCTTGAATACAGTGATCTGATCGCGCTGATCATTCCCGAAATAGCGCCTTGTATCGGCTGTGCTCAGAACAATATCCACCACTGCTACGATGTGTATGAGCACATCTGCCGAAGTGTCGAAAGCATTGAACCAAATGACGAATTACGCCTTACAATGCTGTTTCACGACATCGGCAAGCCGCAGAAAAAGACCACCGATGAGGACGGTCAGGATCATTTCAAGCTCCATCAGCTGGCAAGTGCAGATATCGCTGAACAGGTGCTCACTCGTTTGAAAAGCTCCAAAAAGACTCTTGATATGGTGACTTCACTGGTGCGCGAACATGATAACCGTGTCCCGCCGAAACGCCGTTCACTTAAGCGATTTATAGCAAAATATGACTATGATTTCTTTGAAGCATGGCTTAAAGTCCGCCGCGCTGATACTCTTGCTCAATCCGACTATATGCGTGCCGAAAAGCTGGCAGAACTTGATGAACTTGCTCGTCTTGGTGAAGAGATAAAGGCTGATATGTGCTGTCTTAAGGTCACAGACCTCGCAATTAATGGTCACGATGTCATGTCAATGGGGTATAAGGGTGCTGAGATAAAGACAGTTCTCAATTTTGCCCTTGATGCTGTCATAGATGAAGTATCAGAAAATGAACATGACACACTTATGGATTATGTTAAGGAGAATTTCCATGTCTGAGCGCACAGTCCTTGTCATAAGATGGTCACTTCTGGCGGTGATGTGTATCGTTATTTTTGTGTTTTCGGGCTTTCCGGGACATGACAGCACTGAGCAGAGCGGTGGTATCGTTGATGCTCTTATCCGCGTGCTGGTTGACGACCTTGAAACAAAGTCGCCTGACGAGATACACGGCATGAAGGAGATGCTGACGATATTTGTACGCAAAGGTGCCCATTTTACCGAATATGCACTGCTCGCGTGCCTTGCTTTCAGTGCTTTTCTGAGGTTGAAAAAACGTGGTCTGCGATGGCTTGCGGCAGTCGGATTTACATGCTTTTACGCTTGTACTGACGAGTTACATCAGACATTCGTTCCCGGTCGTGCAGGCATGGTAAAGGACGTTATTCTGGACACTTGTGGCGGAGTATTCGGTGCGGTCATCGCATGTGTCATCTCGCTTATCGTGGCGGCACGTATTGTTCTGAAAAGAAACTCAGTCGAATAAATGCTTTAAAAATTCGGCTTTATGTTGTGAAAAAAATATTAAATTTGTGCAGTCTGCATATTCTTTTTTGCGATTAACCAAACATTCTTGACAAACGCATTCATCTGAGATATAATTAATTATAGGTATTTGTTAGAATGAATGGTGGTTAAATATGGATAATAAACCTAAATTTACTGATAAAATGCTGACGATGCTGGGGTTCAGACCACACAGCGAGTATGTCAAGAACTATTTCTACAGCACTAATATGAAAGCGAGCATCTACATGTCCGTCATTGTGATCGTGCTGGAGATATGGATGATAATACGTTTGACAAAAACGATAATCGTTAACAATTTGCAGGACAGATTATCTTATTTTTTTGAAAATTACTACTTATATTATTTCATTCTGCTTGCATCAGGTCTTGCGATGCTTATTTTTGCGGTGCGTTACGTGCGGGGGAAGACAGATAATAAAAAGATAGGTTCTGCGATAAAATGGGTCTTCTCGCTTGTCAGCATCTATTTCGGCATCAAGATATCAATGCACGATTATGCTAAAGGTGAGCAGATACTCACTTTTCTGACGATGGAACTGTTCGTTGTATGCTTGTTGACATGGCGCCCTATAGTGGGATTTGGTATTCTCACGACTTCGTATGTCTACTTTTTCCTCAGGCTGGATAGTATGGTCGCAGTTAATACGGGTGAGGTCGGATTGACTCTCGGTTCACAGATAAACAGCTTTACCATGTGGCTCTCGACCATGATGTTCTGTATCTCAAACTATAATAAGACACTCTCTCAGGCGCTCAAAGAGGAGAGCCTGCAAAATGTAAATGCCCATCTCAGCCGCATTTCGGTGCATGACGAACTTACGGGTATCCACAATATGGTCTACTTCCGCAGCGAAGCTGAGAAGCTGCTGAATTATGTGACAACTGACAGGGATAAGGTAGTTTTTCTGTTTTTTGACATTGAAAATTTCAAGTCTTATAACGAGAAATACGGTTTTCACGGCGGCAATGAACTTCTGAAAAAGGTAGCGGATATGATCGTCGATGCCTACCCGAACTCGCTTGTGTCCAGATATTCGGACGATCACTTTGTAGTTCTGACCAGTGACGAGGGCTGTGAAGCTAATGCCGAACGCCTTTCAAATGAAGTCAGCTGCATGCAGGACGAAGTGCATCTTCAGCTAAAATGCGGGGCTTACAAGCCCGCAGGCGAAGAGTCTGATCCGAGCCTTGCATGTGACAAAGCGCGTTTTGCCTGCAACAGCATCAAAAAGCACTTTTACAGCAATTTCCGCTTCTACGATAAGACACTTGAGGACAAATTCCAGCTCAAGCAATACATCGTCAACAGCATCGACAACGCCATCACAGGTGAACATATCAAAGTTTTCTATCAGCCTGTCGTATCCACAAAAACGGGCGATATAGTCGGGCTTGAAGCACTTGCCAGGTGGGACGACCCGCAGTATGGTCTTCTGCCGCCCGGTGCATTTATTGAGATACTGGAGGAATACAGGCAGATACACAAGCTGGACATCTGCATAATTGACAATGTCTGCCGCGATTACCGCCGCGCTACCGATAACGGCGAAACTTTTGTGCCCGTGTCACTGAACTTTTCGCGTTTGGATTTTGAACTTTGTGATATCGTAAGTGAATTGGATGCGCGTGCGAAGAAGTATAACGTTCCGCCCGAATTTCTCGATGTTGAGATAACCGAGAGCGCGTTGTCCGATAATCAGGGATCTTTGCAGGAAGCTATGAAAAAACTGCGTGAACTGGGCTATAAGGTATGGCTGGACGATTTCGGCAGCGGTTATTCTTCTATGAACGTGCTGAAAGACTACAGCTTCGATGTTCTTAAAATAGACATGAAATTTCTGCGCGGTTTTGAGAGCAATCCCAAGACACGCCCGATAATACAGAACATTGTCAATCTCACCCAGACCCTCGATATGATCAGCCTTACTGAGGGCGTTGAAACACGGGAACAGTTCGATTTTCTGGCTTCCATCAACTGCGACCGCGCACAGGGCTATCTTTTCAGTAAGCCTCTCCCGCTGGAAGAACTTCACAAGGAATTGGCAGAAGGCAAGCTGAGATTATCCGATGAATTTAAAGCTGTTCAGCACTGAATTAAATAAAGCTGTTCAGCACTAAATTAAATAAAGCTGTTCAGCAATGATAAAAAAGACTTCTTCAAGTTGGAAGAAGTCTTTTTCGTTACTTAGTCTTTTCTTCATAAATGGCGGCAACTTCATCGATGTCGCCCGCAGCTATCAGCTGACCGTGTTCAAGGAGTATCGCCTTGTTACAGATACGCTTGACCTGTTCCAGCGAGTGCGACACGAACAGCACCGTCACATTCGACTTGAACATGCTCATTATCTTAGCCTCGCTCTTTTTGCGAAATTTAGCATCACCGACCGACAGGACTTCATCAAGTATAAGTATGTCTGGTTCGACCTGCGTGGCTATTGCAAAGCCGAGCCTTGTTTTCATGCCCGAAGAATAGTTCTTTATCGGCACATCAATGAACTTCTCCAACTCAGCGAATTTAACTATGTCATCGAACTTTTCGTCAACGAATTCCTTTGAGTATCCCAGCACCGCACTGTACAGATATATGTTTTCAGCACCGGTGTACTGCGAGTCAAAGCCTGCACCAAGTTCCAGCAGCGGCACAAGCCTGCCGTGTCTTATGACCTGACCCTCAGTGGGCTTGAAAACGCCCGCTATGACTTTCAGCAAGGTACTCTTGCCCGCGCCGTTAAGCCCCAGAATGCCCACACGGTCGCCCTTTTCGACTTTGAATGACACATTTTTCAGCGCCCAGAACTCGTTGTATTTCAGTTCGCCTTTCAGCATTTTTATCATGTATTCTTTCAGACTGTCCAGTTTTTCCTGACTCAGGTTGAACTTCATGCCAACATCGTTGACCTCTATCGCATATTTAGCCATTATGTTATCCTTTCGTAAATGCCCTCTTTGCTTGTGACAAAGAGGGCATATTTTTATATGTGAAGTATGAATTTATCCTGATTTTTCTTGAACATCAGCACGCCTACCAGAACGCTCAGAACACTCAGCACAGCGGGCATTATCACCCATGCGGGTTCATGGAACATGTTCTGTCCGTAAACAGCAGCGCGGAAATCCTTGATGATGGCGAACAGCGGGTTTATCTTGAACACCCACTGATAAGTGCCCAGCTTTTCCACCTTGTAGAAGATGGCGCAGGTGTACATTATAAGCATCAGCGCAACGTCCCAGAGATATTCAAGGTCGCGGAAGAATACAGACAGTGTTGAAAGTATCATGCCCGCACCGAATGTCAGCAGCAGCAGCATCGTCAGCGGGAGTATCGCTGTCAGCACCCAGAGATTCGGGTATACACCGAATACCAGCGTCGCACCCACCAGTACTATCAGCGATATGGCAAATATAACGAAGTTGAAAAGTACGCTGGAAAGCGGATAGATGTATTTTGGCACATAGACTTTCTTTATCATGCCCGCATGCTGCCTTATAGACTTCATAGCCGACTTCGTACCCGTTGAGAAGAAGCTGTATAACAGTCTGCCCGTCAGTATATATACAGGGAAAGTCTTGTCGTCTTTGCCGAAGAATGTGCCAAAGACTATGGTCAGCACACAAGTGGTCAGCAGCGGTTCAAGCAGCGTCCACAAAATGCCCAGATAAGAGCGGCGGTATTTCAGCTTGATACCTTTTTTGACCAGTTCGCGCAGTAAAAAACGGTATTTCTTGAAAGTTTTGAGTTGTTTTTTCAGCATATATTACCTCTCGATCAGCCATAACGACACACAATGTCCGTATGGCACTTATATATATTACCACATCGGCATTTTAAAGTCAATTATACTTTCGCACAAAAAAGCCATTGTGCTTAAAGATGATTATGTGGAAAATCGGGCGTTTGTGACCTTTTTATGGTTTGGTTGCGCAGTTTTTTCAGACCTGTCACTCGTTCGCAGAAAAAATTATATCATCACCTATTGACAAATCGGAGGAAATCGGCTATAATAAGCCATGTCAAGAGGACAACAAGTTGAAATTAAGAAAGGAAGGTGAGTCAGATGAAAAGAACAAACAGTTATTTCAGTACAGACAAAAATTTCACAGCCAATAATTCCATAAGACAGGTGACTTGCCGATACAGTCAGCGATAATTCGCAAAGACTCCCGAATATCCGAGTTTACGGCACGTTCCCCGTCTGTGGGGGCGTGCCTTTTTGTATATTTATTTGGGCTGTAAAGGCAAAATACTTGATAGGTGTGATATAAGATAAACACTGTAAATCTACATAACTTGACAAGACAACAAAGGAGAATAATATGTTTGAATTGAACGGAAAATACGGCACCGCGAAGGTGTTCACCGATATATGCGATGAAACTGCCATCGCACAGATAATAGAACTTATGAACCAGCCGATGTCTGAGGGTCAGCGTGTGCGCATAATGCCCGATGTACATGCGGGTGCAGGCTGCACCGTTGGTACTACCATGACCATAACCGATAAAGCTGTGCCTAATCTGGTGGGCGTTGACATTTCCTGCGGTATGGAAACTGTCAGACTGAAAGAGAAGCACATCGAAGTACAGCAGCTTGACAAGCTGATATACCGCGAGATACCATCAGGTTTCAATATTCGCAAGAAGCCCCACCGCTTCAACGCAAAAGTCGATCTGACCGAGTTGTACTGCTTTGACCACATCGACCACAACAAGGCGATACACAGCTTGGGTTCGCTGGGCGGCGGCAACCACTTCATCGAGGCTGACAAGGGAAGCGACGGCGGGATATACATCGTCATACATTCAGGTTCGCGCCATCTGGGTCTTGAGGTGGCAAAATACTATCAGGAGGAAGCATACAAGCGTCTGAACGGCTGTTCAAAGACCGACATTGACGAACTTATCGCCCGCCTGAAAGCTGAAGGCAAGGAAAAGCAGATACAGCAGGAGATAACAACGCTTAAAAACACCAAGCGTACCGATGTCCCGAAACAGCTGGCTTACACTGAGGGTGAACTGTTCGAGCAGTATATCCACGATATGAAGATAGTCCAGCAGTTCGCTACCCTGAACCGTCAGGCGATGATGGATGAGATAATTCGCGGCATGGGTCTGCATGTTACAGACCGGTTCACCACACTGCACAACTACATCGACACCGACAGCATGATACTGCGTAAGGGCGCTGTTTCGGCAAAAGCGGGAGAAGTTCTGCTGATACCCATAAATATGCGTGACGGAAGCCTTATCTGCACAGGCAAGGGCAATCCCGACTGGAACTGTTCTGCACCTCATGGCGCAGGCAGACTGCTTTCGCGTTCGGCGGCAAGGGCACAGCTGACCCTGACAGAGTTCAAGCGCGAAATGAAGGGCATCTACAGCACATCTGTTAACTCAGGTACTCTTGACGAAAGCCCGATGGCGTACAAGAATATGGAAGATATCGTCAACAACATCGGTGATACCTGCACAGTTGAAGAGGTCATAAAGCCTATTTACAACTTCAAGGCCGGCGAATCGGAGGAACACGGGAATTCCCGCAGGAGGTAAGATATGGAAGAAAAGTTCGTACCCTACGAAAAAATGAGTCCCCGTGAGCGCCGCAAAGAGGACGCCAAGCATCGCCGCACATGGGGTGGTCTGAACCCCCGCACACGCAAGGCGGATAGCGGCAAGATATACAAGCGCGGCGACAAGCACAAGCGTACCGAACTGAATTGGTACACAAAACTCAGATGAAAAAAACACCCGCAGAATGGCTGTTCTGCGGGTGTTTTATAGCAATCCGCCTTAAAATTCAGACAAGATCCGGTCACAAAACCCATAAATCCCAGCTTTTGCGACTGGATTTTGTGAATTTAAAAAGTTGGATTGCTATAGTAAACGACATATTTACAGTATGCACTCCATGCAGGTCTTTTGCACCGTCATGCCCATCGCTTCGTAGAAAGCCCGCGCTGTGGGGTTCTTTTCCCAGACATTCAGGGTGATGTTGTAACAGCCTGCATTTTTTGCGAAAGTTCTGACAGCTTCATACAACTCTTTACCGATGTGCCTGCCGCGTGCATTTTCATCAACGCATATGTCATCTATGTACAGCGAGCGTATGTTTGTGGTGGCAGTGTCGGAAGTCGGCTCTTTTATCACGCAGAAAGCGTAGCCGCGCAAAACATCTTCCTTATCGCACCAGCCGAAAACAGGCGTGCTGTCGTCGGCAAGTATTGCCCTGAGTTCATCTTCGCTGTACTTAGTACCGCCGTCAACAAAAAGGTCGGGGCGACCGTCAGCGTGTACTTTGCAAACCTGTCTCAGCAGTGACATTATCTGCGGTGTATCTTTTTCCTGCGCTCTTCTTATCATATCTGCACCTCACTGTGTTCTTTTTTACATATTATACCACATCATAAGCGATCTTTCAAGTGCAAAAGAAAAAGCCCCCGAAAAAAATCGAGGGCTAAGAGCTGATACCCGGATTCGAACCGGGGACCTCATCCTTACCAAGGATGTGCTCTACCACCTGAGCCATATCAGCGACCGTATTTACGCCCGAACTGAGCGCAATTTCAATAAAAAAGCCCCCGTATTCGAGAGCAAGAGCTGATACCCGGATTCGAACCGGGGACCTCATCCTTACCAAGGATGTGCTCTACCACCTGAGCCATATCAGCTTACCATCGGTCAGCGAGTTCATCGTCAACCGACTTAAATATTATACACTATATCTGTGGATTTGTCAAGCCCTTTTTCGATTTTTTTTAAAAAATTTTTTTTACGTTTTTGACATGTGCCGCGATCTTAGATATATCGGTGACATTCACTGAGCCGTCGTTGTTCACATCAGCGACCTTAGTCTGATAGTCATCGGCAAAGCCCCTGACCTGCTTCACATAGCCCGCTGTTGCTGAAACATCTGTCACGTTTATTTTGTTGTCGCCGCTGACATCACCGACCTTGCACAGTTCAATATCCTGAAATTCTTCGGGGCGCGCTCTTTTGCCGAACTTGAAACCCTTGAACTCTTTTGTGACATATCCTTTACCTGCAAAGCTGATGTCGTAAATGCCGCGCTTTAATGACAGACTGAAGCTATCATCAGATGTGCCCGCATAGCTTTGTGCTTCGGGGTCGCCGCTCAGCTTTGCGCTTATCGTATATCCGTTCATCGGCTGGTCGGAAAACTGCTTTCTGCCGCTGATGACATTGCCAAAGACTGTCTTATCGCCGCCGCTGTAGCCATCTCTCCTGACGGTGAAAGTCACTTCCGCACTTTCGGTGACAGTAGTATTACCCGCATCGAAGGCGGGGGAGTCCTTAGTTTCGCCAAAGACAGAGAAAAGTTCTATCCTGAAATTGTCATTGTCAGTGCCGTCATCAGCACCGTATATTATCTTCTCGCCGTCCAGTGCGATATCTTTGCCATCAATGACGACCTTGTCAACACTGACTTCGCCCACTTCAAAATAGCAGTCACTCAGGTCTATTACAAACATTCCCAGACCGTTCATCGTGCTTTTTCCACCTTTGTTGTCGGCCGGCATGGTAACTTTCAGGGTGTTCTGTCCTTCGTCTATCTGTACCTTGCTCTGCCAGCTTTGCAGGCTCAGGTCACTGTTAGCAAGTCCCAGTGAGGCGATGAAGCCGCTTTTTTCGGCATCTTCTGCACATACAGCGGGCAGCGCTCCGCAGGTCATTGCCAGTGCTGTAATAAAAGCGGATATTTTTCTCTTTTTCATTGTTTGTCCTCCGTTTTTTACACGTTTTGTTTTTATACCATTTTACAACAAAATACAGACTTTGTCAACCGTTAAGATATTGGAAACATTTCAGTACAAAAAAAGACACTCCCGCTGTTTTGCGGAAGTGCCCCACGCTGTCATTTTATGATCAGATTGAAAAGTCCCAGAACAAAGCCTATCAGTGCGCCAAGATTAACTATCATGCTCAGTTCCTTGTTCATCACTGTTATGACCAGCCGTTCCATTTCATCTATCGGCATATCATTTATCTTATTCTCGACCATTGCGGCGAGGTTCAGCTTCTCGAACAGTTTGTCAACGTACTTGTCAACAGTTTTGCGGTAAACTTTTCCTATCATCTCCGCAAGACGCTTTTCATCGACCTTTACAAGTTCCAGCAGTTCAAGACCCGTCTTGTCGCCGCCGTCTGTCAGCTTGCTCTCAATGACAGGCTGAACACAGCCCATGCCCTCGCGGTCTATCATACCGCGTATCTTGCCCACCAGCGGGGCAGTCAGTGAATGTATCCTCTCTTCGGATATCAGCTTTGATATCATCGAACTGCCTATCTTTTCCTTGATGGACTCATTAGCCTTCTCAACAACTATCTCAGGCAGCTGTGAAGCGGATATCTCATCGACTATCTGCCTGCTCAGCATCTCGCTCAGCTTGACTTTGCCGCCCTCATAGACATCTTCTTCGCAGTGGGTCAGCTTGCATATCTCGTCTTTCAGCTTGTTTTTCAGTTCTGCGGTAATGACCTCAGTTACACGATGTTCTATCTCACCGCCCAGCAGTTTCGCTTTTATGTCGTCTTTTGTCAGCAGATTATTGCCGACCACATTGCCCACCGCCTTAGCCAGACGCGGTTTGCCTTTTGGTATCGCACCGGGCGTGAAAGGCAGTACTTTGCCGAACACCCTCACTTCATGACGCGGGAAGAACAGCATCTTCACTGCGATGTAGTTGGTGAAATACCCGATGACAGCGCCTATCAGCGGCGCTGAAAGCATTTTCAGAATTTCCATTTTGTCACTCTCCGTTTGTTTTTCTCTTTATATTATAGCGATCCATCTTTTTTAATTCACAAAATCCGGTCGCAAAAGCTGGGATCTATGGGTTTTGTGACTGGTTTTTGTCTGAATTTTAAGGCGGATTGCTATAGGTCATATCG
>NZ_ADKM02000133.1 GCF_000178155.2 Hominimerdicola alba 8
GAAATGCTCCCCTTTTGTTAGACAATGTGGTATAATAGAAGTGTACCAATCAGAAATCTAACGAAAGGGGGCATTTTTATGCCTAAAGGAAAACCAAATAAGAGATACACACCCGAATTCAAGATCAAAGTAGTAGAAACAATGCAGAAAGAAAAGCTAAGCTATAGTGAAGCAGCACGGGAATTTGATGTAAGTAATCATAATCGTGTTGCTGACTGGGAAAGAATCTATCTTGAAGAGGGCAAAGAAGGATTTTATGTTGAACGCCGAGGACGCAAGTCAACAGGTCGTCCGCCAAAGCTGAAGAAAGAAGTTGAGGAGGATCTCATAGCAGAGGTACAGCGTCTTCGAGCGGAGAATGCATACTTAAAAAAATTGAATGCCTTGGTTGCCGAGAGGGTACGGCAAGAGAAAAAGCACAAGTGATCTGGGAACTGAGGCATGAACACAAGATAGGTCTGCTCATTGATGTTGCCGGTATCCCTCGCAGTACCTACTATTATTACAGTAAACAGTTCAGCAGCCCCAAGGCAGATAAATATGCTGAGATAAAAGCTATGATTCGTAAGATATATGATGATAATCAAGGACGCTATGGCTATCGAAGAATAACTAAAGAGCTTAGAAAAACACATAAGATAAATCACAAGACTGTTCAGCGGCTAATGCGTAAAATGGGGATATTCTGCCGTGTACGTATGAAGAAATATAATTCTTTCAGGGGTGAAGTGGGTAGAATAGCACCCAATCTGTTGGAACGTGATTTCAAGGCAGATAAGCCAAATCAGAAGTGGGTCACAGACGTGACGGAGTTTGCGTTGTTTGGTACCAAGTTGTATCTGTCACCAATCATCGACCTTTTTAACGGCGAAGTTGTGTCCTACAACCTGAGTTACCATCCTAATTTGAATCAAGTGACAGATATGCTTGAAAAGGCTTTTGCAAAGATACCGGACGACACCGGACTCATTCTGCATTCAGATCAAGGCTGGCAGTACCAACATAAGCATTACCAGAAAATGCTGAAAGATAAAGGCATA
>NZ_ADKM02000132.1 GCF_000178155.2 Hominimerdicola alba 8
TATTCTGTAATATACATGTGTTTTACCTCCGCCCTGTTATTCATAATAAAAGGTCTGATCGGTGATCCGTCTGAAAGGGCATCAATAGCTTTATCTACCGCTTCTTCCAGTTCCATCTTCTTTTGATTTTCCCTTATCTCGTTTACAAGCCACGAATAGTCATAAAGAGGCTTGCATGACTCAAGTATTTCTTTATTATATCCGAAATTGATGTTCAGCATCGTCACTTTCACTTCAATATCGGACTTTTTTCCGTCTTTAAAAGCGTTGCTCAGTTTAAGTATCTCTCGGTCCTTCTTAGTGTCTGTACCGTTGTAGAAACATATACACTTAGGTGCAGGCAGATTTTGAAGAACAGAACTGAATCTGTCGTATGGTTCCGGGTTTTCAAAAACACGCTTTTCGTACACCATAGCAGCATAGAGAAAAAATCTCAGCGGCATGTTAGGGTTATAGGATGACTGATGTTCATAGAAATTCATCGTATTTTCAACGAGAAATGAAACATCGTTCTTCATGCCCATGTACACAGCGTTTTCAATAGTAGTGAATTCAATATCCTCAGCATTTGTGTAATCAGAGCCATTAACTGCGTTATACAGACTCAAAGTCCATTCACGGTTCTGAGGATTCCCGAAAATAAAAGTAAAGAGTCTGTCTTTGTACTTTCTGTTTGTCTTTGACATATTATTCTCCTTTGATTTTAACATTATTTTTGCATCGTGTCAAGGTGTTTTAATAGTGCATCGTATTTTTCTCCTTTACAATAAATTGATCTGAAAATTCTAACTCCCGGTGTCAATTATCAGATCTTTTAGAATTATATAGGAAAATTTCATGCAATAAAAAACGCCCCTCGTGAGAGAGACGTTTCAGTATTGACAGTTTATTGTTTACAATTCATGCACTATTTGCATTAATTTTAAATTGAAAGGACACATTTATTATCTTACAGTTTACACCTGTATACAAGTTGCATCAGCAGTTTTATACAAATATGCTCACTGTCTGTGCGGATTTTATGCACAGAATTTCATCCCCAGTGTCGGGATTACCTTATCGAGTATACGATCGACGCTGTATTGCGGTTTACGACGCATTGTCTCGATTATAGGACGTTAAGCCGCCCTCAAAATATTATCATCACATAATTTTATGTGAACTCACTTCTCGGGCTTTTCTTCGTCCTTATTCTTTTTAATTCCCATTTTTTCAAGTTCGGCTTTTATTATCTTGTCAATATCCTTGACTGCAATGTTCTGACTTGCATTGTAATCATGAAGTGTCCTATAACCGCACTCCTGACAGATAAACTGTTCTCTGGTAGGATGATTATCTTTGTGGATATAGCCGCACTTTGAACATCTCAGGCTCGTGTAAGCCGGTTCAATATAAACGACTTTTATCCCTCTCTCCTTCGCCTTATTCTCGATCTTACTCTGAAGGTCATAAAAAGACCAGTTCTTGAGGAAGCCTTCTGTATCTTTTGTTACTCCCTTCAAATTTTCAAGCTGTATGATCCCACAGTCATTTTTGACAGCGAAATCGATCAGCTTTCTGCTTGCTTTGTGATTAAAAGTATCTCTGAAATTTGCTATCTTGTCGGAGATATTCAAAACAGGCTTCATTCTTGTTTTGTAGCC
>NZ_ADKM02000131.1 GCF_000178155.2 Hominimerdicola alba 8
TTTTTTTGCGGGAAGATACAGCGCTTTGAGAAATACAAAAAAACACCCCGCAGTTATTACCGCGAGGCGCAAAGACGTCGCTGAGAGGATTCGAACCTCCGGCCTGCCGCTTAGGAGGCGGCCGCTCTATCCAGCTGAGCTACAACGACTTATCTAACTCAATTATTATAGCACATCTTATCAGAAAATGCAAGCCCTTTTCAAAAATTTTTTTACCGTCACGAAGAAAGTGCCTTGAATGACCGCCAGGAGGGGCGTTTGGTGAGGGTCGTGCTGTCTAAACGTTCCTGTTCCTGCGGTAGGTGACAGGGCTGACATTCGTTCGGCGCCTGAACACGGTGCTGAAATACCCCGCATCGCGGAAACCGCACTGTGCCGCTATCTCAGCGACCGAAAGCGTGCTGTCAAGAAGCAGTCGGCGGGCGTTTTCGAGCCTGAGTTCGGTAAGATGGTCGTTGGGGCGGGTGTTCATGGTACTGCGGAAAAGTCGGCAGAAATGCTGGGGCGTAACGCCTGTAAGTTCGGCAAGATAACTCATGGAGATATCTTCGGCAAAATGGTCGTGCATGTATTTTAAGGCAGGCATCAGCAGCGATAGCCTGCGGCTGCGGGTGCGGTCGGCATCGGTGGTTATCAGCCGCCTGAAACCAAGCACAAATTCGTATACCAGCCCCGAACAGGTGTAGCCGCTGTAGATTATATCTGTGCGCTGTGAGTTGAGCATCTTCTCAAACAATGCTTCCATCGGTGCGATGTCGGCAGTGTGTGTGACGGTTATCTTGTCAAGACCCAGCAGTGCAAGCGTTTCGTCGCTGCCCTTGCCGTCGAAGGTTATCCACAGCATTTCCCAGCGCTCGGTGACGGGATAGTATTCGTGGGGAACATCGCGCGGCAGAAAAATAAAAGAACCCGCGGATATCTCTTCTCGCTGTCCGCCGTATTCCAGCACGCCGCAGCCGTCTGTACAGAAGAGTATCTGGTTCCAGACATAGCCCTTATGTCGGCTGATACGGGACTGCCAACTGCTGCCGCCGATGCCTGTCAGTCTGAAAGGCAGGTCGGCAAGTTCGGGGGCGTAGGGGTAGATAAATGCTTCGAGTTTCATTATTTTCACCTCTGAGATATTATAGGACTATTTAACATTAAAGTCAATCGCTTTTTGTATTTTTCGCATTTTGTACAGTTAATAATACGCATTATCTGAGATATTAAACAACACTTTAGTATTTTGAACATTTTTACATGCGCGGCGCTTAAAAATTTCCTATTGAAAATCTGAATATAACGTGCTATCATATTATCAGAAGCCTGAAACACTGCTATGCACATAAGCGATAGGGCTTCGGGTGAATGCAGGGTATGATCCGGATCGGGAAAGCCGCAGGCACACAGACCATAGTTTAATAATGTACAAAAGGAGAAATAGATGCACTACAGAAGTTCTATCACAATACTTACCATCATCTCAGCAATACTTATGACAGCCTGCGGCGGTACTGATAACGCGGCAACGGAAAGCATTCAGCAAGCAAGTACAGCGTCATCTGCGGCGGAAGAAACGTTGGCAGAGCAGACGGAGAGTCAGAAGGATAGTCAGCCCGAAGAGCGGCAGGATACTGAGGAGAACGGAATGGGAAGATACAAGGATATCATCACCGAACTGCCGCCCGACGGGTATGACACAAAGCGTGAGGGTGTAACATATCCCGAATTTGAAAAACGCAGTTACTTTTCGCAGACGGCTGAACGCGAAACTTTCTACAATGTGCTGCTTCCCGCTGACTACAGCGAGGATAAGCAGTATCCTGTGCTGTATATACTGCATGGTTTTTATGACAATGAGGACTGGATGGCGCGTGACAAGGTGGCACTCAGTCAGATACTTACAAATCTTCAGCTTGACGGCGAGGCGGAAGAGATGATAGTGGTGCTTCCATACATCTTTTGCAGTAAAGAACTGGAGTATACAACGGGCATGGACGCTGAGAATTGTCTTGCCTACGACAATTTCGTTAACGACCTTGAAACCGACCTGATGGCTGAGATAAGCAAAAACTTCTCGGTGGCTGAGGGGCGTGAGAACACAGCTGTAACAGGTTTTTCGATGGGCGGGCGTGAATCGCTGTTCATAGGGGTCACCCACCCGGAACAGTTTGGCTATATCGGCGCTTGCTGTCCCGCACCGGGTCTTGCACCCGGTCAGATATCGCCCGAAGAACTCAGCTTTGATGACGATGCCGAACCTTATGTGCTGATGATAAGTTCGTCAAATTCCGATGGCGTGGTAGGCAGTTTCCCCAACACCTATCGCGGATATTTAGATGCCAACGGCGAAGAGTTCCTTTCGCATGTAATGGAGAAGACGGGTCACGACCACACCAGTGTCAAACCTCACCTTTACAATTTCCTGCGCACGCTGTTCAAAGACTGAGCGCAAAAACGCCTTATCCCTGAAATGTTTAACCAATTCTTTCTTCTCCCGCACTGCGGGAGAGGGAAGAAAAAATTTCAGTTATTTATATAAACAGACACTCCTAAAAATTTTTTATGACTATCCCTTTAGCACACCAACTAAAAATGCGGTAAACAAAAGGATAATTGAGCGTTGTATATTTTCCCCCGCTTGCGGCGGGGGAAAATATACGCCAAGAACCTTAAGTTCTGTATAGCCGCTGTTTTTGTGGTGTGTCAGCGGGATAACCACAAAATTTTTTCATAACTTCTTCTATAGCAATCCAACTTTTTAGATTCACAAAATCCAGTTGCAAAAGCTGGGATTTATGGGTTTTGTGACTGGATTTTGTCTGAATTTTAAGGCGGATTGCTATAAATCGGATCTGCTTCCGAAAAAAGGTCTGCCCTGTAGATGATGCAGGACAGACCTTTTGCTTTTATGCGGAACATTTTCGGCACAAACAAAAAGACACCGTCCTCCCGGCTCGGTGTCTTTCTGTAGTAAGGAAAGTAAAATGAATTAAAAAACATGAATATCGTTAGTAATACGCCCACTAAGGCTTATAGTTCTCTTTGATCTCTATATAGTCCTTCATGAGTTTTACCGCACCTGCGATACCTGTCTTGGAGGTGTTTATGCACAGGTCGAAGTTTGGCGCAGCGCCCCACTTCTGGTCGGTATAATAATTATAGTAGGAAGCACGCCGTTTGTCGGTCTTCTTGATGAAGTCCTCCACCTTGTCCTTCTCTATGTCGTATCTGCCCAGTATCCTCGCCTTTTTGTCTGCCAGATCAGCAGTAAGGAAAAAGTTGACCACATTGGGATCGTCTTTCAGCACATAGTCAGCACACCTGCCGACTATGACACAGGGACCCTGAGCGCCCAGTTTGCGTATGGTATCGAACTGTGCCAGAAAGATCTTGTGGTTCAGCGGAAGATCGGGATTTATCCTGCCGTCTGCCGAAACGGGATAACTGCCCATGACCAGCGAGAACAGAAAACTGTTGGTGTGACTCTCATCATTCTTGACAAAGAGTTCTTCGCAAATACCGCTGTCTTTGGAAGCCATCTCCAGAAGTTCTTTATCATAGAACGGAATGTCAAGTTCACGGGCAAGCGTCCTGCCGACCTCGCGGCCGCCGCTGCCGAATTCACGGCTGATAGTAATGATAGACTTCATAGATGATCTCCCCTTTCTCTCTTGGGCTGAATATATTATAGCACATTATTTGTGTTTTGTATACAAAAATAATGAAAAATCTTTCACAAATTTAGTAAAAATATTTTGTGCATTTTATCAATAGACAAAAATAAAGTGCAACGTGGCTCACAAGTGAACGAAAAATGACGGAAATCTTGCATTAATTTTAAAATTTAGCCTTAATTAACTTTTGTTTAGGACTTAAAAGTGCAAAAACCTGTCCGAAAAGTGCTTTCGTTAGTCCATACTAACCAAATTAAAATAAACTAACCAAACAATTTGCGTAAAATTGCATAAAAAAATGCACGCAAGTTTGTGAATTAATTTTTCTAAAATGCTTGAAAAGAATGGCGAAATAATGTATAATAATAATGTTAACCGCGACTATTTTTCGGGGCATATACGCACTTATATCGCCCATGTGAAATGTTAAATGCGCGGCACATGATCAGTATATTTTGTTATGCAAAATTATAAGGAGGTTATTTTATGACTGAGAAAACCGTTATTCCTTTTCAGGGTACTCCTGAGCAGGAGGCACAGCTTAAGGAAGTCATTGCTAAGCACCATGACCAGCCCGGTGGACTGATGCCGACTTTGCAGGAGGCTCAGGGGATCTACGGCTATCTTCCAATCGAAGTCCAGAAGATGATCGCTGACGGACTGGGCGTATCACTGTCGGAGGTATTCGGCGTTGCTACATTCTACAGCCAGTTCTCGCTCACCCCGAAGGGTAAGCACAGGATCAGCGTCTGTCTTGGTACTGCCTGCTATGTAAAGGGCTCTGATAAGATACTGGAAGCTGTTGAGGCTAAACTTGGCATCAAGAGCGGTGAGTGTACTGCTGACGGCATGTTCTCCATCGATTCCTGCCGCTGCGTAGGCGCATGCGGTCTGGCACCTGTTATGCTGGTCGATGAAGACGTTTACGGCAAGCTCAAGCCCGATCAGGTCGCAAAGATCCTGGACAGCTACAAGTAAGGAGGTAAGGCAGTATGACTATTGAAGAACTGAATAAGATCAAAGCCGCAAAAGCGGATATAGTTAAAGTCAGAACCATCATTGCTGAAGAGGGCGAAAAGCTCGCTAAGGAAACAGGCTACCGCAAGCAGGTACTTGTCTGCGGCGGTACAGGCTGCCAGTCCTCTCATTCTATGGACGTTCTGAAGGCTCTTAAGGACGAGCTGGCTGCACAGGGCATCGCTGATGAGGTGCTTGTTGTAAGAACAGGCTGCTTCGGTCTTTGCTCACTGGGTCCCATCGTTATAGTATACCCTGAGGGTGCTTTCTATTCACAGGCAACTCCTGAGGGCATCAAGAGGATCGTTGATGAACACCTGGTAAAGGGTGAGATCTGCAAGGATCTGCTCTATAAGGAAACTGTTCATGAGGACGGTTCTATCATTTCACTGTATGAAACAAACTTCTACAGAAAGCAGAAGAGAATAGCACTGAGAAACTGCGGCGTTATCGACCCCGAAGATATCGAGGAGTACATAGCTACCGAAGGTTATCAGGCACTTTACAAGGTACTCGACTCCATGACTCCCGATGAGGTAGTTAAGGAAGTTCTTGATTCGGGCATACGCGGCAGAGGCGGCGCAGGCTTCCCCACAGGCAGAAAGTGGATGTTCACTAAGGACGCTCCCGGCGATGTCAAGTACGTTGCATGTAACGCCGATGAGGGCGATCCCGGCGCATTCATGGACAGATCGATCCTTGAGGGCGACCCCACGCTGTCATCGAGGCTATGACCATAGCTTCCTACGCGGTAGGCGCTCATCAGGGCTACGTTTATGTAAGAGCAGAGTACCCCGTTGCTGTACACAGACTCCAGATTGCTCTGGATCAGGCTAGGGAATACGGTCTGCTGGGCAAGAACATTCTGGGCAAGGGTCACGATTTCGATATCGAGATCAGACTGGGCGCAGGTGCGTTCGTCTGCGGTGAGGAAACTGCACTGCTGACCTCCATCGAGGGCAACAGAGGTGAGCCTCGTCCAAGACCTCCTTTCCCTGCTGTAAAGGGTCTGTTCGGCAAGCCTACTCTGCTGAACAACGTTGAAACTTACGCAAATATCGCACAGATCATCAGGAAGGGTGCTGCATGGTACTCCGCTATGGGTACCGAGAAGTCTAAGGGTACTAAGGTATTCGCACTGGGCGGCAAGATCACCAATGTTGGTCTGGTTGAGATACCGATGGGTACAACACTGCGCGAGATCATCGAAGAGATCGGCGGCGGCATACCTGAGGGCAAGGCATTTAAGGCTGCGCAGACAGGCGGTCCTTCGGGCGGCTGTATCCCTGCACAGCATATAGATACTCCTATCGACTACGAGAGTCTGGCTGCTCTGGGTTCGATGATGGGTTCGGGCGGACTTATCGTTATGGACGAGGACAACTGCATGGTCGATGTTTCCAAGTTCTACCTGAACTTCACCGTTGACGAGTCCTGCGGTAAATGTACTCCCTGCCGTGTAGGTACAAGAAAACTCCTGCAGCTGTTGGAGAAGATCACCGACGGCAAGGGCGAGATGGAGGATCTGGAGAAGATACAGGATCTTGCTACACACATGAAGTCCTCTTCGCTGTGCGCACTGGGTCAGTCTGCTCCTAACCCTGTTCTGTCTACATTACAGTATTTCGGTGACGAGTATCTCGCACACATCAAGGACAAGAAGTGTCCCGCAGGTGTCTGCAAGAACCTGCTTCAGTACGAGATCGTTGCTGACAAGTGCAAGGGCTGTACGCTCTGCGCAAGAAACTGTCCTGCCGGCGCTATCACAGGCACTGTCAAGAATCCTCATGTTATCGATACTGACAAGTGCATCAAGTGCGGCGTCTGCATGAGCAACTGTAAGTTCGGCGCTATCATCAAGAAGTAAGCAGAGGAGGGTACTAAACTATGGAAATGATTCATCTGAAAATAAACGGTATCCCTGTGGAAGTTCCCGCAGGCTCTACTGTTCTGGAAGCAGCTAAGGCTGCAAACGTGGATATACCTACACTCTGCTACCTGAAAGATGTCAACTGCATCGGCGCTTGCCGTATCTGCGTTGTTGAGATCACAGGCGCAAGAGGTCTGGTAGCTGCCTGCACACACCCCGCAGCTGAGGGCATGGAGGTATTCACCAACACACCTAAGGTAAGAAAGTCGAGAAAGACCACTCTGGAGCTGTTGCTCTCCAACCACAAGAAGAAGTGCCTTTCCTGCGTAAGAGCTAACAACTGCGAGCTTCAGAAGCTCAGCGTTGCTTACGGCGCAGATGAGGACAGATTCATGCCTGAGGAGATGAACAAGCCTATCGATGATTCTTCTCCTTTCCTGGTAAGAGATAACAACAAGTGCATACAGTGTATGAGATGCGTTGCTGCCTGCAAGAACGTTCAGAGCGTTTCTGTTATCGGCAACATCAGAAGAGGTTTCAACGTTCACGTTGGTTCTGCTTTTGATGCACCTCTCGCTTCCACCGCTTGCGTTGGCTGCGGACAGTGCATAGTTTCATGTCCTGTAGGCGCACTGACCGAGAAGAGCAGCGAAAAGAAGGTATGGGACGCTATCGCTGATCCCGAGAAGAAGGTAATATTCTTCACCGCTCCTTCTATCAGAGCAACTCTGGGCGAAGAGTTCGGCAACCCTGTAGGCACCAACGTTGAGGGCAAAATGGTCGCTGCTATCAGAAGACTGGGTCCCGATCAGGTGTTCAACATGGACGTTACTGCTGACCTCACTATCGTTGAGGAAGCTAACGAACTGATCGAGAGGATCACAACAGGCGGCACTCTGCCGATGTTCACTTCCTGCTGTCCCGGTTGGGTGAAGTTCTGCGAGCACTTCTATCCTGACTTCCTGCCTCATCTGTCAAGCTGCAAGTCGCCTCAGCAGATGTTCGGCGCAGTTCTGAAGAGCTACTATGCTCAGAAGAACAACATCGACCCCAAGAACCTGTTCGTTGTCAGCGTTATCCCCTGCACAGCAAAGAAGTTCGAGGTAACAAGAGAAGAGCAGAGAGAGGGCGACTTCGACGATGTTGATGTTGCACTGACTACCCGCGAACTGGGCAGAATGATCCGCGAGGCAGGTATCGACTTCAATTCTCTGCCTGACGAGCAGTTCGATGATCCGTTTGAAACTGCTTCGGGCGCAGGCGCTATCTTCGGCGCAACAGGCGGCGTTATGGAAGCTGCACTGAGAACCGCAGCTGTCAAGCTGGACGGCAAGTGCGAGCCGCTGGAGTTCACTGAGGTAAGAGGCACTAAGGGCATCAAGGAAGCTACTTACACCGTTGGCGGCGTTACTGTCAAGGTTGCAGTTGCTTCGGGTCTTGCTAACGCAAGAGAGATCGTTGAGGGCATCATCAAGGGCGAAAAGGATTACCAGTTCGTTGAGATCATGGCTTGTCCCGGCGGCTGCATCAACGGCGGCGGTCAGCCTGTTCAGAGCGACAGCGTAAGAAACTTCGTTGACCTTAAGACACTCAGGGCTAAGGCACTGTACGATGCTGACAGCAGCATGAAGCTGAGAATGTCGCATGAGAGCCCTGTTATGGATATGCTCTATAAAGAGTTCTTCGAGAAGCCGGGCGCTCACAAGGCACATGAGTACCTGCACACCACCTACGTTCCAAGAGGTAAGTATCAGGACTGATAATTATATTAAACGACATAAATTTCAAAACATTCAGCGCTCACAGCCACAAAAAACATAGCGTCTGCGAGCGCTGAATGTAGAAATAAATATGTCGTTTACTATAAATGATATCACCCCGCAGAGCCTATCTGCGGGGTGTTTTTGCATTGAAAAAGCCTGCGGAAATCTGCCGCAGGCTCTTCGTATAAATGGAGAAAAGTGAAATATCAGTATTTTACGCCCCAGATGCTTTCGTTACTGCCTACAGCCGAGAATGTCATCACTTCGGTCTGTGCTTCATCAAGCATCTTGCAGAATACGCCGCTGTAGGTCTTGCCGCCGATGGTGACGGTCATTCGATAGCTGTCCTCTTCCATCGTCCATGTGCCTTCATCGTTCGCCGTCTTTGCCTTGCCGTCACGATTTAAGTAGAGTATCACAGGTTGGGCGATATCTGCGCTGATATCAGTACCCTGATCTGTCATATAGTACCTGCCTTCGACCTCAGCCATAGAATAGCCGCACTCGCTGACAGTTTCGCCCCTCGTCTGGTATGGGAGCATACATATCCAGCCCTCAGCATTCAGGAGGTATTGGTGGGTGCGCGGTGCGTGACCCTCAGTGTTATTGTCAAAGCGGGTGTGGTAAACGATGTACTTCTTGCCGTCATCGTCAACAAAAGCCGAGTTGTGACCCGTTGCCATATAAGCGCGGTTAAGGCTGGGAAGCATGTAATTGCCCGAAAGTTTCAGCCCGTAGCCCGCAGGGTCAACGCCAGATGGCAGTTCACTGCCGTTCATGTCCACATAGTCGCCGTCAGGCTTGTCACTGCGGAATACCCTTATCTGGTAGCCGCCCTCGCGGCTTAGTGCGCCGTAGGATATGAACAGGTAGTAATAGCCGCTGTCTTCGTCATAGAGGATATACGGCGCTTCGCCCGATTTTCCGCCGCCGCCCGCAATGCGCTTGCCGAAGTACGGGTCAACGCCGTTCGCTTCATTGGCTTTGGGGTGTATAGGAAGACCTGTCGCTTCGTCTATCTCCAGCAGGAAGATGCCGCCGCTCCACGAACCGTAAGTCAGCCACATCTTACCCTCAGCATCATAGAAAACGGTGGGGTCGATGGCATTCGGGTACTGCCTTGAAGCGTAGCTTTTGCCGCTCCAGTAGTGCGAACTTGCGTAGTCGAGGTCAACATAGTCAAGCACATCGGTGTACTTGACGGTACTGCCGTAAAATCCCGAATAGATGAACGCGCCCTGCCACTCAAAAGGTCCTTCGGGTGAGTCTGAGGTGGCATAGCAGAGGTTTGAGGTACACCAGTTGGAGGTGGTGCAGTAGTACATCACGTACTTGCCCATCTTTTTGTTGTAGATGACATCGGGTGCCCAGACATGTTCTGTGCCGCCGTTATCGGCATCATCGGTCTTAACGATGCTGGTGGGACTGCCTGCGTATTTGAATGCTTCGTCGTAGACATCGTAAATTTGTCCGTACACATTATTGTCGGCACTGTAGCCGTTCGCCATATACTGCCACGACATAAGGTCATCACACTTGGCGGCAGACATGTGTGAACCGTAGATATAATAGGTGTCACCGACTTTCAGCACCGATGGGTCGTGAACAGCCGCGCACGCGGGTATATTGCGCTTTTTGATGCCCGCATAGTTCATCTCGAAATCGTAGTCGGGTTCAACATAAGGTTCATCGGGCTGTGAGCTGTCATCAGTCTGCGATGATGTATCATCTGACGACTTGCTGTCACTGTCGGAAGGCGAACTGCTTGTGGGTACATCATTTTCTGAACCTGTGTAAGAAGACGGTGAACTGCTTGTGGGTACATCGTTTTCTGAACCTGTGTAAGAAGACGGTGAACTGCTTGTGGGCACATCATTTTCTGAACCTGTGCAGGAACTGTCATCTCTTTTATTTTTTATCGGCTTAACGCCCTTGACATGGGCGGCAAGCAGCGAAACATCGGTGATGTTCACCTTGCCGTCACCGTTGATATCTGCGGCGCTGAGAGAGTCTTCGTCCAGCGCGCGGACATTTTTTACATAAGCCGCGCACAGCGAGATATCTTTTACATTGATAATGTCGTCACCACTGACATCTCCTAACTTCCTGTCAGCCAGCGCTGAACCGTAGGGTACGGCTGTCAGCGCCATCACTGCCGCCAGAGAGGCAGCAAATTTTCTGCTTTTCATCACTACACCTCGTTATCGTTCATTTAAATATAAGGACTTAATTTTGATAGCTTTTGTTTATTCTAACATATTGTAAGTACATTTGTCAATAGAATGGGAGAACTTTCTCTTTTTTCATAGTTTATGATGGGTCTGCATAGCGCTGATTGTACGTGTACGTACAAATAAGTGCGGTATTTTTGTTCAAAGATATAGAAATTTTCGGAAATAGTTGACATTTTTGCAATAATGTGCTATTATTTGTAAAGACAATCAAATTCGGCTGTAACAACAAAAGGGTTAATTTTATTAACAAAATCTGAAATGTTGTTCAAAAAGATGCGCGGCAGTGCATTAATATTATGATCTGAGGAGGAACAGTGGTATGAAAAAGAAGTTTTATGCAGGTATGGTCGCACTGACTATGGCAGTCACAGGCGCGATGCCCGTGTTTGCGGTCGAAAAGGTCGATGAGATAACAGGCGACCTTAGTGTCAGCGGTTTCTTCGCTGAACGCACCAACGCTGTCGAACTGAAAAGCGGCGAGCAGTACACCTTTACGTTCGACAACCAGTCAAACGGCTCGAACAACTGGGAAAACTTCGTTATGGCGGTAACGGGTGCTGTCGGTGCCGACTATGTTGATGCAGGACAGGAAATATTTGTTGTCAGAGCCGATTCATGGGGCTGGGGCGGCGGAATGTCCGACTTTGTAGCGCCTAATGCCGCTGAGGGCAATAAGCTGGCTTTCACCAATGATGTTGCGAACTGGGCTGACTGGGCACCCGCGATGCAGGCAGGCGTTTCCTGTGAGGTAAATATAGGCAGGCAGGGTGACACACTTATCTACAATGCGAAGATAGGCGAGTACACAGTTTCAACTTCGGCTACATCGGGCGTTGCACTGCCTGAAAGCTGCTATGTGTTCTTTACAGGTGAGAACTGTGATCTGACAAACTTCACCACAACAAAGAGCGAGTACAAGAACCCCAACGCACTGAACGTTGTTGACGAACTTTCGGGTGACCTGACGGTAGGGGCGTTCTACTCTGCAAAGAGCGATGCTGTAAAGGTCGCTGACGGTGACAGCGTTACCATAAAGTTCAGCGACAAATCCAACGGCGAAAACAACTGGGACAACTTCGTTGTGGGTATAGCAGGCGATGCTGAGGGCTACAGCGGCGCAGCTTCCGAGATAATGAATATCCGCGCTGATGCTTACGGCTGGGGCGGCGGCATGTCTGACTTTGTTGCACCCGGCAATGAGGGCAATGCTCTGCTGTTTGTGAACGACATCGACTTCGAGAAATTCGCATCTGAGATGCAGGCGGGGGCAGATGTCGAACTGACCGTCAGCAAGGACGGCGATATGATAATATACGAAGCAAAAATAGCGGGCTACAGCGTTGAGATGGCAGCGGTATCGGGCGTTGCACTGCCTGAGGATATCTATGTATACCTTTCAGGCGAAAACTGTACGCTGACAGATATCAGCATAGTCAAGGAAGATGTTCCCGATGACAGCAGCGACTCAGACAGCAGTGATACTGACAGCAAGCCTGACGACAGTGAACCTGACAGCAGCACTTCCGATGGTGAGGACAGCAGCAAGCCCGACAGCGGCGACTCTGACAGCAGCACAACTGACAGTGATGACAGCAGCAAGCCTGATGACCAGCCTGATACTCCTAAGGGTAAGAAGGGTGATATCAACGGCGATGACAAGGTGAATGTCACTGACGTTTCGCTGGCGGCGGCACACGTAAAGGGTGTCAAGAGTCTCAGCGGCGACAAGCTGGCTAAGGCAGATGTCAACGGTGACGGCAAGGTGAATGTCACCGATGTTTCGCTTATCGCGGCGCATATAAAGGGCATAAAAACACTTAAGTAAAGCATAAAAAATCAGGGGAACGCTGAGCGGCGCTCCCCTTTTTGTGTTTATGGCATAAAAATGCCCGACAGCACAGTGCAGTCGGGCAGGAAGTTATCTGCAAAGAGATTTGAGCGTTTCCACCTCTTCGACCTCGTCATCGGTGACCTCGCCGTCCGAACTTATGATTATCTCGCAGAGATAGCCAAGCAGTTCCTTGTAATCTATGGCAAGGCTGGGGCTGATGCCGCGCAGTCTGGTGAAAGCATCGCTGAAATCACTCTCAAAGTAATCGCCCAGCAGCATATCACTGCACCCGCGATAAAGTTCGAGAAGTTCCTGCGAAGTGTAGTCAAAATCAAAAAGCTGGTTATAATACCTTACCTCGTTGATATTGATAACGCCGTCAGCCGCGATGAGACGCAGTGCCACCGTAGCAAGGTCATAGCCGTAAAAGCCTTTCAGTGAGCCATCGCCGCACTTGTCAAGCATGCCGACCCTCTGCACGATGTCGCACTGTTTCTTGAAACGTTCATACTTCATCTTGAAATTCAGTGTGAGGTCATCTATATCATTTATATTGGTCATGGTAAAATTCCTTTCTGCTTTATTTCCTTGATATGACTTAATTATACATGAAACATGACTTTTTGTCAAGCGGGAATATTAGCATTTTCGCAACAAAGCGTTGCAATTTTTGAAAGTCGGACGAAAAAGAATGAAAATGATGTGAAAAAGTTTCTTTTATTGACCGCTCCGCGTAATTGACAATTCATGGGTGCTGTGATATAATGTCTTCTGTAAATATATGAAAAGAGGGGCACGACATGAAAATAATAGCTATATCCGCCGTGACAGCGGGCGGAAAGACCACAATAGTCAATGCGCTGAAAGACCGTCTGCCGAAAGCGGCGGTGCTTTATTTTGACGACTATGACTTTGACGGAGAAGTTGAAGATTACGCAAAATGGCTGGCTGACGGCGCAGATGTCAACGTGTGGGACTTATCTCCGCTTAAAGCAGATATTGACAGGCTGATAAGCGGCGGCGAATATGAGTATATCCTGCTGGATTATCCCTTTGCGTATGACCACAGAATGCTGGAGGGCTATATCGACTGCTGTATCTTCATCGACACGCCCCTTGATGTGGCACTGGCACGCCGTGTGCTGAGGGATATGCAGTCTGCGCCTGCGGAGGATATCCTCTCTGAGATGCGGTCGTATCTGCAATATGCACGCCCTGCATTTGTACACATGCAGAATGGGCATCAGGCATCTGCCGACTATGTGATAGACGGCACAAAAGCAGTTTCCGATATCGCAGAAGAGATATGCGGCATAATTTCGGGCATCTGAGGAGAAAAATGGGCAGATCACTTAATGTTGACCACATATTTAACGCTGAAAAGCTGACAAAAGCGCAGTTCAAAAAGCGGTTCACAGACATGATGAAAGCGAAAGGTTACACGTCAGCGAAAGCAGACGATGCCGAACTTTGTTATGCGCTTGTATTTTCTGCTGACAGAAAATGGGCGCGACACACGCAAAGAAGCCGCAGAACTCGCAATAAATCTAGGCGTGCCGGTGCTTGGCGTTGAACTGACAGACAGCGATTTTGCCTAACTTTGCTATGCTCCGGCTTTTTCTAAGGACAGAGGTTGGGTAACGGTACTTTTGGAAGAAAGTTCCGACACACGCAAAGAAGCCGCATAATTTGCCAAAAGTCTCGGCATGCAGGTGCTTGACGTTGAACCGGCAGACAGCGATTTTGCCGAACTTACGCTGTTCGACAAAATCGGCGCACCTGCCGATACCATGTTTTTAGGCGAGCCATACTTCGATGAAGTGCCCGAACCATCGCCTCTGAAATGGCAGACTATTCTCGGCATTGACCGGGCAAAAGTCGAAAAGATAACCGCCAACTATATTCAATTCCCGATATAACATCGTTTATTTTGGTGTGTCGGCGTGGAAAGCAATACACAACCAAATTGGGGCTGTATCAAAAAACTATTTGTACTGATCACTGACTTTGCATTTTGTTTTTGCAATACAGGAATAGTAGATAGTTCATGGATCTATTTGAAATAAACAAGCAAATAATTACTTTCAGAATAATATGTTTGATGATAGTATTTCAGTTAGCAGTACCCATAGTATCGCCTGTGATCTCTTTTGCTGACGAGGTGTATAAAATCGGTGCAGAAAGAGCATAAAACAATAAAAATAAGCGTGAAATATCAAAATAAACAAAAACCCACAGTGCGAAGCTGTTTACTTTGGGACAACTCACAAAGAAATTTTCTCAAAAAAACCTTGACAAATCCGAGAAAATGATGTATAATAATTAAGTCGTTATGGGAGATAACAAAAGGCGGTATAGCTCAGTTGGCTAGAGCACTTGGTTCATACCCAGGGTGTCACCGGTTCAAATCCAGTTACCGCCACCACTTCTTATCTCCCGTAATATTATGGCCCGTTGGTCAAGAGGTTAAGACGACGCCCTTTCACGGCGTAATCATGGGTTCAATTCCCGTACGGGTCATCTTGACTATAGCTCTGAAACAGCGTAGATGCGCAGTTTCAGAGCTTTTCTTTTTGCCTGAAATCGCTTCTGTCCATTGTCTGTCCATTACGCTTATTTCGCTGAACTTTGTATATCTTTTGAGTAATTCTTATTGGTTGTCATTGTTATGCCGGGCGGGTCTGTCGGATTGTCCTCATGCTTCTTCTTGAAGTCAAGAACATTAGCGATAGCCTCGCCTGCTCTTGCCTGTGCCTGCTGAAAGACATGACAGTAAATTGAGGTCGTAGTCCCCTTGCCAAATGGTAACACACTTTCGTATGGTGTGTAAACAACGTAAATAAGCCTTAAAACAGGCTTCTCTTGTCTTTCAGCGGTTCATCGAGCAGTTTGTAGTAGATGTAGATCTCACGGGGCTGCCCTTCCACATAGGCATCAAGGGTGATATACTCGATCAGCTCTAAGCACATCTCACGGGTAAGCTCCTGAACATCGGTGTACCTTCTCAGACGCTCCATGAACATGGCTACATCTTCTTCATCCTGCCTGATCGTGGAGAACTTTTCTTCAAGCTCGGCAACTTCTGCGGACAACTCTTTCTGTTCGGTCTCGTACTTTGCTATCAGCTTCATCGCTACGTCCTCTGATACCTTGCCGAGGACTTTGTCCTCATAGATGTTCTGGATCAGCGTATCAAGCTCCTGCAAACGAAATTTGCCATCTGACAGCTTCTTGGTGTCAACGGAATACTGCTCCTCGTGGTGCTTCGCCTTGCGTGCAAGAAATTCCGCTTTTGCCTTTTCTTTGTCCTCCACCACAAGCTGTGCAAGGCTGCGAATATCTTCAAGTACAATTGCGTCTATATCTTGCATTTTGATGTAGTGGCTGGGACAGTAACGCTTGCCGAACTTCATGTAAGAGGTGCAGTTGTAATTGTGGCGAAGATACTTTCTCGGCTTTTTCTTACTGCCGTTCGTAGTGTTGTTCCACGCAAGACGGACTTTGTTTCCGCAGTCCTGACAGTAGATCAAACCGCTTAGATTTGCTACATATCCGCTGCTGTTACGCTTGCCCTGCGACACCGACTGCTCCATCTCACGAACCCTGTCCCAAAGCTCCTGAGAAACGATAGGCTCATGCGTATTTTTTACAACGATCATATCGTCCTCATCGTTCTTAATGACCTTGTGATTTTTGTAGCTGACAGTTCTTGTGCGGAGCTGAACAAGATGTCCGAGGTAGGTGTAGTTGTGAAGTATCTGCCTGACCGTTTCGGGACTCCACATATGTCTTGTTCTGCGAGGATTAGGCTTGCCGAGTTTTGTGTAGTAGTAATCTGACGGTATCGGCACACCGTCCTCATTGAGCTTATCAGCAATGTGGTGCGGACTGATACCGCTTGCACGCATTTCAAAGATATTGCGGACAATAGGTGCGGCATCGGGATCGATCACAGGCAGATGATTCGGATCATCGCCTTTCGTGTAACCGAACGGAGCGCAGGTCGTGCGATACTTGCCTGCCTTTGCATTGGCTTCGATAACTGCCTTGATTTTCTTAGAAGTCGAAGCTGCGTGCCATTCGTTGAACAAGTTGACGATTGGCATCATGTCAAGTGCTGAGGTATCCTTGCTTGCGGTATCCACATTATCGTTGAGAGCGATGAAGCGGATATTATAACTCGGAAAAATGTAGTCAACATATCTGCCGACTTCGATATAGTTTCTTCCGAAACGGCTGAGGTCTTTGCAGATGATAAGATTGATCTTCCCCGACTGAGCATCGGACAGCAATCTCTGCACCGCAGGTCTGTCGAAGTCCGTACCGCTCCACCCATCATCGACGTAGGTATCGACGAGATTCCAACCTTGTTCCTTGACATACTTGGTGAGGATAAGTTTCTGGTTTTCTATTGACAGGGATTCGCCGGCTCTCATATCCTCCTGTGAGAGGCGAACGTAAATTCCTGCATTGTAAATGGTCTGCTTTGCCATAGTAACTCCTTTCAAATCAAAGCAGTACCATACCGACATCTTCAGTATAGCGCAAAATGCCGGTATAGTCAATGCTTTGCCGACAAAATTACGCCAGTGTTTCTTTCATGGCTCTTTCAAAGGCGAGCCTGCCGATCACTTCGTCGATATTTTTCTCTCCGACGAAGCGGCTGTGAACGATGTACTTCTTTCCGTCGATCTCATATTCCGAGACACGCTCAGGGAAGTCCTTGTACTTCTCGTTCAGCTCAAACATCTTTCCTGCCTTTTCTCTATCTACGGCAGTATAATTTTTATTCATAGCGAATTTTACTCCTTTAGCTTCTCTGTCTCTATGCTTTAGAGTCGAGGGCTTCGCTTTCTATCTCTCACCCTCATAATAGCCGTAAGATCGGCTCAGTGTTTTGAGCCGACTGAGTATTTTACGGCTACACTTTTTGTTATCGGATAGTTTTAATCCTCATAGGGATTCGCTTTATCCGTAAAGCTCATTTGTTGACCGAAGTCAGCGGTAAGATCGACGGTATCGCTTTTCTCAGTATCCGTGTTTCCACCTCCGACCAGTTTTAGCAGCTCGTCATCGGACAGACCACTTGCACGGAGTTTCTGTAACAGTGAATGTTCCAAGGTGATGATCTCATCAAGCTCACGGGGCTTGCAGTTGTATTCCTCCGCCATAGCCAGACGGGAAACTTCTTTCAGCTTGTCCTCCAGCGTTTTCTTCTTAGCCGTATCGCTGGCGATACGCTTTTCCAAACCTTTGATCTTCTCGATGAGCTGATCTCTTTTCTCTGTATAGATGCCCATAGAAAAATCACAACCTTTCATTTTTGTTCTCAGCAGGCAGAGCCGAGTGACCGAAGCCCACCTGCT
>NZ_ADKM02000130.1 GCF_000178155.2 Hominimerdicola alba 8
ACGGTGTGCCCGCCTACTATTTCCTTAAGACCATACGCGGCAAGGGGCGTGACGGCAAGCATATCATAATAGGTGTGCGCAATATTGATGCGCAGGTGCGCCGCGAAAAGGCAACTGCTGAGGAGAACAGGCGATATTCCGAGATAGCAGGCTCTCTGGCGAGTTTGTTTGAGGTCATATATCTTATCGACCTGAACACAGGCAGGTATAAAGAGTACAGCGCAAGCAGTAAGTTCGCTGAACTTGGCATAAAGTCTGAGGGTGATGACTTTTTCAGGGTGGTAAAGGAACAGACTGTCGGCGTTATACATGAAGATGACTATGCGCGGGTGACTGAGGCACTTCAGCGCAGTAATATGGTGAAAGTTCTGGAAAAGTGCGGCTCATTCTCGCTTAGTTACAGGCAGATACTTGACGGCAGACCGCAGTATGTATCTCTGCTGGCGATAAGACAGCGCAACACCAGCGACAGGGTCGTGATAGGCATAAGAAATGTTGACGAGCAGGTACAGCGAGAGAACGCAGCCGCTCAGGAAAGCGCCACTTACAGTCATATCGCAAAGGCGCTGGCAAGCAGGTATGAAGTAATATACTATATCAATATAGAAAATAATGAATATGTCCAGTACAGCGCCAGCGAAAGGTTTGCAAAGCTGGGTATGACCGTATCAGGCAAGGATTTTTTCAAATCGGTAAAAGCGGATATCTCAAAATATATACACCCCGATGATAAAAAGCGGCTGTTTGATAATCTGAGAAAGGATAATCTGGTGGAGGTGCTGGCACAGAGCGGCTCGATGTCGATGACATACAGACAGACACTCGGCGGCAGGACACAGTATGTGACTGTGCTGGCTGTCAGACCCAAAAATGATGACAAGCACGTTATCATGGGAGCATTAAATGTTGATGCCCGTGTAAGGCGTGAACAGTCGATGGCGCGTGAAAATGAAGCTGTCGGAGAGATAGTCATGACGATGGCGCAGATGTATGAAGTCATCTACTATGTGAACATAGTCACTGATGAATACCGCGAGTACAGCCACAGTGACAAGTACACAAAGCTGACGGTAAGCACCACAGGCACAGATTTCTTCGGAGATACACAGCACAATATGCACAGCCTCATCTGTACCGAAGACCATCAGATGATGGAAGAGGCGATGAAAAAAGAGAACCTGCTGAAAAGTATGGAGGAAACAGGTTCCATCACCCTGAATTACAGGCTGATGCTGGACGGCAAACCCACCTACGTGACGCTTTTCGCCCTTAAGCCGAAGGAAGACTCCGAACATATAATAATCGCAGTGGCAAACGTTGACAGCGCAAAACGCCGCGAGATGGCTTATAAGCAGGCGCTCGGCAGTGCTATGGATATGGCGAACCGCGATGCGCTGACAGGTGTCAAGAACAAGCACGCCTACGTGCAGTCAGAGATGGAGATAGACCGGCTGATAGCTGAGGATAAGTGTTATGACTTTGCGGTGCTGGTGGCTGATGTGAATGGGCTGAAACAGGTCAATGATACGCTGGGTCACCATGCGGGCGATGAGTATATCAAGGCGGCATGCAAGGTCATATGTACTACTTTCAAGCACAGCCCTGTTTTCAGGATAGGCGGTGACGAGTTCGCTGTAATAATGAAAGGCAGTGACTTTGAAGATCGCGAAATGCTCATAGAACAGATTTATGAAAAGATGAAAGCTAATGGCAGTGCGGGACTGGTGACGGCGGCTGCGGGCAAATCGGAATACATAAAGGGCAAAGACCTGCGCATGCAGGACGTTTTTGAACGTGCCGACAACGCGATGTACGAGCAGAAAAAACTCTGCCGTGAAAGACGGCGCGAGTAGACTGTGGGGGCGATATGAAGAAGATACCTTTTATAACAGCGCTTGTCTGCGCGTCGATGATGTCGGCGGGCGTTTTTGCAGAAAAGATATCGGGCGGCGACCTTAACGGTGACGGCAGGATAAATGTCACCGACCTGTCAAAACTGGCGGCGCATATCAAAGGCGTAAAGCCGCTGGGCGACCTTTCACAGGCTGACATAAACGGTGACGGCAAAATAAATGTTACCGATATTTCCGCACTGGCATCATATGTCAAGGGCGGTAAGTCAGAAGACACACAGCCGCCGCATTTCGTGGATTTCAGCACCTACCTCGCATGGGCGCAGGGAACGGGCTATAACGGCGGCAGTCTTGTCGCGGGCGGCGCTGACGGCATCAACGGGGATACATACCGCACTCTGCCGTCACAGGCGGGTTATGATTCGGGCAGGATAGTCATAGGCGACAGCAGGTCTTGTCAGATAGGCATATATGAACAGCACCGCAATAAAAGCGACACAGCGGTGTTCGCACTGTGGGGCGGGCATTACTCAAATTATGCGGGGCAGATATTGACTTCCGACCTGCGGGCAGATATCCGCGCCTGCATCGAAAAACAGATAGAACACTGCGGCAGTTCGACTGTGTACCTGTTTTCATCGGTCAATGACTATGACTACTCAAACGGCAATAACAGCGGCAACATATCGGCAACTATCGCGGCGGCTGAAAGCATAAGAGCGATGACCGTCATAAAAGACGGCGTGCAGTACAGTCCTCGCGTAGTGATAGTCGGCAATGCGGGCTGTGACCCGAATAACCTGCTGTTCGGGTATATCGACCCGAATTATTTCAACAGATACATGGCTGACTACAACAGCGCTTTGCAGTACGCGGCGGCGCAGTCGGGGTTTGACTGCTATGTCAGCCTTGAAGAAATGGCAGGCGGCAGTATCGGTTTCATAGATGACGGTCTGCATTATGACGAGAGGACACTGCAAAATATATGCAGTAATATATAGCGAACAGTTCGTGCTGTTAGTCTGTTTCATTGCGAAAGGCGGTAGATGCAAAAGGGAAAACATCGTCAGATATAGAGGGGCAGATAAGTGAAAGGGTTATTTTAGGGATACGGAGGATATAAAAATGTTAAAGAGGATAATTTCACTGGCGATAACTGTGACTATGGCGGCAGGCTGCATAACGGCGTATGCAGACAGCAATAAAGGCGACCTTAACAATGACGGCAGGCTCAATGTCACTGATGTGTCGAAACTGGCGGCGCATGTAAAGGGTGTGAAGTCACTTAGCGGCACATCACTTACAAGGGCAGATGTGAACAGCGACGGCAAGGTGAACGTAACAGATATCTCGATGCTGGCAAACCATGTCAAGGGCGGCGGGGACAGTTCGGCATCAAAAACACCTACCGCTGACGATTATGCGCTTCAGCTGGCGAAACTGGTGAATAATGAACGCAGAGCGCGTGGTCTTACACCTTATGTCTATTCCACCGAACTGAATAAAGCGGCTATGATAAGGGCTAAAGAACTCTACACTAAGTTTGACCATACCCGCCCTGACGGAAGAAGCTGTTTTTCCATATATGACGATCTCGGCATCAACTGGACGGCTGTGGCTGAGAACATAGCATACGGTCAGAGTTCTGCGCAGGCGGCGTTCAATGACTTTATGAGTTCTGAGCATCACCGCAGCAGCATGCTCGATGCCACCAAGACTTATATGGGTATAGGCGTATACCGCAGCAGCAGCGGCACTTTGTACTGGGCACAATTATTCGCCAACGGCAGCGGAATGACAGGAAGCGTTGTTTAATTCACAATTCATAATTCATAATTCATAATTATTGGCATGGGCGAAAGCGTGCTGTGCCGCCGAAAAAGCCGAGTAAGGACATGATACAAAATAAAGCTCTTCGCAAATCTGCGGAGAGCTTTATCAATTCATGAAAATATTACAAGTCAAGATCTGTTCTTTCCACCTCCGAAAAAGTCACGACTACCTCACTTGTGTAATGCTCAGCTCAAAAAGTGAACAGAACGTTAATACGGTGATTTACTTGTCAATTTGTGCGTGATAGATAATTGTGCTGCTTGACTTCTCAAAAAAACTATGCTATAATTATAACATAAATCGTGGCTATCCCGCTGACACACCACCAAAACGGCGGTTTTACAGAACTTAAGGCGGTTGGCGTATGGCGCTCAATTATCCTTTTGTTTACAGCATTTTCAGCTGGTGTGCTAAAGGGATAACCATAATATAAATTGTCCGCAAGGATAATAAAAAACGAAAGGTGGATTTTTCATGGGAAGCGCAAAAAGAAGACAGGAAGAATTTGACGATGCTCGCAACCGCGGCACCGAAATTCTGATCGAAGAGGGGGTTATCAGCCGCTGCGAACACCACGAGGAGATAGTCACCGACAACTGGGACGACTCAGGACTGAGCAAGGCTCAGGACAGGTTCGCAGCAGAGATGGCTGGTAAATTCACTCGCGAGGAATGCGATGAGTTTCTCGACAGCATCATCAAAGATGCTCCGAACGATTGCCCGCTCTGCGAGAAATTCGAGGCAGAATAGCATGCAAAACAAAAGGTCTTCACCCCCGTGAAGACCTTTTTTCATTATTCAACAGATTTCAGGCTCTCTGCCATGTTTATCTTTTCCAGCTTACTGCTCATGACCGCGTTCACGCCGATGTTGAACAGGAATGTCAGCGCGATGCTGTAAACAAAACTCATAGGAAGTATGCGCACCTTGAAGCTGACCATATCGACCACTATCTGCGCCATCACAAAACGGTGCAGGAGTACGCCCAGCCCAAGCCCGACCGCTATGCCCAGCGCCGTCAGGAAGATGTTCTCGCGCAGTACGTATGCCGCCGTTTCATTGCGGAAAAAGCCCAGCACCTTGATGGTAGCTATCTCGCGCTCACGCTCGGTTATGTTGATGTTTGTCAGGTTGTACAGCACTATGAACGCCAGCCCCGCCGCGCTGACTATGACCAGCAGTACCACGTAGTCAAGACTGCTCATCGAGTCGGTCAGACGCTTCTTCAAGTCCTCGTAAAGGGTCACGTTTACCACATCGTCCAGCTTGCCGATGGCGGTCTGTGCCTTGTGGACATCTTCGCCCGCCTTGAACCTCACATACGCTTCGTTCATATCTGTCTGCTCGCCCAGCTGACGTTCGACCGCTTCGTGCGGAACGAAAATGTAGTTGTAAACGTGGTTGTCAAATATCGCCTTTACCTTGAACTTCATCACCCGCATGTTTTCATCACGCAGAGTTATCTCATCGCCCGCTTTGACCTTGTATCGCTCTGCCACACTTATGCTCACCAGCGCTTCATCACCTGTGGGCGGCTCGACCGCTTCACCCTCAGTGTCGATGAAATTCATACTGCCCTTCAGTTCATCAAAATCAGCAGGAGCCATCAGGGTCATGCTCTTTGTCAGATCTTTTTTGACAAGATCCCACGCCCCCGTGTAGATGCAGGCATACTCCGCACCCATATCGTCCAGCTTTTCAGAAAGCGAATGCGGCATGCCGCCGTCATCGCCCGCCTTGAAGTCCACCGAAGCATCAGCCGTCACTATCTCTTCGTACTGAACTTCCGCAAATCCCGATACCGAGTCTTTCAGCCCGAAGCCCGTCAACAGCAGAGCCGTACAGCCGCTTATGCCGACTATCATCATGAAGAAACGTTTCTTGTAGCGGAAAATGTTGCGTATCGTTACCTTGTGCAGGAATTTCATTCTGTTCCATATGAACGGAAATCTCTCCAGCAGTACCCGCTTGCCCGCTTTGGGCGCTTTGGGACGCATAAGCCCCGCCGCAGTTTCGCTCAGTTCATATCTGCACGACAGCCAAGCCGCACCCACCGAACATGCTATCGCGACCGTACCCGCTATCGCCGCCAGCTTCACATCGAACAGGTACTTTATGTCAAGTTCTATGTACATCAGCTTGTAGGTCATCCATATGACTTTCGGGAAAAGCACCGTACCCACGCCGTAGCCTGTCACACAGCCCAGCACCGCCGCACTGCCCGCATAGAACGTGAACTTGCCCATTATCGCCCGCTCGGAATATCCCAGCGCTTTCAGCGTGCCTATCTGCGTGCGGCGCTCTTCCACCATGCGGCTCATGGTCGTCATGCAGACCAGTGCCGCCACAAGTATGAAGAATATCGGGAATACCCTCGCCACCTGCTCGACTATCTCCGAGTCGTTCTCAAAGCACGCATAGCCGATGTTAGTGTTGCGGTCAAGCAGGAAAACATCGGGCTTTTTCAGGTCACGAAGTTCTTTTTCGCCGTCTGCCAGTTCTTGCTCAGCCTTAGCTATCTCCTCATCAAAGGAGGTCACACCGTCCTGATACTCAGCCTCGCCGTCCTCATACTTTTCAAGACCATCTTCGTACTCAGCCTTGCCGTCCTTATATTCCTGTCTGCCTTTTTCCAGTTCAGCTTTGCCGTCCTCCAGCTGTTTTTTGCCGTCCTCATAATCACGCAAGCCCTTGTCGTACTGTGCCTTGCCCGACTGATACTGCGCCAGCGAAGCCGAGTACTGTGCAAGGCCTTGCTGATACTGCGCCCTGCCCGCTTCCAGCTGAGCGCGGCTCTGTTCAAGGACTTCCCGCTGTGCCGAAAGTTCAGCCTGCCCCGCCGAAAGTTCTGCCTTTTTCGCATCAAGTTCAGCCTGTGCCGCCGAAAGCTGTTCAAAGCCGCCGTCAAGCTGTGCCTTGCCCGCCATTATCACGGCTGACTCTTCGGGCGGCAGCATGTCCGCCATGTCGAGGTATTCGCCGTACTGTTCCATGAACTGCGCATACTGCATATTCAGCGCCGCAGTGTTTGCATCTATCTCCGCCTGACCTGCTTCTATCTGCGCCGCACCGTCATCAAGCTGTGCCTGTGCCGCCGCCAAAGCCGCTTCGCCCTCACGGAGTTGTTTTTCGCCCGCATCTAACTGCGCCTTGCTTGCCGCGAGGGTCGCCGCCGCGCTGTCAAGCTGTGCCTTGCCGCTCACGAGTGTACCCTCAGTGTCATCGAGGGTCTTTTTGGCATCTTTCAGCTTCTTCTCGTTGTCGGCTATCTCTTTTTCACCGTCAGCTATCTCCTTTTCGGCATCGGTGAGTTTCTGCGCCGCATCGTCAAGTTCCGCCTTAGCATCATCAAGTTCCGCACGCGCATCGTCCAGCTTTTGCTGACCTTCTTCGCGTGCATCTTCAAGTTCCTGCCTGCCGTCAGCCAGCTTGTCCTCAGCTTCCGAAACTATCCTGTCATAGCGCTGTTCAGCCTGTTCTTCGGCAGCTTTCTCCCAGCTGTCCTCGCGGTCAGCCATATAGTCCTTGTAGTCGTCCGAATACACATCAAGTTCGTGGTCCAGCTTAACATAAAGTTCGGTATAAACTTCCATGTCAAAAGCCGACTTGTCAAGATAGATATACCCGTTCACAGAACCGCTTCCGAGTGTGGTAGTGCCGCGCTCAAAATGTACGTAAGCAGGCGCGTATATCCGCCCGACCACCGTCAGTTCACGGGGCTTGAAATTGTCCAGCGTGTCCTCGCTGTTGCCCTCGCCAACCGTGAATTTGTCGCCCACCTTAAAAGAGGTCTTGCCGTCTATCAGCACTTCGCCGTCATTTTCGGGCATCCTGCCCTCCAGCATTTCGGGGACATTCACCCCGTCAGTCAGCGAGTGGGTCTTGAATACCAGTTCGTTGTCCTTTTCATCATGCACCAGCAGGTCGAGGGCGTATGCACCCTCAGCCGCGCGGACATCTTCACGCCCTTTCAGCGCCGCAACGTCATCTTCCTCCCACCCCAGCGTGGAAACTATGCGGTAATCGAACAACTCGTGATCGGTCATAAAGCCGCCCACCGTGTTGACCATAGCGGGCGTGGTTATTTTTACGCCCGAGAAAAATCCCACACCCAGCGCGATTATCGCCATTATCGCAAAAAAGCGCCCGAAAGTGCTCTTTATCTCCCTAAGCGAAGAAACTCTCAGTTTTGAACGCATGTGCATCACCACTCGATGTCTTCAACATCAACGATATCGGTATTCAGCCGCATGCTTTCCACCATACCGCTCTTGACAGTGATTATCCTGTCTGCCATAGCCGCCAGCGCCGAGTTGTGGGTTATCACCACGACAGTCATGCCCTTTTTGCGGCAGGTGTCCTGCAACAGTTTAAGCACCGCCTTGCCCGTGTTGTAGTCCAGCGCACCCGTAGGCTCATCGCACAGCAAAAGTTTCGGGTTTTTGGCGAGCGCCCTCGCGATAGCCACACGCTGTTGTTCACCGCCCGAAAGCTGTGCGGGGAAGTTCTTCATTCGCTCCCCAAGACCCACCTGTCTGAGCACTTCTTCCGCATCGAGCGGGTCTTTGCATATCTGCGCCGCCAGTTCCACATTTTCCTTAGCGGTGAGGTTCTGCACCAGATTATAGAACTGGAACACGAACCCGATATCATACCGCCTGTAAGCGGTAAGTTCCTTTTTGCCCAGCTTTGATATCTCGCGGCCGTCCAGCTTTACACTGCCCGAAGTCAGCGTATCCATTCCGCCGAGAATATTCAGTATAGTCGTTTTGCCCGCGCCCGAAGCGCCGACAATAACGCAGAATTCGCCCTTGCCTATCTCAAAAGTGGCATCTTTCAGCGCATGTATCTCGACTTCACCTGTCTTGTAAGTTTTCTTTACGTTCTTAAATTCAACAAATGCACTCATTTTTACTCCTATTCTAAATGTGGGCGAAGCCCCCATACCCCCGACGCTCAGACTTTTGCGCCTGAGAAACTTAAAGATTTTTTTGCACCCTTCGGTCGTACCTCCCTACGGGCACAAAAAAACTTTAAAGGCGCAAAAGCTCCTCGCTCTTTGGCATGTACGAGAGTCTTGTTTTGCTCGATTATCTTAAATGGGGTCGAAGCCCCCAAGCCCCCACGCGAGCCTTTTGCGCCTGAGAAACATAAATGGGGACTCGCCCGCACGTCCGAAAGTCCGTTTTCTCCCTTTTTTCATGGGAAATGCCATCATTCACGCAACAATTTCCACCGCTGAATGCTAGATATATCGGCACACTGCCGCTAATGTCAGCAATCGTGGATTATAAAACCGATTTCTATTATACCATAGTAATATTGAAAAATCAAGGCGCGTATCTGATGTATTCCAGCATTTTCCTGAAAAAAGACAGCACTCACCCCTTGACAAATCGGGAAAAAGGTGTTATAATACATACAATATTTTTCAAACGCTATGACTGGGAGAAGTAACACAGGTATTTCACTCACAGAGAGCGCGGAAGAGGTGTGAGCCGCGCAGCAGAGCCTTTGCGAATAACACCCGCGAGCGGCAGACCGAACGGCGGAAGCTCAGTAGGAAAGACGTGTTCCTCACGTTATGAGGATAAGAGTGACAACGCTCGGATAATGCTTTTGAGCGATTTGTAATTCAGGTGGTACCGCGATGGCTTACAGCTTTCGTCCTGTTTTTGGGGACGAGGGCTTTTTTTATGCCAAAAAAGCGGTGCGGCTGTGTGCTCGGGAAGGGGAGCGGTATGGATAATACGGATAATGAAAATATAAAGCGATTTTATAATTCATAATTCATAATTCACAATTCATAATTATTGACATGAACGCAAGTATTGTGCATTTATGAAAAAATCCCAATTTGGTTGTGTATTGTTCCCCCGCCGCAGGCGGGGGAACAATACGAAAGAACAGCCATTTTGTATCATCAGCAATACACATCAAAATTGGAAGATGAAAAATGCAGATGTTATTGTAGGGCGTGGGCGTATGCGGCTGTGTCGGCATAAATCCCGCCAAAGGGTGCGCTCAGAGCGTTACAGGCACATACGCAGATCTATGCAGACACAAACACAATTCCCCGAAAGCATGGCAAAGAAGCCATGTGAAAGCTGATGTTTGGGGCATGGGGGCGAACCATTCCCCTAAAAAATCAAAACGAAATAATGCGGGCGAAACAAAGCCATCACTCATGCCAAAGAGCGACCCGCGCCCCGTTATCGCGGGAGAGAGCAAAATGACCCGTAGGGGCATTTTGGGAACGAAGCGATAACCCTCCGGGCGCGGCTGAGCGCGGGGGTATGGGGGCGAGTCAGCCCCCATTCAGAATAGGAGTAAAAAAATGAAACATATTGATATTAAAGAAGTATTGCAGAATAAGGAACTCATCGGACAGACCGTGACTGTTTGCGGCTGGGTAAGAACTTCAAGAAACTCGAAGAATGTGGCTTTCGTAGAGCTGAATGACGGCACTTCGCTGAAAAATGTGCAGGTCGTTATAGATAAGGCTGATGACCCCGATTATAAGGATATCCCCCGCGTGGGAACTTCCCTTAAGGTCGAGGGCAAGCTGGTAGAGGGCAGAAATGCCGCTGAGATAAATGTTACACCCGCCGATATCACTGTCCTGGGCGACTGCCCGCAGGATTACCCTCTCCAGAAGAAAGGTCATACGCTGGAATTCCTGCGCACCATGCCCCACCTGAGAGGCAGGACGAACACTTTCAACGCTGTTATGAGAGTTCGCTCGGTGCTGGCACAGGCTATACACAGCTACTATCAGGACAGGAATTTCATCTATGTGAATACGCCCCTGATAACAGGTTCTGACTGCGAGGGCGCAGGCGAGATGTTCAGAGTCACCACCATCGGTTTTTCGCAGGATTACAAGACTGAGGACGATTACGATGCCGCTGATTTCTTCGGCAGACGCGCAGGTCTGTCGGTGTCGGGTCAGCTGGAAGGCGAGATGGCGGCTACCGCTATGGGCAAGATATATACTTTCGGTCCTTCGTTCAGGGCTGAGAACTCCAACACACCCAAGCACCTTGCTGAATTCTGGCACGTTGAACCTGAGATAGCTTTCGCTGAACTCGATGATGTCATCGAAGTCGCTGAGGATATGGTAAAGCATGTCATCGGCACAGTTCTTGAAAAGTGCCCCGATGAGATAGCTTTCTTCGATGCGCATTTTGAAAAGGGTCTTAAGGCAAGACTTGAAGAACTTATCAGCCACGAATTCGGCAGAGTTACCTACACAGAAGCTATTGAACTGCTGAAAAAGTCGGGCGAGAACTTCGTTTATCCCGTTGAGTGGGGCTGTGACCTCCAGACAGAACATGAGAGATACCTGTCCGAAAAGGTCTTCGGCAAGGCAGTTTTCGTTACCGATTATCCTAAGGAGATAAAGAGCTTCTACATGAAGCAGAACCCCGACGGCAAGACCGTTGCGGCTGTTGACCTGCTTGTACCCGGTGTCGGTGAGATAATCGGCGGCAGTGAGAGAGAAGCTGACTACGATAAGCTGATAGCCGCTATGAAGGAGAGAAACATGAACCTCGACCTGTACAGCGACTACCTCGACCTGAGAAAGTACGGCACTGTACCTCACGGCGGCTTCGGTCTGGGCTTTGAAAGACTTATAATGTACACCACAGGCGTACAGAACATAAGAGATGTCATCATGTTCCCGAGAACAGTAGGTTCTATCAGATAATTATATAGCTATGGGATTTATGTTCGGACTTTTTGTCGCTTTCTCAGCTGCCATTGTACTCGTGCCTGTGACTTTCATGATCGGTCTGCCTGTGGGTATCCTTTCACTGCGCGATAATTTAAGGCTGAGAAAGTACATGCGGCAGATAGATCAGCGGGTGAAGAACGAACTGCTGTCGCAGTCGGGCTACGGCGCTGTAACGCCCGATGTGCTGGCTATGGTCAAGGGGCATATCCTGAAAAGCAATCTGGTGCTTGCGGGCATAATGGGTGCGATGTGCCTGCTATTCCTGTTCTTTTTGAACGAGTGGCAGATGTGGCAGGCGGCTGTCTATGTAATGGTGCTGTTCACTGCGGCGACAGGACTGCATTTTGCTTATGATCTTTTTTGCCTGAGAGATGCGCCCTCGCTTATGAAGGTCAAAGCGTTTGTCTTTATGACTCACGGAAATAATGTGACTTTCATATATTACGACATGCAAAAGCTTGAATACTGCGCGACATCAAGGAATGTCATGTTTTCGGGCAGAGCGAATATCAGGGCGGGGAATTATGTGAACATCATCGTCAGAAAACGTCAGAACGGCTATAAAGTCATAAGGGTGCTTACGTTCTGAGAAAAGGCGCTGAATAATACAAATGCAGGCTGAAAACAGTCATCTTGCATTAACTGAATGACAAAATACATTAAAAATACGTTGTTTATCTTATTTTTACGGAAAACCTCTTGACAAAAATGCAATTTCGGTGTATAATAATTGCATGGTAAGGAACAAGGACGTTCCGGTCGCAAGAGGCGGTCGGAATGTCCTTTTTTGTTTCAAAGATGTGAAAGGTAGTGAGTTTTTATGTCAAGATCACTCTATCTGCCGGAAGGTTATGCTCCGGCACTGTCGCTGAGAGAAACTCAGCACGCTATCAAGTATATCAAAGACGTTTTTCAGCAGGCGCTGTCCATACAGCTTATGCTGGACAGAGTTTCCGCACCGCTGATCGTCAGAAAGGGAAGCGGCATAAATGATGACCTCAACGGCGTTGAACGCAAGGTCAGCTTCGACATCAAGGAGATCGACTGCGAGGCTGAGGTCGTTCAGTCGCTGGCTAAGTGGAAGAGAATGGCGCTCTACCGCTACGGCTATAAGGCAGGCGAAGGCATCTATACCGATATGAACGCTATCCGCCGCGATGATGATACCGATAACCTCCACTCGATATTCGTTGACCAGTGGGACTGGGAAAAGGTCATCAGAAGAGATCAGAGAACCATTGATTTCCTGAAAGAAACTGTAAAGTGCGTGGTAAAGGCGATCGTCTACACAAAGAGAAAGGTCAGCCTGAGATACCCCCAGCTGAAAGGCGAGATCTGCGAGGACGTTTTCTTTGTGACCACACAGGAACTTGAAGATATGTACCCCGACAAGACCCCGAAAGAGCGCGAGAAGCTCATCGCTAAGGAGAAGAAGACCGTATTCATCATGCAGATAGGCGGCAAGCTGAAAAGCGGCGAGAAGCATGACGGTCGTGCGCCCGACTACGATGACTGGTCGCTCAACGGCGATATCTTCTTCTGGAACGAGGTGCTGGACAACGCCATCGAGATCTCTTCGATGGGCGTGAGAGTTGACGAGAAGTCGCTGGCATCACAGCTGAAAGAAGCTGACGCTGAGGACAGGATGCAGTACGACTATCACAAGATGATAGCAAACGGTACTCTCCCGCTGACTATCGGCGGCGGTATCGGTCAGTCAAGACTCTGCATGCTCCTGCTGGAAAAGGCTCACATCGGTGAAGTACAGTCGAGCATCTGGCCTGATGATATGATCGAAAAGTGCGCTGAAAAGGGCATCACACTGCTCTGATAAACACCGCATGGCTTTCGGTGTGATAAGATAGGATATGAATATTATGACGGTCAGCCGCATATTGTCAGTGCGGCTGACCGTTTTGTTTTTCACACGGCGCACACCCATAATTCCCTAAAATGTGCTTGCATAACAGGGCAAAATATGCTATAATGAATGTGTGTAAAATTTTTTGGCAAAGAGGTCGTGTGTAAATGAAGAACAAATTTCGTGCCCTGACAGCGCTGTTATGCACCTTTGCAGTACTGGTCAGCAGTGCCCTGCCCGCAGGTGCGCTGACTTTCAAGCCCACTGTGAGAGATGAAAACGGTGAACTTAAAGATCTCAGGCTGTACTCCGAATGTGTCTATATGATAAATATGGACACAGGTGAGGAGATAGTCGATATAAACAGCGATAAGGAAGTTCCTCCCGCATCGCTGACAAAGCTGATGACTGCTGTGGTAATGCTTGATGAACTGGGCGGCGATGAAGATGCGCTGAAAGCAAAAAAAATGTCGGCAGGCACAGAAGCATTCGATGAACTGTACGGCACAGGCGCTTCCACCGCCGATATACAGCCCTACGAATCGGTAAGTGCCTACGACCTGCTGGCGGCGAACCTTATACCGTCTGCGTGTGAGGCTTCAAACATCATCGCGGTGAATGTGGGCGGCAATATACCCCGCTTTGTCGATATGATGAACGAAAAGGTGACCGAACTGGGGCTTAAGCATACCCATTTCTCCTGCGCACACGGGCTGTTCACTCAGCAGAATTTCTCTTCTGCTAAGGATATCGCGAAAATATGCGAGTATGCGCTGGATAATTACCCTGTCTTCAAGGAACTGGTCAATACAACGTTCTACACGATGGAACCCACTGACTTCCACCCTGAGGGCACAAGCCTGACCAGCACCGACTTTATGATAAACGAGTATACCGATTACTATTACAGCTATTGTCGCGGCATAAAGACGGGTACTACCGAAGCGGCAGGCAGATGCTTCGCAAGCTACGCTACCTGTGACGGCGCTACCTATCTGACGGTAACGCTGGGTGCTCCGATGGAAAAACAGCCCGAAGACATCAAAAAAGGTGAGGAAGACCCCGATTCGCTGTATGCGGCGGAAGATGTGTACTATAATTTCATCGACCATATCAATCTCTATGAATGGGCTTTCAGCACTATGGTGCAGAAGGATTTCATCAACGAGATAAGCGAGGTGCGCGATGTAAAGGTCGAGTACGGCAAAAAGCTGGACTACGCCAACCTCAAACCTGCCTGCGGCTACAGCAGGATGTGGCCCGCAAATATCAAGGTGGAAGAGGTCGAGAAGATAGTCACTGTAAAAGACCACATAGTTGCACCTGTTGAAAAGGGCGATGTGCTGGGTAAAATGGAGCTTCGCTATAACGGCGAAACGCTGACGGAGATAGACCTTATCTCCACCACTAAGGTCGAAAGGTCACCTGTAAAGGAAAGAATGCGGGTGATGAAAGCCTACTTTGAGTCGATGACTTTCAAGGTGACACTGGCATGCGTGCTGGGCGGACTTCTGCTGTACTGCATAATAGTCTTCCTGATAGCACAGAGAAAATATCTGAAAAGGGTAAAATAAGCAAAAAAGTTAAATATAGGAGTGCAGTGAGTGAAAATTTCTTTTTGGAGGATATTGAATGAAAACATTGAAGAAATACTTCTGCATCATGCTTGCGGGAATGACTGCACTGCTGTCAGGCTGCGGCAGCAAGTCCGAAAAGGTCGATATAGCCGATATCGGTGAGGGGCTGACTATCTATTCTTTCAACGCTGGCAAGGCTGATGCCCACCTCATCTACAATGATGAATGGGCGGTGCTGATAGACTGCGGCGAAAAGGGCTTCGGCAAGACAATAGTCAGCTATATGGAAGAAAATAACATATCCAAACTTGATTATCTGATAATCACACATTTCGATAAAGACCATGTGGGCGGCGCGGCTAAGGTGCTTAAAAACTGCGAAGTAGGGTCAGTACTGCAAAGCAATTTGCCGAAAGAAAGCGATGAGTACGACAATTACCTAGAAGCGCTGGAAATAGCACAGAAAACGGCTGAAACTGTCCGCGAAAGGTACAGTTTCACACTGGGCGATGCAGAGTTTACTGTTGACCCGCCTCAGCAGGAGGTCTACGAAAACGATGACAGCAACAATTCGTCGCTGATAACAGAAGTCACTCTCGGTGAGGTGAATATGCTGTTCACAGGTGACGCTGAGAACGACAGACTTGAAGAGTACACTTCATCGGTGAATAAGGTCTACAAATATGTGAAAGTACCGCATCACGGGCGCTGGCAGGACAGCAATACCGATTTTGCCAACAAGGTCAAGGCTGAGATAGCAGTCATCACAAGTTCGGACGAAGAACCCGAAGATGAAGAAACTATCAAGGCTTTTGAGGATAACGGCGCTGAGGTCTTCATTACAAGGAACGGCGCAGTCAGGGCAAAATGCGATGGTAAGAACATCGCGGCGGAATATGTGACGGAAGAAACCGTCGAATAATTGTAAAAATTATGTGAACGCCCTTTACAAATCACGGGAAATCGTGTATAATAATGAAGTCGTATTGTGCGGTAAACGCACACAGCAATATCCCTGCGGCAGAATACGGGTCACGCTTCGGTAAGAAGATTGTACCTGCCGTATCCCGACGCAGCGGAAAAATTTAAGAAAGAGGTACAAAAATATGCTGAGAAAAGACGAAAAGACAGCCGTTATCGAGGCTAACAGAACTCATGAAACCGACACAGGTTCTCCCGAAGTACAGATCGCTATCCTGACCAGAAGGATCTCCGACCTGACCGAACATCTGAAGGTACACAAGAAGGACAACCACTCCAGAAGAGGTATGTACAAGATGATCGGTAAGAGAAGAAATCTTCTCAACTACCTGAAGAAGAACGACATCGAGAGATACAGAGCAGTTATCGACAAGCTGGGTATCCGTAAGTAATCATTTGAAAATTATCGGGGCAGAGGTGCGTTTTGCACCACTGCCTTTCGGTGTTTTATTTAGTAAAGTTCAAAACAAATGTTGAGGTGACGGTGTTTAGCATTGACCGGAGGACAGGAAGACTTCCCGCCCTGCGCTTATTGCTAAAAGCCCTCGCCTGACAGACGAGGAGGAAATGAAAAGATGTTTGAGAATGCAAGAACTTTTGAAACCACCTACGCAGGCAGACCTGTCGTAGTTGAAACAGGCAAGACCTGCGGGCTGGCCAACGGCTCCTGCTGGGTAAGATACGGTGAAACTGTCGTAATGGCAAACGTTACCGCTTCCAAGAAGCCCCGTGAGGGCGTGGATTTCTTCCCGCTTTCCGTTGACTTTGAAGAGAAGATGTATGCTGTCGGCAGGATACCGGGCTCTTTCACCAAGCGTGAAGGCAAGGCAAGCGACAAGGCTATACTGACTTCAAGATGCGTTGACAGACCTATCAGACCTCTGTTCCCTAAGGATATGAGAAACGATGTAACTGTAGTTATGACAGTTCTGTCGGTAGACCCCGATAATTCGCCCGAAATAACAGGCATGATAGCGACGGCTATCGCTATCTCCATCTCCGATATCCCGTGGAACGGTCCTGTAGCTTCCATCAACGTTGGCTATGTTGACGGTGAACTGGTGCTCAACCCCACCCTCGAACAGAGAGCTAAAAATAAGCTGAACCTGACTGTTGCGGGTTCTGCCGAGAAGATAGTAATGATCGAAGCTGGCGCTGAAGAGATACCCGATGACCTGATGCTCAAGGCTATCGAAACAGGTCACGCCGAGATCAAGAAGATGGTAGAGTTCATCAAGGGCATTCAGGCTGAGATAGGCAAGCCTAAGTTCGAGTTCGAGTCGATGGAAGTTGACCACGACCTGTTCGATGAGATCGAGGCTATGGTAGGCGAGGACGTCAAGAAGGCTCTCGATACCGATGACAAGAACGTAAGAGATGCAAGAATGCAGCCCATCTATGATGCTGTTCACGAGAAGTATGACGAGCAGTATCCCGATCAGGGCGCTATGCTGGAGGAAGTTCTCTATAAACTCCAGAAGAAGATAGTAAGAAACTGGCTGTACGAAGGCAAGCGTGTTGACGGCAGAGGCATCGATGAGATCAGACCTCTGGCGGCTGAAGTTGGCGTTCTGCCTAGAGTACACGGTTCAGGCATATTCACCAGAGGTCAGACTCAGGTAATGACAGTCTGCACACTGGGCCCCATTTCCGATGCTCAGAAGCTGGACGGTCTGGACGAGGAAACCAGCAAGAGATATATGCACCAGTACAACTTCCCAAGCTACTCTGTAGGCGAAACAAGACCTTCCAGAGGACCCGGAAGACGTGAGATTGGTCACGGCGCACTGGCTGAAAGGGCACTCGTGCCTGTACTGCCAAGCGTTGAAGAGTTCCCATACGCTATCAGATGCGTGTCTGAGGTGCTTTCTTCCAACGGTTCGACTTCGCAGGGCTCTATCTGCGGCTCGACTCTGGCTCTGATGGACGCAGGCGTTCCGATAAAGGAGCCTGTTGCGGGTATCTCATGCGGTCTGATAACCAAAGAGGACGGCAGCTGGATGACAATGGTCGATATTCAGGGTCTTGAAGACTTCTACGGCGATATGGACTTCAAGGTGGGCGGTACCAAGAACGGTATCACCGCTATACAGGTAGATATCAAGGTCGATGGTCTGACTATGGACATCATCGCAAGCGCTTTCGAGAAGACAAGAAAGGCGAGAATGTACATTCTCGATGAGATAATGCTCAAGGCTATACCTGAGGTAAGACCTGAGGTAAGCAAGTGGGCACCTAAGATGCTCACCACAAAGGTCCCTGTTGACAAGATCAGAGAAGTTATCGGCTCAGGCGGAAAGGTGATACAGAAGATCAGTGCAGAGTGCGAAGTCAAGATCGATATCAACGAGGACGGCAGCGTATTCGTTTCGGGTCTGGACAAGGAGAAGGCTCAGCAGGCTATCAACATCATCAACACCATCGCAAACGATCCCGAGATCGGTGCTATCTACAAGGGCAAGGTCGTTCGTATCATGAACTTCGGTGCGTTTGTTGAGATTGCTCCCGGTAAGGACGGTCTGGTACACATCTCCAAGCTGGATAAGCAGAGAGTTGAAAAGGTAGAAGATGTTGTTTCCATCGGTGACGAGATCGTTGTCAAGGTAATGGAGATCGACGATCAGGGCAGGATCAACCTGTCCCGCAAGGACGCACTGGCTGACCTCGCCAAGAGGAATGCGGCTAAGTAAGTCAAATTGAAAATATTCTCTATGCAGGGCGTGTCTTCGGGTACGACCTGCATAGCTGTAATTATAAGGAAATTGTCTGCTTACGGGATATGAACCCTCGCAAAAACACATATAAAAGCAGACAACATGAATAATCGAAAAGGAGTAACAGAATATGAATTGTCCAATGTGTGGTGGAAATCTCGGTGAGAACGATCAGAGCTGTCAGTACTGCGGCACCAGAAGAAGCGAGATGGGTCCCGCTTTCAACAACCAGCCGAATACTGTCAACTACGGAAATGCCAATAATTACAGCAATAACGCGGCCTACGGTCAGCAGGGCGGATATGGCAATGATAACTACGGTAATACAGCCAATTACGGTCAGCCAAACAGCTATGGCATGGGCTACGGTATGAATGCGCCGCGCAATTCGGGCAGCGGCTTCGCTTCAAGGGCGCTGATGAATCCGCTCGGAACGATAAAAAAGATCAGGCTGATAACATCGCTGATATGTATACTGATATTTATAGGCGTGTTCCTGTACAGGAACGTCTTTATGATGCGCGATGTCAAAAAAGACTTTGACGATTTTTCGGTGACTTTCCCGCAGGTGCTCAAAGAAGATAAAACATCGACTTTCAATGACAATGATGCAGAAGAGAGCGCGGTATATTCCAACAACAACATTGCCTTTGCATATGTAAAGTATGATATGAGCGATGCTGATGTCGATGCGGAAACTTTTGTAGAATACATGGATATTTCGCTTAAGAGCGGACTTGATGATTATGACCAGATAAAACTGGTAGGTGATAAACTCTACTTCTATTTTTCTGAGGACGATGAGAATTATTACAGTCTTCTTACAGCCGAGAAAAAAGACGATGACCTCTATATGTTCATCGGTTATTGCCTCAAATCAGAGGAGAGCAAGTACAGTTCACAGGTAGGCAAGATGATACAGTCTATCAAATTCAAATAAGGAGGCTGTTTATATGGTTTGTAAGACCTGCGGAAAACCTGTTGAAACAGGCGAAAAAATGTGCAGAAACTGCGGTACGCTGACCGAATTCGGGCTTGAATCACAGATGGTCGGACTGAAAAAGCCACAGCAGACTAACGATTTTCAGCAAAAAGCCGCTCGGTTCGGTGAAGTGACAGTCAGAGAACGGAAGGCTTCTGTATTTGCATCGATAGACCCGAAAATCGCTGGCATTATTTTGCTTATTTCGATGCTTGTCATATTCTTCGGAACTTTCTTCTACTACGAGAGCAAGAATATCACTGTCGAGATGAAAGGCTATGACATCACACTTCCCGCTTCGATGAGGGAGGTCAAAGACAGATCTTTCGAGGTAATGGATTCTATCAGCTGTGATTCCTACGCGAACAACAGGATGGAGTTCACCTGCATACGGTACGATGCAGAAACTATCATACCCGACCTGTCGCTCAACCCTTCAAATGACGATATAGAAGGTCTGGACGCATACTATACCGCAAAGTCGGAACTGGAGATGCTTGATCTGAATTTTCCTGAGATGCTTGATGGAATTTTCTCGGAAAAACTGAAAAACTACGAGCGCAAGAAACTGCAAGGCAGGGTGCTGGAGTTCACTTACAGCGACAAGGCAATGGTCGATAATTTCGTGGCTGTGCATATCGAGGTCAAGGATCATACAGTCTACCAGTTCAGCCTGCTGTGTTCCAACGACCAGAAGAGCAAGCTGGAAAAGAAGTTCAAAGATATATTCAAGTCAATAGAAATGCACTGAGTTTAAGCCCCCGATGCCGAACGGCGTTGGGGGCACAGTTTTCAGGGGCGGCGCATAGTATGCACAGGGGTGAAACTATGGTGTATCTTGCGGCGGTGCTGGTACTTATCACGGCAGGGCTTCTGCTGGGGGAACTGTTTCGCGGTGACGAAATACCCGCTGTGCCTGCGGCAGTGGTCGTTTTTGATGACGGAAGCATCGGACTTGAAGCGCAGGTGATGTCATTCCTGCGGGAAGAAGAAGCCTTGGGGCGGAACGCAAGACCTGTCATAATTTACCGCACTGACAGAGATTTCAGCAATGCGGCTGAAAGGCTTGCCGCTGAAAACAGCGGGGTGTATCTTGCAGGAGATATGGGAGAAGTCGGTCGCATCGCGGCAGGTGTAAAAGAATGATGGCTCATACTGCGGGCGGCAGGGGAGTCGGAGGAAAGGAGAAACGGAAAATGGCAGAGCCAGAGAGGATAGAGGGCGAAGTAGACCGTGTAAAATTCAAGAATTCAGACGGCAGTTTCTGCGTGATAAACGTCAAGACTGACGATGAACTGATAACCGCTGTCGGTGCGATGGGCGACATCGAAGAGGGCGAGATGGTGGTGCTGACGGGCGAGTTTTTCAACAGCGACATCTACGGCAAAGAGATGAAAGTGCAGATGTTCGAGAGAAGCCTGCCCTCTACAGAAGCGGCTATACTGAGGTATCTCAGCAGTGGGGCGCTTAAGTCTGTAAGACCGCTGATAGCTAAGATGCTTGTTAAGAAGTTCGGTGACAAGACGCTGGAAATAATCGAAAACGAGCCTGAAAGGATACTGGAGATAGCGGGCATGACGCAGGAACGTGTCGATACTATCAGCGATGAATTCAAGAAAGCGTTCGCGGCGCGTGCGCTGGTGGTCTATATGAATAAAAACGGCATACCCACCAAATACGGCGTTCGCGCATGGCGCAAGCTGGGAAACGGCGCTCAGCAGGAGATAAAGAAGAACCCCTACATAATGTGCGGTGACGGCATCGACCTGCCATTTGAGGACGCTGACAGCATCGCAGAAAAAGAGGAGATACCCCGTGACAGCGAACAGCGCATAAGGGCGGGCATACGCTTTGCTCTGAGAGATGTTGCCCGCGAAAAGGGTCATACCTGCATAGCTATGGAAGCACTGAAATATGACGCTGTAAGGCTGTTGGATATAAGCGGTGAACTGTTTGACAAGGTGAAGAAAGTCGCCCTTGCCGAACAGGATATCTACGAACTTGAGATAAACGGCGAGAGTTTCGTGATGCTTGATGACTATTATAAGGCTGAGGAGTACATAGCAAGGCGGCTGGAAGTGATGAAATCCATATCACATGATAGCAGGATAGACTATACGCCTGTCATCGAACTGGAAGAGTCCCAGACAGGCATAAAGTACGAAGACCAACAGAAAAAAGCAATAAATCTCGCGCTTTCAGAGGGCTTTCTGGTGCTGACGGGAGGTCCGGGCACAGGTAAGACCACAACGCTGAATGCCATAATATCGCTGTTTGAACAGCAGTCGCTCGATGTTTTCATCGCAGCACCCACAGGCAGGGCGGCAAAGCGCATAAGCGACCTGACAGGTCATGATGCCAAAACGATACACCGCATGCTTGAAGTCATGCCATCTGACGGTGACAGAATGCTGTTCATTCACGATGAGGACAACCTGCTGGACTGCGATGTAATGGTGGTCGATGAGATGTCGATGGTTGACAGCGAACTGTTTGAGGCTCTTCTGAGGGCGCTGAAAGTCACCTGCAAGCTGGTGCTTGTGGGCGACAGTGACCAGCTTCCGCCTGTTGGCGCGGGCAACGTCCTTCAGGATATCATCGACAGCGGCGTGATGTCGGTGGTGCGGCTGACCGAAGTGTTCAGGCAGGCGCAGGAGTCTGATATAGTCATGAATGCCCACCGCATAGTTTCGGGTGAGATGATAGACCTCAAAAAGCGTGACAGGGACTTTGTTTTCCTGCACCGCGCCGATCCCGACAGCTTATACAGCACACTGGTGGAACTTTGTGCCGAACGTCTGCCAAACAAGTACGGCGTTTCGCCCATATCTGATATACAGGTGCTCTCACCCACGAAACAGGGGGCGATAGCCACACATACCCTCAACAAGATATTGCAGGAGAAGCTGAACCCTCCCGCCGCCGACAAGGAAGAGATAAAGACCGCATACCGCATCTACCGCGTGGGCGATAAGGTGATGCAGACCCGCAATAACTACGAGATAAGCTGGACACCCGAAAACAGCAGTGATGACGAGGAAAGCGGCAAGGGCATGTATAACGGCGATATCGGCATAATAGTCGAGGCCGATCCCAAAGCAAAGACGCTGGCTGTGAATTTTGAGGGGCGCATAGCCCTGTATCGCGGCGAGATGCTTGACGATCTGGAACTTGCTTACGCGGTGACTGTACACAAAAGTCAGGGCAGTGAGTACGATGTGGTGATACTGACACTCTATCAGGGACTTGATGCGCTGTATTACCGCAATCTGCTGTACACGGCGGTCACAAGGGCGAAGAAACTGCTGGTCATACTGGGTACATCGGGGCGCATCGGCTACATGATACGCAACAACAACAAAAGCCTGAGATTTACAGCGCTCAGGTACATGCTCGAACAGGGTGCATACGCAAAAGAGTTCGAGGAGATGGACGAAGACATCTGATAAGGGGGCGGGCGAATGCCATTCAATATCATAAGGGCAGATATCACAACGGTAAAGGCTGATGCCATCGTAAATGCGGCTAACAATTCGCTTCTTGGCGGCGGGGGAGTTGACGGCGCGATACACCGCGCGGCAGGAGCAGAACTTCTGGAAGAGTGCAGGACGCTCGGCGGCTGTGAAACAGGTCATGCTAAGGCGACAGCAGGCTACAGGCTGGATTGCAGGCACATAATACATACGGCAGGTCCTGTATGGCGGGGCGGAAATGACGGCGAAGAAGAACTTCTCAGGTCTTGCTACAGAAACTCTCTGGCGCTGGCGAAGAGTCTTGGCTGTGAGAGCATAGCTTTCCCGCTGATATCGGCAGGCATATACGGCTACCCTAAGCGTGCGGCTATCGAAGTCGCAGAGAGCGAAGCGCGGGCATTTCTTGAAGAAAACGAAATGGATATCACGCTGGTCGTTTTCGACAGAGCCGAATTTGAGATAAGCAGTGACCGTTACAGCGATATCGCGCAGTACATCGATGATGCTTACGCAGATGCGGTAAAAAAACGCGAACGCGGCAGAACAGCAGAAATGAACTCGGCTTTCGGGGCGGCTGAAAAGTCAAAAAAACGGAGGTTTTTCGGGGTAAAAGCGAAGTCAGCCGAACCCGCTCCGCTGATGGAAGAGTGCTGTGAAGCTATATCGGCGGCAGATATTTTTGCCGACCGTGACGAATCATTCTCACAGTCACTTCTGCGAATGATAGATGAGCGCGGCATGACCGATGTTGAAGCGTACAAGCGTGCGAACATCGACCGCAAGCTGTTCTCTAAGATACGCAGTGACATTCACTACAAGCCCAAAAAACAGACGGTGCTTGCATTTGCAGTGGCGCTGAAACTCAGCCTTGCCGAAACCGAGCAATTACTGGCGCGGGCAGGCTTTGCGCTGTCAAACTCACTGGACTTCGACCTGATAGTCAAGTACCATATCACACACGGCATATACGACATTTACGAGATAAACGAAGCACTCTTCCGATTTGACCAGACTTTGCTGGGTCAGGTCTGAGCGAATATAAGACGAAAGGGAAGAAAGGCAGAACTTTCTTCCCTTTTTTGTGCATAAAAAGACACCCCTGCCAAAGCAGAAGTGTCTTCGTAAGCTGGTGGCCGGACTCGAACCGGCGACCTGCTCATTACGAATGAGCTGCACTACCAACTGTGCTACACCAGCATATATCAGCCCTGCCGTAAGACAGGGCATTTTGTTTACCAAGTCTGATCGTCGCCCTCGATAGAAGTCAGTGCGAGGTCACCCGCCGCCATAGCCTTAGCCCTTACATAAGCCGCCAGTGAAGCCACATCTATCGTGCTCAGTTCATCAGTCAGCTCCTGCAAAATGGCAGGGGGAATGGAATAACTGTGTACCTCAGGCATGTGTATCTCAGGCGCGAACTTGAACATGGGTATAGTCGCATCATCAGTATTGAGATCACAGCGGAAATCGGTCGGTATCTTATACGGCTCGTCCTTGCGGGGCTTTTTGATAAGTTCGACCTTAGTCAGCCATACATTCAGCTTGTTGAAGTCGGCTGAAAGCTGAGGGAGCACATCATTATCGGCATAGTATATGAACAGCGAAGCTAAGTCATTCATGATGAAAACTCTGTCAAGCGCGAAGTCATTGAAAAACACATGCCGCAGAGCACAGCAAAGCGCAAACTTATTTCTTGCCATAACATATCCCTCCTATATTCGGCCGGAACTTATATCAGCCTTGATATTATACCACATTTCCTCTGATTTGTCAAGAGCAGTTATCTGACATGTTGTTAAGCGTATCCTCAGCCTTTATATTATCTGGAAAAGATAGAATTTCAGATAGTCCGTTTCCGGTACGTTCATAAGTATCGGGTGGTCGGGTCCCTGCTGTCTTGCTTCTACCAGTTTAAGGCGTACCCCCGCATCTTTCGCCGCACTCATAAGCATTTTCACAAAGAGGTCGTTTCGCATGAAGTGCGAGCAGGAACATGTCGCCAGATACCCGCCGCGCGGCAGAAGTTTCATCGCGCGGTAGTTTATCTCCTTGTAGCCGCGCTCAGCCGAATTTACCGTCTTTCTGCTTTTTGTGAATGCGGGCGGGTCGAGTATCACAAAGTCATACCCCGCCTTTTCTTCTGCCAGCTTAGGCAGAAGGTCGAACACATCTGCGCATACAAAGTCCATCTTATCCGACAGACCATTTCTTTCGGCGTTGGCTTTAGCCGTATCCACCGCAAACTGTGAAACGTCCACCGCAGTGACATGTTCAGCACCGCCCATAGCGGCATTCAGCGCGAAAGAACCTGTGTGTGTGAAGCAGTCCAGCACCCGCTTGCCCTTAGCTATCTTAGCCGCCGCCAGTCGGTTGTACTTCTGGTCAAGGAAAAATCCTGTTTTCTGACCGTTCTCCACATCTACCTTATAGATAACGCCGTTCTCGCATATCTCTGTCACGGGTGAGGGCGTTTCGGCAGGCAGGAAATCGGCTTTATACCAGCCCTTGCCCTGTTCAAGACCCTCCAGTTCTCTTATAGCCACATCATTTCTCTCCATGATGCCCCTGAGCGTCACACCGTCAGCCGCCAGTTCTTCGGTCAGCAGTCGGTAGAGCATATCTTTGCGCTGTTCCATGCCGTAACTCAGCACCTGCACCGAAAGTATATCGCCGTAGCGGTCAACAGTCAGTCCGGGCAGACCGTCAGACTCGCCGTGTACCAGTCGGCAGGCGGATATGTCATCGCCCATGACAGTCTTTCTGTGGTCGAGCGCATAGCGCACCCTCCGCCTGAAAAAGCTCTCACCGAAAGTTTCGTTGGCATTGTCCGAGAGTATGCGCACCCTTATCTTGCTGTTCATGCTCACCAGTCCCGAACCGAGATAGCCGCCCTTTTCGGTCAGCACATCGGCTATCACGCCGTTTTCGATGTCATCGGGCGACTGTGTTATCTCATTATCGTACACCCACGGATGCCCGCCTTTCAGCCTTTCGGCGCACCTTTTGCTGACTGTGAATGTGGGAAGACCCCTTTTGCTTTTCATATAATTCCTCCTGCCTGTTATGGTAAACGACAACACTTATCAGTTGTCCGCTAAAACGAAATCGACCTTGCCCGAATTTACATTCGCGCCCAGCACCTTTATGGCGATGCGCTGTCCCACGCGGTATACTGTGCCTGTGGAGAAGTTTTTCAGCTGCATCATGCCGTCGCTCTCATAGTAGCCCTCAGGCAGGTTGTCAACATGGATCAGACCCTCGCAGGTGTTGTCAAGTTCAACGAACATGCCGAAATCCGTCACCGAAGTGATAACGCCCTCAAAGCATTCGTCGATGTGACCTGTCATATATTCAGCCTTGTAGCAGTCATCACATGCACGCTCTGTCTGCATGGCGGTCAGTTCTGTTTCGGTAGACCTGTCAGCCGCCGCATAAACGAACTTGTTGAATCTGCTCCTGCACTCTTCGGCAGACATGCCCTCCAGAAAAGCCGACATTATGCGGTGTATCGAAAGGTCGGGGTAGCGGCGTATCGGCGAGGTGAAGTGCGCATAATCCTCCAGCACCAGCCCGTAGTGACCTATCGGCTCGGTATCGTACTTCGCCTTTGACATGCTTCTCAGCACCGCGTTGTTGACTATCTTCTCGGCATCAGTGCCTTTCGATATTTCCAGTATCTCCGCCAGCTGTTTCGGCTTTGGGTCGTCCCCCAGCACATAGACTATGTTCAGCCCCGCCAGCATTTCTTTAAGCCCCTCTATCTTCTCGGCAGAGGGCGGTTCGTGTACGCGGTATACGAAAGGCAGTTCGTTCTCCAGCCCGAACCTTGCGGCGCACTCATTGGCAGTCAGCATGAAGTCCTCTATCATCTCCTGCGCAAATCCGCGCTGATACTCGCCCACGCCCACACAGACGTTCTCTTCGTCGAACATCAGTGCGCTCTCGCTTGTTTCTATCTGCGGCGCACCTCTTGCGATGCGCTTTTTGCCCAGTATCTCAGCCAGTTTTTTCATTACGGGCAATTGGTCGATGACCTCTTTGTACTTCTCAGCCATCTCGCGGCTCACAAAGCCGTCAAAAATATCGTTTATCTCCGAATAAACGCCCTTCACCCTCGACCTTATGACCGATTTTGTGAACTTATAGCTTTTTATATCGCCCGACTTGTCCAGCTGACACAGACATGAGAAAGCCAGCCTGTCCTCCTGCGGGTTGAGCGAACAGATGCCGTTTGAAAGTTCGGCAGGGAGCATTGGTATGACCCTGTTTGCGTAGTACACGCTGGTGCCGCGCTGAAAAGCCTCGTTATCCAGCGCAGACTTCGGCTTTACATAGTGTGAAACATCTGCTATGTGTACCCCCAGCAGGTAGCCGTCCTCATTCTCCTGAACGCTTACGGCATCGTCAATATCTTTGGTGTCAGCGCCGTCTATGGTGAATATGGGCAGTTCCCTCAGGTCGAGCCTGCCCTCCTTTTCCTCAGCGCTTATACCCGCCGCAGAAGTCCTGCGTGCCTCGTCTATGACCTCAGGCGGGAAAATAGGGGACAGCCCCGCCGCCGCCACTATACTCAGCGCACAAGCGTCAGCTTTCAGCGAACTTCCCAGACATGTCACTATCTCGCATCTGTGCTCGCTGTGGCGTTCGCCGCGCTTTGTTATGAGCGCCACTGCCTTGTCACCCTCGTGAAGTTCCAGCCCCAGCGGGTTGACAAAATCCAGCGCGTATTTTGATATGACATCGGGCATTATTTTCAGCTGACCGAATTCGCTGACGATCTCGCCGCTGAAACGGCTGAAATTCTCCTCCTCTATGGAAACGACTTCACCTTCGGGGCTTTCGCCTTTGCTTGGGCGTATCTGCACCATCACGATGTCGCCGGGCATCGCACCCATCAGCAGTTTGCCCGGTATGAATATCTCCTCGTTGGTGTCAACGTTCTTTACAAAGCCGAAACTCTTGTGCAGTCTGGTGACGCGGCACTTTTTCAGCTTGCCGCCGTTTCCCAGTGTGAAACCCAGCCTGCCCTCGACTATCTCGCCCTTTTTCTTCATTTTGTCCACTGTTTCTGCGAACCTGTCAAAGTCAAAATTCCCCTTTCGGAAAGCCTTGACCAACTCCTTGAAGCTGACAGGCTTCTTGCCTGATGCTTTCAGCTTGTGGAGTATCAGTTTTCTGTAATCTTTCATATCTTCTCCCTCATGAGTCCAACTAAGTGGACATCTATTTTCTCTTATAAGTTTTCAGCCATGATCTGTAGGCATCTTCATAACTATTAAAGTCTTCGGCTTGAAACGCCTTTTTTTCGTATTATAGCAATCCAACTATTTAAATTCACAAAATCCAGTCGCAAAAGCTCGGATTTATGGATTTTGTCTGAATTTTAAGGCGGATTGCTATAGTCCTGTCTTTATTCACAGGAAATCTGCGGTAGCTCCTGCTCATTTTTCACCCTTTTTTCTTAATCAGCATCTCCATCAGCCGAACATATCTGCCGTCGCCCGCAATTTCAGCGCAATTTTTGATATCCCCGTAGCAGACAGAATAAAACTCACCGACCCTTACGCTGTGCCTGATATTCTTTTTCACATACTTCCATATGCGCTTCCTTGTGCTTTCGTCAGCCTGCATAATGCACAGCGCACAGGTGTAAAAAGCCCGACGATTGGCGCTTGTCAGCACATCGGTGTGCTTTTTGAAAAGTTCTTCCGCCGCTGATACCTCGCCCTTTTCCGCCAGCAGTCCTATCATCTCTTCTGCGGCGGTCAGCGCACGCATCTTACCGTTTTCGTCTGTTATTTCGGACTCAAAAGCCCGTTCGTAGCACCCGCGCACCGCCTGCTCTCTGTCCTCTGTGCGATGGGTATACTCAGCAAACCTTCTCAGCTTCTCAAAGTCCTCGCCCTCAAGCCCGTTTTCCTTGAAAATATCCACCAGAGCGCAGACTTCCTCAGTCATTTCAAGTTCAGCCGCCAGATAGATGCTGTCCACAATATCGTACTCATCGGTGCTTGCGGGATAATTGTACCCGCCATCGGTCATAAGACCGCACCAGCAGTCAAAATTTGCGTTCTTCGCCCGCGTGAACAGTTCCTCGTCAGCGCTCGTGCGGTATTTCTGCATCATGTCGGCAAGCATCTCCATACCCGCGCCGAACCCCTGAAAACTTTCATTTTCGCAGGCTTTGACCTCCTGTTCAAAAAGTTTCCGCACCATCTGTTCGCGCTCATTTTCGGGCAGTTCTCTCACCCCGAACTGCAAGCCGTACACCAGCCGCAGACGGGCAATACGGTTCTCATCTGTATCGCCGTACCTCTCGGTGTGCCTGCATTTGTACAGATACGCCGCTTTATCCCCCGCGAGATATCGGTCGATATCTGCGGTCAGACGTTCTTTTATACGTGAAAGTATCTCGCGCTGACCCATCACTCAGTCCTCTCCGAAAGCTACAGCCGTGTACTCCTCTTTAAGAGTATACCCGAATTTTGCGGCTATTTTCAGCGACATTGTGTTTGCCGCGTCCCAGTGGGCTTTAAGTCCGCGCTTTGCACATTCACGAATAAACGCCGCCCCCGCGACAGTCGCCAGACCTTTCCTGCGGTAGTCGGGGTGAGTGGCTATCTCCACCTCGACCCCGCCGCTGTAAGCCGAATAGCAGGAAGCCGCGCAGATAAGCCTTCCCCGATGGGTGATACAGCACCCGAAAGCGTTATCGGCAAAGTCGGCATAGTCCTTAAAATTACCCACAAACGCCCACGACCATGTTTCCTTTATCGCCTGAGCGTATATTTCTTCGTCTATCATGCCAAGTTCAAATTCGGGTAAAGCCGATATGTCAGCCAGCCTGTCCAGCTGTGTGATATCGAATTTTTCGGGCATTTTCGTGCGGTAGCGCACCGTCCTCACCAGCCCCTTGTCAAGGGCGAGAAGCGCCTGCGTCCAGCTTTCGTCCAGCGGCATGAATACTGCCTCGCTGTTATTTTCTGCCAGCGCAAAAACCTCAGCCGCCGCCGAAGCATCCCCCGCGCAGAAGTAAAAATCACCCGCGCATATCACCGCAGATGCGGGCTTTTCTTCGTTATCGCAGTAAGCGATGCCTGTGCGCCCCTCTTTGTAGCTTATCAGCACCGAATCCTCAAACCCCTCGAACATCTGGGCTATCAGTGCGCGCTTGTCCGTTTTGACCATGCTGTTTCCTCCCTACAATGAAAAAAGCCCCGCGTTGGCAGGGCTGATATCATTCTCACTTGTTGAGATATCCGTGGATTATGCTTACTGCAATAGTCAGTATGAACATAACTATCGCTGCATTTCTGGTCATTCTGTTCAGCTTTGCATCACGGGTGTTGCCTGTGTTCTTGCCGTAGAACGAGTCGTTATAACCGCCGCCGATAGCGGAAGTCAAGCCATCGTCCTTAGACTCCTGTACCAGAACAACAAGAATGATTATTACACTGCAAAGCGCCAGTACAACGCCTGCGCCGATCTCGATAGGTGACATAATACTTTCCTCCATAATGGTATTACATAATTTACATCATTATAGCACACTTTTTCAGAAATTGCAAGGGGTTTGCGAAATTTTTTACAATATTCCCGTCATTCAGCAGTACACACCATGACGAGTGACAGCCCCCCGACATTATTCCTCAAACACTCCGACAGCGCGATCCTATCTCCTTAAAATAATTGCACATTAAAATTTTTCGTGGTTATCCCGCTGACACACCACAAAAACGGCGGTTTTACAGAACTTAAGGTGGTTGGCGTATGGTGCTCAATTATCCTTTTGTTTACAGCATTTTCAGCTGGTGTGCTAAAGGGATAGTCATAAAATTTTTTATGGAGCGTAACACTCCCCGCGTCATCATCATAGTATATTCACGGAGGCTGACCTCCATGAAACGGAGATGATATAATGGATAAATTTGAAAAAGATATTCTCGGCAAAATATTCGATGATGATGCCGATGATGTCAAAGCCTGCCCCGTACCGGGTACGGCTCTGCCAAAAGGAATGGCTCTCGCTATGGCGTATGTGCCGTTCCAGATGTGGGAAACGCCATATGAAGATGATGTGGCGTTCTCGCGCGGAACGGTCTTTCCCTGTCTTGATAAGCCGTTTATAGGAGAGGAGGCTGTGAAAAATGCCCGTACTGAATGATAAGCAAAAGCTGATGCGCAAACTCCAGCAAAGCTGTTTCGCCCTTGCCGAAGCTAATCTCTACCTCGACAGCCACCCCACCTGCAAGATGGGTCTTGAGTATTTCCGCCGCCATAAAGCAGAAAAAGAGGCTATCGAAAAGGAGTACACCGAGAAGTACGGCCCGCTGACAGCAGTGCAGTCAGACGGCACGAAAAAATGGGAGTGGGTAGCCGCACCCTTCCCGTGGGAAAGAGGTGAGAACTGATGTGGCAGTATGAAAAGAAACTCCAGTACCCCGTAAACATCAAAGAGCCTAACCCCGCCCTCGCTAAGGTGATAATATCTCAGCTTGGCGGACCTGACGGCGAACTCGGCGCATCTCTGCGCTATCTCAATCAGCGCTATGCCGCCCCATGCCGCGAAGTTCAGGCTATGCTGACCGATGTTGGCACAGAAGAACTTGCTCACATGGAAATGATAAGCGCTATCCTCTACCAGCTGACTCGCGGTCTTTCGATGAAAGAGATAAAAGAGGGCGGATTTGACACCTATTTCGTTGACCACACTACGGGCATATATCCCGTAGCGGCATCGGGCGTGCCATTTTCGGCAGATTATTTCCAGTCTAAGGGCGACCCTATAGCCGACCTCAACGAAGACCTCGCCGCCGAGCAGAAAGCCCGCGTGACTTACGACAACATTCTCCGCCTTACCGATGACCCCGATGTGCGCGACCCGATAAAGTTCCTGCGCGAAAGGGAGATAGTCCACTATCAGCGTTTCGGTGAGAGCCTGCGCCTTGTCACCGATATGCTTGACAGCAAGAATTTCTACGCATTCAATCCCTCTTTTGACAAAAAGTAGGTCGTAACAGCAGGGCGAAAGGCAGTCTTTGCATGCCCCGTATCAGCTTTATGACTTCGCTTTGTTCATGCTCTTGCTTTCTCGGCGGTTTCATGATATAATGTATGTAATGAACGGAGGTCATATCATGAAATTTCCATTTGACAGCGATATTTATTCATTGCATACACCATGTTATCTCGTCAGCGAGAAAGCCCTTAAACACAATATGGAGATACTTCTCTCAGTCCGCAAACGCACAGGCTGTAAGATCCTCCTCGCCCAGAAAGCATTTTCAATGTACTCAGCCTATCCGCTGATGCGCCCCTACCTTGACGGCACTACCGCCAGCGGTCTGTATGAAGCAAAACTCGGTCATGATGAGTTCGGCGGCGAAACACACGTTTTCGCCCCTGCCTATAAGCACGAAGATATGGCTGAACTTGTGAAGATATGCGATGATATCATATTCAACAGCTTCTCCCAGTGGCGCTTGCACCGCGATACTGTCCGCAAAAGCGGCAGGCGCATCTCCTGCGGCATTCGCTGCAACCCGCTCTACTCGGAGATAGAAACAGATATCTATAACCCATGTTTCACAGGTTCGCGGCTCGGCGTTACCCCCGAAAATTTCGAGAGCGGCGAACTTGACGGCATCGAGGGTCTGCATTTTCATACCATGTGCGAACAGGGCGCTGATGTTTTCGCGCGTACAGTCCCCCATATCGAAAAGCATTTCGGCGGCTATCTGGGGCAGATGAAATGGCTGAATTTCGGCGGCGGTCACCACATCACCAAAGCGGGCTACGATGTTGACCTGCTGTGCAGAACGGTGGACTATATCCAGCAGAAGTACGCTGTGCAGGTCTACCTTGAACCTGGTGAAGCCTGTGCGCTGAATGCAGGCTGGCTTGTGACGCAAGTCCTTGATACCGGCAGGAACGGCACAGATTTCGCCATAGTCGATACCTCAGCCGCCTGCCACATGCCCGATGTCCTTGAAATGCCCTACCGCCCAGAACTTATCGGCGCAGGTGAAAAAGGCGAAAAGCCCCACACCTACCGTCTGGGCGGTCCGACCTGTCTTGCGGGCGATATCATTGGCGATTATTCGTTCGATGCCCCCCTCAAAGCGGGCGACAGGCTTGTTTTCTGCGATATGGCGATATATTCGATGTGTAAGAACAACACATTCAACGGCATGCCCCTGCCCGATATCTACCTCGAAAAGCCGGACGGCAGCACCGAACTTGTAAAGCACTTCGGGTATGAAGATTTCAAACAGAGAGTCTGATAATATGTCAAAAGCCTTTCCCCGCAAAACGGAGAAAGGCTTTTTTCAGTTGTTTTCTTCTGTAAATTCGATGCCGCGCTCTTCGAGATAAGCGGTCAGGTCTTTGTAGGCGTTGAGCGTTGAATTCTCATCGGTTATCTTTACCACCGCACCTTCCTTGCCCTCAATGATGCCTTTCAGTTCGTCAATGTCCATCACCTTGTCCTCAAAGATGTACTTGTCCTCAGATACCGTCACCTCTATCATCTCAGCCTTAGCATTCTCGTTCATCGAATCGGTAGAATCATCGCCGTTGCCCGTATCGGAAGTTTCCTCAGCCGAATTTGCGGGTACTCTTGCATCAGCCTGCACTTCTGCCTGTGATTCGGCAGTTCCGCCGTCTTTATTAAAAACCTTATCTATAAAAGAACATGCACAAAGTGACGTTGATATTGTAATTATCCCAATTAACAGTAAAAACGTCTTTTTTCTTGTTTTAATATTATTCATTTTCATCACCTTCAATATATTTAATTTTGTGTTCTTCCAGCTGACTGACAAGTTCGCGGAATGCTTTCTGTGAAGCGCCCTTGTCGGTAATGCGCACCGCCGAAAGGTCATCGTCCTCTTCGACCGCACTGATTATATCGGCTATCTCAGCCTTTTCATCTTTTAGGTAGTAGTCACTGCCGTCAATGGTGACCTCTAAATACTCCATCTGATCTGTATTGAGTTCGATGGGTGCAACAGCGGGTATAGCGCCGTCACTGCCCGTACCGCTCCCCCGATGGGTAAATACGTATATCGCCGCAGCTCCGACTGCGACCACTGCCAGCGCCAGCATCACACCAAGTATAGAAATGCCTTTTCTGTTCATGCTATTATCCTCCTTTTAGACAGATGTGTCGGTCTCAGACAGGAAAAAGTGCGTATACTTCACTTTCAGCCTGTCAAACACCCCCGATATGACCCTATATGAATTGCGCGAACCCGCCAGAGATGCGTCATATATCAGTTCGCACAGAAAAGTGTCATCGGGAGATACCCCCGCCGCTTCCACCAGCTGTTCTATCTTTGTTTGAAGTTCGTCATCGTATACATCAAAACTGCCTGCTTCTGCTTCGCCCTTTTTGACATACACCGTCCACGACTTGCCGTCGGGCTTCAGCAGAAACTTGAGATTCTGCCCCTTGCTGAATTCAAATATCGCTGAGATATCCTGCCCCTGACGCTCATTCGCGTCCATAAGTTCAGCCAATTCCTGCTCGGCCTGTGCTTTCAGCTCTTCTGCCTCTGCCAGCTTGTATTCAGCTTCATCGGATATCGCCTGCGCCTCCGCCATAGCGGTCTTAGTCTTTGTGTCGCTCTCCATCGAACTGAACATTATGAAGAAGAAAAGAATTATCAGTATGACATCAAGCAGTGAGGTGAAATCCAGAATGATATCCTTGTTATTCATCAGCCACCTCTTCTTTGGCAGTCTTTACCTTCTTTTTCTTCTTGTCCTTCGATTCAATTTCCTGAACTATCTCGTGTATGCGCGTGATAGTGTCGTTTACCGATGAAACGATGAATGCGTTTACCGACTTGAACACCACCGAGAAAACTATGCCCCACGCAGTAGAAGTCAGTGCGTTGAAGAAGTTGTTCTTGATATCTTCCATATTAGTTTCAGCGGGCGCGAATTTCAGGTTCAGCAGTGCGATAACAGTGCCGAACATGCCCAGCAGAGGGAATATCGTTATCGAAGTAGTGAACAGCGAGTAGCTAGTATTAAAAGCTTTACGAAGTATTTTAGCTGAATCAGGATTAGATGTCATTTTATCTTCGTACTTATTTATTAAACGTTGGAAAAAATTAACCGAGATTAAAATAATAAGCGTTATAAAGGCAAAAATTGCAATAAATCCATCTTGATGGAGGATACTATTTTTCATTTTTTCAATAAAACTAAGATCCATAAAAAATCACCCAACAACAGTATAACACATATTACCTCCGATTTCAAGGACTTTTGTCAAATAACTGCACGCGCATCGTCAGTTATTTTCGCCTGACGGAAATTATTTTATGGATAAAAACGGAAAAAAGTCCGTAATATACATGGTTACCCTTGACAAATCGGGCTTTTGGGTATATAATATTATCGTTATTTATTTGTCAAAGTGACCTCAGGGGGAACAGCAAATGTCAAAAAACGGAAATATATCGTCATCAGTCATAAAGCGCCTGCCGAGATATTACAGATTTCTTGGCGAACTTGAAAAACAGGGCGTAGAGCGCATCTCGTCAAGGGAATTATCTGAAAAAATGAAACTTACCGCCTCGCAGATAAGGCAGGATCTCAACTGTTTCGGCGGTTTCGGTCAGCAGGGCTACGGCTATCAGGTGCAGTCATTGCGGGAGGAGATAGGTCACATTCTCGGTGTTGACAAGGCATACTCCACCATACTGATAGGCGCGGGCAATCTGGGCAAGGCTATAGCACTGCACATAAATTTTGAAACAAGGGGCTGTCAGCTGACAGGCATTTTTGATGCAAACCCCCGTCTTACAGGCGAAACTGTGGGCAGTCTGGCAATAAGGCACACCGATGAGATAGAGGAATTCTGCAAGGCTGAACACCCTGTCATCGCGGTGCTGTGCATACCGAAAGCGAACACTCAGGCGATAGCTGACAAGCTGGTGGGTCTGGGCATTCGCTCTTTCTGGAACTTCTCTCACTATGACCTGACCATTGACCATCAGGGCATCGAGGTCGAGAACGTGCATCTGGGTGACAGCCTGCTGACGCTGACTTACCGCACAAGTCACCTTAAAGACAGCGAAGAAGAATAAACTTATATGGAAACTCCGCGAGGGGTTTCTTTTTTGTTTGCATAGTATACTTGTCCGAAAGTTATGGTTGACAATCCGCTGAAACGGTGCTATAATGTATACTGATATCAAGAAAGGAGTATACAATGAAAACACGAGAAATGATACTAACAGGGATTTTCGCCGCGCTGACGGCGGTGGGCGCATTCATCAAAGTGCCTGTGCCTGTCTGCCCGTTCACACTGCAATTTCTGTTCACAACACTGGCAGGGGTGCTTCTTGGCGGAAAACTCGGTGCATGCGCCGTCGGCATATACGTTATGCTCGGTCTGGCGGGACTGCCCATCTTCGCGGGCGGCGGCGGCATCAGCTATGTGCTTCAGCCCACATTCGGCTACCTGATAGGCTTTATCGCGGGCGCATGGCTGACAGGTGCGATAGTCCATCGTGGCACGCTCGACATGAAGCGGCTTTTCGCAGGCTGTTTCGCGGGACTGATGGTGGTCTACGCCTTCGGAATGGCGTATTACTGGGCAATAAGCAAATTCTGGCTGGGTACGCCCATCGGGGTGAAGCCGCTGTTCATCTACTGCTTTGTACTGGCAGTACCGGGCGATATCGCACTGTGCATCATATCGGCAGTGCTAGGCAAAAGACTGTTGCCGCTGACCAAAAAGCACTTCCCACATGCCGCAAAAACCGTGTGATATCGGCTTTTCGGACAATTTCGCGGGGCCGCATGCCCCATCGGATAAATATGGAGGTAATCATGGACATAAACAAACTCACAGAAGAAATAATAAACGGCAGACGGCTGACACGCGCCGACAAGCCCGAATTTCTGCTTGATGCCGACCTTGACGAACTTACTGCGGCGGCTGACAGACTGCGTGAACATTTCTGCGGCAACAGCGCGAATCTCTGCTCGATAATCAACGGCAGGAGCGGCAGATGTCCCGAAAACTGTAAATTCTGCGCACAGTCGGCGCATAACTGCACAGGTGTCGAAGAATACGGCTTCCTTGACACCGATAAGATACTCGCTGAGTGCCGCCACAACGAAGAACGCGGCGTACATCGCTTTTCCATCGTGACTGCGGGCAGGACTGTCAGCGGGGCAGACTTTGAAAAAGCCCTTGACGCTTACCGCACCCTCAGCCGCGAATGCAAGATAGACCTCTGCGCCTCTCACGGTCTGCTGACTGAGGAGCAGATGCGTCAGCTGAAAGCGGCAGGTGTCAGCCGATACCACGCAAATATCGAAACTTCCCGCAGGAATTTCCCCAACATCTGCACCACCCACACTTTTGAGGACAAGCTGGAGTGCATACGCCGCGCAAAAGCGGCAGGTCTGGAAGTCTGTTCGGGCGGCATAATCGGCATGGGCGAAAGCAGGGAGGACAGGCTCGATATGGCGCTGGAACTCTCCGAGGCAGGTGTGCGCTCAGTGCCGATAAATGCACTTATCCCAGTAAAAGGCACTCCCCTTGAAGACCTTGAGCGCATCACCGAAGCTGACATTCTGCGCACTGTCGCGATATTCCGCTTTATCCTGCCCGAAGCCGACATAAGGCTTGCGGCAGGCAGAGATCTTATGGCAAACTGCGGTGAGCGCGCATTCCGTTCGGGCGCAAATTCCGCTATTACGGGGGATATGCTGACAACATCGGGCAACAGCATAGCAGATGACATCAAGATGCTTCACTCCATCGGTCTTGACACAGGGAGGTGTTCGCAGTGAGAAAAGCAATATTCATGACAGGTACAGGCACAGACGTTGGCAAAACTTACGTGACCGCACTGCTGGTAAAAAAGCTGAAAGATCGCGGCTATGACCCCGCCTACTACAAAGCGGCAGTCAGCGGCAACACGCGCGGCGCAGACGGCAGACTCATCGCGGGTGATGCGCTTTATGTCAAGAATATTTCGGGCATAGACCAGCCCCTTGATGAGATGTGCCCGTACATCTACGAGCGTGCAGTATCTCCCCATCTCGCGGCACAGATAGAGGGTGACCCCGTTGACATGGAAACAGTCCGCAAAGGCTTTGAAAAGGCGTGCGAAACACACGGCTGTGTCGTCATGGAGGGAAGCGGCGGTATAGTCTGCCCGATACGCTGTGACGATAAGCTGATACTGCTGGAAGATATTATAAAAACGCTGGGGCTTTCCTGCATCATTACAGCAGATGCGGGGCTGGGCACGATAAACAGTGTCGTCCTCACCGCCGAATACATGCGCAGAAACGGCATAAAAATTCTCGGCGTGATACTCAATAACTTCCACGCGGGTGACGTTATGGAAGAGGACAACCGCATGATGTGCGAGATAGTCGGCGGCGTGAAGATAATAGGCACTGTCGCCCCCGATGCGACCGATATAGACATGACAGATGAAGCGCTCGATGCGCTGTTTTGTGAGGAGGAATAAACATGCTCTGGTATCCGTATGCGCAGATGAAAACACTTGATGCGCCCATAAAGATAGCCCGCGCCAAAGGCGTACACCTTTATACCGAAGACGGTCACGACCTGATAGATTCGGTGTCATCGTGGTGGAGCGTCATACACGGCTATGCTCACCCTGAGATAAACGCCGCCATCACCGAACAGCTTGAAAAGTTCGCCCATGTGATGATGGGCGGTCTTACCCACGATGCAGTGCAAAAATTGTCAGACAAGCTGGCTGACTGGCTTCCCGCCGACCTCGACTACTGCTTTTTCTCGGATTCGGGCAGTGTGGCGGTGGAAGTCGCACTGAAAATGGCTTTGCAGTTCAACACCAATCGCGGTTCAAAGCGCGATACTATCCTCGCCCTTGAACATGCCTATCACGGCGACACTTTCAAGGCTATGGAAGTGGGCGATGACGAGGACTACCACTTCGCTTTCGGCAAGACCAACGAGAAAAAGCGCGGTGTCATACATATCCCCACCGAAACAGATGCCCTTGAAAAAGCCTTTTCCGAGTACGGCGAACGGCTGACCTGCTTTATAGTAGAACCCCTTTTGCAGGGCGCGGGCGGCATGCGCATGTATGACATATCTTTCCTTGAAAGGGCGCGTCAGCTTTGTGATGAATACGATGTCCTGCTGATATTCGATGAAGTCGCAACAGGCTTCGGCAGAACGGGAAACCGCTTTGTGGCAGACCTTGTACTGCCCGACATAATAGTGCTTGGCAAGGCGCTGACAGGCGGCTATATCGGTCACGCGGCAACAGTCACCAACAGGCGCGTCTGGGAGGGCTTTTACAGCGATGACCCCACCCACGCCCTCATGCACGGTCCGACTTTCATGGGCAACGCGCTGGCATGTTCTGCGGCGCTTAAGTCCATAGAACTTTTCGAGAAAGGCGATTACCTCTCAAAGATAGCAAACATCGAAAACATCACCCGCCGCGAGATGGCAGGCTTCACCGACCCCCGCATAAAAGAGATACGCATAATGGGCGGCTGTGTCTGCATAGAAGTATATGACAGCAGTACGCTTGACGGCTTCAAAAAGTTCGCATACGAGCGCGGCGTGTTCAGCAGATGCTTCCTGAAATACATGTACGCGATGGTACCTTATGTCATCAGCGAGGGCGAACTTGTGCATGTGCTTGACACCATGAAAGCGTGGTTTGCAAGATAATGCGCGGAATGTCAGCGTGATACCAATAGCAATCCGCCTTAAAATTCAGACAAAATCCGGTCACAAAACCCATAGATCCCAGCTTTTGCGACCGGATTTTGTGAATTTAAACAGTTAGATTGCTATAAAAACAAATGACCGACGGCACATACCATCGGTCATTTTTCATTATGACTATCCCTTTAGCACACCAACTAAAAATGCGGTAAACAAAAGTATAATTGAGCGTTGTATATTTTTCCCCCGCCTGCGGCGGGGGGAAAAATATACGCCAAGCACCTTAAGTTCTGTATAGCCGCTGTTTTTGTGGTGTGTCAGCGGGATAACCACGTTTTTCATTCATTCTTCATCTGCACTTACGCGCATGCTTGAACGTATCTGCCGCCAGTCGGGGCAGTAGCGCTCCACCAGCGCCCAGAAATCCGCGCTGTGATCCATGTGTACAAGGTGCGAGAGTTCGTGTATGCACACATAGTCTATATGCGCCTTTGAATAGGATACCACCTTGTAGTTTATCGAGATGTTCCCCTTTGAATTGCAACGCCCCCAGCTTGCACTGAGGTCTTTGACGGTTATCTTTGAGGGGTACAGCCCCATCAGCTTTGTCAGCCGCCGCATGCTTTCGGTTATCTCGCGGTTGGCACACTCTATGATAAAAGACTGCACCTGCCGCGCCATATAGCCGCTGTCTGTACTGCAGCAGACGGCTATCAGCAGTCTGCCGTCTTCTATCTTCGGGGGAAAATACTTCTCTGCCGCCACCGCAGTTATAGTCACCCACTCGCCCAGTATGCGGAAAGTTTCGCCGTCCGCGAACTTCTGCGGCAGTCCCGACTGCTTTGCCGACTTAGCGAGATTTTCCTCTATCCAGTCGGCATGTTCCTCAATAAACCGATGTATCTGCGCGGGGTCGGCATTCATCGGCACCCGCACTATCAGTCTGCCCTCACTTATGGCTAGGGCGGCATTTTTGCGCCTGCCCCTGTCAAGGGTGAATTCTATGCGCCTGCCGTCAGCGGTGGTGATGTAGGTGCTGTACTTAGCCACCTTACTGCTCCCAGGGCGGGAGAACTGTCTGGTAATCCGACAGATAGTCCCTGTAAATATAGCCTGTCAGCTGACCGTCAGTACTCATGAAAGTCACCTTGACATAGCCGTTGTCCTCATATCCCAGCACCGTCACAGCCACGCCGGGAGTCATGCAGACGATGTTCTCAGCATCATTTGACGGCTGTGTGTGCAGGTAAGCATATTCAGTGATATACTTTGTGCCCTGTTCTTCCGCCGCAGACGAACTGTCATCAGCAGAACTAGCAGAACTTTCAGCACCGCTCTCGACCGCTGTAACACTGCCGCTCTCGTCAGTGACTACTGCATTCGGCGCAGAAGTCACAGCAGTAGTTTCGGTCACCTGCGGTTCGGTAACATTGGTGTTGATGGTAGCTGTATCGAGATTATCGGGAGCAGTCTTAGCGTTGCTCGCAAAGACGACTCTGCCGATGATGAACACCATACATATCGTAAAAATGCCTGCAACTATGACCGATACCATACCCGCGCTCGGTTTGGAAGCAGGTGCAGAATTCTTTTCGTTATCCATTTTCGCTCTCCTTACTGAATGATATTATATACTGCTGTGCGCAGAAATATCCACCACACTATTATAAAACATTTGTCGGAGAATGTCAACCTGTGGGATAATTCAGAATTTATAATTTTTGACATGGGCGAAAGCTCGGCGCATTTCGGAATAATGTGCTAAGATCGTATGGCAGGGGAGTGCCCCCACCGTTCTCCGCCGCCCCATGCGATAAATCAGCATACCCCGCTGATGCCCCCATCAAATCGCAGTGCCGCCCCCCGAAAGTTTCAGTGCCCCCACCGTCACCCGCCGCCCCGTGCGATAAATCAGCTTTCCACCGCCGCGATTGTCTATTTTTACCCGCAAAAAAGGGTGAAAATATTAATATAGTTGAATTGTCCTTATTGACAAGCTGTACATAAAAGTGTTATAATGCAAAAGGAATTTGTTAACGTTAACAAAATCAGGAGGGATATTTAAATGAAAATAACTAAGAAAATGCTCGCGCTGACTGCGGCTCTCATTTCTGTCATGAGCATAGCTGGCTGCAGCGGCAGCAGTGACAGCGGTAAGTCGGAAGATACGCTCGAAAGCTATGAAGATAAGGTAGAAGTCGCTTCTACCGAAGATATCGAAGGACTGGTGCAGGAGGTCTCCGCTATCCCCGATGGCGCTGACGGTACGCTGAAATGGCTGTCATATTTTGATATAAACCCCAGCCGCCGTGTCCCCGAAAAGAGGACAGACCTCACACTGTTCGAGGAAAAAGGCGGCAAGATAGAGTATGAAAGCTGTTCTTCCATCGAGAAGTACGAAAAGCTGGCGACCGAACTTATGGCAAACAACCCGCCCGATATGTTCTGGTATGAGCAGAAAATGACTTTCCCCGCAAACTGCATCAAGGAAATGTTCCAGCCTGTTGACTCCATAGTTGACTTTGACAGCCCGCTGTGGAGCGATGTGAAGTCGGCGGCTGACCAGTATACCCTCAACGGTGAACATTTCGTGGCACCCATCAGCTTCGGCGCAACTTCGGTGCTGACATACGATAAGGACGTTATAGAAGCCGCAGGTCTTGATGACCCTTATGAGATGTACATAAACGGCGAGTGGGACTGGGACGCATGGTATGATATGATGACCGAGTACTGTCAGGGCGCTCCCGAAGGTGAGGACAGATACGGTGTAAACGGCTGGTTCGCTCCTTTCATCTTCCAGTCTACAGGCAAAACGCTCATATCCTACGATGCCGAAAAGGACGAGTATGTGGAGAACCTCAACGATGCCGATTTCCAGCGCGCATCGGAAGTCCTCTACAATATCAAGAAGAACAATATGTACTACCCCGAATGGGTGGGTCAGACCAGTGACGCTTTCAAGGCGAATATCCTGTTCTATGCAATGGGTCCGTGGGCTTCCTGCGACAGCCATACTCCAAAGGCGGAAGACCACTGGGGCATGGTGCCGATGCCGAAAGACCCCAATCAGGATACCCTCAACTGCATTGTTGATACTTCTGCCTACATGTGGGTAAACGGTTCGACCAAGAACGATGCCATGAAGTGCTGGCTGGAGTGCGCAAGGATAGTACACGTTCAGGACGAGTACATAGAAACCGAGCGCAAGAAGTTCAACGAAACGAACCCCTACTGGACCGATGAGATGTATCAGGTAGCCTACGAGGAAGTTTCCAGCGGCAAGTTCAACATCATCGTTGATCCCGGCTACGGCATTTCCACTGTACTTTCCGATGATGATGCTGCCACCAACGCCACTCTTGAAGCTGTTATCCCCTACATGTACTCTTCTGTCATGAAAGAGGACGAGAACGGCGCACAGTTCACATGGACGATGCTTCGCGAACAGTATTCGGGTACTATAGCCTCCGAACTTAAGACCTTTAACGATGCTTACCACGCTTATACAAGCAAGTGAGGATAGTTCTTCCGAATGATAATCACGCTGACACACCATAAAAACATCTGGTTTACAGAACTTAAAGTGGTTACCGCATTTTCAGACGGTGTGCAAAAGGGATGACCGTAAATCGTTATATAAGCCAAAAGCCCATCTGTCACACGGCAGACGGGCTTTTTTGCATGGAAAAGCACCCACAGCAAAAACTGCGGGCGCTCTTCCGGTGAAGGTAATTTATTGAAGTTTTGTTGAAATCATTATCAGAGTTTTCTGATGCCCTTTACAGCAGCAGCTATGCGGGACAGGTCGGTGACATTCACCTTGCCGTCGCCGTTTACATCAGCTTTTGCCAGCATATTCTCGTCACCGAGAGTCTTTACGCCCTTTATGTGGGCAGCCAGCTTTGCAACGTCGGAAACGTTCAGCTTGCCGTCACCGCTGATATCGCCCTTGACCTCTTTCGAGGGTACAGGTTCAGCAGGCTGAGCGGGTCTTACATAATCGCTCAGTGTGTCATCAGCATAAGGCGTAGCCGCAAAGTTCATATCGTGCGCAAATGCGTAATCTTCGGGATATGTGCCCTTTACGCCATACATGGTGACAGTTTCATTATCAACGTTGGTGTCAAAGTAGCTGAATGCGTCCTCAGCTATCTCTTCAATGTTTGAACCCACATAGATATCCTTAAGTGCAGTACATTCACCGAATGCGCCGCTGTCTATCCTCTTGACAGAATAAGGTATCTTTACCTCTTTAAGTGCGTAGTCATAGCGGAAAGTTTCCTTGCAGATATACTTTGTCCTTTTGCTGAGAGTCACATCGGTCAGCTTGGGGCATTCCTTGAATGTGTAGAAGCCCATGTCCTTTACACTGTCGGGGATAACTGCCTTTGTCAGTTCATCACAGCCCTCAAAAACAGAGTCGCCCATAGTTTCAACGCCCATCGGCAGTGTCATTTCAGTCAGCGAGTCGCAGTTTGCGAATACACCGCTCTTTATCTCCTTGATAGTTTCCTTGTCGTTCCATGTCACGGTGTTAAGGCTTGTACAACCTCTGAATGCGCCGCCCTTGATGACTTCGAGCTTTTCGGGCATGATAACGCCGACAAGATTTTTGCAGTTTTCGCAGAGCGCGGTTTCAACAGTCTTAAGTTCAGACGGCAGTTCGAGTCTTCTGATGCCCGACTGCTCAAATGCCGATGCACCCAGCTCTGTCAGGGTATCGGGCAGTCTTATCTCCCACAGACCTGTACAGTTCATGAATGCCTTTGAGCCGATGGTCTGAACAGTGTCGGGTATACTGAATCCCTTAAGTGATGTACAGCCTATGAACGCTCTCTCGCCTATCTCGGTGATGCCCGCGCCGAAAGTGACCTTTTTCAGCTGTTCAGCCCAAGCGAATGCACAGCCGTCTATCTTTACGACGGTATCAGGTATAACTATCTCCTCAATGCCGGTTTCAGACAGCAGGTAGTTTGCTATGGACAGTGTGCCCTCTTCAAAGGTGACTTTCTTAAGGTTCGCGCAATCTCTGAAAGGTCCTGTGCAGTCTATCGAGCCGACATCGCACTTTGTCAGTGACTTTGGTATGAGTATTTCGCTGATGGCTGCACCCCTGAAAGCATCCTTGCCCAGAGTGGTGAGGTGCTTTGAGAGAGTAACGGACGAAAGGTCTTTACAGCCTGCGAATGCGTACTCTTTGATGTCGGTGACACTTGACGGTATCTCTATCTTGGTAAGACCCGTGTTGTTGAAAGCCCTGCCGCCTATCGTGGTAACGGTCTTAGGTATCTCTACATACTGCAAAGCAGATGCGCCCGCAAAGATGCACGCAGGAACGGTGGTCATGCCCTGTTCGAGTGTCGCAGTGGTCAGGTCAGGGCAGTTATAGAAAGGACCTTCGTTGGTGGATATACTAGATGTCATTGCCTCAGTCAGCTGTTTTCTTATGGTAACAGACTTAAGACCCGAACCTGCAAAACATTTAGTACCCAGCTTTGTGACAGTCTTTGGAATGTCAACACTTTCAAGCGATGTGCAGCCCTTGAATGCTTCCTCACCGATATATGTCACCGACTCAGGTATGGTGACTTCTTTAAGAGAAGTGCAGTAGCTTGCAAAACATGCAGGAACAGCAGTCAGCGAATTTGGAAGTTCCAGCGTTTCAAGTCCTGTAGCGCCTGCCAGCAGATAGTTAGGCAGAGTTTCAACGCCCTGCGGCAGCTTTACTGTCTTAAGGGCATCGCAGTCCTTGAAAGGGCCGCTTCCCGGATTTATACTGCTTGAACCTACCTCAGTTACCGATGCGGGTATCTCGATGCTCTCCAGACCCGACCTTTCAAAGCAGGTATAGCCCAGCTTTGTCAGACCATCTGGCAGATCTATGCTTTTCAGGGAAGCACATGCCGTGAAAGCGTCCTCTTCTATACTTTTCAGCGAGTCTGGCAGTGTGATGTCTGACAGTGCAGAACAGCCCGCGAAAGCGTACTTGTCTATCGTTTCAACATTTTTGCTGAGCACAACAGTGCTAAGGCTCTCATCATTGTCGAATGCACGTTCGCCTATCCTCTTTACAGAATCGGGCACAGTCACCTTTTTCAGGCTCTTCTTATTGCGGAACAGGCGATAGCCCAGTTCAACGACAGGCTTGCCGCCTATCTCGGAGGGTACGACTACCTCAACGGGGTCGTTCGCACCGACATACTTTGAGAGCACAGCGCCGTCATCAGCCAGAGTGTACTCATAATCGCCCTCAGTGAATGTTTCCTCAGCCGCATGTGCGGTGACAGCGGCGGTCTTTACAGATTCAAACACACCCTCAGGTGCAGCGGCAGCAGTGCCGAATACCAGTGTCAGTGCCAGAACAGATGCCAGAACTTTTTTCATTCAAATTCGTCCTCCCTTTGATAACTATTATTTATATCGCTCACGTTACCATGTGTGAGCGCAGTTTTCGGGTACATCAGACTGTTAAACGCCTTATGCGGACTTCTATCAGTGTTAAAGCCGCAAGAACCTATTTTAACAAGTATAATTATATTACACACAGCGTTTTTTGTCAACTAAAGTGACATATAATCAGCATATCAAACAATTCGGTCATAATTTTTTTACCGCTTGCACAACATAATTTTACTATAACGTTTGCGTACCCATCAAACATCGGAACTTTTGGGGAGTTCCTTGTTGATGTAAACATAATACCACAACAGGCAAAAGTTTTCTACCAACGCGGCTTTGAAATTTCGCAACTCTTAGTTGCAGTTTTATCCTTTTATGCAGAAATATCCGCTGTGTAGTGAATATTTAACAGATATATGCGCATAAGATATCCTCCGCCCACACCGCGACGGCTTGCCGCTTTGTCGCGAAATGCGGGCTTTCTGTCGTGAAATGGCGGCTTTTTCTATTGTAAGGGAGCTGAAAATGTGGTATAATAAACTCGTTGATGATATACATTTACTCTATAAATTAAGATAAATATACCATATAAAGACTTTGCCGCGTGATATGTTCCGTGACAAAGCCCTGCAAAAGGAAGTGAGAAACATAGACACGCATTTTTTTGGCTCTGTTACTGTATCTGTGACTGACTACCTGCTGAGCCTGCTTATATTTATATCAGCGATACTTATAATACACTGCTTTTTTGATGATGAAGTCATGCTGAAAAAGCAGAACCTCTTTTTCTATGGCTGTACAACTTTTGTGCTGGAAATAATATACTTTTTTTCTCAGGACTACCTCTTAGGTGATGCTGTGGGCTTTATCATGTATGTATCCGGCGGCATTTACGGCGCGCTGCTCGTAAAGGAAAAGCGTGTGCGGCGGTTCTTCTCAGTTATGGTGATGATGTTGCTGGTGGCGATGTTGGGTGCGATGCTCACCCATGTGCTCATGTACTGCCTGGGACGCAGTGACCTTATGATATACGAAGAAAAACGCGACCAGCGCTATACCTTTTTCACCCTCACCAACATACCGCTGCTGCTGCTTGTGGTGCTCTACCTGACCAATCAGTACATCAAAAAGGGCAGGACGATGATGCTGAGAAAAGTTGACAAGCTGTACCTTGTTATATACCTTGCATATATGTGCGTCATAAGCAAGCTGTTCGTGTGGCTCGAAACCGAAAAGACCACCTTTGCGGAGGAGTACGGCGCTGTCAAGCTGTTCACCTCGCTGGTCGCCATCGGCATAGCAGTGCTGGTGCCGATGTTCATACTAAGGAACAGACAGACAGACTACTTCAATAAACTCAGTGAACAGCACAAGAGTTTCCTTGAAGCCGAACTTGCAGCGTCCAAGCAGTTCAAGGAGGCGCAGGAGGAAACACTGGCTTTCCGCCACGATGTACAGAACAACCTCAGCGTGGTGTCACAGCTGATGAGCGAGGGCAAGTACAAGGAGGCTGAACGCTTCATAAACGACATGCACGAGCATGTTTCGGCGCTTTCACCAAAGATAGTCACGGGCGATGAGATGCTTGATTCGCTGATAGCTTCAAAAATGGCGAAAATGACCGATGCGGGCATAAACTTCACCATCGACGGCGTGGCGGACGGCGGCATCGGCTGGAAACCGATGGATATCTGCACCGTGTTCGCAAACGCCCTTGATAATGCCATAGAAGCCTGCCAGCGTGTCGAAGAGCGCAGACGGCGCTTCATAAAACTGGAGATAAGAAAGACCGCTCACCAACGGCTGATAACCCTTGTAAACAGTTCAGCCGAAGATGTTGACTGCGAAAAGCTGATGCACAGCAAGATACACCTCACCACCAAAGAGGATAAGCAGCTTCACGGGTATGGCGTGCGCAACATACGCCGCACAGTCGAACACTACGGCGGCATGCTGAGAATGACCTGCGATGACGGCCAGTTCAAACTGGAAATGATAATGGGACTGGGACATGCCGCAGGATAATGTATAGGGAAACTGTCAAGGCGCAGGACACCGAGAACGCCATCGATGAACTGATCGTGTATGTAGACGTAAAAAATGCAGGGCATGCAGAGGGCGGCGTATATACCCGCGAAATAGGCTATGAAGAATTCAGTGAATATGTTGAACGTGTCGAAAATGATTGATACCGCATTTGATACGGGGAGGCAGAAATGTTCAGAAAGATACTTGCAGTCATATTCCTGCTGATGACCGCAGTGTGGTGTTTCAGCGGCTGTGCCATGTCAAAGGAAGATGTCAGACTGCTGGATAAAAAGGGCGCTGAGGACTTCGCGGAGGGATACACAAAAACATGGTAATATCTCGGCTGTGATGACAGTGAAGAATTTGTAAAGGTGTATAATTTCACCGATACCGAACTGGGCTTTGATTTCATAGTGAGAAGTTCGGCTGTCAGCGAGGGAATGGACGGCGCAGCGTTCTATTACAAATGCAGTAATTACACCGACTGGGATAAAAAGTACGCGGAAATGGTCATAGCCGGCTGTTCTGACGAAGTTGAAAAGCTGTGTGCAGAATACAGCATCGACTGTGATATGGCTATGCTGGCGGACAGTAAGTTCATTGGTCTGAAACAGCGCGAGGATTCTGACCCCTCACAGCTGACCGAACTCTATGATAACATATGCGCGGCAGTTTCCGCCGCCGACCCTCGCAGCAGATTCGGTGAAATTGAAATAAGTGTGACCCCCGTTCCCGGTTCGGTATGGAAACGCGGCAGTTATACCGCAAAGGGCGGCTATGTCAGCGCCACCGAATGGGTCATCAACAGGATACTTGAAACTGCGGCAAAACAGCTTGGTAAAAAACGCGAAGAACTTACGCTTGTTTCCGCCGAACAGCGCACCATCGAACAGATGCCCTACATCAATGAAGCAGATGTTACATATACCCCGCCATTGTTCGATAACAATAATACGATCTATAAAGAAGTGTATTTCAGCTGCGGCGTCAGAACATACAAGGCAGTGAATATCGAGGTCGGACATGAGATGTACCTCGAAGAGGCTGACTGACCTGCGCGGGTGCTTGCAAACCAAAGAAAAATGTGCTATAATATACAGATAATAATTCTAAGGAAGTGACTGTATGCAAAAACTGCTTGAAGCAGGCAAGATAGTTTCGGTCTTCGGGCTGAAAGGTGAGGTCAAAGTGCAGGCTTGGTGCGATACTCCCGATTTTCTCTGTGAGTTCGATACGCTGTATTATAAGAGCGGCACACCCGTTGAAATAGAACGTTCAAGGGTGCAGAAGAATATCGTCGTGATGAAGATAAAGGGCATCGATACAGTCGAGGAAGCCCAGAAGATACGCAACCGCGTGCTGTATATCGACCGAGATGATGTCGAACTTGACGAGAATACCTATTTCGTGCAGGACTTAGTGGGTCTGAAGGTGGTTGACCTTGACAGCGGCAGAGAGTACGGCACTCTCACCGAAGTCAGCGAAACAGGTGCTAACGATGTATACCATATTAAAAGCGCTGACGGTAAGATGTATTATATACCCGCTATACCCTCTGTTGTGGCTGAAACGGATATCGAGGGCGGCGTGATGAAGATAACTCCCCTTGAAGGGCTGTTCGATGATGCGGAGGAGATAAGGTGAATATCGATATTGCAACACTCTTCCCCGAAATGCTGGAGAATTACCTGTCGCAAAGCATCGTGGGCAGGGCAAGGGCGAAGGATATCTTCACCGTCAACTGCCACGATATACGCGCATATACTAAGGATAAGCACCGCCGTGTAGACGATACGCCCTACAGCGAACAGAAAGGCATGCTGATGCAGTGCGACCCCATCTTTAACTGCTTTGAAGCGGTGACAGCAGGCAAAGCGCGTCCCCATGTCATATATATGTCGCCGCAGGGCAAGACCCTTACCCAGCAGCGCTGTAAGGAACTGGCACAGATGGATAATATTTTTATATTGTGCGGTCACTATGAGGGCGTTGATGAGCGAATAATCGAAACGCTGGTGGACGAGGAGATATCTATAGGCGACTATGTGCTTACAGGCGGTGAACTGCCCGCACTGGTGCTGGTGGACGCTGTTGTGCGCATGCTTGACGGCACACTCTCTCAGCCCGACTGCTATCAGGACGAAAGCCATTACAGCGGTCTGCTGGAGTATCCCCAGTACACCCGTCCCGAAGTCTGGCACGATATGAGAGTGCCTGAGATACTCCTGTCGGGACACCACGCAAACATCGCAAAATGGCGGCATGAGCAGGCTTTGATAGCCACCGCGAAGAAGCGTCCCGAACTGTTGGAGAAGCTGGAATTGACTGCTGAAGATTTGTCAATTATACACAAAGTTGTCGATTTTGACAAATAGAACTGACCAAGTTATTGGTCATAACCGATAAAGATGTTAAAAAAACTTGTACAGAGTGATACAAAAAATGTTGACTTATTGTATAGTATTGATAAAGCGGTTTGACGATTGTTAACCTTTTGTAGGTGAAAGCTACGAAAATGATGCCCACCGCTGTGGTTTGTTCAAATTTTGCGTTGACTAAAGCGGAGTTGTCGGGTATAATATATTTAGTGAACAGGGAGGAAAAACTCCCCGCCGATCACAAAGCACTTTTGATAATGTTTAAGACTTTATAGGGATTGGAGAGATCGCATCATGTTACAGAATACTGTTGTTGTCCAGAATCAGGTAGGCCTTCACGCACGTCCTGCTACTTTCTTCATTCAGAAGGCTAATGAGTTCAAGTCTTCTATATGGATAGAGAAGGAAGACAGAAGAGTAAATGCAAAGAGCCTGCTGGGTATCCTTTCGCTGGGTATCGTTGGCGGCACTACCATCAAGATCATCGCTGACGGCGCTGATGAGGAAGAGGCTGTTAAGGGTCTGGTTGACCTGGTAGACAGCGGCTTTGCTGAGGACGCAAGATAATCTAAATAGCATGGGGCACCAAGTCCCGCTGATAAGCTGATAATAACACCTGCGTATCTGTGCGCGGGTGTTTTTGTGTATAATACAGGATGATGCGGCACTATAAATGGATAAAAAGGTTTTCACATAACGCACAAAAACAAATCAACAAAATGTTTAATGGTTACAAAACAATTACCTGCATGTAGAATTTCGTTGTGGGTTTTTGTGGATATTAAACAATAAAGCTTTTAATTTTACATTGTGTTCACACATTCGGGCGAAAAATATGTTACAATTTGTAACATATCGGGGCGTATGTATCGGCGCTTCGTGGCTCGGTAAAAAGTTTTTTTGCAAATATCACACTTTTTACTATAAAAGACTTGCAAAATTCTTCTTTTTTTGTTATAATTATTGTAAGTGAATGTTTTACCGCAGATAGGGTAAAACAGACTGTGAGAATATATTGCAAGTAGAGGGGATCAAATTATGTCAAACAGATTATTTCAAAGCGTTGTTCATCAGATGCGCGACACCATCGACTGCGTTATCGGCGTTATCGACGAGACCGCGACCATAATCGCCTGCTCAGAGCTGGCTCAGGTCGGCACGACCAATGAGTTCGTTTCGCTGGATCTGGGAGACTCTCATGATATTTTCGTGCGTGACGGCTATACTTATAAGCCCTTCGGCGCACACATGAAGCCCGATTATGCAGTTTTTGTTGAGGGCACCGACGAGGTAGCCGCAAAGTATGCGAGCATACTGGCTATAACTCTGTCGAGCATCAAGCAGTATTATGATGAGAAGTACGACCGCAACAACTTCATCAAGAACGTTGTGCTGGATAACGTGCTGCCCGGCGATGTTCACGTTAAGGCGCGTGAACTGCACTTCAGTTCGGATATCTCCAGAGTTGTTCTGCTGATAAGGATAGTATCTTCCAACGATGTATCCGCTTACGATGTTATACAGAACCTCTTCCCTGACAAGAACAAGGATTTCGTGTTCAATATCACCGAGAGCGATATCGTGCTGGTAAAGGAAGTTGCCGCAGGCGTTGAAACAAAGGATCTGGAGAAGCTGGCAAGAAGCATCGCAGATACTCTGTCCAGTGAGTTCTATACAAGAGTAAATGTCGGCATCGGTACTGTTATCGAGGGCGTAAGGGATCTGGCAAAGTCCTTCAAGGAGGCACAGGTATCCCTCGAAGTCGGCAAGGTTTTCGATACCGATAAGAATATCGTTTCCTATGACGATCTGGGTATAGCAAGGCTGATCTATCACCTGCCCACCACTCTCTGCGAAACTTTCCTTAAGGAAGTCTTCAAGAAAGGCTCGATAGACTCCCTCGACCACGAAACACTGTTCACGATACAGAAGTTCTTTGAGAACAACCTGAACGTTTCGGAAACCTCAAGAAAACTGTTCGTACACAGAAATACTCTGGTGTACAGACTTGAAAAGATCAAAAAGCTCACAGGTCTTGACCTGAGAGAATTTGACCACGCGATAATCTTTAAGATCGCGCTGATGGTTAAGAAGTATCTTTCTGCTAACCCCGTCAAATTCTAAGGTCTGCCTATGGGTTTGGACGCTTGCGTCCGAAAACTTTAAGGCGGTGTAAAATTTTGGTAGAGTTTCAGGATGTGTCCGTCACTTATAATTCAAGCGGCGTTGACGCACTAAACAAAGTCAATCTGAAGATCAACGACGGCGACTTCGCCTTCGTGGTCGGCCCGTCGGGTGCGGGCAAATCCACCCTCATCAAGCTGGTACTGAAAGAGATAGACGCGACCAGCGGTACGGTTCTGGTAAACGGCTTCAACCTCAAAAAACTGAGGAGGAGCAAGGTGCCTGCACTGAGAAGAACGATAGGCGTTGTGTTCCAGGACTTCAGACTTATACCCACAATGACGGTGTATGAGAACGTGGCATTCGTGCTGCGTGTTATAGATGCTCCCGCTAAGTATATCAGGAGCAGAGTTCCGTATGTTATCAGTCTGGTCGGTCTTTCCGATAAGGCGAAATGCTACCCCACCGAACTTTCGGGCGGTGAGCAGCAGCGTGTGGCTCTGGCGAGGGCGCTGGTCAATGACCCGCAGCTGATAATCGCGGACGAGCCTACGGGTAACATCGACCCCGCACTGTCCTACGAGATCGTTGAACTGCTCAAAGGCATCAACGAGTGCGGCACCACTATCCTCATGGTAACACATGAACATGATCTGGTGCGCTATTTCGGAGGACGTATCATCAACATCAATAAGGGAAGCATTGATTTCGATGAAGTAGTGGGAGGTGCGCACGATGAAAATTAGCAGTTTCCGCTACCTTGTGCATCAAGGCGTCGCAGGCATCTGGAAAAACCGTATGATGACATTCGCTTCCTTCTGCATACTTCTGGTAAGTCTGCTGATGGTCGGTCTGGCAAGCCTTACGGCGATAAACCTGACAAGAATAATCAGCGGCATCGAGGATAAGAGTGAGGTCGTCGTGGTTATCAGCGATAACGCCGATAAAGCGGCTGAGGCTGAACTTGAAGAACACCTCAAAGCAATACCGAATGTCAATTCCATCGAACTTTACAGTAAGGAGGAAGCATGGAACGGCATGCTGGAAAGCATGACCGAAGAGGAACGCGCTTTCTTCAAGTACGCTGACGAGAACCCGCTTCCCGATACCTACAGACTGACTGTAAAGGATATCGAACTGATGAGCGAGACCACAGCACAGATAGAAACACTGGATTTCGTTGAGTCTACACAGTCACCTACGACTTTTGCAGATGTTCTTATCAGCATCAGAAGGATATTCACCATTCTGGCGACTGCTGTTGTGGCAGCACTGGTGGTGGTAAGCCTTGTAATAATCTCGAATACCACGAGAGCAAGCGTTTTTGCAAGACGTAAAGAAATAAATATCATGAAGTACGTCGGCGCAACTAACGCATTTATCAGGATACCTTTCTTCGTGGAGGGCATGATCGTCGGACTTATCGCCGCTCTGGGCGCATTGCTGATGACCAAGTTCGCATACGAGGGTGTGTATAATATTTTCAGTGATGATTCGGTCATCTGGGTCATCATGGGCATGAAGAAGCTCTATTCGTTCAACGAACTGCTGTTCCCCGTTAGTGTATCTTATCTGGCAGCAGGCGCGATAATAGGAGCGGTGGGCACTTCTATCAGTACAGGCAAACACCTGAGGGTGTAGCCGCTGTTTTGACAACAATGGGGCAGGGACGGGGTAATATCGTTTTCTGCCCTTTTGTATATGGAAATTTCGACCAATTGTGTAAAAATTCTGCGGTATAATAAAGAAAGAGATCCGCAGTTTTCTGACGGAGGAATTCAAAATGAATAAACTGACAGGCTTTAAGAAGATCGCCGCGTGTACGGTGGCTGTGCTTATCTGTGCGTCTGTTTTTTCAGGTGCAGGCAGTGTTGTTATGAATGCTGAAAAGGCGCAGGCACAGAGCGCTGAACTAAAGGAAAATCAGTCCAATATCAGCGATACCAAAAGCGATATAGAAGAACTTATAGCCAAACAGGAAGAACTCGACAAGAAGATAGCCGAAACTAAGGATAATATCGATTCCGAAGAGGAAAACAAAAAGGCTATCGAAGAGCAGATCACTACTGTTCAGCGGACGATCATGGCGCTCACTTCCACCATTTCACAGACCAATGACGAGATAACCGCACTGGAACAGTCCATTGCCGAAAAGGAAGTACAGGTAAACGAGAAGCATGAGCAGATCGTTGAGGGCGTGGGCGAGTTCAAGGAGAGGCTGAAAGCCATGTACGTGGCAGGCAATAACTCCTATTCGGATATCATCATCGGTTCATCTGATTTCTATGATATGCTGATGAAGATGGAACTGGTAAAAAGGGTCGCAGAACATGACGATAAGATGATAGATGATCTTATCGTGCTGAAAGATCAGTATGAGGCTGATGAGGCAGAACTCAACGCCGAAAAGACTGAACTTGAAACCAAGCAGGCAGAACTTGAAACTCAGAAAAAGGCTCACGAGAACCAGAGGGACAAGCTGCAGGTGCTATTTGAGGAAAGTCAGATAGCGATCGATGAACTCAGCAGCAATCAGGAGATCTACAAGAATAATCTCGCGATGATCGAACAGGATAAGGCTGAGTTCGAGAAGCATCTGGAGCAGCTGTATATGGAACGTATGGCTATCCAGACGGAGGAGAAGAGAAAAGCTGACGAGGAGAAGGCTCGTCAGGAAGAAGCGCGCAGAAAAGAGGAAGAGCGCAAGAAAAAGGAAGAAGAGGAAAAGCAAAGACTGGCTCTGGAAAAACAGCGTCAGGAGGAAGAGGAAGCTGCACGCAAAAAGGCAGAAGCAGACGCTGCGGCACAGCAGGCTGATGATAACAGCGGTTCGGGCAGCACCGATGACTACGATACCGACAGCGGCAGTACAATTACCGATACTCCTGCTGATACCGACGACGGTGATGACGATACACAGCTCTACATACCGCCCACAGCATCCGATAACCTCAGCAAGAATGCACAGAACGGCTATGTCGAGAAGTCAAGGTTCACATGGCCTGTGCCGGGACACTATAACGTGTCATCAGGCTTCGGATACAGGAACTGGGGCGTTCTGGTGGGCTATCACGGCGGCATAGACATCTGGGACAGCAATATCTACAATGCCGAGATAGTTGCGGCTGACGCTGGTACTGTCATCGATGTTTCAAACTACTGCCCGCACGACTACGGCAAGAGTTACAGCTGCGGCTGCGGCGGCGGCTACGGAAGATACTGCATAATCGAGCACAGCGACGGCTACTGGACACTTTACGGTCATGCCAACAACATCGTTGTGTCGGTGGGACAGTATGTCGAAAAGGGACAAGTGCTGGGCTATGTCGGCTCAACAGGTCACTCCACAGGTCCTCATACTCACTTTGAGGTACGCCTGAATGGAGAAAGACAGGATCCTCAGAACTATGTCTGATCTTTTTCTTATCATACAAAACGACATAAGATCTTCACTGATACCGACCGAAGATGCGTTTGTCTGCGGTCGGGTAAGTGATTTTTATGCAGTTTGATATGGCTTCCCTGAAAAGGAGAGTATAATGAATAAGCGCAAGGGCTTTACTAAGATCATGTCGATGGCGGCAGCACTGTGCATCACCTTTACGGCGGTGAGCAGCGGCATCGACGCTACAAAGGCTGATGCCTATTACGATGACAATGGCTACGGCTACGATTACGGCGGATATTCCGACTACGGTTATGACGGCGGCTATGGTTACGACGGTGGCTACGGCTATGACGGCGGTTATGGCTATGACGACGGCTATGGCTATGACGGCAGCTACGGCTATGATGGCGGCTATGGTTATGATGGCAGTTACGATAACGGCTATGATAATAACAACGGCTGGACTGATCCCAATGCAGGCTGGACAGACCCAAGCACAGGCTACGACAACGGCTGGACAGATCCCAACGCGGGCAGTACCACAACTACCACCGACAGCACAGCTGATGACTCGTCATCGGCTGAGAACCCCACTTCGCCAAGCGATGTCTACGAACCGCTGACGGTCACTGATATTTCGGGCTACGCAGAGGCGCTGAGAGATATCATCGGCAAGCAGTCGGAACTTAAAGTCGAGATATCCGATGCCGATACCGCCATACGTGAAGAGGAAAAGATGCTCAAAAGCATCAAAAAGCGCACCGAAGAACTGGATAACGAACTGTATATCCTAAACAGATCCATGTCTTCGCTGGAAGTTCAGGTCGGCAGCAACAAGCGTGAACTTGAACGCATAAACGACCGTATCGAGGACGGCACCGAAAGACTGAAAAAACGCCTGCGTGCGCTGTACCTGTCGGGGTCTGACTCGTATACCACAGTATTGCTGGAGTCTGACAGCTTCTATGACATTCTGATGCGAATGGAACTTATCAAGCGTGTGGCTGCCCATGATGACAATATCATCGATGAACTTTACGGCTTGCAGGAAAAAGCTGAGGTAAAACAGGCAAATCTCGATGCACAGCAGGCTGAACTGGATAAGCAGTATGCTCTGTTCGACTCGAAAAAGTCGAAACTCGATGAGATATATAATTCATCGGCACAGGCAAGGGTGTTGCTTGAAGATAAGCAGAAAAAACTGAAAGAGCAGGAAGCGCAGTTCAATCTTGAAAAGATGAAAGCCGCGCAGGATCTCGGTGCAGTGCTGAAACAGTCCACAGGCACCACCTCTTTTGATGAAGAAGTTGCGGCTACTATGGCGCTTGCAGATGCCAAGCTGGAAGAACTGCATAATGCCATTCGCGAGCGTATCAAGAATGATGAAGAGATACCTGAGGACGAACCGACCTATACATTCGCATGGCCTGTACCTCAGTGCTATCAGATAAATTCCGGTGTCGGCGCACGCTGGGGCACTTACCACAAGGGCATAGACATCGGCGGCGATCACGGTTATCCCATACACGCCAGCGAAACAGGCACAGTCATAATGACAAATACCACCTGCACTCACGACTACGGCAAGTACGAGTCCTGCGGCTGCGGCGGCGGTTACGGCAACTATGTCATCATAGATCACGGCAACGAGTTCATCACGCTCTACGGTCATATGACACAGGTGCTTGTCAACGTGGGCGATAAGGTTAAGCAGGGCGATATAATCGGTCTTATGGGCTCAACAGGCTACTCAACGGGCGATCACCTGCATTTTGAGATACGCTATCAGGGCTATATAGTCAACCCCGTTTACTATGTTGACCTTACCATAGATACCGAAAAAGGCGGCGCAGCGTCACTGAAAGAAAAGAAAGACACAAGCGCCGATACCATAACAGTGGTCGAAACAGACCCTGACAGCAAGTCCGAAACTGTCTGGCTCGAACAGCCTGCCGACTCAAAGTCGGAAAGTTCAAAGCCCGATGACTCAAAACGCGAAGACAGTTCGGGAGGAACATAAAATAACTAAGACCGCTCGATTTTTTGCCATAGTTTGGCGGAATGATACGTGCGGTCTTTTATTTTAGGAAGGAGTTATAAAAATGAAAAAAATGAAAAATCTGTTTGAATACGCTACCAAAGAACTTTCGCAGGACGCTTTTCTCCGCTGGCTCTTTGAAAACTACAAATGCGAAAAGGAAAAGGTAAGAGAAGCTGCTTACAAACTTCTCAACGAATTCTGCTGTCTAAAAATGAAAGACGGTGATATAACTGATCTAAAGACCTGCGGGCAGTATAAGAAAATTGATGTCACTGTCTGCTTCAAATATAATGACAGATGCTATCTTGTCGCCATCGAGGACAAAACTTTCTCTAATGAGCATGACCAGCTGAAAAAATACAACGATGCGCTCGAAAACAAAGAAAACAAATATGATATATGCGATAAATTTGAATTAAGTGATGATGAATATAATAATTTAAAGATATTCAAGATATTCTATAAAACAGATGATGATTATTTCAAAGAAAAAGATATATGTGAAAAAAACGGCTGGAAACATTATTTCATAGATGATGTAAGCAAGCTGTTCAGTGGCATTTCCAACACAGGCAGTGAAATACTTGATGATTATATAGAACATCTTACTATAACAAGAAAAAAGGTTAACGAAGTATCTGCTGAACCGATAAAAAAATGGGATTATCGCAATTTCAGAACATACCTCCATAAAGTTATACTGCCGGAAGCGGAGAAAATATTTGACGGTAAAAAATGTAAGATGACACATGTCGGCTGGTACGCCTATGCGTCATTAGAATTCAAACATAATTACGATTTTTATAAGGTAAAGCCAAACAAGGAAACAGAAGATAAAATTAAAAAAAAAGAAACTGAAAATAAAATTACAAAAAAAGAAACTGAATTATCAATGGAGTTGAAGAGCTATGACACGGAGTCGAAGAACAGTGTCACGGAGTCGAAGAACAGTGTCACGAAGTCGAAGAACAGTGTCACGAAGTCGAAGAACAGTGACACGGGTTTTAAAGTCACATTCAGATTGAAAGGAAAAGCCAAATTTGAAGATGACGAGATCATAGATGTGGAGTGCGACCCTAAACTCAAAGATAGCTTCAGGAATATTATTACTAAAAGCGAAAATTTTAATAAATACTCAAAAAAGTGGTGTGTTTCGAGCTCAAGCAAAAAACTTGATGAAAAGTTTTCAAATAAAAACCAACTTGATATTATGACAGCTAATATCGTGGCAGTGATAAAGGAACTCGCTGATATATTCGATGAATGCGAACATATTGATGGCATCAAATAAGTCTGATACATATAAAAAGGGAGTGCGCATGCGCTCCCTTTTTGCGCATTCTCCCACCTCTGCAAACGCGGCAGGATATCCATAACGCTCTCTTCTTACCGCCGTTTCCTCAAAATTTGATTTCAGTGACTATCACGTAACAAGGGTTGACTAATAAAGGGATATATGGTATAATTATATAAATTTTTACTTGCGGACAACGGTTCTGTGAAAAGGGCAGTCTGCGATTTTCAAGGAGGTCATAATATGAAAATGACAGTAAGTCAGGCTATGGTCGAATGCTTGAAAGCGGAGGAGATCAAGGTCGTCTACGGTTATCCGGGCGCGGCTATCTGCCCCTTTTATGATGCACTGCTTGACGCTGAAAAGGATATAAAGCACGTTCTGGTAAGGCATGAAGCCAACGGCGGTCATGCGGCAAGCGGCTATGCAAGGATATCGGGTAAGCCCGCAGTCTGCATCGCGACCTCAGGACCCGGTGCGGTCAACCTTATAACAGCCATCGCGACCGCTTATGCAGACTCGATACCTATAGTCTGCATCACAGGTCAGGTAAATACCGACCAGATAGGTTCTGATGTTTTTCAGGAGGCTGATGTGACAGGCGCGGCTGAACCGTTCGTTAAACACAGCTACCTGCTGAAAGACCCCGCCGATGTCGCCAGAGTCTTTAAGGAGGCTTTCTATATCGCAGGTTCGGGCAGACCCGGTCCTGTGCTGATAGATGTTCCGATGGATGTCCAGAAGATGACAGTTGATTTCAAATACCCCAAGACCTGCGAGATACGCAGTTATAAACCCACAGGCAAGGGCAACGCTTTGCAGGTAAAGCGCGTAACCGAAGCACTGCGCTCGGCTGAAAAGCCCCTTATCTGTATCGGCGGCGGCGTTTTCGCATCAAATGCACAGGCTGAGGTCGTTGCGCTTTCCGAAAAGCTGAATATCCCCGTTATCACTACTATGATGGGCATTTCAGTCTTATCGGATGATAACCCGCTGTTCGTGGGCATGATAGGCACACACGGCACTAAGATAGCTAACTACGCTGTCAATGCCTGCGATACATTGTTCCTTGTGGGCGCAAGGGTGGGCGACCGCGCAGTCAAGACTCCGCTGGCACTTGAAAAGACCACCAAGATACTCCATATAGATATCGACCCCGCCGAGATAGGCAAGAATATCGGCGCGGATATCCCGCTTGTCGGCGATGCGAAGCTGGTTTTGCAGCAGATGCTCGCCTATATAGATAAGCACCCCGACGGCACTGCCGACCATACCGCGTGGCTCGGTCAGATAGCGGAAAAACGCACACCGGTCAAGTTTGAAAAGCCTGTCAAAGGCACTGTAAACCCCAAAGAGTTTTTACAGAAACTTGCTGAAAGAATGCCTGCAAATGTCAATATCTGCGCCGATGTCGGTCAGAACCAGATCTGGACGAGCAGATATTACTTCAAACGCGGCGGACGTTTCCTGACTTCGGGTGGCATGGGCACTATGGGCTACTCACTGCCCTGTGCGATAGGCGCGAGAATGGCTGACGAGAGCCGTCCCACTATCGCAATATGCGGTGACGGCGGCTTCCAGATGAATATGATGGAACTGGCAACTGCGGTGCAGTACGGTGTCGATGTCAAGGTCATCGTCTTCACCAATACCCGTCTGGGCATGGTGCGCGAACTCCAGACAAAAGGCTATAACGACAGACAGATAGCCGTCTTCCTCGACGGTTCGCCCGATTTCGTAAAACTGGCGGCGGCTTACGGTATACCCGCTGTCCGCGTAAAGGACAGCAAGTCAGCCGATAAAGCCATAGAGATGCTGGCTGAGGAAAAAGGCATGCTGCTCTGTGAAGTAGTTGTCGATAAGGATTTCCCCACATTGTAAGAGGTGCGAGATGCTGCATTACAGGATACTCAGCTATGGCAGTGACTATGACTGGGAGTATATGGTAGACCTCATCTCACTTCGCGATGCGGGCGAGATAGAGCGCCAGTTCGTCAGAAGGCTCAGCGATATGTCCCGCGATGATGCTTTTGCCGATGATGCTTCGGCGGCACTGATGAAAGATATCGACCGCGCCGAACGTACAGGCGAGTACGCGGTCATCACACCAAAAGGCAAGGGCTGTATCACCTGCCTGTCCAACGCAGTGCGCTTCGGGCTGATGGTCATAGATGCCGCCAAAAACGGCAAGCCCGTCATAACTAAGCCCTACGCCGCAGATATCGCGGTGCTTGAATGGCTGGCAAGGGCGGGGGAGCATACGCTGGTGCTCACAGATAATGAGTGCGATAAGTCGCTGAAAGAGGTGCTGACACTGGTCAATAACGGCGAAGCAGACCTCGAATATCAGGGGCAGACTTACTCGGCATACAGCATCAGGGATTGTATCGATGCTCTGCTGCCGCTCATTGAAAAAAATGAGGGCACTGCCGAAGAGGACACTCTCTGAGCGCAAGGAAAATAATTCTGATATGCTCGCGTTATTAACTTTATTAAGTTAAAATGTTAAAGAAATGGTCATAATATCATAGTATAATAAATAGGTGTGGAATTTATTTCCCGAAAACGGAGGTTTTAATATGAAGCATACCATCTCAGTCCTCGTAGAGAACCATAGCGGTGTTCTGTCAAGAATATCGGGTCTGTTCTCAAGAAGAGGCTTCAATATCGAAAGTCTGGCTGTAGGTCCCACAAATGATGAGTCCATATCAAGGATAACCATCGTTGCTGACGGTGACGATCATACCGTTGAGCAGATCGAGAAACAGCTGAACAAGCTGATCGAGGTCATCAAAGTCAAGACCTTCGGCAGAGATGAATTTGTAGCGCGTGAACTTATGATAGTCAAGGTGAATGCCCCCGCCGACAAGAGAAGCGAGATAATGACCATAGCCGAGATCACGGGCGCTAAGGTAATGGATATCACCCTTACCACCATGACGCTGGAGATATGTGACAGATATGACAGGCTGTGCCGTTTTGAGAAAGTTATCGAGCCTTACGGCATACTCGAAATGGCAAGGACGGGAACTGTCGCTGTTGAACGCGGCGCAGAGTATTTCAGCGCAAAAAAGTAAGTAATTTGCCCCATCACAGGGTAAAATAAATCAATCCAAAAATATTTAGGAGGAAATTAAAATGGCAGATGCAAAGATCTATTATCAGCAGGACTGTGACCTTAATGTACTGAAGGGTAAGACAGTTGCTATTATCGGTTACGGCTCACAGGGTCACGCACACGCACTGAACCTGAAGGAGAGCGGCGTAGATGTCGTTGTTGGTCTGTATGCAGGCTCCAAGTCCGCAGAAAAGGCTAAGAAGCAGGGGCTGGAGGTCGTAAGCGTAGCTGATGCTGTTAAGAGAGCAGACGTTATTATGATACTCATTCCTGATGAGAAGCAGGCAGCTCTGTATAAGAGCGAGATCGAGCCTAACCTGACCGCAGGCAAGACTCTGGCATTCGCACACGGCTTCAATATCCACTTCGGCTGCATCGTACCCCCTGCAGACGTTAACGTTATCATGATCGCTCCTAAGGCTCCCGGTCACACTGTTAGAAGTGAGTACCAGGCTGGCAAGGGTACTCCTTGTCTGATCGCTGTTGAGCAGGACGCTACAGGCAACGCTCTGGATATCGGTCTGGCATATGCAGCAGGTATCGGCGGCGCAAGAGCAGGCGTTCTGGAAACTACTTTCAGAACCGAGACCGAAACCGACCTGTTCGGTGAGCAGGCTGTACTGTGCGGCGGCGTTTGCGCTCTGATGCAGTGCGGTTTTGAAACTCTGGTAGAGGCTGGCTATGACCCAAGAAACGCTTACTTCGAGTGCATCCACGAGATGAAGCTGATCGTTGACCTGATCTATCAGTCGGGCTTCGAGGGCATGAGATACTCCATCTCCAACACTGCTGAGTACGGCGACTACATCACCGGTCCTAAGATCATCACTGAGGATACCAAGAAGGCTATGAAGAAGGTTCTGGCTGACATTCAGGACGGTTCCTTCGCTAAGGAATTCCTGCTCGATATGTCTGATGCAGGTTCTCAGGTACACTTCAAGGCTATGAGAAAGCTGCACGCTGAGCATCCTTCCGAGAAGGTCGGCAAGGAGATCAGAAAGCTGTACAGCTGGAACAACGAAGAGGACAAGCTGGTAAACAACTAATTTTCTGACAAATAAGCTATATGAAACTCTCCCGCGTGTCGGGAGAGTTTTTTTTGTTTTGTTTCCAAAATGGAAATGTTAATTCTTAACAATTTCTGTTGACTTTCGGCTCTGCCTGCATTATAATTATCTTAAGGTGCAAATATGTCTTGGGGAGAGGCGTACCCGAAAACCGCAGCTGGGGTAGCTGTGGTCTTCTTTTTTGCCCTGAATGCTATATGTCGTTTGGTATAAAAATGTTGCGTAAAAATGAGCAAAATGCAATAAATTTTAGTCATGAGGACTGCGGAGATTGACAAGAATTCCAAAACGTGTTATAATTTTAGTGTGGGCGCATATGCGCGAATCGTGTGATTTTTTTGGGGTCTGATCTATGAAGTACTACGTTTATGGATATACCAATACAGGTAACAGAGATAAAAATGAAGATGCCGTACTGGTCGGTAATGAAGTAGTCAACGATGGTTTTCGTGAGGCTGTGCTTGATGCGCCCTTTATCACAGGCATCTGTGACGGCGTAGGCGGCGAAAAAGCGGGCGAAGTCGCTTCGCGTACCTGCCTGCAAATGCTCTCTGAGGTAGAATATACCGCATCTTCCGATCTTAAGAGTGTCGTGCTGGATATCCACAACAAGATAAAAAAGGTCGGCTCACGCAGCCGCAGCGCCGAAAATATGCAGACCACTCTCTGCGCACTGGCTGTCGATGAAGAAGGGCGCGGGCTGTGCCTCAATGTGGGTGACAGCAGACTCTACCGCTTCGTCAACGGCACTATCAGACAGATATCCACCGATCAGAGTCTTGGTCAGCTGATGTATAATAAAGGTGCGATAGATACCGCCGAAGAACTTGTGCCCGAATACCGCGCAGCCATAGTTTCCGCTATAGGCAGCCCCCATAGTGAGCCGAATGTCGAGCAGGTGCCCCTTGTCAGTGATTTCGGCGCTGAACCCGATGATATGGTCATAATCACCAGTGACGGTATATCCGACTATGTCAGCGATAACGAGTTCGAGGTCGGTCTGTCGATGGATCTGCCCATCTCCGAAAAACTGGCTGCACTGGCAAAACTTGCTCTGCTCAACGGCAGTAACGATAATCTGTCAATAATCGGTATCAAGCCTTTTCTCGATTTTGAAGAACTTGCCGCACTGACCAGCCACGATGCCGTCAGTGAAACGGTGAATGTCATGGAGATGCTGGAGGAGCAGTCTGCTCCCCGCACCGCTGAGGAAAAGGACGAACTCAGCGATATACTGACGATCGATCTGGGCGATATAATCGGTAAAAGTAAGCCCGAACCAAAGCCCGAACCTCACCATGAGATAGTCAGCCGTGAGGATATCGAACTTGAAACGCATGACCTGTTCATGCAGGCGCAGGCATCACTTTCAAGGCTTTCGGGTATGATACCCAAAAAGAAAAAGGACGACTGAAACTCCAATAACGTTTGCAAAGCCTAAATTCAGGGATTTTTCAAACAACTATTAGGTAATAATGATGAAAATATTCCTGAACGCATTGTTAGTTTACGGTAAAACGATGAATAATCTTAGCAATGTATTGACAAAACGGACATTCTGTTGTAAAATATTTAAAGAAATAGACAAGGAAGGTCTATTCAAGATCACGATGAAACGAATTGGAGGAATTTGAGATGAAGAATTCAAAGATCGTTGCAGCTATGGCAGCTGCATCTATGGCTGTATCTATGCTGTCTATGGTTACCGCTTCTGCTGATATTACTTCTGATATCGATGAAGTTAAGGTAGATGGCAAGAGCGTATTTTTCAGCCTGACTGATAACGGCTATGATCCTGCTGAAGTAAAGAGCGTTTCTTTCACTTTCAGCGTTGATGATACTGACGGCTTCGGCGGCGGCATCATGTTCCAGAGCGATAAGAACAACTGGGATCAGAGAGATGGCGTATGGGATTGGGGCAACCCCGGTGCTGACAAGCCTATCACCGCTGAGGGTGAGGATGGCGAGTACACCCTGACTTTCGATCTGGAAGGCTACTTTGATGATTTCGATGGTGACATCACTTGGGCACAGGTTTATGTTCAGCAGTGGTGGGGCAATAACATCACCGTTACCGCTGTTGATGTAGCTACCGCTGATGCTCCTGTAGACGAGCCCGTTGACGAGCCCGTTGATGAGCCCGTAGACGAGCCTGTTGATGTTGTTCCTACCGATGCAGAAACTACTGACGGTGAGACCGATACTACCGGTGATCAGGATACTACCGATGCTGAAACTACCGGTGTAGGCGATGTAAACGGCGATGGCAAGATCAACGTAACTGACGTTTCTAAGGTTGCTGCTCACGTTAAGGGCGTAAAGGCTCTGACAACTGACGAGCAGGACAGAGCAGACGTTAACGGCGATGGCAAGGTAAACGTTACTGACGTTTCTCTGCTGGCTGCACACGTAAAGAACGTTAAGAAGCTGGCTGTTAAGGCTAACTAATTAACGTAACTGTTACTTAATAAGCATTATAAGCGAACGCTTTCGGGCGTTCGCTTTTTTGTGCTTGACTTGCGGCATAAAATGGAGTATAATGGTATATAATAAGACCAACAACGATAAGTCATAAAAGGAGAGATGTAAAAATGACGACTGACAGACGCAAAGTGGTGCTTATAGGCACAGGTATGGTGGGCATGAGTTTTGCCTATTCACTGGTGAATCAGGGCGGTATCTGTAACGAACTGGTGCTCATAGATGTCAATACTGTCCGCGCAAACGGCGAGGCTATGGATCTTAATCACGGTCTTGCTTTCGCTAAATCAAATATGAAGATCTACGCGGGCGAATATAAAGACTGCAAGGACGCTGATATCGTGGTCATTGCCGCAGGCGTTGCCCAGAAAGAGGGCGAAACCCGCCTTGACCTCCTTAAACGCAATGTCGAAGTCTTCCGCTCTATCGTCACACCCGTTGTCCGTTCGGGCTTTGATGGCATTTTCCTTGTAGCTACAAACCCCGTCGATATCATGACCCGCGTAACTTACGAACTTTCGCGTTTCGGCGCTTCGCGCGTCATCGGTACAGGTACTTCACTCGATACCGCCAGACTCCGCTACCTGCTGGGCGACTATTTCACCGTTGACCCCAAGAATATCCACGCATATGTCATCGGTGAACACGGCGACAGCGAGTTCGTGCCGCTGTCACAGGTGATGATGGCTACCAAGCCCGTCATGAAGATACTCGAAGATGAACGCAACAGCTATTGCATCGATGATATGCAGTCGATAGAAGAACAGGTGCGCACCGCCGCCTATAAAATAATCGAGGCGAAACGCGCTACCTACTACGGCATCGGCATGGCGCTCACCCGCATCGTCAAGGCTATATTGGGCGACGAGAACAGCGTGCTGACAGTTTCCGCGAAACTCTGCGGCGAGTATGGCTACCGCGATGTGTTCATCGGCGTGCCTTCGATAATCGGCAGAAACGGTGTCAAGGAGATAATCGAACTTGACCTCAACGAAGAGGAAAAGGAAAAGTTCAAAAGTTCCGTCAATGTCCTCAATGAGCATTTTGACCCGCTGGAACTTTGAACCCAGTGCAGATAGCATAAAGCTCACTCACAGATACACGCATTCGGCGCAGTATGTATGAATATTCGTTTACTGTAATTATTTATTTTCCCCCACTGTGTTATTTCACAGCGGGGGATTTTTTGCAGATTTAGCCAAAAGTTACTTTTATTAATAAAGATATAAAGTTTTTAATATTAACCGCTTACTTTTGAATTAATTGACAAAGTTGTATTGTTGATGTTAATAATTGTTGACAGCAGACTGATTTGATGGTACTATATTAATATATATGGCTAAAGTATGGTCATATTGTGTTTACTTTTTCGATGCAGTGCGTCGGCTGTTTTGAAAGAGTATGAACAATAAACGCTCTCAGATCATGTACCTGCGGTAAATGCCGCAGACAGAGAGGAAAAGATAACATCACATGCCCTTGTCAGAAGTGGAGCTTTCGTGGTGTGATAAGGGGATAGCTTTAGTTGTGTCACACATATGTCACGGAAAATGCTTGAAACAGCAGTTCTGCGCGATCTTGTACCGCGCACGAATATCTGCTGTATGCTGTGACACAGCTGAGCCGATGATCTGATGCGTTTATACAGAATAGTATAAGGGGGAATGCTTTACATGCAAAAAAGCACTCACAGGCTGTGTTACAGGGTGCTGGCGGGAATGCTCTCGCTGGTGTGCCTGTTTTCGCTGCTGATGGGAACTGCGCCCGCTGCCTTTGCAGCATCGGCTGAGTATCCCGAAAATATCGAACTGCTGTTTCTCAATAAGCCGAATGATAATATAATCATCTCGGAAGATGAGCGAAGCGCGGATTTCAACATACCTGATTCCGGTCAGCAGGTCGATATAAGGCTTCGCATAAGCCTTAACAAGAAGTATGAGGAAGGTCAGCTTAGTATCATCATACCTTACAATGCGTTCAAAAACCGTAATGGCGAATATTTCCGTATGACGAACAAGATCGCTTTCCTCAACCAGATCAACGCTGAGGCATCTCTGCTGAAAGTCGTTCAGGACAGATCGGGTCGTCCCGGTGAAGATTCGGTCATCGAACTTACTAACAAGACTGCAAGCGCACCTCAGATCGAACTGGATATCAGCTATCTGGTCAATGCTGTCACTGTTGAGGATAACAGCGTGCAGGACTACGGTATAAAGATCATCGACACCAAGACAGGTGAGGATCGTTCGCCCGAAAAGCTGACTGCGACTTTCCGCACACATGTCAGAAATGCGAAGATCTATAAGTATACCGAGAACGAAGGCATTGACGAGGGCTGTTATTACGCTTGGGACGATATGCTGGAGGAAAGATATAAGCTCACCAGCAAATACGGCATCGACGAAGCCGCATTCAACGAGCTTTGCAAAGAATATGACTACGTGGGTTACCGCTTCATGTGCAGTGTTGACTGCAACCAGACAGTGCAGATGTACTTCAAGGAAGATCCTGAGGGCGGTGAAGCTGTGGCAATGTCACAGCTGTACAACTATAAGAACTGTACCCCCCTCGATAAGGTAACAGAGGGTGAGCACGCAGGCGAGTGGCTCTACAACGGCAATGATGCCGAGTTCCTCTGTCTTGTAAGATATCCTAAGTCTGTGGCAGAAAGCGCAGACGGCGAGAATAACCCTTACATCAAAAATAATGTCACCGTCACATATGTGGGCGTTGACGGCGATACCAAAGATATCACCTCAAACAGCGATACCTGCCGTTCGATATGGCAGGGCATGGGCGCACTCTATCACGGCGATATCTGGAGCGTAAGGAAAGAGTCGGGTCCCGACCCATCGGGCGCACTTGACCTCCTCCGCGCAGGCAGGGACGCTACTTTCAGCTATACCGTAACAGGTATCGGTCTGACCTATAAGTACGGCGCGGCAGACGGCTTCACCTACAAGAACGGTCCATATTCTATGGAAGTTGTGGACGATGCACTGTATGTCAACGGTCTTGGCGAAAACGGCAAATCCAGCGCCAGACTCGGTCCCTATGATTTCCATTTCAAGACATTCACTATGGCAGTAAGCCATAAGGATGTTACTTCCGTAAAACTGAACCTTGATGTAAACGCATATACCATGCGCCCCATCAAAGACAGAAAGCCTGTCGAGGTCTATGTAATGACCGCCGACAAGCCCGATGTTTGGCAGCTTGACCAGACAGTTTCACTGCCAAAGGGTTCCAGCGACTTTGAATATGCCGATGAGAACGGCAGCGCGGTCTTCAAGTTCAAGCATGATAAGGTCTACAGGATAAAGTTCACCTATCCCGATGCAAACGGCGATATCGAACTTGACTCCAATGTTACAGGTGTCCTCAAGGGCACAGGCAGCACCGTTAAGCAGGTCATCGCCAATATGGATAAGATAAACCTCAAGAACTTCCAGCTGTTCAACTGGGATGGTCAGATGGGCTATGACGGAAACGGCAGATGGGAGAACCCCTCTGACGGCGCTACTGTTTACTCTTCCGATAAATGGGTAAGACAGGATCTTCTTGAATTTGATGCTCAGAATTATGAGGGTCATGTCAACGAAGACGGCAATGTAAAGATAGCCAACAGACTTTCTGCCAGCAACAACATAATCGGCGCAGATGCTATCTGCGGCGCTGCAAAGGTTAGCGAGGGCATTGAGCAGGAAGACCAGCGCATCTATTGTAACTATACACTGGCAGCAATGTCAGGTAAGGCAGCTACCCCCGAAGAACTTGCACAGCTGATAGAACTGGGCGTTGTCGGCGGAAGCAATACAGTGGTCTTCCATGAACTTCTGCCTGTCGGCATGAGTCTTGAATCGGTCGAGCCTGTTGTTGGCGAGTCAACCAATTTTGAAGACAACCCCAAGCAGTATAACTGGGCTAAACTGTGGACGCAGTACAGCGGTCATATCCACCCCGTATCTGCACTTGAACCCAAGATATCCTATGAAGTAACAGATAACTACAAGGGTACTTTACGCCAGATGGCGACCATCACCGTGACTTACCCCGAACTGCCTATAGCTAAACTGGGCGAGTACAACAACAGCTGCTACGTGCTGGCATCTGTTATAAAGGTAAAGACACGCGGCGAGTATGCAGACCTCAGAACTTCAAAGCTGGATAACTACATGGTAGCACAGTACCTTGATGATGAGGGCAAGCCTGTCAAACTGGGCGGCGTTATGGCAAAGCCCGATGACGGCGGCGTTTACTCCGATATCAAAGACAGGGAAGGCAATGCCGCACTCAACGATGTCGATGAAGACGGCGATACCACGACCACTTCCATCGTTGCCGCAGATGCCTCCGATACAGTAGTTATGTACTATTCGGGCACACAGCTTGAAAAGAAGATAAAGGCTGATGACTTTGATACCTATTTCAAGGACTTCACCCAGACCTACGCAGGTCATAACTATACCTACAGGATACAGTTCTTCACAAATGTAGGTACTGCCAAGAATGTCGTTATCTACGACTCTATCGAAGAGGCGTATAACGAGTCGAAGTATCAGGGTCTTCCTTACTGGAAAGGCACCCTCTACGGTGTTGACCTCAGTGAAGCTAAGGACGCAGGTTTTGATAAGATAAAGGTCTATGTCAACACATCTCACTTCTATTCTGATGGAGAGATAGCTACAAACTACGATGCAGGCTATGAGGGTCTTACTCCCGCAGACCTGACTGCTGCCAACGGCTGGCAGCTGATAGACCCCGATAATTACGACGGCTGGGCTGATGTCAAGACAATAGCATTCAGCATCGGTGAAGATGTAACTTTCGGTCAGGCAGATGACCTGCCCAAGTCGGTCAGCGTTTACCTGAAAATGACTGCACCCGATACTATCCACCCCGACCAGACTCCCACAAGTCAGGTGCTTGCATATAATGCACCCGCTTACTACAGCGAAAAGAAGATGGGTCTTACCGACTGGTCGAAGGATACCACCATCGCAAATGTGGTAACAATAGGTCTTAAATCTGCCACCGCAGATATCCCCGCTGTGACCAAAAAGGTAACAGGCGCGGCACTGCCCGCTGATTTTGAGGATACCTGCACCTTTAACATCAAGCCAGTGAACGGTTCACAGGCACCCCGCGCTTATAATAATGGCGTATGGGGCAAGGCGATAAGCGCAGTCAACGTAAAGGTCAATGCCGAAAACGCCACTGCTGTCGCTGATGAAAACGGCAGTCTGCTGTTCACCGAACCCTGCACTCAGTCCTACGAGATAACCGAGAAAGCAGGCGCAAAGGAAGGCGTTACCTACAGCAAGGAAAAATATCTGGTGACCTACGATGTCACCGATGAAAGAAAAGATGTTCAGTATGATGACAACACCCTGCTGAATGTCGAGATGCACATCTACAAGACCGCCGATGCTGAGGGCAATGCCCTTGAAACACCCATCGAGGTCAAGAGCATCGAGTTTGAAAACAACTACGAACCCGCTCCCGCTGAGTTCGAGATACCCACTGTCATCAAGAAGATAAAGGGTGCTGAAAGACCTGAGGAGAAGGAGTTCACTTTCGGTATACTCAACACTTACGTTGGTGTCATCATACCCATGCCCGAAAAGCCCATTGTAACTATCAAGGGCGAGGGCAAGGCAAGTTTCGGCAAGGTGCTGTACACCAAAGCAGGTAAATACAGATACATTATAAAAGAGATAGCCTCAGGACAGAAGGGCTACACCTATGACGGTCACGGCTACCTTCTGATAGTTAATGTAACCGATGTTGGCGGCAAGCTGAAAGCCGAAGTTTCAGAGCTTACAAGGTCAGACCCCGAAACAGAAGTTTCAGAAACAGCCGAAGAGATAGTATTCGAGAACACCTATACTCCCAACCCCAGCAGTGCTGTGGTTTTCCCCGAAGTTTATAAGCAGTTCTCAGGTCATAACAGACTTGATGACAAGGAGTTCAATTTCACACTCTCTGCCAAAAACGGCGCACCTCTGCCCGAAAAGACCACTGTTACCGTAGTAGGTGCAGGTAAGGCATCTTTTGGCGGTATAAGCTACGATAAGGCAGGCAAGTATGTCTATGAGATAACCGAAGATGACTTCGACCTGAGTTATGTCGGCTATACTAAGGACAACACCGTTTATACCTACACCGTCACCGTTGTTGACAACGACGGTCAGCTTGAGGCTGAGGGCGTGCTGACAAATGCAGGCAATGCCGCAAATGCAGCCATCTTTGTAAATGACTACACACCTATTCCCACAAGCATCGTAACAGGCGCACCTGTCAAGAAGATAGACGGCGACACTCACGGCAATGAACCAAAGGTATTTGCCTTTGAGATGACTCCCGTAAACGGCGCACCCGCACCTGCAAGCACCATTTCAAGGGTTCAGGGCGAGGGTACAGGCAGAAGTTTCGGCAGGATATCCTTCACCGAAGCAGGCACCTACAGCTATACAATAAGCGAAAAGGCTCTGCCTGACGACTATACAGGCTTCACTAAGGATAACGCAGTCTATGACTACACCGTTACCGTTACCGATAACGGCGGCAGACTCACCGCAAATGGCGTTCTCACCCTCAACGGCGTGCGCACCGATGAACTTGCGTTCACCAATACCTATAAGCCCGAAGGCACCTATATCGATGTTCCTATGGCTGTCAAGAAGGTAGAGGGCGATATCGGTGAAAACGAGGATAAGGTATTCACCTTTGAGATCATCTCCGCTGAGGAAAATGCAGATATCGTTCTGCCAATGCCCGATAAGACTACCGCCACCGTAACAGGCAGCGGCGAAGCTACATCTTTCGGCTCTGTAAAGTACGATGATGTTGGCACATACCACTACTCTATCATCGAGCATGAACTTGATGATACTCACACAGGCTATACCAGAGATGAGTCTGTGTACGCGCTGACTGTCACCGTCACCGATATCGACGGCAAGCTGTCAGCATCATATGAACTCACTAAGGACGGCGAACAGTTCGACTCTGCCGAGTTCGTCAACGAGTACAAACCACTCCCCACCGAACTTGAACTGCCCGTTGCAGTCAAGGAGATAGACGGCGATACCGCCGACAGCGAGGACAGAGAGTTCACATTCGTTCTCACCGATGCAGAGGACACTTCTTCTGCCGAACAGCCCAAGCCCGACCCGAATACCGCTAAGGTAACAGGCGCAGGCGAGGCTACACCTTTCGGTAAGATAAAGTTCACCGAAGCAGGGGAGTACAGCTATGAGATATTTGAGCAGGAACTCGATGATACTCACGCAGGCTACACCCGCGATGGTTCCATCTACAGTGTAGTTGTTACCGTCACCGATAAGGACGGTCAGCTGACTGCATCATATGTTATGACCAAAAACGGCGAACCTGCCGACAAGCCGGTGTTCGTCAACGACTACAAGGCTGAACCCTGTGACCTTGAACTGCCTGTAGCAGTCAAGGAGATAGACGGTATCGTTCCCGATGAAGAGGAGAGAGAGTTCACATTTGAACTGACCTCCGCTGAGGACAAGAACGCACCGATGCCCGAAAAGGCAGTCGTTGCCGTAAAGGGCGAGGGCGAAGCTGAAGCATTCGGCAAGGTGACCTACGATAAGGCAGGCACCTACACCTACGAGATATTCGAGCGCGACCTCGATGACAGCTATGTGGGCTACTCAAAGGATAACTCAGTTTACACACTGACAGTCATCGTAAATGACATCGGCGGCAAGCTGGCGGCTAAGTACACACTTACCAAGAACGGCGAAAGCTCAGATGCGCTGGTATTCGTAAACAAGTACACCCCCAAGCCCCTTGATACCGAACTGGAGATAGAGAAGCAGATAGAGGGCACAGCCCCCGCAGAAGCGGAAACCTACAGCTTCATCATCACAGGCGGTGAGGGCGCACCTCTGCCCGCAGAAACGACCCTCACCATCACAGGTGCAGGCAAGGCTTCTTTCGGCGGCTGGACTTACACCAAAGCAGGCGTTTACAGCTATACCGTTTCTGAGGTAAAGGGCAGTGCTTCAAACTGCACTTATGATCCATCTGTCTACACCGTTACCGATACCGTCACCGATAAGGGCGGCGTGCTGGTAATGGCAAGGAAAGTTACCGTAAACGGCGCTGAGGTCAAAGACATAACATTTGTCAACACCTACAGCGATGACCGTGAGGTAACAGTCCCCGAAGATGAAGACAGCACACCTCTCTCCGAAGAGGAGTCATCAAGAACTCCCGAAGAGGGCGACAGTTCAAGAGAACAGACTACTGTAGAGGACAGTTCGACTCCCGACAGCAGCGAAAGCAGCAGTTCCGATACATCGAGCAGTTCGCAGTCTTCTTCCTCTTCAACTTCTTCGACCACTTCCACAAGTTCAAAGACAGAGAGCAAGAGCACCACATCTGTAACTACCACCCCGAACACTTCCAATCCGGGCACGGGCGCAGGAAAGACCCTTGCAGGCGTTGAGATAGTGCTTCTCGGTGCGGCGATATGCGTGCTGAAAAAGCGCAAAAACAATAAGTAAAGCGCTCTGATAAGCATTTTTGCCCGCAGGCTGAAAAGTCTGCGGGCTTGCTTTATGCTCACGGGGCATTGTGCTGTATTAATTATAAGTATTGGTAATTTTTATAAATGTGTGCTATAATGTATAGTAAGGAAAATGGGGGGCAGTATTTATGGATGACAGCGTAAGGCAAAATCTGATAGATGCAGGCTGTGACGAAGAACTTATCTGTAAGTTCGATGAATGTATAGCCGATAAGAAAAAGTGTGAAAAACTTCTTGCCGACCATCGGCGCAGGCTTTTGGAGGAAGTCCATGCGGGCGAAGCGCGTATAGAATGCCTTGACTACCTTGTATTTAAAATGAAAAAAGACGGTCTTGAATGACCGCATATATAAAACGCCCGAAGATAAAGTTCTTCGGGCGTTTTTGCTGTTCTCCTTCACAAGATCTAAATATCTCTTACGTATTTTTAAGGTGAATATTAAGGAAGTTTAAGGTTAAGTAAAGAGTGTTTTCAGGAAAAAGAATTATAATAAAGTCAATGAAAAACGAAAGAACAGCACCGAAAGCTGTAACTCGTGGAGGAGGGAGAATAATGAAAAGAAAATAGAAGAAAAACTTAAAAAAGAATTTCATCGCGCTGGCGGCGGTAGGTGTTGCGGCAGAGAGCGGCGGAACTTCACTGTAGCCCTCGATACGGCATCGGTAAGTTCTATAGTCGTCAGCGTGCTGATATCGATGGCATTTGGCTTCTGTCCCGCAAACAAGGCGGCAAAAGACGCGCTGAGATATAAATAAAAGCGCTCATATCCCCAAGAACAAAAGATATTATAAATTTCATACCACCCTATAAAGCATCTTGCCCCCGTACCACGCGGGGGACAGGATAGCGAACGAAAGATAGCATTCCTCTTATCTCTTTCATGTTGACCCAAAGCAGAGGGCGGCGCAAAGCCGTCCTACGCTTGCGGGTACTTCAAAAAGATCTATACAAGACCTCAGAATACCACTAATACCATAAGCCCCTCACCGTTTTTGCGGTGAGGGGCTTTGGTCTGCCGCCCACTCAAACACTCCCGAAAATCCCTCTCTCCCACCCACACCCCATCTTCCGTCCCACCCTCCCTCACTAAAAAAACTCCCCGCGCCGTCATCTGACAGTGCAGGGGAGTTATGCCGCAAAAAAGCGCCGTCCCATCGGGACAGCGCTCTGTAATTTACTTTATCTGGTTCTTGAGTTTGTTCTGCTCTTCTTCCATCAGCTTCATCAGGTCTTCCAGTGAAGTATCCGAATTGATGTTCCTTGTGCCTGCGCCCACAGGTCTTCTTCTGCGAGGTCTTCTGCCGTCAGCTCGTCTGCTTATCGCTCTGTCAGCCGCCGCTGCCTGAGCCTCAAAGCTGTCATCAGCACTCTGCTGAGGTGCAGCGTTCACACCAAGACCGTTATCCTGAACAGGCTGCTGTACAGGTGCCTGCTGCATCGGCATCTGCTGAACAGGCGCAAAACTCTCAGCTGCCGCAGGAGCCTCGTCCGCAGGCTTGAAACTCAGATCTATCTGGTCTTCGTTCTGCCTCTTTGCAGGTCTTTCAAACTCAAATCCATCAGCAGGTGTCTGCTTCTTTCTGACAGGTTTGAAGTCTTCTTCGTCCTCGTCCTCTTCTTCAAAGGCGGGTACAGACTTCTTTCTGCGCTTAGCTATCTGCTCGCCCTCATTCTGTCCGCCAAACAGGAAGTCGTCAAGTTCAACGCTCTTTTCGTCGTCCTCTTCCTCATCGTCTTCATCTTCATCGTCATCGTCTTCATCACTGCCGTGTGTAGCTATGGCGATTATCAGTTCGATCAGCAGCAGCAGGAACACAGGTACTATCACACATACTATCATGCCGAATTTCTGTGTAACGAAGTTTATGACAGCGCCCGCAGTCACGAAATAGCTTGCGCATACGCCAACGATGTTGCTGCTCTTGATAACGTGACCCTGTGTGCCGTTGGTAACAGTGAAGTCAACGCCGTCCTTGCCCTCTTTCGAGTTCATGTCAGCAAGCCAGAACACGCCCGAACCTACACCGTCCACCTCTTCACAAAGTATCGCACTGCCTATCTTGCTCTTAGGGTCAGGCAGACCGTCCGATGCGATGACCAGTACATTCTTAGGCACAGCCACCACCGTCCCCGAAGGACCGTTCTGCACCAGATCTTCTTTGGTCATGAACAGGCTGTAGCCCATTATGCTCGGGGTAACGTCCTTATTCTTGAAGACTTTGCCCACGCCGAAGATTATCAGCACTTCTAATATTATGAACACGATAAAGAACACAAGTACGTTCTTGCCCGCGCTCGATCTTCTGCTTGTTGAAACAGAACTCATTACTCAACATTCCTTTCGATCTGTGCGCCCGTAAGAGCGCCTGAATTCATGCTACATTCTATTATAACACATCTGTCCTGAAATTTCAACCTTGTTCACTAACTTTTCACTTTTCATGACAAATTCTGTGGGTCGCGGCATATCATATCTCAGTCTTTTCTGAGCCTTATGCTGATATTGAAAGTCACCGCGTTGTTTATTACCGAGTATCCCGATATGTCATACCCTTTGTCAGGATAATCCTCCGCATACTCCTGTAACAGCTCAAACAGCGCTTCGCTTCCCGTACCCCCGCCGAACACCCAGTCCAGCGTTCCGTCAAAGCATTCCCTGTCAGCGCACTTTATGCGGGCGTATTCATCGCCCCTCTCCATCGCATCTCTGACAGCCCGCCTGAAAGCCTGCTCGGCTTCATCGGCATCTTCTGCGAAATAACCGTAATATCTGTAGTAATCCAGTTCAGTGGCAGTACACTCAGGCTCCTTCATGTACTTGTTTTCGTCCTCAGTGTGGTTCCTGCCCATCTCTTCATCGGTGACAGCACAGTAGTCGTATCTCAGATAGTTCTCCGCACTCTCGAAAACAGGGTCGTCCCATGTCACATCAGTGCTGTACCACTGACCGTCCAGCATCACCTTGTTCCAGATATGCCCCTGAGCCGTCCCGTCCTCATTCGTTGCCTGTCCTATCACAGGCAGACAAGGCAGACCTACCCTGTCACACAACAGCATCAGCGCCTTTGAGTACCCCTCACATACCGCGTTTCCTCCCACCAGACAGCCGTAAGCCGTGTAGCAGTCATCGTCAGCTTCGTAGTACAGACATCTGTTTATGACCGCATCGTGCAGTATCTTGAATTTCTGCTGGTCAGTCGAACCAAGCGGTATCTCAGCCACTATCTTGTCTATCGCCTGCTCGGTCAGCGCTCTGCGCGTCTGCGTGTCCTCCGCACTTCTCGTGTAGTTTATGGTAAGTGCCGATGCACATCCGTTTGCGTCCACCTGCACCGAATAATTCGTGTCTATATTGTCTATTTCGGGCGAACCTGTCACGCACATCACCACCAGCTGACATATGTCAGCTGAACTAATGACATCTTTTTTTATGTGTATCGTTTCCTCCATGTCGGTCAAGCCCTTGTATATCTGTCTGCATACCGTTGCTTCGTCCGCACTCATGTTCTTCACGAAATAGTCCACCGCAAAGGGAAGTTTCACCTTGTCAGCCTCTTCATCACTCAGCGCGAGGTCTTCTTCCTCCTCCGTCTGCCCGACCGTCAGCTCAGTCACAACACCTCCGCCGTCAGGCAGAGATACCTTGCTTTTCCGCGTGACCACCACGCCCTCTTCACTCTTTGATACCACCATCGGGTCATCACTGAGCATCGTGTAGGCATAGTAACCCCCGCCCGCTGCCGCCATGAGCAGCATCAGACCTATAGCCGCCGCCAACCTCTTAGCCAAAGAAATCACTCTCCTACAAAAGCCCTGCCTAACAGAGTTCTGCTCTTATCCTGCCTATTTTTCTGTCCTCTGCCTCAGTTACACTAAATCTGACATTCTCCCATGTCACCGCCGCACGCTCACCGTCTTCTGGTATGTGTCCCAGCAGTTCTATCACCATCGCACCGATAGTTTCAAAGGGCGAATTATCATCAGGCTCTTTCCCCAGAGCCTTCATTACCTCTTCATAATCGGCATTACCCTCTATCTCAAATATGCCTTCCGATATCTTTGTTATCTCTTCAGGTTCGTCATCGTATTCATCTTCTATCTTGCCGACTATCGTTTCAATAAGGTCTTCCAGCGTCACCACGCCCGCAGTCCCGCCGTATTCGTCCACCGCCACAGCCATCTGTATCTTCTGTGCGGTCAGTTCCTTGAAAAGTTCGCCGCACTTCTGGCTTTCGGGCGCAAAGACCACCTCGCGCATAAAGTCCCTGACCGTCCTGTCCTCAGCACTCTCATTGAAGACCAGCGTCAGCAGATCTTTCGCGTAGATAACGCCCTGTATGTCATCAATGCTGTCCTTGTAGACGGGTATGCGCGAAAATCCGCTCTCTATGGCAAGTTCCACCGCTTCCCGTATAGGTGCGCTCTCCTCGATGGCAGCCACCTCTGTGCGGTGTGTCATCACCTCGCCTATCTCTATGTCATCAAACTCGAAGATGTTGCTTATCATCTCCGCCTGACTTTCTTCTATAGCGCCCGTTTCGTTTACAGCGTCCACCATCATCAGTATCTCTTCTTCTGTGACAGCGTCATCTGTCTTGATGTTTTTAACGCCGAATATCCTGAGCAATACCCTCGTCAGCGCCCCGCCGACCGCCTCCAGCGGCACAAACAGCGTCAGCCAGCCGCAGTAAAGCCCCGCAGTTTTCAGCACAAAGCCTTCGCCTATCTTCCCGGCAGTACACAGCTTTTTCGGCACGCCCATGCAGACAGTCCCTATCCACAGCGTCAGTATGATGATAAGCACAGCCGCACTGCATATACCGCCTATCGCCGCCGAACTGCCCGTAAGCCCCGCCAGCGCCTTTTTCAGCGGGCTGTAAGCCCACCCGAACAGGCAGACCGTCTGCACAGCTGTCATCACAGTTCTGGCAGTCAGGTTCAGGTTCAGGAACCTGCCCGTCTGCCCCAGCATCTTTTTCAGCCTTTCAGCACGTTTGTCAGTTTCAGCCAGCTTTTTGAGGCGCGGGTCGCTCATTTCCACCGCCGCACACTCGCAGGCATAGAAAAAAGCAGTCAGCAGTCCGCATACAGCGACCACCGCCGCGCCGATGTACCCTCGATCGGGAACGTCCATCAGTCATCAAATTCCTTTCTTCATGTATACTTTATCGGTACTATAGTAAACGCTTCTGTCACGGCAGAAGTGATTCCCCGCCGACATCATTGAATGCCGATGCCCCAAATGCCGACTGAATGCCGCGAAGAAGCCAAAAAAATTCTCACTTGACCATATACCTCTATAATATATCATAACAAACATTCACCCGATTGTCAAGGCTATTTTCGGCAGTGAACACTATTTTTCTTACAACTTGCCAAAAACTTCCGTCAGTATAAGAGGTTTTTCTATATATCCGTGTCTTTAAAAAAAATTTACATTTCATATTTCCAAATATAATATCTTATTGCTTTTGGCCCCTGCCGTATTTCGTGTGTACTCACCGACTTTACAAAACGCCGAAAACGTGGTATAATACAGTCTGTGACCGCTGTGTCATAAACATGAAAGAAATATCGGACGAGGTCGTGACCCCGTCTGCAAAAAGGAGAAAACAACGATGTCTTACAAAATTCTTGTTGCTGAGGACGATGCCGATATCTGCGAAGTCCTCCGACTTTATCTCGAAAATGCGGGCTTTGATGTCATTTCGGCAGATAACGGCATACGCGCCTATGACCTGCTTAAGTCCGAAAGCCCCGACCTTGCCATATTCGATATCATGATGCCCGAAATGAACGGCTTTGAACTTACCAAGCGCGTCCGCATCACCAGCAGTATACCCATAATCTTCCTGTCTGCCATGAATGCCGACAGCGATAAGATACTGGGTCTTGATATCGGTGCCGATGACTATATCACCAAACCCTTCAACCCGCTGGAAGTCGTGGCGCGTGTCCAGTCAAATCTCAGGCGCAAATATAAGCTGGACAGCACCGCCCATCAGTCGGGTGAACTTCTCACTGTCGGTGAACTTACTCTCGATACCAAAAAATTCACCCTGCAAAAAAACGGCGAGGATATCCAGCTTACCCCCACCGAGTTCAAGATACTCTCTACCCTTATGGAGAAACCCGGCCGCGTATTCACCAAAGCACAGATATATGAGCGCATCAACGGCGAATATTTCGAGAACGATGATAACACCATGATGGTGCATATCTCAAAACTTCGCGAAAAGCTGGGCGATGACAGCAAAAGACCCAAGTATCTTAAAACTGTGAGAGGACTGGGCTACAAAATTGAAAAAAGTTAAACAGATAAAAAAGCGCAGTCTGTCATTTTTTGTCATAAGCAATATCATTCTCATGGTGCTTATGATAATCGTTGCGGTCAATATCGAAGATCAAATAACAGGCGACCTTCTTGTGGAACATCTCAAACAGATGTATCTTGAGGAATATCCCGATGCAACCTACCAAATGGCTACAGATGCCATTCTGCGCAACGAATTTACAAGCGAGATGCGTGATGACATCGTCCGCTACAATAACCTCTATCTGGTGATACAGCTTGTCATGATAGTCATTATTATCACCGTATTCAGCTGGATAATACTGCGCAAGGTGCATAAAGAACTTAAGATATTTCAGGTCGCCCTCAACAGCATATCCGATATCGATGTGCAGGACTGGGAGGTCGTTTCCATAAACTCCGATATCAAAGAGTTTGACAGCATTTGTACCAGCTATAACAGCATGGTCACAAAACTTCAGGAGAGCGAAGCGACCCGAAGTAAGCTGGAAAGCCAGCGCAGACAGCTGACCGCCGATATCTCCCACGACCTTAAAACGCCCATAACAGTCATTCAGGGCTACGCAAAAGCCCTCAATGACGGCGTTGCCGACCCCGATGCCGAGCGCAGGTATCTTGAAGCCATCTGCTCCAAGACCGAAATGGTGGCTGAACTTATCAATACTTTCCATGAATACTCAAAACTCGAACACCCGCGTTTCGGCTTTGAAATGGAAAACGGCGATATCTGCGAATATTTCCGCGAATATCTCGCCATGAAGTATGAAGAACTCGATCTTGCAGGCTTTGAACTTGAAGCCGACCTGCCCGAAAACAGCATTCCCCTCAGTTTTGACCATTCTCAGCTCAAACGTGTCTTCGAGAACCTTATCACCAACTCTTTCCGCCATAATCAGGCGGGTACGATCATCTATGCCGATATCACCGATGACGATAACGCGGTCGTGATACATATAGGTGATAACGGCAAAGGCATTCCCGAAGAGATGCGCGATACCATCTTTGAACCTTTTGTGGTGGGAAGCCGCTCGCGTACCGACAGTAAAGGTTCAGGTCTGGGACTTGCCATAAGCAAGCGAATAGTCGAAGCCCACAGCGGCAGTATCGCCCTGAAAGATGACCCCACAGGCAGATGTAAGACGCTTTATGAGATCATTCTGAAAAAACCTGCCAAAACTGAAAATTTCCCCGAAAAATAACCTTATTTACCATTTTCTTACTTGTATTTGTCTGATATTTGTGGTATAATTAACTTTATAGCTTGCCCGACAGTGCTTTCGGGCGATATTCTTTTTGTGTTGTCCCGATGACACACCGCACTGATAAAGTTATGTCGGCAGTGAATTTGGTCGGCTGTTTTCTTTCACCCACCGCGGATAGGTGAAAGATGACTCATCAGCTTCGGTGTGCCCGGCGGATAGCAATAATACTTTTTTAGGAGAGTCAAGAAAATGGAAAAGAAAAATTCGGAAAAGCGCAATTCCTTTTCCAGCTCACTGGGCTTCGTTCTTGCGGCGGCAGGTTCGGCAGTGGGTCTGGGAAATATCTGGCGTTTCCCCTACCTTGCGGCTAAAAACGGCGGCGGCATCTTTCTGGTCGTTTATCTGGTGCTGGCGCTGACCTTCGGTTTCACTCTGCTGGTAACAGAAGTTTCTCTCGGCAGAAAGACCAAACAGGGCTGTCTGACAGCCTACGGCGCACTTCACAAAAAGTCGGGCTGGATAGGCGTTTTCGCCAGCATAGTCTTCTTTATGATACTGCCCTATTACTGCATAATAGGCGGCTGGGTGCTGAAATATTTCACCGTTTTCGCAGCGGGCGGCGGTTCAAAGGCGGCAGATGACAGCTATTTCGGCAATTTCATCACCGCACCCATATCACCCATCGTGTTCGATGTCATCTTCCTTGCGGCGACGGCTTTCGTTATCTACAAGGGCGTAAATAAGGGCATCGAGGCGATAAGCAAGGTGCTTATGCCCCTGCTCCTGCTGGCTATCATCGGCATATCTGTCTTCTCACTGACCCTTAAGGGCGATGACGGCAGAACAGGTCTTGAAGGCTTCAAGATATTCGTTGTTCCCAATATCGACGGCATGGGCATAAAGGAGTTTTTCACAGTCGTGCTCGATGCGATGGGGCAGCTGTTCTACAGTATAAGCGTTGCGATGGGCATAATGGTAACATACGGTTCCTACTTCCGCGATGATGATAACCTCATGCAGTCGGTCAACCGCATCGAGATATTCGATACTCTTGTTGCATTCCTCGCAGGCGTTATGATAATCCCCTCAGTTTTCGCATTTCTGGGCGAAGACGGTCTTTCCAATGCAGGTCCCGGACTGATGTTCGTAGCCCTGCCTAAGGTCTTCGATGCTATGGGTCCCGTCGGCAACTGGATAGGCGCAGCATTCTTCCTGATGGTGCTGTTCGCCGCCCTGACAAGTTCCATGTCCATACTCGAAGCCGTAGTTTCTGGTCTTATGGATAAGTTCAAGTGGTCAAGAACAAAGGCTGTCATCATCGAGTCAGCAGCCGCACTGCTTCTTGGTGTCATCATCTGTCTGGGCTATAATAAACTCTATTTTGATATCAAACTGCCCAACGGCAACAGCGCCCAGATACTCGATGTCTTCGACTATATCAGCAATAATATCCTCATGCCCGTTGTGGCGATAAGCACCTGCATACTTATCGGCTGGATAGCAAAGCCTAAGTCCATCATTGATGAAGCCACCAAAAACGGCGAAAAATTCGGCAGACGCGGCATGTACATCGTCATGATAAAGTTCATCGAACCTGTACTGCTGTTCATACTCCTGCTCGGCGCATTCGGTCTGTTCTCAAAGTAACAAAACACCCCCGAAAGATAAGAACGGTACGCATAAAGAAATTTTACGCCATAGTATTTCTGATGTAAGGTCAGAAGTACTATGGCGTTTCTATTGACAGTACAGAGATGATGTGCTATAATTGTTACAAACATAAATCGGAATTTATAGAGGTGAAAATGTCAATGAATGTTCGCGAATATCTTGATATAATACATATAGCAGAAAGGCTAAAGGACACTCCACGCCATTGTACGACTTCACATGGACGGACAGAGAGTGTTGCGGAGCATAGCTGGAGAATATCTCTTATGGCGTTGTTGTTGAGGAATGAGTTTCCTGATGTTGATATAAATAAAGTTGTAAATATGTGCCTTATTCACGACCTCGGAGAATGCTTTACCGGCGATATTCCTACTTTCATTAAAACTGATTCAGAGAGAGAAACAGAAGATTCACTTTTGCAAAAATGGGTAAATTCAATGCCAACCGAAGTATCCAATGACCTTACTGCATTACTTAGTGAAATGGAAGCTCAAAAAACAGCAGAAGCTAAGATATATAAAGCACTTGATAAACTTGAAGCACTGATACAGCATAATGAGTCTCCACTAAATACATGGTCGGAAAATGAATTTGAGTTGAATAAGACTTATGCATTTGATGCTGTCGCTTTTTCAGAATGGCTGACTGAACTAAGAAAAGCGATTCTTGAAGATACAATCGAAAAGATCACTACGGAATAAATGATATAAATTCTGATTTAACTGAACAGTAAAAATACGATGCCCCGAAGAGCTTTAAAACGCTTCGGGGCAAAACTTCTATATGGGTATCCGTCTTATCCTTTCGGGGGATTTTTTGCGCCCTTTTCCCACTAAAAAAGGAGAGCACTCAGCCCTCCTTTGATAGTCAGCTATCATTTTTCCTTTTCAGAACACTCATCGTCCCGCGCAACCGCGTTGACCACCTTGAAGCGGTATGTCCTGACGTTTATGCACCAAAGATATATCGTCGTCAACATGCAGGTCTATGCGGTATTCTACGGGTTATTTCGATGGCATACCCTCAGCGTGACCCGCCCGTACTTCTGCGGCGTGCCATTCACCACACTGTCAAACCCGAAACCATAACAGCCCGCGTATGCGCCGCATAAATTCAACAGCGCACGCAGATTTCTCTGAAAACGCTCCTAAGCATTAAGGGGAGCGCAGGTTCGGTCTTGTAGGCTTTTCAGGCACGAACAGCGTGCCATCAAAATCAAATAATACCTTCACAGCACGTTTTTTCAGTCCCTCGTGAACTCCTTGCGGTACTCACCGGGAGTTATCTCTTCGTATCGCTTGAAAAGTTCGCACAGATATCCGGGCGTGCAGAAACCTGTTTCCACCGCTATCTGCTCGATGGGCTTGTCAGTGTTTGCAAGCAGAGTCTTAGCCTCGCGTATGCGGCGCTTTGCCACATATTCGGTGGGGCGGCAGTCAAGAGATTTGCGGAAAAGCCTGCAAAGATGCTGCTTGCTCACCCCCGAAGCGTCACACAGCTGTTCGAGAGTTATCTTTTCGGGATAGTTGTGGTTGATGTAGTCTATCGCCTTTACCAGAGGTCCCGAAGGCTCACTGCTCTCATATTCGCCCGTCAGCACCCTGTAGAAGTCTATCAGGAAATTGTACAGCATGCCCGATGCCCTGTAGTTGCCGAATATCGTGTCACTGCTAAGCGCCTCGTGCATCTTCATAAAGTTGTTTTCGATAACTTCCATCTCGCTCAGCTTGAAGACTTTCGCCTCAGTCATGCCGAATTCTTTGAGCATCCTGTCATAAGCATACCCGCCCGCAGTTATCCAGTGGGTGTCCCATTCATCACCTGTGGTGTAGTATTCGTGCGGCAGATCAGCAGGCAGGAAAAAGCCCATGTTAGGCGATATGCGATAGCTTGCGCCGTTCACGTTCAGCATGCCGCTGCCTTTTGTGCAGTAGATTATCTGAGGGTATCTGAAACCTTCGGGTCTGCTCACATGCGATTGATATTCGTTCTGCCCGATGGTGATTATGTATATCGGCAGGCGCGTTTCTGTGCCTACAATTGGGTAATCGTCAAAGAACATCTGTGTAACCTCCTGAGGTTAATATTGTTATATTTATTCTACCACAAAATCCACCCATCGTCAAGCAAATTAGCCTATTCGTGCAAATTTCCACTTTGTTCATAATTTTTAGGCGGAGTTTTTGTGCAGTTCACCAAAAAACTAAAAATCTTTCATAACCTCTTGACAAGGATAGTTGTCAGTGGTATAATACAACCATGACAAGGATAGTTGTCAAAAAGAAAATTAAAGTTGTCAAAACGAAAACGATAATTGTCAAACAGAAAGGGAGATAAACATGATCGGAACAGTCAAAGGTCACGAGATATTTACAGCAAGCAAGCGCAAGATAAACAAGCCCGAATTCACATCAAGGCTGACAGGCTATGCTGATGATATAAGGCAGACCGCTCTTGCCTGCCTTGCAAGTCACGGCGTTGTATATGGGCTGAAAAATAAGCAGAAAGAGTGCGTGTGCGCCTACTGCTTCGAGAAAGTATCAGAGCCTGAGGGCAAGCACAAGCGCCTTGTTTTCAGGGCAAAATACAGGTCTGAGGGCACTGAGGATATAGATAATATCGAAGCCGAGTTCGTCAAGGTACTCCGCGCCGAACTTAAAGATATGCTTCTGTTCACAGGCGTACACTCCATTGAGTGGGAGGGTGAAGTCATCACCGCAGAAGACCTCGAAAAAGAGATAGAGAGCAAATTCAGCACCGAAAACATCTTGTTCATGATCTTTGGTGTGATGATAGGGATTAGCATCGACAATCCGGCTGCGGGGCTCTGCCTGACAGCACTGGCGCTGGGCGTGATTTTCTCCCGTGATAAGATATCCTTCATATTCGGCACAAAAAAGAAAGAAAATGCCGACTCGGATAAAGAAAAGATATAACACATAAGAGAGGAACGCTGATATGCCGCTTAAAAACCACCTAAAGGAAATGCGTGCCCGTCTGGGCGTAAATCAGGCGGAAATGGGCAAGCTGGCAGGCACTTCAAGGCAGACCATCAGTCAGATAGAGCGTGGCGACTATTCCCCCTCAGTGACCCTTGCGCTGAAACTTGCCAAAATATGTAATGTCAAGGTAGAAGATATATTTGAATATGAGGAGGATAACAATGAGTAAAAACGTAAAACTGCTGCTGAAAGCGCTGGCGGTCGTGCTGGTGACGTTCGCACTGGGGTATGTTATGGGCAGACTGCTGGGCAAAGGCACAAAAGGTGTGGATCTCCCCGCATTGCTCAAAAAGGTCGATAATGAAGCCGCAGGCATACTGCTGGGGGCGGCGCACCTGCTGTTGACCATCGTGTCGCTGATATGTGCATCAGGACAGTTCTATTGCCTTAACAAAGCCGCCGCCAAATGGGACGGTGAGGACGAAGACTTCATCGACGACATCGAGGAACAGCTGAACGTCCCCATGAAACTGGTTTCAAATTCGCAGGTCTTCAACATCGTTCTTTTCCTCTGTTCTGCTTATTTTTTTATCAGTTCAAAGGCGTGGTACACGCTGATACCCACAGCTGTGTTTCTGGCGGGCGCGGTATGGCAGATGATGCTTACAGAAAAGCTGGTCACGCTGGAGAAAAAACTCAACCCCGAAAAGCAAGGTTCAGCCTTTGACCCTAAATTCAGGAAAAAATGGATTGAAAGCTGTGACGAAGCCCAGAAACAGATAATATGGCGCGCAGGATTTGAGGGCTTCCAAAAGGGAAGTACTGCATGCGTTGTCGTGATGATGCTGGCGGGAATATTTCAGCTTGTTTTCAGAACAGGCATACTGCCGGTCATCTGTCTGGGCGCTGTATGGCTTATCATGAATAACGCCTACATGAACGCCGCTGAAAATCTGGAGCGCCGCAAATAATGACATAACAGCTATAAAAAATGGTCGGAGAACGCATTGTCCTCCGACCTTTGTTTTTTATCAGAATTTTCCGCCCGAACCGCTGTGTGAACTTCCGGAATAGCTTGAGTGCGTTGAAGTGCCGCCGCCGCTTTTCTCAGCGGGCGGAATGTACTCGCGCTGAACGTTCCTGTAAAGGAATGTGTCGCGGTCGACAGTCAGCTTGAAACTGTTCTGCCTTATGTAGTCGTCAGCCCCGTGCTGCATCGAAACGCTGGTAAGCTGAGCCTTTATAGACTGTGCATATATCAGCCCTATCAGCAGACCTCCGCCAATTGCAATGGGTATCCATATCATGGGAAGTCTGCCCTTTACCCTGTGCCTATTGTCGTAAGGTGTGCCTTTTTCCCATTCTTTTATGAACTCTTCACTGATGTTGGCATACTCGTCAAAAGCCTCGTAGTATTTGCCTTTTTTCAATTCGGGTGTCACATTGTCCCACAAATAGTCCTGACCGTAGTCGGTGAATATTTCTATGCCTTTACCTTTGCCCGAAAACCATCTGTCGCGTTCTTCCATCGCCAGCAACATCACGAAGCCGTCATCGCTGAAACCGTTGTAGTCGTAGTAATCGTCAGCAAATTCCTGCGGTGTGCGGTCACCCAGCGAAAATGTCGTGACCACAGCCACATCTATGCCATAGCTTTCACTGATCCTGTCCAGCTTTTCAAGAAGTTTTGCTTCCTCCGAGTCTGACAGTATATCTGCATCGTCCACCAGTCTGTCTTTTATCCGCTCGTTCGGAACAGTGTTGGTGGTGTAATATTCATTAGGTATCAGCTGTTCTTCTGCAAAGGCTGTAACAGCCCCGCCCAGCAGCATGACCGATGCAGCCAGTGCTGCAAATAATCTCTTCATCATGCCGCCCCCCTTACCTGAAAAACAGACATGCGGCTGCATATATGGCTATCGCCGCGATAGTGCTCGCTATCAGGAAACTTTTTCTGTAAAGCCCCTTGTCACATGGCAGATTTCCCACGAATTTGCCTGTCTGACCGTTCATGCCGAAAAGATATGTACTGCCGTTCCAGCTTGTGGTCAGCACCCATACGGGGTACAGCGCATACTTCGCCTTAGCGTCATGAAGTCTGAGGTTGTCGCCCTCTTTTATGACGCTTGTATAACCCTGCACCGTGTTCCTGAAAGCCTCATCTATGCTCTCTTTTGCGCGTTCGTTCGCTCTTGCGGTGGAATTGTCAGCGCTCACATCATATTTGTCAGCCAGATATCCCGCCAGATAAGCAGTCTGAAAAGGCACCGCATCGCTGAAGTTGAAAGGTCCCACCGACTCCATAAGGTCATCGGGCATCTTGCTCGAACCGTCAACAGGTATCTTGTCAAAGCCTATCCTGCCCTCGCGGTACACCGAGAAATACTCTGTTTCGGTCACTCTGTAGTCGCCCTCCGTGTGGGAATGGCTCCTGCTGCACTTGTATCTCACGCCGCCCTCAGCGTCAGCATCGAACAGCCAGAAAGGTACATATATGCCTTTCACCTCGTCCAGATGGTTCTCTTCCTTGAACACCTTAGGCAAAAACTTCTTTCCTATCAGATGCTTTTTCAGCCCCTCAACAGCCGCCGCCTTGTCTACCTTGAAAGGTATGACATAATCAGGCTTTAGCGCACCCCGAAACTGCCCCGTCATTACCACAGGGTTGTCGCAGTAGGGACACTTCGTGGCGCCCATATTCTCGTCCCCGACTATCTCACCGCCGCAGGACTGACATGAGTACACCCTCAGATGATCGGTCTCACCTTCCTGCCATTCAGATGCTTCGGGATTCCAGTCCAGCTGGTCGTTGCCGTCAGTCGAAAGATCCTCGTCATACGCCAGAAGAGCGTCCATCTCAAACTCGGTGTCGCAGTATGGACATTTCATCTTCTGCACCTGCGAGTTGAATTCTATCGCTCCGGCGCAGCAAGGACATTTATATTCTTGTACCGCCATGCAAGTATTCTCCAATCAATGCTAAATTACCCTATCGCGGGTCAGCAAACAAAGCAATTGCAGAGATGCTCCCATCTCTGCAACCGCGTGAATGATCTTGAAAACTGTTATCAGTTAGCGTCGTTCTCATCAAAAATATCGCCGCACTCAGGGCAGAACTTAGGCGGGTGAGCGGGATCCTCGGGAGTCCAGCCGCACTTGTCGCACTTGTAAAGTTTTGCACCTGCGGGCTTCTTTGCACCACAGTTCTGGCAGAACTTGCCCTGATTTACAGTACCGCAGCTGCATGTCCAGCCGTTTTCCTCTGCGGGCTTTGGTGTGCCGCAGTTCTGGCAGAACTTGCTGGTGTTCACAGTACCGCAGCTGCAAGTCCAGCTGCCTGCTGCGGAGTTCATTGCGGGCTGAACATTCTGCTGCTGTGCCTGCTGCTGCTGACCCATAGCGAACAGGTTCTGCGCGTTCATGCCGCCTGCCTGCTGAGCCATGCCCATACCCATGAAGCCTGTCATAGCGCCTGCCGAGTTGCTGGCAGCTGCCTTCATAGCCTCAGCCTGTGCGCCTACCATTGTAGCTGCCGCATAGGTCGGGTTCTGCATCATAGCTATGCGCTGAGCCTCCTTGATCATGTCCTGATCTTCCTTAGGCAGGTTCAGAGCCTTTATAGCAACTTCAATGACCTCGATACCCATGTTCTTGCCCCAGGTATCAGCCAGTGCCTCATTGACAGCGTTCTTGAGTTCCTGCTTCTTGCCAGGTATCTGGTTGGGTCTTAACTCCATATCAGACATGGTGGAGAATGCAGGCGTCAGCGCATCGATGAACTCAGCCTTCATTCTGGGTGCTATGGTTTCTCTTCTGTACTCATGTGCCTGATTGCCGCAGATATTTGTGTAGAACAGCAGCGGGTCAACTATCTGGAATGTGTACATACCGCTGCACTTGATCTGTACATCGATATCAAGACCGATCTTCGAGTCAACAACTCTGAAAGGAACAGTTTCGGGTGTGCCGAACAGGTTGTTGGAGATCTGCTTGGTGTTGAAGTAATAAACTCTCTGATCCTTTCCGGGATCGCCGCCGTAGCCTATACGCTGACCTATCTGCTTGAAAGTATCCTTGATCTTCTGACCCAGCTTGCCGTCAGCGAACAGTGAGGGAGTACCCAGCTCAAAAGTATATCTGCCAGGACGGTTGCAGACTTCGATGATAGCACCGTCCTCAACGATTATCATGGTCTGACCGTCAGCAACAGCTATGCCCGAACCCGCAGAGATGATGTTGTCATTGCCCTTAGTGTTCTGACCGCGCTTTGTTACTACCTTCTGACCCTTTACCATCAGCACGTCATCGGGAAGTGCCTCGCAGTAAAAGTATTCTTTCCACTGATCTGCCATTGTACCGCCAACTGCGCCGATGGCTGCCATAATAAGTCCCATAGATAGACCCTCCTTGAATAAAGATAAAGATTATTTATAGATATCGGGCGCAAAGCCCCGTAGTTCACCTCTGAATATCAGGTGTTTCATACCCTTTTTTTGAATATGGGTTCATATTTTTCTTCTGCTTGTGCGGTGTGTCGGGCTGAGATGTTATCAGGTGCATAAGTACCGTCATCGTGCCGACTATGACCAGCCACCCTGCCAGTGCCATTACGAAGAACCACAGCGGAACTCCCAGAAAAAAGTGCAGTACCAGCAGTATCACCGCAGGTATCGCCCCCCACATATCAAGCAGGATATTGATCATAAAAGACCGAAACAAGGTACCCAACCTTATCACTCCGTTCACAAAAAGTACATTAAAGAAATTGAAATGCTCAATAACTGACATTCATATTATACCATACATTTTCATTAATTGCAATACCTTTTGACAAATTATTTTGATAATGTAGACTGTCTGTTAATCGTGCGGCGAACACGCTCCTTTCCCGCCGCATGGCGTTTTTTATCTGCTGATGGTATCAGCCGTCACAAATTCGGCATGATATATCTTTTTCTATGCCGACATAATAAACATATCAGCTATGGTTCAAGCATAACCTTGTTGCCCTCGCCGTCCACTATGATGATATTTTTCAGACTGCTTCTGCCGAAATCATTGCCGACCTTTGTGTTTACCGAAACTGTGCGGGTCACATACGGCATTATGATGATATCCTTGTGGTCGATGAAGTTTCCGTTGGCTTTTTCAGAACCGTTGTAGTAGATGTACAGGTCGGGCCATACGAAATCAGTTTCCTCACTGCTTACTTCAAGGTCGATGTACAGCCTGCCGTATTTCACCTCAGCCGATGCCACCGATACCGACAGCGTGCCGAGATTTTTCGAGTTCCAGCCTGTCACGGTGCCGTCGCCCAGCATGGGGTCTTTAGCCGAGATATAAGCGGAGTTCACATAGCCGTAGGTGTTGTCATACAGCGCGTAATACCAGCCCGAACTTCCCGTGTACCACACCCTTATCTCGGTGCAGTCGGGTATAGCCGCCAGCTGTTTTGAAGAAGATGATTTTTCTTCCCTCAGTGCCAGTGTATCGCCGCCCGTGTCAACGAACATTGTGCCCCTGTCGGTGTAATCAAGCGCCGAACCTTCGGTGGCACCGCATACAGAGCAGGTCTTTGGTGCAGTCAGCGTAGCGCCGACCCATGTGTGACCCAATGCCTTGCCCTTAGTTTCGCCGCAGTTCTCGCATGTTTCAGGCTCGGTGCAGGTCGCGGCTTTCCACTTGTGCCCGATGGCTTCGCCCTCAGTCTTTTTGCAGACTGTGCAGGTCTTCGGTTTGGTGCAGGTGGCTTCTTTCCACTTGTGACCTGCCGCATCTTTGCCTATCAGCCCGCAGACTTCGCAGTACTGGGGTTCTTCACAGGTTTCGTCCACCCACTTGTGACCCAGCGGTTCGCCCTCAGTCTTGCCGCATTTTGTACATGTTCTTGGTATGGTGCAGGTGGCTTCCATAAAAGTATGGGGAAGTTTTTTGCCCTCTTCCATACCGCAGACGGTACATCGTCTGGCGTGGGTGCAGGTGGCTTCCTCAAAGACATGTGCCGCGAGTTCGCCCCTTGTTTTGCCGCATTTTGTGCATGTTTCGGGCTTTGCGCAGGTGGCGGCAGACCAGTTGTGCAGGCAGATGGTCTTTGTGAAGAAAAGCGCCCCTATCCCAATGATAAAGCACAGCGTCAGCCCGATGGTCAGTGCCGCCTTTTTGGTAGCTTTTGACAGCTGAGGCTGTTCCTTTTGCGGTCTTGCCTGTTTATGGGGACGCGGCTGTTGTTTATTGCCGTCCTTCGCGCTTTCCGAATGCCCTTTGGTGCGCTGTTTCTGCGCCTGAACGGGTCTGCGTTCGGGTCTTGCGGGGGCGGGTCTTACTATAAGTTCTTCGGCGGGGTCGCCCGGTCTTATGTAGACGCTGTCGGTTATCTCGAATTTTTCGGGCGGTTCTTCCCTGACCTTTTTGCCGCTGTCCTTTATTATCGGTGCAGGCAGAACTTTCTCGGTCTTTTCCGACCTTTCAGCCTGTCCGCCTTTTTCTGCTTCCTTTATGACCGCTTCGCTTTTGCCGACATCTTCCGACATCTCATCGCCGTCAAGTGCCGCAAGAAGTTCTTTTGCCGACTGTATACGGTCAGCGGGGTCGAAAGCACAGCACTTCATGACTACATTTTTCAGTTTGTCACTGCCGTTTTCGGGTACGCCGAAAGTTTTTCCGCTCAGCCGCCCGAATATCGCGCTGTCGATGGCGTTGCGGTTGTCGCCCGTATTGACCATCGGCAGGCGGTTGCCGTTGAGAAGATAATACAGCGTTATGCCCAGCGAATAGATATCCGCCGCCGCACCGTAATGCTGTTCATTTGGTGTTCTCGCATTCCATACCTCAGGTGCCATGAACGGCTGTGTGCCCACAAAAGTTGCAAAGCTGGCAGACTGTGTCTGCTTTGCGATGCCGAAATCACCCAGATAGAATTCGCCGTTGTCATCAACATAGATGTTATCGGGCTTTATATCGCGGTGGAGCATATTTTTCTCCTGCATCGCCAGCAGAGCACTGCCGATATCCTGCGCCAGCTTTTCTATCTCAGATGGTGCAAGCACGCCTTTTTCGTTGATGTATTCGGTGAGGGTCTTATAGTACTCCATCTGTATCATCACATCGAAGCCTATCACTTCGCCGTCATCATTGGTGAAATCGCGGTAGGTGTGGTTTATGCAGTGTACCAGATGGGGCTTGTCGCCCAGCAGGTACATATTCTGTATCTCTTTGGAAACTTGCTTTTTGCGCTCGTCCATTTCCTGTTCTCGGCTTTCGCGGGTGACCGAAACGCTTCTGTCAGGAATGATGGAAAGCGCCTTGACAGCGCAATATCTGACCTGACCGTACAGTTCTTGTCTGAACCTGTAGACCTTTCCCGAACCGCCGCTGCCGAGATAGCAGTCCTTATACCAGTTTTCCCAAAGCGGTTCATAAGATGACAGTCTTTCACCGATATCTTTCATACTCTTCACCCCCGATGATGTTTTTACTTTCTTTACTTACACTATATTTTACGTGGTCATCCCGCTGACACGATACGAAACATAAAGCAGTCGGCATATATCTTCCTGACGCTGTATGCGATGGGAAGATATGCGGCACTCGGTCAACCTTTTGTATACCGCATTCTCAGCAGGTGTGTTAAAGGGATAGTCATAATACCTTATTTTCACACACATTATATCATAGACTCTCTTTTTTTTCAAGAAGAGCGCCCAACTTTCATTATTCTTTCACCCGTTCAGCACACTTCGCAACCCGCAGTGGAAAGAGTGCGCATTTACGTGACATTTGCATTGTGCGGTAATGCACTGAAACAAGCGGTACATCTGCACATGAAATGCGAGTTGCTTTTTGGATCGTGGTTATCCCGCTGACACACCACAAAAACGGCAGTCTTTCGGGAATGTTTATCATTTCAGACTTATTTAAGAACTGATTTAAGTGTTTTTTAAGACCTTTCTGCTATAATGAAAATATCAAAAGAAAACGCAGGAGGTAACATGATATGAAAGAGATAGTTCTTAAGACCAATGGGCTGACTAAAAAGTACAAGAAGTTCACGGCACTGGAAAACGCCGATATGACCGTTTATCGCGGTGAGATATACGGTCTGATAGGCAGGAACGGCGCGGGCAAGACCACGCTGATGAAAGTGGTGACGGGGCTGACCGAAAAGACTTCGGGGGAGTTTGAGATATTCGGCAAAACAGGTCCCGCCGCTGAACGTGAAAGAAAACGCATCGGCTGTCTTATCGAAAATCCCGCTTTTTTCGGGAATTTGACCGCTTACCGTAATTTGCGCTATTACTGCATGCAAAAGGGGATAACCGACCTTTCGCAGATAGATGAAGTACTTAAGATGCTGAACCTGACCGATGCCCGCGACCGCAAGTTCAAGCAGTTTTCGCTGGGTATGAAACAGCGTCTTGGGATAGCTTTCTCACTGCTGGATAACCCCGACCTTGTCATTCTCGATGAACCCATCAACGGTCTTGACCCGATCGCTATCAGCGAACTGCGCGATACTTTCCATAAGCTGAATACCGAACACGGCGTAACTATCATGATATCAAGCCATATACTTTCCGAACTATATGCTGTGGCAGACCGCTTTCTGTTCATCGACAAAGGGCATGTCCTAAAAGAGATGACTAAGGAGGAGATAGACCTTGAATGTATGCGCTGTATCGTTGTGAAAACAAGTGATACCAAAGCCGCCGCGACTGTTCTGGAGGAAAAACTTTCCATTACGGACTATAAGGTCATCGACAGCAGTGAGATACGTGTATACGAACGTTCAGCCGCCGCTGATATCATCAACCGTGAGCTTATCAGGGCAGATGTATCTGTTTCGGGCATATCGGAAGCGGGCATTTCGCTGGAGGACTATTTCAAACAGCTGGTAGGGGAGGAGTCAAAATGATAAACATGATGAAAGCGGAGTTATACCGCCTTGTAAGAAGTAAAGGTTTCGGTGTTTTCTGGATAGTTATGCTGATAAGCTACGCCATTACCATAATCACAAAAGAGGCGGGCGGCGTTACTATTGGCGGTCCGATGCCCGCAACTGACAGCGCTAAGCTGGATATACGCATGGTATGTATGAACTTTACTTACTATTTCACGCTGATAGCCCCTGTTTTCAGCATAATAACCGCTGAATTCTCGGAACATACGGTCAAGAACACTATAAGTTCGGCAGTGAGCAAAAAGGAGTATTACCTTTCAAAATATGTTTTCACGATGTTATGCACGCTGGTGATGTTCATGCTGGCAAATCTGATGTACTACGGTGCGAACGCCATAGTGAACGGCAGTGAGCACGCCTCGCAGTTTGCAGAATACTTCAAGGCTGTGATGATGCAGATGCCGCTTGTCACTGCGATAGTTTCGGCGTTCATATTCCTTGCGTTTTTCTTCAGGAAAGGCGCGGCATTCAACTCGGTAAGCATAATATACCCGTTCATATACTCCGCAGCGGCGCTGATATATTACAGCGCATGCCGCAAAGGTGACAACAAACTCGCTGTAAGGCTGCTGAACTATGAGATAAGCACCATGTTCTCGAAACTTGCGCTGGGCGGCAGCAGCGGATATGTGAGAAACTGCATTATCCTCTGCGCTGTCGTCACTGTAGTGTCTTTCGTGCTGGGGTATCTTTCATTTACTAAACGCGAGCTCGACTGATATATACCCGCCGTTGTGATGAACTTCGGCGGGCTTTTTTGCATAAGATCCGTCCTGTCCATATGTGTTGTGAAGGTACTGTATGCGGCACATATGGGCAGATCTGCATGTGCTTTGCTGAGAAAACAGTGCTTGACGCAAAAAGACCGTAAACGCCCTCTGTGACCTGCCAATGCACCTTGATCTGACCGAAAGCCTTTCCTGAACGCCTGCCGCGCCGCAAACTTCTCACGAAAATATTACTGCGCAGTTGTCAACTTTCATAAAAATATTAAAAAAAATAAAAAATTGCCGAAAAGGTCTTGTAATTTTGGGAAAAGTGGTGTATAATCGATATGTATGTTAAAATAATTTTCGGAGGAGTTTTTATATGAGTGGTTTACAATTCACACTGGCTCAGCTGCTTTCAAGCAACATTCCGCCCGATCAGACCGATCTCGGCGGTGAGACCATCGCATCTGTTGTAATAACAGGTATTTCGGTGGTGTTCATCGGTCTGATAATACTGATCCTTCTGGTAACGCTTTACGGCAAGATCTTTGAGGGCATCAACAAGAGCGCTGAGGCAAAAGCCAAAGCAAAGGCTGAAGCTGAGGCTAAGGCAAAGGCTGCCGAAGCAAAAGCTGAGGTCAAGGCAGCACCCGCCGCACCCGCTCCCGCACCTGTAGTTGAAGACGGTGTCGGGGAAGAAGTAGTGGCTGCGATAATGGGCGCACTTTCGGCAATGTACGCAGGCAGCGGCAAAAAGCCCGTACTTAAGGGCGTAAAGGCTGTTAAACCGAGAAGATCGGCGTGGTCTGCCGCAGGCGTTATGGAAAACACCCGCCCGTTTTAGCTTTGGAAAGGAACGTGATCTTTTAAAATGGCTATAATTCAATCGTTTTTGGACACTCTGGCTCAGCTGGCTCAGGAATCGGGCTTTGCAGGCTTCTTTGCAGACGGCGGCTGGAAAAACATCATAATGATACTGATCTCATTCGTGTTCATGTATCTGGCAGTTGCAAAGGGCTTTGAGCCGCTGCTGCTGCTGCCCATATCTTTCGGCATGCTGCTGACGAACCTGCCTTTTGCTGAGATGTACCACCCCGAATTCTGGAACTATGTGGACGATTTCAAAGAGGACGCCGGCACAGTCAACGACCACTACATAGACTATCAACGGATACTTGAACACGGGGGACTGTTGGATATCCTCTACATGGGCGTAAAACTCCAGATATATCCTCCGCTGATATTCTTGGGCATCGGTGCGATGACCGACTTCGGTCCGCTGATAGCTTCACCTAAGAGCTTCCTGCTGGGTGCTGCTGCACAGGGCGGTATCTTCTTCACTTTCGTAGGCGCTGCTATCCTCAACATGAGTGCTGCTGACTGCGCGTCCATCGCTATCATCGGCGGTGCTGACGGTCCTACATCCATCTACGTTTCTTCAAAGCTGTTGACTACCAACAGTGCGAACTCGGTCGGTACTATCGCGCTGGCAGCGTACACCTACATGGCGCTCGTTCCTATCATTCAGCCTCCTATAATGAAGGCGCTGACCACCAAGAAGGAGCGTTCGGTAGTAATGGGTCAGTTAAGACCTGTTTCAAGGCTCGAAAAGCTGATATTCCCTGTACTGGTAACACTTATCATCGCGCTGATGATACCATCTGCTGCACCGCTGGTAGGTATGCTGATGTTCGGTAACCTGCTTAAGGAAAGCGGCTGCTGCGACCGTCTGGTAAAGACTGCACAGAATGAACTGATGAACATCATCACCATCTTCTTAGGCGTTACTGTTGGTGCTACCACACAGGCTGATAAGGTAATAAGCCTTGACTTCGGCAAGGTAATGCTGCTGGGCGTAGTTGCATTCTCGCTGGGTACTGCATGCGGTATTCTGCTGGGCAAACTGATGTATGTTGTCTCAGGCGGCAAGATCAATCCTCTGATCGGTTCTGCGGGCGTTTCTGCTGTTCCTATGGCAGCAAGAATTTCCCAGAAGGTCGGACAGGAAGAAGTTCCCACAAACTATCTGCTGATGCACGCTATGGGTCCGAACGTTGCGGGCGTTATAGGTTCGGCGGTTGCTGCGGGCGTTCTGCTGGCTATCGTTAAGTAATTTCAAAGCTGCGGTGCTTCTGCTTTGTCAGAAGTCCCGCAGTTTTTTTTGATACAATGCGAAATGTGAGGTGATGGCTATGCCGTCAAGCAAACAATATCTTGAATTTGTTTTAGAAATGCTGTCAGATACGGAAGAGATCTCATACAGACCCATGATGGGCGAGTACATCATATACTGTCGGGGCAAGGTAGTTGGCGGTATATATGATGACCGTTTTTTGGTGAAAAAAACAAGATCTGCCGCACTGATGATGCCCGATGCGCCGCTGGAGCTGCCCTACGATGGCGCAAAAGAGATGCTGCTTGTGGAAAATGTTGACTCGAAAGAGTTTCTGCACGAACTTCTGCCTGCCGTAGCGGATGAACTTCCTGCTCCGAAAAAGCGGAAAAAGTCTGCTGACTGAGTATTTTATCATATCTTTCCTTTTCAGCTGATGCGCATAATCGCTGAAAGGCTGTCAATAATATTTATGCCATGAAATTTCAAACAAAGGCAAAGAAAGGAAAGATCACCATGAAGAAATATCTTGCAGTGACCCTCTGTGCGCTGTCTGCGGCGGCAGTTGTGACAGCCTGCGCAGCGGGCGACAGGAACGACTCTGACTACAAACAGGGCAAATACGAAGAAAGTGCTCCCGCTGCCACCCGCGAAACTTCGGCGGCTTCGAGCAAGGCTGAAAGCCGCGATGAAAGTTCGCGCCGCGAAGAAGTTTCATCAAAGCGCGAAGAATCGTCGAAAAAGCGCGATGATTCGTCGAAAAAGCGCGATGATTCGTCAAAGAAGCGCGATGAGTCTTCACGCCGCGACGATTCAGACGATGTTATGAGCCGTGTGGGTGAGGGCATCGACGATGTTATCAGCGGCGGCGGTGAAGTGATAGACGACACCCTCGATACAGGCAGGGAAGTCGTTGACGACATCTTTGAATAAAGCAGAAAGCGCAGCCCCGAAAGCTGCGCTTTTTACATACCTTATGCCTTGCCGCCAAAGCCCTGCACGCTGTTGAAGCGCCGCCATTCTTCGTTGGAAAGGTCAGCGCCGCGCGGTACTGCGCCTGTGCTCTCGTTGGGGGAAGCCGCCTGCCCGTGTGACAATTCTGCCGCCGCGAAAGTGTGTCCGCCGCACTCGCTCACTGCACGTTCTAGCGCCTGAAAATTCCCGATATCCTGCTTCATCAGCATTTTTCTCAGTTCGGGCGAAAGGCTCGCGAAAAATTCGCGGCTCTCCTTGTCGCGGCTGAGAAGTTCAGTCAGTTTGCTTTCCGTAAAAAACACCTCCATAAAAAAATGTGGTTATCCCGCTGACACACCACAAAAACAGCGGCTATACAGAACTTAAGGTTCTTGGCGTATATTTTTCCCCCGCCGCAGGCGGGGGAAAAATATACAACGCTCAATTATCCTTTTGTTTACCGCATTTTTAGTTGGTGTGCTAAAGGGATAGTCATAAAAAAATACCGAGGTCGCCCTCGGTATGATTATGTGCGTTTTTTCAGCGATTATTCGCCTTTTGACGGGCATATCTCCCGCAGAGGACAGCCGCCGCATTTCGGACTGCGAGCAGTGCAGTATTCACGCCCGAACATCACCAGCCTGTGGCAGAAATCGTTGCTCTTATCGGGAGGAAGAATTTTCCAAAGCTCAGCTTCGACCTTTGCAGGTTCTTTGCTCTTCACCAGCCCCAGTCTGCCTGTTATGCGTATGCAGTGGGTATCGGTGACGACTGCGGGCTTGTGGTAGATATCACCCATTATGAGGTTTGCAGTCTTGCGCCCGATACCGCTCAGTTTGGTGAGTTCTTCCAGCGTGTCTGGAAGAGTGCTGTTATAGCCGTCCCTCAGCTGAATGCACATCTCCTTGATGGATTTCGCTTTTGTCTTATAAAGACCGCAGGGCTTGACTATCTCTTCGATGTCGGCTATGTCGGCATCGGCAAACTCTTCTATCGACCTGTACTTTGCAAACAGGTCTTTCGTGACGATATTCACCCGCGCATCGGTACACTGCGCTGAAAGTCTGGTGGCTATCAGCAGTTCGTGTGGCTTGGTGTAGATAAGTGAACAGACTGCGCCGGGATACTGCTTTTCAAGAAGTTCTATTGCTTGTACTGCCAGTTCTTTTTTCTGTTTGATGGTCATTCTCTCACTCCCATATAATATAGCAAACGACATAAATTTTCACACATATCCCTTCAGCACAACGGTGGAAGTATGCGGTAAACAACAGTCACCTTAGGTTCTGTAATACCGCTGTTTTGGTGGTGCGTCATCGGGATTAGCGGTATTTTTCATGTCTTTTACTATAACTATCGGGCGACTTATAGTAAACGACAAAAATTTCACGATATTCAGCGCTCACAGCCACAAAAAGCACAATGTCTGCGAGCGCTGAATGTAGAAATAAATATGTCGTTTACTATAACAGCCGCCCGATATTATCAAGTTTTGTTTTTAGAACGCGGAACTTCCGTCAACCTCATAATTATGAATTATGAATTACAAAAGTCAGTCTACCAGCACAGGGTCAAAGTTCTCTGTCCAGGGCAGCCCCCACTTGTTCAGTGCTTCCATGAACGGATCGGGATCAAACTCCTCAACATTGTAAACGCCCGGTTTCTTCCACTTGCCTGTCAGCACCATCATAGCGCCTATCATTGCGGGTACGCCTGTGGTGTAGGAGATAGCCTGCGAGCCGACCTCCTTATAGCACTCCTGATGGTCGCATACGTTGTAAACATAGTAGGTCTTATCCTGACCGTCCTTTTTGCCCTGGAAGATACAGCCGATATTGGTCTTGCCCTTAGTTCTGGGACCAAGACTTGCGGGGTCGGGCAGTACAGCTTTGAGGAACTGGAGAGGAACTATCTCCTTACCCTCATACATGATAGGCTCGATGGAAGTCATGCCCACATTTTCCAGACATTTCAGGTGTGTCAGATAACTCTGACCGAATGTCATGAAGAAACGTATCCTCTTGATGCCCTTGATGTTCAGTGCAAGGCTTTCAAGTTCTTCGTGGTGGAGCAGGTACATATCCTTTTCGCCCACCTGATCGAAGTTATAGACTCTCTTTATCTCCATCGGCTCGGTCTCTACCCACTTGCCGTCCTGAATGTAGCTGCCCTTAGCCGAAACTTCGCGAATGTTTATCTCAGGGTTGAAGTTTGTTGCGAAAGGATAGCCGTGATCGCCGCCGTTGCAGTCGAGGATATCGATGTAGTTTATCTCATCAAAATAGTGCTTCTGTGCATAAGCGCAGAATACACCTGTAACACCCGGATCGAAGCCGCTGCCCAGTATTGCAGTTATGCCTGCTTTCTCAAATCTCTCGCGGTAAGCCCACTGCCAGCTGTATTCAAACTTTGCGGTGTCCTCAGGCTCATAGTTTGCGGTATCGAGGTAGTCCACCTTGCATTCAAGGCAAGCGTCCATTATGTGGAGATCCTGATAGGGAAGTGCCACATTTATGCAGATATCGGGCTTATACTCTTTCATCAGCGCAACCAGTTCGGGCACATTGTCGGCGTTTACCTGTGCGGTGGTGATGTTGGTCTTTGTCTTGTCCTGAAGTTCCTCCTTGAACTTATCGCACTTGGACTTAGTTCTGCTTGCGATACATATATCGGTGAAGACCTCGCTGTTCTGGCAGCACTTGTGTATAACTACACCCGCAACTCCGCCTGCACCTATGATCAATGCTCTTGACATTTTACATCTTCCTTTCGATCACTTAATCGGTCATCTTTCATTATACTGCACCGTCTGCACTTTTTGAAGCTGATATATCGGTACAGCATTTCATCCTGATAACTACATAGAATTATAACATATATCCCGATAAATTTCAAGAGGAAATCTGATTTTCATGTCTGTGCGACGGCTTTTTTCTCGCGAATAAAAAACGGGGGCAGACATGAATATCCGCCCCGCGAGATCACATTAAATGTATTTTTACTTCGTTTACTATTTTTATTCTACTACATTTATATAGTTTATCTCCAGATCCTCAGTACCCGTCAGCAGACAGCCTTTTTCCTTGCAGTAGTTTATGTAGCTGATTATTTCTCTGGTGATGCGTTCGCCCGGTGCAAGTATCGGTATTCCCGGAGGGTAGCACATTACGAACTCGCCGCAGATCTGCCCTGCGCTCTCGTTTATCCACATGGGGCGCTTGTCGCTGTAGAATGCTTTCTGCGGACTCATTTCGACCTGCGGGTCGATATACTCGTGGTCGAACAGACCGGTGGGGTCTTTTGAATAGAGTCGTTTTATCTCGCTGAGTGCTGATATGAAACGTTCTATCTCCAGTTCACGGTCGCCCGCCGAAACTATGGCGAGGATATTGCCGATATCACCGAACTCTATCTGGATATCGTAGTCATCTCGCAGAATGTCATAGACCTCGACACCTGCAAGACCTATATCGCGTGTATGGACGCTAAGTTTAGTGGAGTCAAAAGCATAGAAATCATCGCCGTTTTCAAGTTCCTTGCCGTAGGCGTAGTAGCCGCCTATCTTGTTTATCTCCTCACGGGCGTAATCGGAGTATGCCACCGACCTTGCGAAAAGTTCCTTGCCGTTGAGTGCCAGATTTTTTCTTGCAAGGTCAAGGCTCACCATCAGCAGGTAAGAACCGCTGGTGGTCTGGGTAAGGTTGATTATCTGGCGCACATAGCCCTCTGAAACGCTGTCACGGCAGAGAAGCAGTGATGACTGCGTAAGACTGCCGCCTGTTTTATGTATGCTGACAGCCGCCATATCAGCACCCGCCGCCATAGCGGAACATGGCAGACCCTCACCGAAATACAGATGAGTGCCGTGTGCTTCATCAGCCAGCACCAGCATGCCGTGTTTATGTGCCAGTTCGACAATGCCGCGTATATCCGAGCAAATGCCGTAGTAGGTGGGGTTATTGACCAGCACTGCCTTAGCATCGGGGTTAGCGAGTATGGCTTTTTCGACATCTGCCACAGACATGCCCAGCGGTATGCCCAGACGCTTGTTTGTACCCGGATCAACATAGACAGGCACCGCACCGCAGACCACCAGTGCGTTTATGGCGCTTCTGTGGACATTTCGCGGCATGATTATCTTCTCGCCCGCTTTGCAGGCAGTGAACACCATAGTCTGCACCGCCGAAGTAGTGCCGCCCACCATAAAGAATGCGTGGTCAGCCCCGAAAGCGTCAGCGGCAAGCTGTTCAGCTTCCTTTATGACCGAAACGGGGTGGCAGAGGTTATCCAGATTTTTCATGGAATTGACATCGCAAGCCATCACCTGTTCGCCCAGAAAAGCCTTGAGTTCTTTATTCATGCGCCCGCCCTTGTGACCGGGCACATCAAGGCGGACTATGCGGTTTTTCATATGTTTGCGCAATGCTTCATGCAAAGGCGCACTGTTTTGTAATTCATAATTCATAATTCATAATTCATAATTATTGACATGACCATCAGCTTTGTGGTTTGTCAACAATATGAATATTATCCCTCCTTTGTGTTTTTTATTATAGAGGTAAGAATTCTGATAAGTTCGATACAATCCTCATTTATCGAGCAGAATTGTTTTTCGCTGATGTATTCGGTCTTATACAATAGTTCCAGCCAATACTCGGTTTCAGATGCTTCTTTAAGTGCGATATTCATTTTTGACCGAAAATCAGCACGACTTTGACCGCGTATCGCTTCTTTTATATTAGCCCCTATACTCGTACCGCTTTTTAATACCTGTTTTGACAGAACATATTCACGTTTATCACCGCCGAGGTATTGATAAAGCCGAACTATGCGAACTGCAAAATCCATGCTTTTATCAAGTATAATATTATCATTTTTCAACAGATATATCCCCCATATAAAAACATAACCCATAACCCATGAACGACAAGAACAGCCACGCTGTTTTACTTGCCAATTATGAATTATGAATTATGAATTATGAATTAATAAATGTTCATGCCGCTGTATATCTCTATCATCTCGCGGCGCAGGCTGTCGGTTATGTCGAGGCGCTGTTTGGGGGTCAGTTCGTAGACATCTTTCTTGAAGAGATAGTTTTGCAGGTCTATCTCCTTTATAAGAAGTTTTGTGTGAAAAATATTGGATTGATAGACATTCACATCTATGGCATCGTACTTTGTCAGCGTGCTGTCATCGATGTAATCCTGTATGGAAGTTATATCGTGGTCGATAAAGAACTTTTTGCCCAGCACATCTCTGGTGAAGCCGCGCACGCGGTAGTCGATGGTGATGATATCCGAATCAAAGCTGGCTATCAGATAATTCAGCGCATTCAGCGGCGAGATAGTGCCGCAGGTAGAAACATCTATATCCACACGGAAAGTAGATATGGAGTTGTCAGGGTGATACTCGGGGAAAGTATGCACCGTAACATGGCTTTTATCAAGGTGAGCGTGTATCATCTCGGGTGCATCGGGCAGTCTGCCGAGATTGCACGATGGGTCGATAGAGTCTTTATCCAGTTCCTTCTCAGCGATAAGCACATTCACCGATGCGCCCTGCGGTTCATAATCCTGTTTCGAGATATTGAGCACCCGCGCCCCTATCATTTCGGTGACATCACAAAGTATTTTTGTGAGCCTTTCGGAGTTGTACTGCTCATCGATATATTCGATATAATCCTTCTGTTCTTTCTGTCCTTTGGCATAACAGACATCATATATATTAAAACTAAGTGTTTTTGTAAGATTATTAAAGCCGTAAAGGGTGATCTTCTTATTCTCCAATCTATCGTCCGTCCTTTCGGTGAAAGTGGCGCAAAGCCTACAGAATCGAGGTTTGCGCGGGATAGGTCATACAAACGATCTGCCGTGTTGCTTTCATTGCGGCAGGCATACCTTATTATAGCACATATTTCCCAAAAAGTATATAGCTTTTGAAAAAATTTGCAATTTTTTTTATTTTAAGGCTATCCCTTTGGCACACCAACTGAAAATGCGGTAAACAAGAGGATAATTCAGCGCCATGTATATTTCAACGACTGCGGTAAGTAATGTAAAACCGCTGACACGCCATAATAAACGGTATTATATCGTTATCTGAAACAGTCGGCGCGGAAAGCTGATATGTGGGAGAAATGCGTATCACACATTAAATTCCAGAAGGACGGTGAATACCGAATCTTCAGCCTTAGCTTCTATCCTGCCGCCAAGCATTTCGGTGAACTGTTTGGCTATGGCAAGCCCAAGACCTGTTCCGCCTTTTGTGCGGGAGATATCGGTGGTGTAAAATTCATCGAAGATGTGTTCTATATCCAGTTCGTTTATCTCGGCAGGGTTTTCAAAAGTCACTCTCAGCACATCTTCCTGCACAATGCTGACTTTCAGTTCGCCGCTGCCGTGTTTTAGCGCATTACCCACCAGATTGTCGAATATCCTCAGCAGCATGCTTCTGTTTGAGGATATTTTCAGCCGCCGCTGAGGGCAGTAAAGCGAGATACACCTGCCTCTGCTTTCGTAGTCGTCAAAATAATGCACTATCGACTCTTCGAGAATGCCCACAGGGTCAAGCACTTCTTTTTCGGGGATCTTGCCGCCTGATATGATCTTTGAGAACTCAAAGAATGAGTTTATCAGTTCTTCAAGGCGCATAAGCCGCTGTTCTATGACTTCAAGTTCGCGTTTTTTTTCCTCTTCCGAAATGTCAGCATTCCTTATAAGGTCGATGTAGCCCAGTGCAGAGGTAAGCGGTGTGCGCAGGTCATGGGAGATGTTGGTCATCATCTGTTCCATAGCGTGGCTTTTTCGTGTGTGTTCAACGCGGATCTTGCGAATCTCTTTGAGAAGTCGGTTTATCTCGGTTACCAGTCTGTCAGCCGTACCTGTTGACGACCGCAGAAGATTGTTGGTATTCTCGGTGCTGAGTTCTTTCAGCTGTTTTTCGACAGAGTACAGTTCATATCTCTGCAAAAGGCAGATAACACCGAGTACAGCCGCAAGCACAGCAAGCATAACGATGACAGCGATCAAATAAAACACCTCCCCAACAGATTATAGCACATTTTGCAGAGATTGTAAATACGGCTTTAAACTTGTAAGACCTCGCAGTAAGCTGTTTTATGAAAAAAGCTGTTTTATGAAAAAAGCTGTATCTGCCACAAAGTTCGGAGAGATACAGCTTTGTATATTTTTACGACTATGCGGTAAACAAAAGGATAATTGAGCGCCAATATCTTTTACCGCCTGTGGTGGGGGAAAGATATACGCCAACTATATTCAGTTCCCGATATAACATCGTTTATTTTGGTGTGTCATCGGGATAACCACATTATTTTTTATCCATATGGACATCTATCTGTTCAAACGGTATGGTTATGCCGTTTTCATCGAAGACCTCTTTTATGCGTTTGAGAATGTCCCAGCGGGTGCGCCAGTAGTCATCGGTGCTGACCCATGCGCGCATCATAAGGATAATGGCGTTGCTGCCATGTTCGCTGACCACCACAAGAGGTTCGGCGGGTGAGGAAAGAATGCGTTTATCGGCTTTGACGGTATCGTTCACAAGTTTTATCGCTTTGTTGTGGTCATCTGAATAGGATATGGAAAATCTCAGTTCAAGACAGCGCTTTTTTTCTGCCGTGAAATTCGTCACAGCGCTTTTGGTGACGATGCTGTTTGGTATGTACACCGCCTTGTTTTCGATGGTATTCAGCTTTGTGTAGAGGATAGATATGACATCTACAGTGCCCTCATTTTTGCCTATCTCGACATAATCGCCCACGCGGAAAGGTTTTGCCAACAGTATGATAAATCCGCCTGCCACGTTTGAAAGGCTGTCTTTCAGTGAAAGGCAGATCGCAACGCCTGCTGTGCCTATAGCGGCGATTATGGACGACATGGGGACTTTCACCGCAGAAAGTGCGCTGACTGCCACTATCACGGTGATGACGACCTTTACCATCGACATAAGGAACTTGTGTATGGTGGCATCGACATGTTTCAGGCTGAGCGCACGACCCATCAGCTTAAGGACGACACGCTGTAACAGAAACCCGCAGACAAGTATCAGGACAGCCGCAACAATGTTTGGCAGAAGGTCTTCGACCTGTGAAAGAAATTTTTGGGACATATTTTTCACCTCGCTTGATATTATAGCATATCTGTAAAAATATTGCAAGGACACGTTGCGAAATTGCCCGCACCTGTTGATTGATTTGTGTCGGTTTGTGAGTTATAATAGACTTACCAAAGAAAACATCGAAAAGGGGGCGTTCCGATGGATAAGAAGCTGATGACAAGTGCTTTGACAAAATACCTGCTGGGGTTCGTACTGCTTGGGGGAATGATATTTCTGCCTGCGGGTACGCTTAAGTTTGCACAAGGCTGGCTGTTCATGGCGGTGCTGTTTGTGCCGATGCTGATAATGGGTGTCGTTATGGCGGTGAAAAGCCCGGAACTTCTGCAAAAGCGCCTTAACGGCAAGGAAGAGAAAGGCACACAGAAAGCAGTCGTGGCGGCAAGCGGGCTGATGTTCGCGGCGGCTTTTGCGGCCGCGGGGCTGAGTTATCGTTTCGGGTGGCTGAGATTGCCGATGGGCGCAAGCATCGCGGCGTCTGTGGTATTTCTGGCGGGATACGGCATGTATGCCGAAGTTCTGCGTGAGAATGCCTATCTTTCGCGCACAGTGGAGGTACAGCGCGGTCAGAAAGTTATTGACACGGGTCTTTACGGTGTTATTCGTCACCCGATGTACACCGCCACTATACTTATGTTCCTTGCCGCGCCGCTGGTGATGGGTTCGGTGGTATCATTCATAATATGCCTTGCTTATCCCGTTATCATCACAGCAAGGCTGAAAAACGAAGAGAAAGTGCTTGAAGAGGGGCTTGAAGGCTATCGCGAGTACAAGAAAAAGGTCAGATACAGGCTGCTGCCGTTTATCTGGTAGAGAGGGAGAATATGGTCATGGGTACACTTATTATTGAGGGGATAGTCAACTGCTTTATAGTGCTTATCTGCTGTGTTGTGGGCATAGCGAACGGCCCTGTGGGGCTGGTATGCTTTTATGAGAAAGAGGTCTGGCAGAGAGTCATAGAAATGGGTCTTACGACCGAAAAGAAGATAAAGCACAATGCCATGTTGTTCCGTATTTTCGGCATTATACCGATGCTGGCATTCTCGCTGGCGGCGGTATACGGCATAAACGGCGCGAGGGGCTTTCTCGCGGGCTTCGGTCAGCTGGTGTTCATATTCCTGTGCGAGGGTCTGTTTGACAGGCTTTTCATCAACTACTGGTGGGTCGGCAAGACTAAGGCGTGGGTCATAAAAGGCACTGAGGACTTACAGCCATATATCTACGGCAAAACGCTTATCGGCAAGTGGCTGATGACGCTGGTGGGATATCCCATTATTGCGGCGATACTGGCGGGGATAATGGCGCTGATCATCAAGGCGTAGAAGCTAAGGTCATAAAACAAATTTTGCCCCTGAGCGTTTTGAGACGTTCGGGGGCATTTGTATTTTATATGGCTGATAAGATCTGATATCAAGATCTGCTTGTGATCTTCGTTATATTAAACGACATTAATTCAGGACATTCAGCGCTCACAGCCACACGCATTCGACGCAGTCAATGCTAATAACAGCATCAGTGAGCGCTGAATGTAGAAATAAATATGTCGTTTACTATAATAATTATGACTATCCCTTTAGCACATCGGCAGAAAATGCTGTAAACAAAAGGATAATTGAGCGCCCATACGCCAACCACCTTAAGTTCTGTAAAACCGCCGTTTTTGTGGTGTGTCAGCGGGATAACCACAATGTAAATTGATAAACAGCGCTAAGCCCTCCTGTTTTGCACTTAAATGCTCTCCGATAATGTGAATATCCCAATTTGGTTGTGTATTGTTCCCTCGCCGAAGGCGGGGGAACAATACGAAAGAACAGCCATTTTGTATCATCAGCAATACACATCAAAAATGGGAGATGTGAATAATATGTTAAATTTCAGAACATTCAAAAAAACTCTTTTCACCCCCTTGACAAATACGGATTTATATGGTAACATATGAATAGATATTCAAGTGATGGAATGAACAAATGAATGAAAAACGAAAACAAGAAAGGAAGTGCAAAGATGGCAGAAGCTAAAAAGCCCGAATTTCTGGCGCTTTCGCAGGAAGATATAGACAGGATAGAAAAGGAAACCCCGCCCGATGAACAGTTGTACGATCTGGCTGAACTGTTCAAGGTGTTCGGGGACAGCACGAGGATACGCATTCTTCATGCACTGCTTGAAAAGGAGATGTGTGTCGGTGACCTTGCGCTGCTGCTGGGGCTGACACCTACTGCATGTTCCCATCAGCTGAGGGTGCTGAAAAACAACAAGCTGGTGCGCTTTCGGCGTGACGGCAAGATAATGTTCTACTCGCTGGCTGATGACCATGTGCGAAGCATTCTGGCGCTGGGTATGGAACATATACTTGAATAGGCGGGGGAGATATGATGTCATTCTGGGATATAGTATCGGTCGGTTATGATCTTGTAGAACGGCTGATAAACCGCAAAGTCTACAACAACACAGGCAAAAGGGTCGCGCAGGAAGTCTGTCCGAGTGATGATGTGCTTGAATGTGCCTGCGGGACGGGTTCGATAACTGTACATCTGGCGGCGGCAGGCAGGACGGTACGCGCTACTGATTTTTCGGTGGGTATGCTGAGAAAGTGTCGGAAGAACACAAGGCAGTTTGACAATGTAAGACTTTGCAGGGCGGATATAACAGCGCTGAGGTGCAGAGATGAAGTCTTTGACAAGGTGGTGGCAGGCAATGTCATACACCTGCTTGACGAACCTTACAAAGCCCTTGATGAGTTGATGAGAGTCTGCAAAAAGGGCGGAAAAGTCATAATACCGACCTATATAAATCTAAGCGGCGGCAGCATCGGCTTTCTGGCTAAGGTGTTTGACGTATTGGGGGCAGACTTCAAACGGCAGTTCGACATTGAAAGCTATAAACGCTTCTTTGCTGACGGCGGGTACAGAGATGTGCAGTTCGATGTGGTCAGCGGCAGAATGCCCTGTGCCATTGCTGTGATAACTAAGGAGTAGTTAAATGGAAGTCAGCAGGATATATTTTGATATGGACGGTGTTCTGGCGGATTTTGAGGGCGGTGTGCGCAGATGCGGGCTGGTGCCTCAGCCGCAGGAAAAACGCGACCCCGTTTACGAAGCGGAACTCTGGCAGAGGTTAAGCGCGGTCCCGCACTATTACGACAAGCTGGAGATACTTGACGGTGCATACGAACTGTTCATGGCTGTTTACAAAAAGTACGGCGAACGCTGTGAGATACTCACAGGCATACCAAAGCCCGACAAGAACATGCCCACTGCGGCTGAGGACAAGGTTCGCTGGATGCACAGGCTGTTCAGCAATGATATAAAGGTGAACACGGTATACAGGCGCGAGAAGGTGAACTTCTGCAAGGGCGCTGACTGTGTGCTGATAGACGACCTGAAGCCCACCATAGACAGCTGGAACGAGGCAGGCGGCACAGGCATACACCACAGGAGTTCTGCCGAAACAGCCGCGATACTCGGAAAACTGGGCATTTTATGACAAGGACATATTGCATTGACCGCTGATGCGGAGGTGCATATAATAAATCATCTGAAAGGAAGAACTTACTATGAAAAAGGTTTACAAACTCATCGATCTGGATTGCGCTAACTGCGCGGCAAAAATGGAGAACGGCATCAAGGAACTGCCTGAGGTAGAGGACTGCACTGTTAGTTTCCTGACACAGAAAATGACCATCAAAGCACCTGACGGCACCGATATGGACGCACTGATGGAAAAGGTCGTAAAACTCTGCAAAAAAGTTGAGCCTGACTGCCAGATAGTTCTTTGATAAAAAACTGCTGATGCTCTTCTTCCCCGCCTTTATCGGCGGGAAAGAAAGGCATCGGGATACAAGAAACAAAACGTAGGACAAAAGAAAAGAGATACCACTTCACCATTTTATATAAGCCTGCGTCCCCTGTGTTTTAGCGGGGGACTGTCAGGCAAAACTACTAAGGAGGGTCATAATGACTCGCAAGCAGAAAAAAACTCTTATCAGGATAATCGCGGCGGGGGTACTGCTGATTGCGGCGGCGCTGCTGCCATTTGAGGAAAAAAGCATCCCCCGTCTGATAGCCTTTCTCGTCCCCTATTTTGTCATTGGCTGGGACGTTTTGTGGAAAGCTGTTCGCGGCATCATACACGGTCAGGTATTTGACGAGAATTTTTTGATGTGCGTGGCGACTGTCGGCGCACTTTTCGTGGGCGAATACCCCGAAGCCGCATCGGTAATGCTTTTCTACCAGATAGGCGAACTGTTTCAGGGCGTTGCGGTGGGCAAGTCAAGGCAGTCGATAACCGACCTTATGGACATCTGCCCCGAATATGCCAATTTAGAGCGTGACGGTCAGCTGGAAGAAGTCGATCCCGAAGAGGTCGAATTGAACAGCATCATCGTCATAAAGCCGGGTGAGAAGATACCGCTGGACGGCGTTGTTATCGAGGGAAGTTCTTCGGTGGACACTGCCGCGCTGACGGGTGAGAGCCTTCCGCGCGAGATAGGTGTGGGTGACGAAGTTGTAAGCGGCTGTATCAATCAGGGCGGTCTGCTTAAAGTAAGGGTAACTAAGGAGTATGAGGATTCGACCGTTACTAAGATACTGGAACTGGTTGAAAATTCTGCCAGCAAAAAGGCAAAGGCAGAGAACTTCATCACAAGATTTGCCCGCTACTACACACCGTCTGTGGTGTTTGCGGCGCTGGCGCTGGCAGTACTTCCGCCGCTGATAACGGGCGGAAATTGGGGCATGTGGATACATCGTGCACTGATATTCTTAGTTATCAGCTGTCCCTGTGCGCTGGTCATCTCGGTTCCGCTCAGCTTTTTCGGCGGTATCGGCGGTGCGAGCAAGCGCGGCATACTGGTCAAGGGCGGAAACTATCTGGAAGCCCTTGCCGCTGCTGAAACTGTGGTTTTTGACAAGACAGGCACGCTGACAAAAGGCAGTTTCGAGGTGACGAAGATACACTCACACTCGATGGCTGATGATGCGCTTCTCGACCTTGCCGCCCATGCGGAAAGCTATTCCGACCACCCGATAGCGAGGTCGGTATGTGCAAAGTTCGGCAAAGAAGTTGACCGCTCACGCATAACTTCCGATGAAGAGATATCGGGTCACGGCATAAAGGCGGTCATTGACGGCATGGAAGTGTATGCGGGCAACAAAAAGCTGATGGCTGACCAAAAAGTAGCCGTTCCCGAATGCGACTGTCGCGGCACTATGGTACACGTTGCGGCAGACGGCGGATATGCGGGGCATATCGTTATTTCTGACAAGGTGAAGGAAACTTCTGCCGATGCGATACGCAGTCTTAAAGAGAACGGTGTAAAGCAGACAGTTATGCTTACAGGCGATGCGAAGTCCACCGCAGATGCAGTTGCGAGCGAACTGGGGATAGACACAGTTTGCGCGGAACTTCTGCCTGCTGACAAGGTGTCGAAGGTGGAAGAATTGCTTGAAAAGAAAGCACCAAAATCGACGCTGGTGTTTGTCGGGGACGGCATAAACGATGCGCCTGTGCTTTCACGCGCAGATGTGGGTATAGCTATGGGCAGCATGGGCAGCGATGCGGCGATAGAAGCGGCTGACATAGTGCTGATGGACGATGACCCCGCGAAGATATCCCTTGCGATGCGCATAGCGCGCAAGACGGTGCGGATAGTACACGAGAACATTGTGTTCGCTCTTGGCGTGAAAGCGCTGGTGCTGGTACTGGGTGCGCTGGGCATAGCCAACATGTGGCTGGCGGTCTTTGCAGATGTAGGCGTGTCGGTCATAGCCATACTCAATGCCATGAGGGCTATGTCAATTCAAAATTCATAATTCATAATTCATAATTATTGACATGGGATATTGTATTGTTGTTTAAAAGATATATCCCAATTTGGTTGTGTATCATCAGCAATATACAGTCAAATTATCATATAAAAAGGTGGGAGCATTTTCCCACCTTTTTTATTCGCAATTCTACAAAAAAGCACCCGTTCTCCTGTGAGAACGGGTGCAAGAAATTTCAATTGTATGCGGTATTATTCAGTGATATCAGCGTGGTGAGCCTGAAGCGACTTTACACCGAAGTGTGTGTTCTGCTTGATAGCCTTGATGCCCTCAGCACTTGCCTTAGCAGCCGCCATAGTGGTGATGTAAGGTATGCGGTGCTTGATGGCAGCCTTTCTGATGTAGCTGTCATCGTGAACACTGGTCTTGCCTGCGGGAGTGTTGATTATCAGCTGTATCTCGCCGTTAGCGATCTGATCTGCGATGTTGGGTCTGCCCTCATACAGCTTGAATATCTTCTCGGCGGGAATGCCTGCGTTCTTTATCAGCTCATAGCTCTTGCCTGTTGCCAGTATACGGAAGCCCAGCTCGTTGAATGCCTTAGCTATCTCTTCCAGTTCGGGCTTATCGCGGTCGCAAACGCTCAGCAGGACAGTGCCCTCGCTGGGGAGTTTGGTCTGGGTAGCTTCCTGAGCCTTGTAGTAAGCCTCACCGAAGCTGGGGGAGATGCCCAGAACTTCGCCTGTGGATCTCATCTCAGGTCCGAGAACGGGGTCAACTTCCGGGAACATGTTGAACGGGAACACAGCTTCCTTAACGCCGTAGTGACCTATCTTCTTATCCTTAAGGGAAGGTACCGGCGAAGGATTGCCTGTCAGAGGAGCGGTAATTATCTCGGTAGCTATCTTTACCATGTTTATCGAGCATACCTTAGATACCAGCGGAACTGTTCTCGATGCGCGGGGGTTAGCCTCCAGCACGTAAACAGTATCGCCCTCGATAGCGTACTGCATGTTCATCAGACCCTTGACATTCATCTCGACAGCTATCTTCTTGGTATATTCCTTGATGGTAGCAACTATCTCGGGGCTGAGGTTCTTGGAAGGCAGTATGCAGGCAGAGTCGCCCGAATGAACGCCTGCAAGCTCGATATGCTCCATAACAGCGGGAACAAAGCAGTGCTCACCGTCGGAGATAGCGTCAGCCTCGCACTCGGTTGCGTGGTTGAGGAATCTGTCTATCAGTATAGGTCTGTCAGGTGTAACGCCTACCGCAGCAGACATGTACACTTTCATCATCTCATCATCGTGAACTATCTCCATGCCGCGTCCGCCCAGAACGTAGGAAGGTCTTACCATTACGGGATAGCCTATCTTGTTGGCGATAGCGAGGGCTTCATCAACATTGACAGCCATGCCTGCCTCAGGCATCGGTATGCCCAGCTTGTCCATCATAGCGCGGAAGTGATCTCTGTCCTCAGCGAGGTCGATAGTTTCGGGAGTAGTACCCAGTATATTTACGCCGTACTTCTTGAGGTCGTTTGCAAGGTTCAGAGGAGTCTGACCGCCGAACTGTGCGATAACGCCAACAGGCTTCTCCTTCTCGTGGATAGACAGAACATCTTCCAGAGTCAGAGGCTCGAAATACAGTTTATCGGAAGTATCGTAGTCGGTAGAAACAGTTTCGGGGTTGCAGTTTACGATTATCGACTCAAAGCCCAGCTTTTTGAGAGCCAGTGCCGCATGAACGCAGCAGTAGTCGAACTCGATACCCTGACCGATACGGTTAGGACCGCCGCCCAGTATCATGATCTTGGGCTTGTTGGTATTGACGGGGCTGTTGTCCTCATCGAGGTGGTAGGTGCTATAGTAGTAAGCCGCATTCTCGGTACCGCTTACGTGAACGCCCTCCCATGCTTCCTTGATGCCGAAGCCGATGCGGGCATTTCTTATCTCCTCTTCGGTAACTTCCAGCAGAGAAGACAGATATCTGTCGGAGAAGCCGTCCAGCTTAGCCTGTTTGAGCACATTCTTTTCGGGAACAGCGCCCTTGTTAGCCAGCAGAGCCTCTTCCTCGTCCACCAGTTCCTTCATCTGCTCTAAGAACCAGTGCTTTATCTTGGTCAGTTCGTGTATCTCTTCGATGGTAGCGCCCTTGCGCAGAGCCTCGTAGATAACGAACTGTCTTTCGCTGGTGGGGAAGCGCAGTTTATCCAGCAGTTCTTCCTTGCTGAGGTCATGGAAATTCTTTGCGAAGCCCAGACCGTATCTGCCTGTTTCAAGGCTTCTGATAGCTTTCTGGAAAGCCTCCTTGTAGGTCTTGCCGATGCTCATTACCTCACCGACAGCGCGCATCTGTGTGCCCAGCTTATCCTCAGCGCCCTTGAATTTTTCAAAAGCCCATCTTGCAAATTTTATAACGACATAGTCGCCGTCGGGAACATACTTATCAAGTGTGCCGTACTTGCCGCAGGGTATCTCATCAAGTGTAAGACCGCATGCCAGCATAGCAGATACCAGTGCGATCGGGAAGCCTGTAGCCTTTGAAGCCAGCGCCGAAGAACGTGAAGTTCTTGGGTTTATCTCGATAACGACTATCCTGCCGTCTTCGGGGTTTCTTGCAAACTGGCAGTTACAGCCGCCGATAACTTCGATGGATTCGATTATCCTGTAGGACATCTCCTGAAGTTCTTTCTGAACATCTTCGGGGATAGTCAGCATCGGTGCGGAACAGAAGGAGTCACCTGTGTGAACGCCGATGGGGTCGATATTCTCGATGAAGCATACAGTTATCTTGTTGTTTTTTGCATCTCTGACTACTTCCAGTTCCAGTTCTTCCCAGCCGAAGATGCACTCTTCAACAAGTACCTGACCTACCAGAGAAGCCTGAAGACCTCTTGCGCAGACTACTTTCAGTTCGTCAACATTGTATACCATGCCGCCGCCTGCGCCGCCCATAGTGTAGGCAGGTCTGAGAACTACAGGGTACTTAAGTTCTTCGGCTATCTTAACAGCCTCATCGACCGAGTAAGCCACCTGACTCTTGGGCATGCCGATGCCAAGTTCTTTCATGGCGTTCTTGAACTCTATCCTGTCTTCGCCGCGCTCGATGGCATCTACCTGAACACCTATGACCTGCACGCCGTACTTTTTCAGCACGCCCGCCTTGTCAAGTTCAGAGCAGAGGTTAAGACCCGACTGACCGCCGAGATTGGGCAGAAGAGCATCGGGGCGCTCCTTATCGATTATCTGGGTGAGTCTGTCGAGATTCAGCGGCTCGATATAGGTTATATCAGCCACATCGGGGTCTGTCATGATGGTGGCGGGGTTCGAGTTTACGAGAACGATCTCATAACCCAGATTTCTCAGCGCCTTGCAAGCCTGAGTGCCTGAGTAGTCGAACTCGCAAGCCTGACCTATGATTATAGGTCCCGAACCGATTATCATTATCTTATTGATGTCCTGTTTCTTTGGCATACTAGATCTCCTATCCCGCACAGCTGTGCGTAAAATTTCTAAAAAAATCCCTTAACGTATATCATAACATATTTTACGCCAAATTGCAAGATGTAATTGCAAAAACTTCATTATAATTATTTTCTGTTTTGCATTAATTCACAATATTATAATGTTGCACCGTTTCAGCTGTTGTGTACCGCTGTTTCTGCCGCCAGCCTGCCATCTCTTATGCAAAGATTTATCTCGCGTCCACAGCCGTCAAGAATGCGGTCGCAGATGATATCCTCGGCTTCCTGCTCGGCAAAACGCCTTATATCGCGGGCTGTGCCTTTTCGTTCAAGGCATCTGTCAGCCGCAAATGAGGCGCATTCGGGGGATATTTCTAAGGTATGACCCATTGCGCTGACCCTCTCGCGGAGTTTTTCAAACTCGCCCTCTGCGATAAGGCAAAGACTGTCGCGCGAGAGCGGCTCAAAGACGATGATATCGTCCATGCGGCTGAGAAGTTCGGGGGTTAGCACCTGCCGCACTGCCTTTTCCATCTCACTTTGCAGAGTTTTATCACGTTCTCCGAAGCCTGCTGTTTTGCGTTCTGCGAGGTCTGCCGCGCCCGCGTTGGTAGTGAGTATGACTGTCATTTCGCTGAGGTCTGCGCGCCTGCCAAGACTATCGGTGACCACGCCCTCCTCAAGCATCTGGAGCAGTATGCCGAAAATGTCGCGGTGGGCTTTTTCTATCTCGTCAAAAAGCAGAACGCCCGCAGGCTTGCGGCGTATCATTTCTATGAGTCTGCCGCCGTCTTCATAGCCCACATACCCCGCAGGTGCGCCCAGCAGTTTTGATACGCTGTGTGCTTCCATATACTCGCTCATGTCGAGCCTTATCAGGCAGTCTTCGCCGTAAAGCAGGCATGCAAGTTCGCGTGCGAGCATGGTCTTGCCAACGCCTGCACTGCCTGCGAAGACAAAACTTCCCACAGGTCTTCTGCCGCGCCTGAGTCCGAGTCTGCGCCGTCTTACAGCCCTTGCCACCGCCAAGACCGCTTTCTCCTGTCCGATGACTTTGCTGTTCAGCCGTTTTTCAAGACTTCTCAGGCGTTTGCGCTCCTCGTCATCTGCCGCCGCACAGTTTGAACCTGTACACCTGCACGCGACCTGTTCGAGAGTGGAGCGGTCGAGAACTGTCAGCCTGCGTGCTTTAGCCACTGCATCGAGGTACTCGCTCCTGTCGGACTTGCCTGTGATATAGCGCTCAAATGCGCGGTCAAGACCCTCTTTCTTACCTGCCGCCAGCTTGCGGGCGCTGCATGCTTCATCAAGCAGGTCGATGGCTTTATCGGGAAAGTGCTTATGGCGCATGAAGCGTCCGCTCAGAGTAACTGCGTATCTGCATATATCATCGCTTATGCTGACCCCGTGAAATTCTTCCAGCCTGCCTTTAAGACCTCTGAGCATATCATAAGTGCTGTCTTCATCGGGTTCTTCTATGACCACTTTGCTGAAACGTCTGTCCATAGCCGCGTCACGTTCGATGGTGCGGCGGTATTCCTCAAAAGTGGTCGCGCCGATGACCTGTATCTTGCCGCGCGCAAGACCGGGTTTCAGGATATTTGCCGCATCTATGGCACCCTCAGCCGCGCCAGCGCCCATGATGTTGTGTATCTCATCTATAAACAGTATACAGCCGCCTGTCTGTTCGGCTTCATCAAGGCATGCTTTAAGGCGTTCTTCAAAGTCGCCGCGATATTTTGCGCCTGCCAGCAGGAGTGTCAGGTCAAGGGCGAATATGCGTTTGTCAGCCAGCGGTGCGGGAGCACTGCCTGAAACTATCTTAACTGCAAGACCCTCGACTACGGCGGTCTTGCCGACGCCTGCTTCGCCCACAAGACAGGGGTCGTTCTTGGTGCGCCTGCAAAGTATCTCCATGACCCGTTTCAACTCGTTATCTCTGCCTATCAGCGGGTCAAAGCTAAGGCAGACGGTCGGGTCGGTCAGTTCTCTGCCGAACTTTGGCAGAGTTTTCAGGCGCATCAGCGGTCGGAGATCGCGGCGTTTCCCCGAAAGGCAGTCTGCTGACATTCTGCGTATGTCGGCGTGCAGGCGTTTGAGTATCTGCACGCCGCAGCAGTCGCCGCGCCTGAGTATCCCCGCAAGGATATGCTCACTGCCAACACTTGCGCCGCCCATCTGACCTGCTGTTTCCAGTACCCTTTTTACGTTGGGGGTCTTGGCATTCTCGGTGGTCATGCAGGGCGTACCTCTGCCGATGAGTTCTTCTATCTCATCAGACACTTTTTCATAAGTCACACCGTACCGTGAGAGAACAGCTTCTGCCGCACCGCCGCAGGCTGTCAGTGCAAGCAGGAGATGTTCCGTACCGAGATAGGTGTGTCCCCACTGACCCGCCAGTCCTGCGGCACTGCGGATAGTCTGCTTGTATATATCTGTTTGTCTGTCCATATAAAAAGCACCTCCGATGAAAGTATCGCCCGTGATACAAAAGCTATTCAGCCGCAGCGCCGAATATATCTGCCGAGATGCAGGCGCATCAGTCAAAAAAATATGTGGTTATCCCGCTGACACACCAAAATAAACGATGTTATATCGGGAACTGAAAATAGTTGGCGTTTATCTTTCCTTGTTATAAAGGTATTTTTTGGTGGTGTGCTAAAGGGATAATCATAAAAAAATAAACTGCCGCCTGCGCTGTCACACTTTTCCCCGATTCACATAATATATACCATAAGGTTCACGAAACCTTAAATAAGACCTAAAAGGAGAAAATACTATGAACTTCGGATCAAATTACTGGTGGATCATCATTCTTATCCTCATCATCGGCATGGCAGGCTGCGGCTGCTGCGGCGGGAACAACTGCGGCTGCAATAACGGCTGCGGCTGCAACTGACCTCATAACAGGGGGAGCGCGCTCTCCTTGTTCAGTCAGAAAAACGGCGGGCGTTATCCGCCGTACATATCACAGCGCCGCGCATTCGGGAAAAATGCGCGGCTTATATCATACGACATAAATTTCAGGACATCACAGGATAAGGCATATCAGACCCGAACAGCCCTCGTTTATCATGCGCTCGATGGTTTCTTTCAGGCGCATGCGGGCATCATCGGGCAGTTTTGACAGCTTGGTGTAAAGACCCTCGCTGACCAGTTCGTGCAGGGATTTGCCGAAAATGTTCGACTCCCATATCTTGTCGGGGCTGTTCTCGAAATCGCTCATCATGTACATCACCAGTTCTTCCGACTGCTTTTCACTGCCGACTATTGGCGCGACTTCGGTGTTTATCTCTGTTCTTACAAGATGTATGGCGGGTGCCTGTGCTTTAAGGCGTATGCCGTATTTGCCGCCCTGTCTGATTATCTCGGGTTCTTCAAGGCTGAGTTCTGATAATTCGGGCATGACTATGCCGTAGCCTGTGCTTTCCATCTGTGCGATGGCATCGCGGTATTTTGTGAACTTGCGGCGTATCTCCACAAGTTCGAGTATTCGCGGCAGTAGTTCGTTCTCGCCCTTTATCTCAAGACCTGTAGCTTCACCTATCACACGATAGAAAAGTTCGCTGTAAAGCTGTGCTTCTATCACAGCCGAACCGTTTCCCGCATCGATGTTCCTCACGGTACACCTTTCTACATACTCACAGCCGCCTATCACTTCGGCACAATCCGCTATCTGCCGAAGGGTCTGCACGCCCTCAGCCGCCTCGCGTATGTGGCTGAACACCGACTCTTTCAGCCAGTGACCCTTGCCCAGCGTGTTGACCCATTCGGGCATAGCTATACCTATCTCCCTTACGGGGAAAGAGTACAGCAGGTTCGCCATGATGCCTTTGATATCATCTTCATCGAGTTCAAGGCAGTTTACGGGCATGACCTCAGTGCCGTACTTTTCGGCAAGCGCGGCGCACATCTCCTTAGTGTGTGGGGATCTTGGTTCAGCCGTGTTCATGAGAACCACAAACGGCTTATCTATGGCTTTCAGTTCGTTTATGACTCTTTCTTCCGCTTCTTCGTACTCATCGCGGGGAAGGTCTGTGAAAGAACCGTCTGTGGTTATCACCAGTCCTATTGTCGAATGTTCGGTTATGACCTTTCTTGTACCGACCTCTGCCGCCATATTAAACGGTATCTCGGTATCGAACCAGGGGGTCATCACCATGCGGGGGGCTTCCTCCTCTATATACCCTTGTGCAGACGGTATTATGTACCCAACGCAGTCTATCAGCCTTACCGAGAACTGTGCGCCGCCGTCCAGTGTTATGCTGACGGCTTCTTCGGGTATGAATTTCGGTTCGGTGGTCATTATCGTTCTGCCGCCTGCCGACTGCGGGAGTTCGTCCTGCGCACGTTCGCGCCTGTACTCACTGCCGATATTTGGTATCACCAGCTGTTCCATGAACCTCTTTATAAACGTTGATTTACCTGTGCGCACAGGACCTGCCACACCGATGTAAATATCTCCGCCCGTCCGACGGGCTATCTCACCATAAATATCACTCATATAATCACCTATCTTAAATGGGGGCTGACTCGCCCCCAAGCCCCCACGCTCCGCCGCGCCCGGAGGGTTATCGCTTCGTTCACAAAAACGCCCCTTTGGGTCGTTTTGTTCACTCTCGCGATAACGGGGCGCGGGTCGCTCTTTGGCATGGGGCAGAGCTTTGTTATGCCCTCTTTGCTTTGCGTGGGTATGTTGTTTTTGTTTGTTGTTTTTGCTTGTGGTTGCGGGCGAAATGATTATTTTTGAAAACATCGGTGTAGGGTGGGGGCTTGCCCCGACCTTTTTTTGCCGATTTTCCGCCCTGAATTTCGGATTTGACCAAACGGCGGGGGCAAGCCCTCGCCCTATTTTAAATGGGGAACTGACCACGTTCGACGCAGTCAACGTTACCCCAATACTCCAAACATCATCTTTTCTGATGTTGCGATCCGCCGCACCCGAAGCGATAACGGGGCGCGGGTCGCTCTTTGGCATGCACTAAGGCTTTGTTATGCCCCGATGCTTTGCGTGGGTATGTTGTTGTTTTGCTTGTGGTTGCGGGCGAAATGATTATTTTTGAAAACATCGGTGTAGGGTGTGGGCTTGCCCCACCTTTTTTGCCGATTTTCCGCCCTGAATTTCGGATTTGACCAAACGGCGGGGGCAAACCCTCGCCCTATTTTAAATGGGGAACTGACCACGTTCGATGCAGTCAACATTACCCCAATACCCCAAACATCAGCTTTGCTGATGTTGCGCTCCGCCGCACCCAAAGCGATAACGGGGCGCGGGTCGCTCTTTGGCATGGGCAGAACTTTGTTATGCCCCGATGCTTTGCGTGGGTATGTTGTTTTTGCTTGTGGTTGCGGGTCAAAACCGCCCTACGATAACAATGCAGAACTTCTGTTCATGTCAATAATTATGAATTATGAATTATGAATTACGAATTACTATCATTCCTACTGGGGTGGTGTCGCTGTCAAGTTCGTTGTCCTCTAAGATGGCTTCGACTGAGGTGCGGGTGCGCTTGGCAATGTCCCAGATGTCTTCGCCGCCGACACATCTGCACAGCCTTATGGCACAGCTGTTGTCGCGGCAGGCAGGTTTTTCTTCGTCCATTTTTACACTGCTGACCAGCTTTACTTTGCCGCCGCTGACCGTCTTACAGCAGATGCGGACATCTGTGCGCACGCGAATGCTTCCGCCCTCCCCGAGATAGTAGGAACAGCCTGTGACTGCGGCGTTTGCTTCGGTCAGCACACTGCTGTCGGCGGCGGGAAGCTCGGCTTCGTAGGCGCACTGACCCTCAGTGCAGAAGATGCCGCCTTCACTGCCCTCGCCCATGACTGCGCAGGTCACACTGCCTGTCAGCAGGTATTTGCCGTCCTCTTTTCTGATGGTGGGTCTGCCGCACTCGGCTGAACAGTCGCAGACCAATCCCACTGTGCCGTCGGGGGCGGTGAGGGTGCATTCGGCGTTGGCTGAAAGGGTGGTGCTGTCTGCCTGACCTGCGGGTATCTCGGCTGTGTCATCGGGGAAGCACTCGTATTCGGTGGAGAAAGCATCTGTCACATAGACAGAAGTGCCTGTTTTTTCGGCGGCACAGAAGACATTCAGCGTCAGTTCCCATTCGGCTGTCTTTTCTTCGCCGCTTCCTGCCATAAGACTGCACCCCGTCGGTGTGACCTCAGCGCTGACCCTGTAGCTGTCGTCAACGCCCTCCATGTCGATTATCTGGCTGAAAGGCAGTGTGAATTTCAGTGTTTGGACGCAGTCCTCACCTGTTTTGTCGATGCAGGCGTAAAGCACTTCCAGTTCGGCTTCGCCCTTGACAGCAAGTTTGCCCGCCACAGTTCTGCACTCACTGCGGGAAATGACACAGCCTGTTCTCAGCACAGTGCCGACTGCGGGTTTATCTTCGGGAAGAGATGTTTGCTGAATGACGGTTATGCGCTTTGATGCGGTAAGCCGTTTGACGGGGCAGGTGACGGTCTGTTTTCTCAGCTGAATGCCGCACCCGCTGCCGCCTGTCAGCACTGTTTTTTCACGGGTACAGCAGACTTTCAGTGCCGCGCATACAGTTCCGCGAACGGCGATGCGGCGGCTTCCCTTAGCGCGGCAGCTGACACCTCTTGCGGCGAGGTCGATGGTGACTTCGGGGGCGGGGCAGTCGGCTGATAGTTCGACTGTGCGGGAAAGTTCAACATCCTGTTCGGCGCAGTTGATGCGGCGGCTGCCCTCAGTAAGGTAAAGCACGCGGATAACTGCTGTAAGTTCAAAAGTCAGCTTATCGGCGGTGACTGTCTGGGAGTCGAGCCGCGGTTCGACGGTACACCTGAGGATACGGAAGACATCGGGGAAATAATCGGGCAGTACGAAGTCCCTTTCCAGCGGGAGTTCCTCAGTGGTATCCAGCAGTTTTTCCGTCACGCAGACTGTATCGGCAGTGAGTTTCAATTCGTTTGACATTATAAATACCTCCTGTTTCTTGAAATAGGGTCTGCTAAGTAATAATATGAGTGCTTCATGCGGAATATTCATGTTGATCCATAATTCAAAATGTGGTTATCCCTCTGACACACCACAAAAACAGCGGCTATACAGAACTTAAGGTTCTTGGCGTATATCTTTTTGTTTACCGCATTTTTATAGCAATCCGCCTTAAAATTCAGACAAAATCCAGTCACAAAACCAATAAATCCCAGCTTTTGCGACCGGATTTTGTGAATTTAAAAAGTTGGATTGCTATAGTTGGTGTGCTAAAGAGATAGTCATAATTCAAAATTATTGGCAGGGGCGGAATAATGGCGTTTTGCGGGAGTTTCGGCGTGATAAGCGGCAAACTGTACCCTCCGCCGCGCAGTTTGAAAACATCTCCCTTTTGTAACGCACAAAAGCAGCTGCACGATGCTTGCAAGTGCAAAAAAGTTCATATTGTTAAAAAAGAAGTGAATATTCTGTATTGAAAAACGGTTTTAAATATGGTATGATAAAAGATAACAATAAACTCTCTACAAGGAGGAACGACATATGAACATTTCGCAGATTGCTGAAAAAGGCTCGCCAAAGAGTTTTCTTACGCTTCATGAAGACCCTGCTGTGCAGGAAAAAGGCACTCTTGCGCCTCGTGCGTACTTTGTGCCGTTCGCGCCGACACAGCGTATCGGAACGCCGCGTGAAAAGTCAGAGCGGCTGGAACTTCTGAACGGCGAGTGGGAGTTTGAGTATTTCGACAGTGTCATCGACCTGCCCGACCGCTTTACCGAAATGCCCTTTACAAAGTGCATTCCTGTGCCGTCAAACTGGCAGCTTCACGGCTTCGACAAGCCGCAGTACACAAATGTCAACTACCCCATTCCCTTTGACCCGCCTTTTGTGCCCGATGATATTCCCGTTGGGGTCTATCGCAGGCGTTATCTGAACAAGTCTGACGGAATGTCGAAAATACTGGTGTTCGAGGGCGCTGACAGCTGTCTGTATCTGTTTGTCAACGGCAGGTTTGTCGGCTACACGCAGGTATCACACCGCATGACCGAGTTCGACCTGACCGAACATCTGCGCGAGGGCGAAAACTCTATTGTCTGCGTGGTTTTGAAGTGGTGTGACGGCACTTATCTCGAAGACCAGGACAAGTTCCGACTTTCGGGCATATTCCGCGATGTATACATGCTCAGCAGACCTGCGGGAGCGGTGGATAATTACCGCGTTTGTGCAGATATGTCGGGCGAAATAACTGTCGAAGTCACAGGGGCTTCTGCTGTGGTGGAACTGTATGACGGTGACACTCTTATCTGCGGCGGCAAGGCGGAAGAGGGAAATGCCTTCACCGCAAAAATTGACGAACCTAAGCTCTGGTCGGCGGAATGCCCGTATCTTTACACACTGGTGCTGAAAACTGATGATGAAGTCATATATGACAGGGTGGGTTTCAGGACAGTTAAGATAGAAAACGGCGTGTTTACTGTCAACGGGAAGAAAGTCAAGATATTCGGCGTGAACCGCCATGACAGCTACCCCGACACCGGTTACTATGCCGATGAAGCGAAGATGCGCCGCGACCTTGAACTGATGAAAGCACACAACATCAACGCTGTGAGGACTTCGCATTACCCCAATGCACCGCGCTTTTACGAACTTTGTGACGAGTACGGCTTCTATGTGATAGACGAAGCTGACATTGAGAGTCACGGCTGTGTCAACGTTTACCAGAATTTGCGCTGGGACAGAGAGGGCGGCACTTACAACGGCATCGCGCTGACAGCGAGTGACCCCATGTTCCGCGAGGGGATACTGCACAGGCATCGACTGCTGGTGAAGCGGGATATCAACCGCCCATGCGTGGTTTTCTGGTCGCTGGGCAACGAGAGCGGTTGGGGGACGAATTTCCGCGAGGGCGCACAGCTTGTAAAGTCCCTTGACAGCACCCGCCCCGTCCACTACGAAAGCACCCACTGCCTTGACGGTACTCCCGATGACGTGCTTGATGTGGTAAGCGAGATGTACACCTCTGTTGAGGGCATGCAGGAGTTCCTGCAAAAAGAGGGTGAGAAGCGCCCGTTCATACTTTGCGAGTACAGCCATGCTATGGGCAACAGTTCGGGCGATATGGAAGATTACATGCAGATGTTCATGTCCGATGACCGCTTTATCGGCGGGCTGGTGTGGGAGTGGTGCGACCACGCATTCCCTGTAGGTGAGGACGAGAACGGCGTAAAATACGGCTACGGCGGCGATTTCGGTGAACTGCACGATGACGGCAATTTCTGCTGTGACGGTCTGGTTTACCCTGACAGAACGCCGCACACGGGTCTGCTGGAGGTAAAACAGGTATACCGCCCTGTTCGGGTGGTGAAGCGCGGCGGCGAATATTACATGCAGTCAAAACTGCATTTTGTGAGTGCGGAAGAGCGCTATGAACTGCGCGCCAACGGCGAAGTCATAGGCTTTGAACTGCCGCCTGAGGGCGAGTGCAAAGTCGTTCTGCCCGATGATATTTCGGGGGACAGCATAAAATTCACGCTGAATGACAGGCGTGACGGTCACGAAGTTTGCTTTGACCAATTTTTGCTGTCTGAGGAAGATATATCGCCCGCAAAGACTTCTGCCAATGTGGAAGATGTAATTGAAAACGGGCTGACTTTTGAAGTGAGAGCGGGCGGCGCGAGGTTCGTGTTTGACCGCAGAAAAGCCGAATTCACGGTGATAGAGCGGGGCGGGAACATTCTGGAAAAGCCGATGGCGTTCAACTTCTTCCGCGCACCCACCGACAACGACACCATGCGCGGTGACTGGGACAGGTTGTACATGCGTTCACCTGCCGTGAAAGTCTACGAAACGGTGCTTACCCGCGAGGACGGCTGTGCGGTGATACGCGCAAAGACCGCTTACGGACGCAGTATTTTTGCACCTTTTGCGCGGGTCGATGCCGAGTACCGCATTGACGGTGAGGGCAGGCTGACAATTACCGCAAGCCTTGATGCAGATGACGAAAAGCTGGCAGTCCTGCCGCGGTTCGGGCTGAGGCTGTTTCTCGATAAAGCCTATGATACGGCGGATTATCGGGGCTATGGACCGACCGAAAGTTACATCGACAAGCATCAGGCTTGCCGGTACGGCGATCACAGCGCAAAGATCAGTCAATTATATGAACCTTATCTGCGCCCTCAGGAGAACGGTTCACACTGGGGTACGAAGCGGCTGAAAGTCAGCGGCGGCAGGAATGAGATAGTCATTACTTCGGCTGAGGGGCTTTCATTCAGCCTGAGTGAGTACACGCAGGAGGAAATGGCATCGAAGCGGCATCGCTTTGAACTTGAAAAGTGCGGATATTCGGTGCTTTGCGCCGACTTTGCGATGGCAGGCGTGGGTTCAAATTCCTGCGGACCTCTGCTGATGGAGAAGTACCGCGTTCCTCTGAAAGGCGGCAGATGGTCGATGACCATTGAAGTGAGATAGAAATATATTAAACAAAAATGCAGGAGATAACGATGATACTAAAGAGATACAAAAAGCCGATCATAACAGCCGCAGTCGGTTTGATAGCGGCGGCGGTGCTGTTTGTGGTCGGGACTGATATCGTGGCGGCGTTCACTTTGCGGGACGCTTACCGCGAGTACACAAACTTCGGTGACAGCGAAATAAATAGGCTGAAAGACGAAATGGGCATCACGCTTGGCGGAAGTTCATCGCCTGAAAAATTGACAGTCAGTCACGCGGCAGGCGACTACTGCTATCAGCTTTGGCTGAGGGATACCGAACCGCCGCAGGAGTTCATGGAGGACTGCTTTGACGGAAAATATGAAACTGTCGATGTGAGTGCGCTGAGCGGCAGTTACGATCTCGATTATGACGGCGAAAAGCCCGAAAGTGCGGAAGAGATATTCCGATGCGAGTACGTAAACAGCGGCGGTGTGAAGCGGTTCGACTGCTATTATGCGGCATTTTACAGGGACGGCGGCGGTTTTAAGGCAAAGCTGTTCGCATCTAAGGATTAGGTGGCTGATATGGAAATGAATGAAAATTTGGACAGACCAAAATGGAAGAAACTGCGGGGCTGTCTGACAGCGTTTATCGTGGCGGTCGTGCTGCCTTTTGGGTTGATTTTCTATTCAATGATCTCGACAAGGCGGCAGTATCACAAGGACTGGGACAAATTTGACGATGAACGCATCAGCTATGCCGAACGCATACTTGATATGGAACTGCCCGATGATGTGACGGCAGAGCGGTTCATCTGTGACACATGGCTGGACAGTTATGTGCGGCTTTGGGTGAGCGGCATAGATGACCCGCAGAAATTCCTTGAAAAGGCTTATCCTGCGGGAAAGTGCGAAATTTCGCCCCCAACGGGAAAGTCTTTGGACTGGCTTGCCGATATGGCTGACGGAATGGGCGCAGGTCATGACTTCACCGAAATTTACGACCTGAAATTTAAAGACAGAAACGATGGGTTGTATGACTACAGCATCGGCTTCGGAAAAAATGACGGCGGATACTACGCGGTGATAGGCTATCGCACCTATTGACTGTCATCGTCTGAAATAAACAGAAAAAGAGAGGATTAAAATGGATCTTTGGTTTACAGAAAAGCATACTGATGATGTTAATTTCACAATAAAAGTGAAGAAACAGCTCTATTCGGGCAAAAGCTATTATCAGGAGATAGATGTGTTCGACACCTACGAATTCGGGCGGGTGCTGGTGCTTGACGGCTTCATCATGCTGACCGAAAAGGACGAATATATCTACCATGAGATGGTCACGGCTGTGCCGTTGGCGGTCAACCCCGACATAAAGAACGTGCTGGTCATCGGCGCGGGTGACGGCGGCACTGTGCGGGAACTGACCAGGTATCAGTCGGTTGAAAATATTGATATGGTCGAGATAGACGAACAGGTGGTGCAGGTCTGCAAGGAATTTCTGCCGCAGACTGCATGCAGGTTCGATGACCCGAGAGTTCACCTGTTTTTTGAGGACGGACTGAAATACGTGCGCAGAAAGCAGAACGAGTATGACCTGATAATTGTTGACTCCACCGACCCGTTCGGACCCGGTGAGGGGCTGTTCACGAAGGAATTTTACGGCAACTGCTTCAAGGCGCTGACAGACAGCGGCATACTGATAAACCAGCACGAAAGCACCTACTACGACAGCTATGTGGACATGGTGAAACGCACTCACAAGCGCATCGGTGCCAGCTTCCCTGTGACGATGGTGTATCAGGCGCATATACCCACATATCCGTCGGGGCACTGGCTGTTCGGCTTTGCATCGAAGAACCTGCACCCTGTCTATGACCTGAAAGCAGACCGCTGGAATGCGCTGGGCATAAAGACGCGCTACTACAACACCGAACTGCACAAGGGCTGTTTCGCTCTGCCGAACTATGTGCTGGAGATACTGGAAAATTCGTAGGCTGAGGGACGCTCCGCAGAGGGCGAAAAAATGTACTGCCGACTGCTGATATTACAGTCCGCTGCGGTCGTCAGCGGGACTGTCATGCTGTAAAAACGCCGCCCCTGCGCGGCTTGAAGAACTTACGGACGACTGAAAACAATAATGAAAAGGAGAATAAAAATGTTAGAGAAGAATATTTCCACTTTTATAGGCTGTGACTGCGAGTATGACGAGGCAAAGATAGTAATGTTTGGTGCGCCGTTTGACAGCACCACATCTTTCAGACCGGGTACGAGGTTCGCGAGTCAGGCGATGAGGAGCGAGAGTTTCGGGATAGAAACATTCTCGGTATATCAGATGAAAGACCTGCTGGACATAAAGGTGTTCGACAGCGGCGACCTTGAACTGCCTTTCGGTTCGCCCGAAAAGGCACTTTCGGACATTCAGGAGAGGACTGCCACCATACTGGCAGACGGCAAGATACCCTGCATGATAGGCGGCGAACATCTGGTCACGCTGGGCGCTGTGCGTGCGGCGGCTGAAAAGTATCCCGACCTGCACGTAATACAGTTCGATGCCCATGCAGACCTGAGAGATGAATATCTCGGCGTTAAGCTGAGCCATGCCTGCGTTATGCGCCGCTGTCACGATATACTTGGTGACGGAAAGATATTCCAGTTCGGTATCAGGAGCGCTGACAAGAGCGAAGTGGATTTCCTGATGGAACAGCACACCTCGATGAACCTGTTCGACTTCCGCACAATAAATGAAGTTGTGGGCTATATCGGCGCGGCACCTGTTTATTTCACACTCGACCTCGATGTGCTTGACCCGTCTGAATTTCCAGGTACAGGCACACCTGAGGCAGGCGGAGTGCATTTTGATGAACTGATCGATGCCATCGAAGTGCTGTCAGACCTGAACGTAGTGGGCTTTGACATGAATGAGCTTTCGCCCGCTTACGATCACAGCGGCAGGAGCACTGCCCTTGCATGCAAGCTGATGCGCGAGATGCTGCTGAGGTTCTGCAAATAAAAGGGCTTACGCCCCGCGCCGAAGTGCGGCGCAAATTTGGTATAGGAGTTTTTTATGCTGGTAAAAATTGAGCATCTGTATAAATATTTTAACGGCGAGCCGCTGCTGAAAGACATCAACCTCGTGATCGAAGACCACGAAGCTGTGGGACTTATCGGTGTCAACGGGTGCGGTAAGTCCACGCTGCTGAACATACTTATGGGCGATCTGGGCTATGACAAGACCGATGACGGTCTGGGTTCGGTGGAAGTTTCATCGAACTGCACCATCGGTTTTCTGCGGCAGAACAGCGGTCTGGAGAGCAGTTCGACCATTGACGAGGAACTGCACAAGGCTTTCGACAAGCTGATAACCGCACGAAAGCGAATGGACGAACTTGAACAGCAGATGACACATCTGACGGGGGCTGAACTGGAAGTGGTCAGCGGTGAGTATGCCGAACTTTCGGCATATTTTGAAGCGAATGACGGTTACCGCATCGATGTCAACATCAGCCGCATCTTAAACGGTATGGGCTTTGGCGATGTGCCGCGTGACAGGGTGATATCATCGCTTTCGGGCGGCGAGAAGACACGTCTGGCGCTGGCAAAGCTGCTGCTTGAATGCCCCGACCTGCTGATACTGGACGAGCCGACAAACCATCTTGACTTCACGACACTGATGTGGCTGGAAGATTATCTCAAAAGCTACAAGGGTTCGATACTGATAGTTTCGCACGACAGGTACTTCCTGAACAAGGTATGTTCGCGCATATGTGAGATAGAACAGGGGCGGCTGACCTCCTACAAGGGCGGGTATTCCGCTTATGTGGTGCAGAAAAAGCACAACGCGGAGCGTCAGCTGAAAGAGTGGGAGGCTCAGCAGGAGGAGATAAAGAAGCTGGAGGATTACATCGTTCGCAACAAGACGAGGGCTTCCACTGCGAAGATGGCGAAATCGCGTCAGCATATGCTGGACAGGATAGAGCGCATCGACAAGCCGCTGATGTTTACCAGACCGCCGAAGATAAAGCTGGAATACGACATCGAGCCGACTAAGGACATAGTTAAGGTGATAGACTGCCCGCTGGTCGTGGGTGAGGGCGAGAGCAGAAAGACGCTGATAAACAGCCTTGACATGCACATCAGGCGGGGTGAGCATGCCGCCATAATCGGGGCGAACGGCATCGGCAAGACCTCGATACTCAAGCTGATACAGGGCATTATCCCGCACGAGCGCGGCAATATAGTGTGGGGCGGGAATGTTAAGATATCCTACTTTGAGCAGGAGCACAACATACTGCACATGGGCAGCACTGTCATAGATGAACTGACAGACCGTTTTCCGAGCATGACACCTGCTGAGGCGCGAAAGGCTCTGGGGGCGGTACTGCTGACGGGTGAGGACGTTTTCAAGCCTGTTTCGGTACTGAGCGGCGGCGAGCGTGCGAAGCTGTGCTTTGCAATAATGGCGAACACGCGCGGCAACGTGCTTATCCTTGATGAGCCGACAAACCATCTCGACCTGAACACGAAAGAAGTTCTGGAAGATGTGCTGGCTGAGTTTGAGGGGACTATCATACTGGTATCACATGACCGATACCTGATAAACAAGGTGGCTGACCGCATAATTGAGGTCAAGGCTGATGAAGTCAACTGTTATGAGGGCAACTTTGATGCTTACGCGGAAGCTGTCAGTGCGGCGGGCGCGAAAGCGGCAGAGCAGGCGGCAGAACAGCGCCGCATTCAGGCTGAGCAGGACAAGCGTGAGCAGAAAGCCATAAGTTACCGAAGCAAGGAACAGCGCGCTCTTGATGCGAAGCGCCGCGCGAGGGTCAGGGAGTTGGAAGGACTTATCGAGCAGGCTGAGGTGGACATTTTCAACCTTGAAAACGAGATAGCAGACCCCGAAGTGGCGGCGAATTACGGTCTGATGACCGAGAAGTGCAATCTGCTGGAAGCAAAGCGCACCGAACTTGACGAGATGATGGACGAATGGGCGGAACTTTCGGAGTAATTCACAATTCATAATTGTTGGCATGGTCGGAAGAATTGTGTGCTGACAATAAAAAAGCACCTGTTCCCTGAAATTGGGGACGGGTGCTTTGTTTGCTTATTGCGGTCCTGTTATCTTTCGCGCGAAACAGTGTCAGGCGTGTTGCGGCGGGATAGCAAAATTATGCTTTAAGCCTGCTTTTCGAGAAGTTCGATGAGATCGCGCTTTGATATCGGGCGGGAGAAGAGGTAGCCTTGTGCGTAATCTACGCCCATATCGCGGAGTATTTGCAGTTGGTATTCGGTCTCTACGCCCTCAACAAGTATCTTGCGGCGCATCTGTCTTATCATGCGCACGCTGCTGTCGAGTATTATCTGACCGAGCTGACCTTTTTCGGCGCTCCACAGAATGCTTTTATCGATCTTTACGATATCGAAATCCAGCCTGAATATCGACTGCATATTTGAGTAGCCTGTGCCGTAGTCGTCCATTGAGAATTTGAAGCCTTGTTTTTTAAGGGTGCGAACCACCCTGCTGAGGGTGATGTAGTCGCTGGCGGCTATGGACTCGGTTATCTCGAAATTTATCATGTGTTTGTCGATGCCGTACTCTTCGACTATGTCTGCGATGTGGTCGGCAAAATTCGGCTGCATGCACTGGAGCACCGAAAGATTCACATTGATGCAGTCCATGCCGTATTTCTTCGGCACACCGCTCCTGATAAAGTCGCAGACCTCGCGCAGTACGTAGTCATCGACCTCATCGATAAGACCTATCTGTTCAGCGATGGGTATGAATTCATCGGGGAAGAGGTTGCCAAGTTCGGGGGCGTGCAGGCGTATCAGGGCTTCTGCGCCATGCAGACGTTTTTCCTGCACGTAGTAAGTGGGCTGATAGAATACCTCAAAGAAGTGTTCGCTCAGTCCTTTTGTCACGGCGCTTTCGACAGCGGCGCGGCGAAGCAGGTAGTCAAGGTCTGAGCCTGTGAGGATATTCTTATCCAGCTTTTTGGGAACAGGGCTGTCAGCCATGTAAAGGGCATCGTTAACAGTATGTATACGTTCGGGGACATCTGCCGCCATCAGCATGACTTTCAGCGGAAATTCGTTATCGCCTATCCTCCAGGGCTGTTCAAATCGCTCGGAGATGGTGCCTGCCAGCCAGACAGCTTTTTGCTCATCGCTGTCCATAAGGGTGACCATGAAAGTATCGGGGCTGGTGCTGTAGACATAATATCGCGGCACCAGTGTACGCAGGTATTCAGCCACCAGTTTTGAAAGTGCATCGGTATTATCCGAACCTGTGGCGCGTTTGATTATCTCGGTGTTGGTTATCTTAACGCACAGCAGGTAGAGGTTTCTGCCGCTGACGATATAGGTATTCATATCAGCGGTGAGGGCGCGGCGGTTATAGATGCCCATGCCTGCATCGATTCGGTCGTCCTCTATCTCAATGGATATCATAACGCCCAGCATGGCGACTATCTCGCTGAGAAGTTCTGTTCTGAGGTCATAGTTATAAAGCTGAACGCTCAGACCTATCAGCACGATGAAGAAGAAGTATATGAGCGCGGTGCGGCGCTTTGTATTCAGCGCCCTCCACGAGAACATCAGCATGAATACCGCCATCATCATATAAAGCCCCGCTTCGGCGTATATCAGCATAAGTCCCCAGTTGCGGTGGTATTCCATATTGCGGTCATAGTAGTAGACCAGCTTGGTAGCGGGATTGAAGACCACCATCAACTCAAATATCAGTGCAGGTATGAAGCTGATGATATAGCGTTTTCGCTTGCCGCTGAGGTTCGCACCGCAGACTGACAGCACGTACAGGTAGAACATCGGTGAGATGAGTGCATGTATCAGAAAATAGGTGAAATGCCCGAACCTGACTGCAAGGGCGGCGTTTGATGAAACGGCGCAGTAGGGTGTAGCGACTGCGGCGATTATCTCCGAGATACAGTTGCAGACCACCATTATCAGCAATGCAAGATATATCTTGTTCTGCTGTTTGTCGGTACGGCGGTTGAGAATTGTGAACAGTATGCCCGTGATACCGATGAGTATCGACGAGGCGTACATGACAACTTTGAATTGAGTGGTAAAAGGCATTTTTTCCCTCCTTTATTTTAGAAAAAAAGAGTAATTTGTTATAAAAATTATAACACAATTACATTAAAAATGCAACAAGTAAAGCCTATCATTGTGCATAATAAATAGTAATTTGCCGTCCGATTTAGTGATTTGATAGAAATAGCAAAGCGCACCTCTTGCGGGGTGCGCTTTGCTGTTATTTTTTGCCCAGCGGGAATATCCTGTCTTCGCAGACAGTCATCATTTTTTCAATGGCGGGCTGGATATCGAGCCAGAGTCCGCAGCCGTCGTCCGAACCGCTGGATTTCCATGCGAAAACGCCCTGATAGCCGTTGTTATAGGCAGTTTCGTAGACGTTCGAGATATCGTAGCCGTCCTTGCCCTTAGCGGGGAGTTCACCGATAACGGTGGGTTTGGAAGTTTCAAGCCCGAATTCTTCGGGGGTGTTTTCGTAGATAGTGCCCCAGTTGGGTATCATCCAGTCATACCAGTGGGTAGACCAGAAATCAACATAGGCGAGGGAACTGTCATATTTGCCGATATCAAGGCTTTGCAGTTCTTCATCGGATATCTTGTTGCCGTTCTGCTTATCGGAGTTATACTTTATCATGCCCATGCCGACGGTGACCAGCACATCGGAATTTGCGTGTATGGCAGAGCAAGCCTTTGCGTAATACTGTTCCAGCGACAGCCAGTCCAGCTTGCCGCACTCGGAGTTTTCGATTATCCAGTCAGGTTCATTGCAGAGGTCTACCGACCAGAGGTAGTCGCAGGCATCATAGCGCTTCACCAGCGGGACTATGTAGTTATCCACATATTCATCGGTGTGTTCGGTGGACTGTATAAGTGTGCGCCAAGCCTCGTAATTCTGGTTGGTGTCCTTGAAGTGGTCAAATGACTGCACTGTTGCCATCACGTATATCTGATAGTTTTCAGCCAGCATGAACAGGCTGTCGAGGTCTTCCCAGTGGGCAGTGGTAGCGCCCTCAAAAGTGCCGTCGGGGGATATCATCATGCCCACATCGCCGTTACAGCTTATCCAGATACGGCAGGCGTTTACGCCCGCATTGTGGAGCTTCTCAAAATGTTCCTGCCAGAAAGAGAAGTTGAAGCCGCCTCCGAAGTCGTTCCACTTATCCCACGGAGTATTTACGCCGTTGAACCAAAGTTCCTTGCCGCCGACCATGAACTTGTCGCCCGATACAGTGACCTTCGCGGAGCCGTCACAGGAAGTTTCAAAGGGTTTTGACAGAACATCTTCGCTGCCTGAGTTTTCGGTGGTTTCAGCACTTGACTGTTCTTTCTTTTCGGAAGCCGATGAATTATTGTCGGCTGTTTTTTTGTTTTCTTCCTCTTTTTTGCCGCCGCAGGCTGACATACCGACAGTCAGCACAGCCGCGCAGAGGATAGCCATCAACTTGTTTGTTTTCATTTTTTACCATTCCCTTCATTTATCATGGTTTACCCATATATCCGACCCTTGCCCTGTGCAAGCGGGCGAGGGGTTCATCGGTCGTTCTGCCACTCCTGATTCCAGTTTTTCTTGTCGCGTTCGACATCCAGCTTAAGGCGCATCTGAGTGATCTTATCGTCCAGCTTTTTTACCAGCTTTTGTACATCGTCAGCGTTATAGCCGTTCGTGCGGGCGGCACGCAGGCGTGTTTTACGGTATGGTTCGGGCTTGGTGAACTCCTTGTTCCAGCTTTTGAGCTGCCAACATTCTTCGAGGGCTTTCAGTTCAGCCATCATATTTGAAAGCAGAGTCAGAACATCTTTTATCTCGTAGCCACAGCCGTGAACCTCGCGGAGATCGCTGACTTCCGCAGGTAGATCTTTGATACTGTACATATGCGCACCCCTTTCATTAACTGATATATTCTGCGAACTTTCGGGCGGCAGACCGCCTCAGTTAAATTATAGCACAGCAGTTATTTTTTTGCAATAGGACGGTATATATTTTGATGATTTAACTATTTTTGCGGGAGTGCGGCGGAGGTCATTTTCGGGGGGATATTTCTGATAATATCTTTTGAATTATTTACATTTGCATGTCGTTTCTTTGGATAGGGTGACTATTTTTTAGGAGTGCGATTTAGTTGAACTTCTGTTTTTTCATTTATTTTAGACATATTTTATTAAAAGTTGTACAAAAACGTACAACTTTTGGGGTCAAAAAGGGTGTTAGTGAAAGGACTTTTGCGAGAAGCGAAAACGCAAAGTTCTCTTCACAGAAAAAAGAATGGAGTGATGTGACATGAAGATCTCACCGAAGACATTTGCAAAGATGTTCGTGAGGACGCGAAACGGTTCGGAAACGGCGGTGAGGCTTGGGGCTGAACCCGCTGAGGCGAAGCAGATAGAAGCCGACCTGCTGGCGAGTGCGGCTGTCAAGCGGGAGATAAACAAGCTGGACAGCGAGGACACACAGACCCTCTGCTATGTGAAGACAGGACTTTCGCGGCTGGCGTTCGGCAGTATAAACGAGGCGGCGGCGCTGGTATTTGCGGAGGAACTGACGAGGGAAGAAGTGCTGAGGGCAGACCTTTTCAATGTGGCTGAGATAAAGCGCGTCAAAGGCGGGGGAGTCGAGATGAAGTTCTTTGACAGGCAGAAAGCCCTTGAAAAGCTGGTGGAACTTGACCCTGAACTTAAGGAAGTTTCGGCGGCGCAGGAATTTCTGGACGCGGTGTACAGCGGTTCGCAGGAGATAAGCGATGTGGCTGAAAAAACGGGCGGTGAGCGCGATGGCTGATGAAAAGCGAGGCGGGCTGACCTTTTCGGAGAAGCAGAAATTCCTCTTCCGCTGGTGGAGCAACGCGAAATATCGCGGGTATGACGGCATCATCTGTGACGGGGCGGTGAGGTCGGGCAAGACAAGCTGTATGGCGCTGAGTTTTCTGATGTGGTCGATGGGGCGGTTCGACAAGAGAAATTTCGGGCTGTGCGGCAAGACGATAGTCAGCCTGCGGAGAAATCTGCTGACCGAACTGCTGAAATGGGCTGAAAAGCTGGGTTTCACGGTGACGGAGAACCTCTCGAAAAACTACATGGACGTGGACTTCGGCGGTCGGCGCAACAGGTACTATCTGTTCGGCGGCAAGGACGAAGGTTCTGCATCGCTGATACAGGGCGTGACTCTGGCGGGGGTGCTGATGGACGAAACGGCGCTGATGCCGCGAAGTTTCGTGGAACAGGCGGTAGCGAGATGCTCGGTGACGGGTTCAAAACTGTGGTTCAACTGCAACCCCGACAATCCTTACCACTGGTTCAAGCGGGAATGGATAGACAAGGCGGACAGCAAAAATCTGCTGTATGTACACTTTGAACTGAGCGACAACCCATCGCTTAGCGAGGCTGTGATAAAGCGGTATGAAAGGCTTTACACAGGGGCGTTCTACGAGAGGTTCGTGAGGGGCAGGTGGAGTGCGGCTGAGGGGCTTGTTTACCCGATGTTTGACGAGCGCAAGTATGTCTGCGGGGAACTTCCGCAGGACTGCGGGAGGTTTGTGGTGAGTTGTGACTACGGCACAGTCAACCCGAGCAGTTTCGGACTGTGGGGGCAGAGCGGCGGCATATGGTACAGGCTGGCTGAATACTACTACGACTCGGCAAGAGAGGGGAGCAGGCGCACCGATGAAGAGCATTACGCCGCCCTTGAAGAGCTGGCAGGCGGCAGAGAGATAAGCTATGTGGTATGCGACCCATCGGCGGCATCGTTCATACAGTGCATAAAGCGACACGGCAAGTTTCGGGTGATACAGGCGAAGAACGATGTGATATCGGGCATACGCCGCACGCAGGACTTCATACGCGGCGGCGGTCTGAGGATAGGTGCTGATTGCACCGACATACTGCGGGAGTTCACCCTTTACCGCTGGGACGAGGGGGCAGGCAGGGATTGCCCTGTGAAAGAGTTCGACCATGCGATGGACGACATGCGGTATTTCGTATGTTCGCTGGAGGACGGCGGCGGAGAAGTCGGGTTTGCGGCAATATCGGTCTGAAAAAGCTGTGGGCGGTCGGGCGGGAAGTGCAGAAGAAAGTGAGGAGCAGAAAAAAGTGAAAGGAGTGGTTTTTGATTGAGATTATTCGGACGAAAGGAAACGGAAGAGAAGTCCTATGAGCGGCAGTGTTTTTCGGCTGAGTCGGGGGACGGCATGTTCAGGCTGGCGGCAGATGACACGGCGCTTGAGGGCGGCATTTACGACAGTCTGAGGGCGACGGTGCCTGTCATAGACGCATGTTTCGGCAAGATAATCAGGCTGGTTGGGGATTTCAAGGTCAGACCCCGCGATGAAAGGTTCAGCGAAGAATTTGACAAGTTCTGTGATGAAGTGACGGTGGGGGTATCGGGCAGGTCGCTGAATACTTTTGCCGACATGTATCTTGACAGTCTGCTGACCTACGGCAGGGCTGTGGGCAGGATAGTCGCTGACAAGGAAACGCAGACAGTTCGGGGGCTGGTGGTAGGTGACAGCAGTCTGTTCCGCGTAAGGCAGGGGAGAGGTGAACTTGACAGGGAGTTCTTCTTTTACGGCAACGGCAGAGAGATAAAGATAGCTGAGCCTGACAAACTGCTGTACACGGCGCTGAACCCAAGTCCCAAGCACCCTGACGGCGTATCGATACTGAGGGGACTGCCTGCCATGAGTCAGGTGTTGATGCGCATATACCAGTGCATCGGGCAGAACTTTGACAGGGTGGGAAATGTCAGATATGCGGTGACTTACAAGCCTTCGGAGGACGGCACTGACAAGAGATTTGCGCGTGAGCGTGCGCAGGAGATAGCATCGGCGTGGGCTGACGGTATGCAGAGTGCGCGAAACGGCATCGTGAAGGACTTCATAACGGTGGGCGATGTGGACATTAAGGTGATAGGCGCGGAAAATCAGCTTATCGACACGGAAGTACCGGTCAGACAGATACTTGAACAGCTGATAGCGAAGCTGTCGGTGCCGCCGTTCCTGCTGGGGCTGAACTGGTCTACCACCGAGCGCATGAGCAGTCAGCAGGCGGACATACTGACCAGCGAACTGGAGTATTACAGGCGTCTGCTGGAACCTGTGATAAGGGATATCTGCTGTGTGTTCTTAAGAAGCTGCGGCACAGAATGCGGTGTCGATGTGGAATGGGGGAACATCAACTTGCAGGACGAGGAAGCGCTGGCGAGGTCGCGGCTGTACAATGCGCAGGCGAAAAAGCTGGAACTTGAAAACGAAGAAAAAGAGAAAGGGAGGAACACTGATTGAGCGAGAAGAAAGTCATTACAGCGGAAGTGCTGGAGAAGATAAACGTACACTCGGTAAAGGCGCTGACAGCGGAACAGGTATACTGTTTCAGCGTACTGCTGTGTGACAACGACATCGACCGCGACAACGAGAGATTCTCGGAGGAGGCGCTGGGTGTGCTGGCGAAGCTGTTCGTAGGCAGGACAGGAATATTCGACCACGACTGCAAGAGCAGCGGTCAGACGGCGAGGATCTATGACACGGAAGTAGTATCTCACCCTGACAGGAAGACGGCTGACGGCAGAGAATACAAGGCGCTTATGGGTCACGCCTACATGGTGAGGACAGATGACAACAAGTCGCTGATAGCGGAGATCGACGGCGGCATCAAGAAAGAGGTGTCGGTGGGCTGTTCGGTGAAGAAGCGGGTATGTTCGGTATGCGGCGCTGATGCTTCAAAGGGTGGCTGTGCCCATGTAAAGGGGCGGTATTATGGCGGGAAACTCTGTTATGTGACACTTGAAGAGCCTGTGGACGCATACGAGTGGAGTTTTGTAGCGGTGCCTGCCCAGAGAGCGGCTGGTGTCACTAAGGTATACAGTGAGCGCGGCGATAACGGCGAACTTGAAAAGCTGAGGGGCTTGCAGGAGAGGTTCTGCGAAGAACTGAGGTCTGACATAATCAGGCTGAAAGGCTTTGTAGGCGGAGAAGTCAGCGATGACAGCGAACTTGATGTTTTCGGGCTGATGGAACTCAAGAAGAAGCTGGAGCGCCGTCTGAGAGAGGAAGCGGCTTGCGGCGGAAGTGTCGGGGTGCTTACCGAAGACAGCGGAGGTATGGAAATGTTCAAGGTCTGACGGGTTTGGTCGGCTGACAGTCAGGGACAAAAAAGTTGGTGGGCGGGTGGGTGGGGCGCAGGGGAAGAGGGGAATGTCAACGGGGACAGCAGTTCGGCTGAATGAGCACAAAGCCGTGTTGCTGCACAGGCAGCGTCCCCGATGGTAAACGCCGAAAAAGCACCATGCCGACAGCGGGACTGATGGTCTTATGGGGCATAGAGCGGCTTATGGCGCGATAAAGCGGCAAAAAAGAAGATGGGCGCACTGCAAAGTCTGCTGCTGCGGTGCGCTTATGAAGAAAATTGCGGCAGAGAATTACGGAGGTTTATATGTACGATAATATCAGACTTGACAAGGCAATGTACAACATCACAGGCAAGAGTTTCACACAGGCGCTCACCGAACTTGACCCCGATGAGGGCTACAAGGACACTGAACTGAGAGGTCTGGACGCTTTTGAAAGACAGCTGAAGCGTTTCGGCATAAAGGTCAGCGGCGCTGACAGTGACAGGGTAGAGAAGTTCTTCGTTACTGCACAGTCGGCAGTACTCTTCCCTGAGTATGTCAGAAGAATGATAAAGAAAGGTATCGAGCAGACCTGCATATCTGATGTGGTTTGCGGTGCGGTATCAAAGACTGACGGTGTGGACTACAGAGGTTTTTCTGTGACGAGTACAGCGATAGTCACTGTTGACGAGGGCGATGACCTGCCTGAAACTACTGTGAAGCTGAGTTCTTCCGCGAAGAGCCTGAAAAAGTTCTCGAAGCTGCTCAGCTGTTCTTACGAATCGGTGAGAAGACAGCGCCTTGAAGCATTCGGCATCATGCTCAAGGAGATAGGTGCACAGGTCGGCAGAGGCATAAATTCTTACATGTGCCTTGAACTGGCGCTGGGTGTAACACCTTCTTCGATATCGGGTCAGACCATAACCTATGCAGACCTTGCGGCATTCTGGAGCAGCATGTCTGCCCATGATATGGATGTTATGGTATGCCACCCCGCTGTTATGGCGCAGATACTCGCTCTGCCTGAGATGAAGTTCTGTGTCAGCGACTACATGAAGAACGGCAGGATAAAGACACCCTACGGTGTGACTCTGGTGAAGTGTGCGCAGATAGGCACTTCTAAGATACTGGGTGTTGACAGCACTGTGGCGGCAGAACTGGTGCTGGGCAGTGATGTCATGGTGGATACTGACAGGCTTATCACTAACCAGATGAATGAGGTCAGCTGTAGTGTACTGCTGGGTGTTTCAAAGGTCATACCCGATGCTGTGGCAGTACTGACTGTCTGACAGCGAATGATAGGGGCGGCAGAGCGCCGCTCCTGCCCTGCGGGGCATGGAAAGGGGAGATAAGGTGAACAGTTTAGGATTTGAGAGAGTGCTGCTGATATTCCAGCAGTTGAGCGGCTGCAAAGCTGACAGGATAAATGAGGTCACACCGTTGGTGATGTCTGCGATGAAGTCGCTGGAAAGGGAGATAGATCATGCAAAGCTGACTGAGGCGGCGGTGCCTGCCTGCGAGTATGCGGCAGCTTGTTCGGCGGTGTATGACTACATCTGCCGTGAGGCGAGCCGCGAGCAGATGGCTGTGACGGCGGGCGGTGCTGCCGACAACAGCGGGGACTTCACCCACAGAATAAAGGGCGCGGCTGAACTGAAAAGGGAAGCTGTGCGCAGGATAGAGTGGCTTATGCCCAATAACGAATTTTTCTTTGAAACGATGTGAGGTGGTAAAATGGCGTATGTTGAGCAGGACAGCCTTGACCTGAACAGGTTGAAAGCGATGGTGAAAACGGCGCTGGAAGATGCGGGCTTTGCGGCTTTTGAAGAGTACACCGACTTTGAGAGCAGGGGAGTCGAGAGCTGCCTTGCTGTATGGGCGGTGAGCGGGCTGAATATCGAGCAGGCAGGTCACAGGGTCATAAACAGCAGCGGCGCTTTCAGGGGAGAGATAGGCTTTCAGCTGAAACTGATGGGGCATTACGGTAACTTTGATGACTATGCTGAGTTCGATGACAGGTGCTTTACTTTATGTGCCGCTCTTGCGTGCCTGAGAAGCTGCGGCAGGTGCGGAGTTAAGCTGGGTGCTGCCCGAAGTGACATGCAGCAGCGAAGGATAACAAGGTATGCTGAGGTGGTATTCAGGGTTTGCATGAAAGAAGAGTGAGCATTTTCGGGGAAAGCAGCAGAAAGGAGGAATGCAGATGGCGCTCAGACTGTGTGCGGAGGTGAACCACTCCATAGTTTCGGGGAACAGGGTCATATTTCCTGAAACGCTGAATTTTCTGAGAAAGGACACCTGCTATGAGATAGAGATGGTCGGCGGGGGCATAGACCTTAGGACAAACGGCTCGAAGGGTCTGGAGATAATAGCTGTTGGCAGGTACATCGCTGATGAAAAGGCTTACCTGCTGGCGTTCATAAAAAACTTCGAGTCAGATGCGCAGAGCGTTACAGCGGACGCGACCGATTACGGCAGAATGATACTGCTGGAAGGCACGCTTACTGAAAAGTCGGGCGATGTGGGCGGTACGTTCAGGCTGCGGTTCGGCGGATATGAATTGTAAACGGAGGTGATGTGATGGTATGTCAGCTTTGGCTGCTTATAAAGAGAAACGGCAGCGAACAGATGGAGATAATGGAGAACTGCCTTGAATTCGGGTATGAAAAGGCGCTGTATGTGCCGTACACTCAGTTTTACGGAACGTTTTACGCAGACGGCAGTCCGTCTTTCACGGCGGGAGAGGTAATAAAGATAACGGCGGCTATTGATGCTGTGCCGTTCCACATGGGACTGCCCGATGAGGTCAGCATAGTAAGGAGCGGCAGTGGTTACCGCGTGCGGGTGAAGTCGCGCAGCTACACGCTTTTGCTGGCACAGAACCAGCCTTATCCGCGAATAAACAGCAATGTCACGCTGAAAAGCCTGTGTCAGGCAAATCTTACCTGCCCTGAGATAAGCTATGAAGACCCCACGCCGACAGTGGGGAACATCTATGTCAACGAGGGTTCGACTGTGTGGGAGGCGGCTGTGGCTTACTGCATAAAAGCCAGCGGCAACTATCCGTTTATAAGCGGTAATAATATCGTGAGAATGACGGTCGGCAATTCGAGGGTCATCGACTACTCGGACGAACTGATAACAGCGCAGACAAGCAGTCTTTCGACAGATGCGGTGCTTTCGGATGTATACATGAAAGAGCTGGGGGACACATATCCCTTTGAAGCGCATGACAGTTCGGCGGCAGATATGGGAATAGTCAGGGCGAGGTACTATCCCCTTGACATGCAGTGGCTCTATGACCCGCAGGTAGGTCTTCAGCACAAGCTGGACTATTCCAACAAAGCTGTCAGGACAGTTGGCGTGACATATGCGGGCTGGAAGATGGAAGAACTTATGGATAAGGTACGCGGCGGCGGTGAGATATCGGGCAGGCGGATAAACCGCATAAAGGTCACGGGAAACAAGCGCGGGATATTCACCGAAGTGACCGCATACCTTGACAGATACGGACAGAGAACGGAGTGATATGATGATAATCAAGATAAGTGAGAACGGCAGAGTGACTCTGCCTGCGGGCAATGTGCTGGGCTATGTGGGCGAACATATGCTGAGGGTGCATAAAGTGATACACCCTCAGGTGGAGAATGCGATGTACACTATGGTGCTGGTATATGATGACGACACCGAAATGACAGTCAACATAAATGACGGTGAGATGGTGATGACCAGCGGTCTGCTGTCTGCTGAGGGTGTTGTTAAAGCGCAGTTCAGGGCTACAAGGAATGCGGGCAGTGTGGTGCATGTACTAAAGTCTGAGGTCTTTACGGTGAAGATAATGCCATCGGCAGATGTCTGAATAACAAAATAGCCGCCTCTTTCCTTTTACAGGAAAGGGGCGGCGTTTTGCCTTATAGCGATCCGCCTTAAAATTCAGACAAGATCCAGTCACAAAACCCATAAATCCCAGCTTTTGCGACTGGATTTTGCGAATTTAAAAAGTTGGATTGCTATAGTTTTTTTGCAGAACCTTAGCTGTTGGTATCAGCCTCATCATCGTCATCATGGTGGTGATGATGGTACTGCATTGCTTCTCTGACGCGGAATATGTGGATTATCTGTGCGAATATGATGAGCACGACACCCAGACCGAAGAGAATGCAGTTTACAAGTATCAGCCTGTCGGTGACACCGTAGATAGCGCCTGTTATGGCGTAATATATGCTTTCGTCCGTAAGGAAAAGACCATCGAAATAGCCTGTATATCGGCAATAGATAGCAGGTATCAGCAGCAGTGCCGAACCAACGAACAAGATAACGCCTATCCAGTAGGGCATATCAAATGGGTGATGCCTGTCGATGTAGTACATTACCGCCAGCAGTGCCAGCAGAACAACGCACGATAGCGCCAGTACACCTTTCATTTTCGGTACTACTTTTCTGCTGATGGAAACTGCGCCGCTCTCGGATAGTTTCTGCGCCATCATGATATCGAAGCAGTTTTCTATTTTAGCTTCGGCATTTTCCAGCGTGTTGTCGATGAAAGAATAATATTCAGCGTCCTTGACTATGTTGTTGGCATCAGAATATTTCTCGATATAATCGGTGACATCATTTTCAAAATCGGTGAAGTCGAACTGTACCTGCGGCTTTACATGGGTATTGCCGAAAACGTAGTCCAGCGAAGTTTTTGTCAGCCGCTTGGCGGTGACTGTTATCGTTGTTTTGTCAAGGCTTTTCATGTAAACGTCCTGCGGGATATCCGTAGGTATAGAATACTGTCTGAAATATGTGGACACCTCGTTATACAGCGCTTCTTCCGCGCCGCTGTCGCTGATAGTCCATACATAGTAATCGGTATTTAAGACCATCGTCTGGCAGAAAATCAGCAGTTGCGTCAGCACCATAAATACTGCGGCGAAGATGGTCAGGATAAGCATTGGTGTATAATGATACAGTCTTTTCATTTCTCAGTCTTGACCTCTTTCCATTCGATGTCTTCCAGCTTGCATATTATGGCGAGTCTGTATTCAGACATACCCAGCTTGCCGTTGTTCCAGCAGGTGTACATGGTCAGGCGGTCGTCATCGGTGGGATATACGTAGGTATAGTCCTTCTCGTGGAACACGACCCTGTCATTGACGATATAGGTGCATTTGCAGTAGACAGTTTCCACCGTTACCACATCGCCTATCTCACACTGGGGCAGGTTGAAAAATTCCCTGTGGTTGTGACCTGCGATGACCACGTTGCCGGGTCTGCCGATGTATACCGAGCCGTTGTACCAGCCTGCGCCGTGTTCAAGCACATCATTTGCAGTGCCGCTGTAGACGGGAATATCCTTCATGTCGGCGGCTTCGCAGTTTATGGTGGCGTAGTAGTCACCGTAATAAGGGTATACGATGGTGTGTTTTTCCTGCTTGCCGTTGACCTCGACCTCTATCTCCTTGATCTGGTCGGGCGCGTCATCGTCCTTGTACTTGTTTAGAGTACGAAGATTTCTGACCTCCATCGGTGTTGCACCGAAAGCGACATCCAGGTACGGCTTGTATTCTTTATAAGGTTTGAACAGTGCAAGCACCGCGATGCAGCACAAAACTATCAATACCAAAAAAGGTGTGAGAACATAAGTGACTGTTCTCAACACCTTAGATGACGAAGTTCCATGCTCATGAGTGTGCCTGCCTTTTTCTTTTGAAGAAACGGCATTACTCATATTGAAACACTCCGATACGCTCTTAAATTAAGCTCTGTTCTTCTTAGCCATTACAACTACGCCAAGACCGGCTGCTGCCAGTGCAACTGCTGCAACAGCTGCTGCAGTGTTGGAAGTTTCGGTCTCGCCTGCACCTGTATCAGCTACGGGCTTGTCGGTCTGGGTGGTAACACCGCTGCCGCCGCTCTTAGAAGAATTAGAACCATCCTTCTTGCTGGAGTTGGAGTTGTTGGAGTCGTTGCCATGAGGATGCTCAGCTGCTACTGCATAGTGAGCCTTGTCGATATTGGTAACGGTTATAGTAACGCCATATCTCTTACCGAGGTTTACCAGGTCATCAGTGATAGCCTTCTTCTCGTCCTCAGTCCAGTTTCTGCCGACCAGTATCTTGTCAGCTTCGGTCAGATCAGCAGGAGCCTTATCAACGACCATCTTAGCGCCGCCCTTGCAGTAAGGTGCAACGTAAGTATCTCTGATATTGTTCAGGTCAGCGATCATCTCATCATACTGAGCGCTGGTGAAGCAATCCTTATGTACCTGCAGGAAGTTATCCAGTTCCTGTACGTTGTTGGACTGAACGCCTGCATCCTTTGCTGCCTGTACAGCATCTTCATAAGTAGTAGCATATGCAGCGATAGACATAGTAGCTGCCATAACTGCTGCTGCTGCGATCGCGGAAATCTTCTTTATCATTTCTTTTTTCCTCCCAAGTCAAAAACGGATTTAGCAGTTGATACACTTCAACTACTTTGACATAAATTATAATACCACAAAACTTAAAGGATTTCAAGTACCTTACAACAACTTTGTTTAATTTGTACAATTCTTTTGGCGAATATGTGCACAATCGAATTTTCGGGGCTGTCCGACATTTGAACATTATCAAACGTCACGCACGAATTGCTCAAAAAAGGTACTAAAATGGTATTTGTTGAACGCTTTTTTGCTGACCGATAATGCTATTGTTCAGGTAAATGCTGGCATTTATCAGGTGTGGTTGAATTGTACAATTCAATATTGACATACGTACATAAACGTTTTCGATACATAGATCTTGCAATATGTCATGTGCAAATTGCTCATATAGTAAAGCAGAATGGCGCTGCGGGTATCCCGTTTTTGCCGAACACGGTCACTTCGCCGTAGTTTACCCACTGGTATCTGACTGCTTTGGGCTGCGGGACTTTTTCTGAGTGTATAAGGGCTTTCCTTCCGCCGAGTGAAGCCTCTGCGGGGTAGAAGATGCCGTCTTCGCCTGCTATCTCGAAGCCTGTTATATCGCCCTTCACCCTGAAACCGTCATCGGCATACAGGAAGCTGACCTCAGCTCTGCCTTTTTTGAAAATGCAGCGGTCGGCTATGGGACCGAATGCGCTGACATTTATGCCGTAGACCAGCTTTTCAGCCTGCAAACAGAGCCTTTCGCCCACAGGCAGCTTGTCTTTCGGGTGTATCTCATTGAACTCGCCGCAGTCGAGTATAACTGCGATGCCCGTGTTTCTGACGGTGCGCCAGGTCTTCATCTGTGCATCACGTATCTTGCACCAGTGCTTGTAGTCGGGGTCGGCAGCGTACTTGAACATGGGCAGCTGCACCATTATAAATGGCAGTGTGTCATCGCCCCAGACGCTTCTCCACTTGCCTATAAGCGAGGTAAGCAGTCGGTAATAGCTGTCGGGCTTGTGGTCATCGGACTCTCCCTGATAGTAGAGAAAACCCTGTATCGTGTAGGGGCAGACCCGCATTACCATATTCTCGAACATGTTGGTGGGTCTGAATGGGTTGAACTCGTTAAGCGGACCCGGCCACTGATTTTTGCCAAGACGCTTCTCTATCTCGCTCCACTGTATATCAGGTTCTTCTTTCATCAGCTGAGCCGATTTCTCGTTCCACTCGTCATTTGCCTTGACATAGGCATCATATTCGGCTTTCTGTTCGTCAAGGGATTTGCCCGCTATCTTCGCATCATATTCCTCTATATAGGAACTTATCTGCTTGTCGTTTGCAAGAGTTTCCCTGTCTACCCAGCAGCTTGCGGAAGTTCCGCCCCAGTTGCAGCCTATCAGCCCGACAGTCACACCCAGTTCCTTAGCCAGCTTCATGCCAAAGTGGAAGCCCACAGCGCTCCAAGCCTTTGAACTTTCGCTCCCCGCCCTTGACCAGCCGCTGTTTGCGCCCATCTTCTCGGCTTCTTCGGCGGTGGCGACTTTCGGAGTGTAGTAGTATCTGACGGGTGTTTCCTCAGTCAGTTCTGCTAAATATTTAGCGCCGTCTTTTGCGTTCTGCAATTCAAGTTCCATATTGGACTGACCGCCCAGAAACCATACTTCGCCCACTGCCACATCGGTGAAAGTCACGGTATTCGTGCCGTCTGTCACGGTGAGGGTAAGACCCTCTGCGGCGGACATGGGGGGCAGTACACAGCGCCACTTGCCGTCTTTGACGGTACAGGTCGCTTTGTACGCGCCTATCTCCGCAGTTATTACAGTGCCGTCATCGCCCTTACCGAAGATATTTACAGCCTTGCCGCGCTGCAAGACCATTCTGTCTGAAAACATCTGTGAACATGAAAACATTTTTAACTCCTCCAAACAGTACCCATTTTATCCATATTAATTTATCAGCCAAAGTATCAGCTTGACGATCAGATATATCGCCTGATACAGCACCTATAGCGATCCAACTATTTAAATTCACAAAAACTAGTCGCAAAAGCTCGGATCTATGGATTTTGTCTGAATTTTAAGGCAGATTGCTATAGTACAAGCTAACAGCAGTCACAAAACATAGTATATCAAAGATAGCCGAAATATCCATGTAAATATCAGCCCGATGATGTGCAGCATGACAGCACCTCCCAAAACGAGTCAGCTGTGTCTGATGCGTTTTTTCAGCTTGACCATACCGCAAGTTATCAGATAGATGACCTGATACAGCGGGACGAACCATGCGTATGTAAATGTAAAAAATATACCCACGCCTATCCCCGATGAAAAGCCGTCAAGACCGAAGTCTTTTTCGCCGCTGCTGAGTGCAGGTGCGACCCAGCCCGAATCTATGCCCGTAAAAGCACACTTCACGCCAAACAGTATCCAGACAAGGTAATAACACAGTGTCAGCAGGAATATCACCTTGAAAACTATCGCTATATTGATCTTCATTGTCGTTACCTCTTTTGTTGTGGAAATCATTTTTCTTTCTTCTGATTTTACCACAACACAGCATTTTTGTCAACAAAAAGCAGGCAGAAAATCTTTCCCGCCAATAATTATGAACACCAGATCTCAATGTGTATTGCCGATGATAAAAATGAGTGTTATCATATTGTTTCCCCCGCCTGCGGCGAGGAAAGCAATACACACCGATCAGCATTTTTGTCAACAAAAAGCGGGCAGAAAATCTTTCCCGCCCGCATAAATGCCTTGTATACGGCAGAAATCTTCGTTCCTGCCAATAATTATGAATTATGAATTATGAATTATCAAAGCCCGTTTGGGTTGTTTTTGATGAAGTTCCAGCTGCTTGCTGTCATTTCGTCAAGGGTCAGCTTAGCTTCCCAGCCGAAGACTTTCTTTGCCTTGTCGGGGTTCGCATAGCAGGTGGCGATATCACCTGCGCGGCGTGGCATCACCTTGTAGGGGAGTTTCTTGCCGCACGCCTTTTCAAAGCTGTGCAGTACATCGTAAACGGAAGAACCCTTGCCTGTACCCAGATTTACCGCGTCACAGCCCTTGTTCTCCAGCACGTATTTAAGCGCACAGAGATGACCCTTAGCCAGATCGACAACGTGGATATAATCACGCACGCCTGTACCGTCGGGAGTGTCGTAATCGTCACCGAAAATGCCCAGCCTTTCCAGCTTGCCCACAGCCACCTGACAGATGTACGGCAGAAGATTGTTGGGTATGCCGTTGGGGTCTTCACCGATGAGTCCGCTTTCATGTGCGCCGATGGGGTTGAAGTACCTCAGCAGTGATACCGACCATTCGGGGTCTGCAACGCAGACATCTTTGAGTATCTGCTCTATCATCACCTTAGTGTAGCCGTAAGGATTTGTGGCAGAAGTCGGCATATCCTCAGTGTATGGCGCTTTGTTGACAGGACCGTAAACAGTCGCAGAAGAGGAGAAAACTATCTTCTTGACACCTGCATTGCGCATCGCCTGTATCAGCAGAAGTGTGCCTGTGATGTTGTTGTGGTAATACTCAACAGGCTTCTGCACGCTTTCGCCCACAGCCTTAAGACCTGCAAAGTGTATCACAGCATCTATCTTGTTTTCCTCGAATATCCTCTCCATAGCCGAAAGGTCGAGCATATCAGCTTCATAAAAGCCGAATTCCTTGCCTGTTATCTGCCTTATTCTATTCAGCGCTTCGGGCTTTGAGTTGGAAAAGTTATCCATGATGACCACATCGTAGCCTGCATTAAGCAGTTCAACGACCGTGTGACTGCCAATAAAGCCTGCGCCGCCTGTTACAAGTACCATTGACATATGCGTACCTCCATATCACAAATAATGTTGTAACCTTATTATACCACATTATTTGGATATTTCAATTGACAAATCCGCTAAAAATACATCATCACAGCTTTTTGCCGAGCGCTTTTTCAAATTCGTCTGCCCTGTCTGATATTATCAGCACATCGAAACCGCCTATTTTCAGCACTTTCGCCTTTTCCAGCTTGTCCAGTTCTTCGGGGCGGTAATCGCGGAAAGTCGAAGTGCGGCTCTCAAGGCGGTCTTTCAATATCTTCTGACCGTCAATGCCATCGGCAAACTTTATTGCCGATATCTCATCTGCATAGCCGCCCTCAGTGTTGTAGAGTATGCCGCCGTCAAGTATATCGGCGCTTTCGACCGAAAAGAACTTGCCTGCGTTTTTATCGAACTTTTCGTCACCCGACATTATTATGCCGTCCAGCTTTTCGTCTTCGATGCCGCCCAGCAGGTCAGCCGCAGTGACTTCTGCCGCCGCAGTGTCGGCTGTACTTTCGCTGACAGTGCTTTTTCCGCACCCGCCCATAAGCAGTGCCGCCGCCGTCAGCAGGAGTGTCATCTTAATTTTCATATTCATTTTCGTCTGCCACCTCAAAATCTTCGTAGCCGTCTATCTCGCCGTTTTCGTAGAGCCACGTAATTATCTCATTATATATCTCACGCTTATATCCGAGTTCTTCCCTGCCGAAGTATTCGTCCGCCGCGCGGGACTTTTCTTCTGACTGATGAACGCCGTCTTTAAGATAACTGCACAGCAGGTCTGCCAGCTTGTCTGCATTTTCTGCCCGCTCACCGAAGTCATATCCGCCCTCACCGCCGAAATATATCAGCGGTTTTCGCATAACGCCTGCGGCTGTTTCTTCGCCGTTGTCGGTGACTATGAGTGCGGCGCGGCTTTTAAGTTCGTCCTCGTCAGGATCATCTGTCAGCACTGTTATCCTGTCATGCTTCGGCAGAATGTCCGCATCGTTATCGTTAACGCCGCGCAATGCTATGGTGAGGGTGTATCCGCTGTCTGTCAGTGCATCGGTGAAACGCTTGTTTTCGAGCAGTGTTCTGATATTTCGGAAAATTTCGGTATCTATGAAGTCTGCATTATCCTCAGCCTTATGGTGTGCAAACATAAGCAGAAGTTTGTTTTCGCCCGAAATATCCTTTATCCTGTCATAGCAGGTAAGACCTGTAAGCCGCATGACATCGGTGTTATCGTAGCCGTATTCGGGCTTCTTAAGCTCGTCCAGATATTTTTTCGTGCCGCAGAAGTACAGCCGCACGTTGTCGCAGATGCGTTTGTTTTCGCTGACGTTCGGCATATCTTCGGGGGAGTTTTGTAGCATTATCACATTTTTTCTGATGTGTCTGCCCAGCGTGCTTTGTGCTTCGGTCATTCCGCAGAAGTTTATCCTGTCGGCGCGGGGCTTTGTGGTGATGTATGCCTGCGCATTCAGATATATCATCTTGTGCAGGAAACTGCCTGCGTACAGCGGTCTGTAGCCGTCAGCCACAAGGCGTTCTGCGGCGGGACTGCCTTTTTCGGTCAGGTAATAGCAGTAGACTTCATCGTGACGGGTCATGGCATAGCGGAACATGTCCTCTGCCGCGCCGCCGCCGAGTTCGGGGTCATCGGCAAACAGCCAGATGCTTTTGCCCCTTGCCCATCTTTCCGACCATTTGCATGCGGTGCGCAGGCTGAACGATACGCCGTCCCTTGCTGACAGGCTGACCGCCTTGCTGAAGCGTCTGCGCTGTTCGCTTAAGGGCATGGGCTGAGTTACCAGTCTGCCGCCCTCACAGGTGATGCAGATGTCATTTGTCAGCCTTAAGAAGCTGTCATATCTGTCATCAAGCAGTTTTGCCGACCACTGACCCGAACAGCGCTGTTTTATCTCATAGCGGCATCCCTTGAACAGCAGGAAAAATCTCAGTTCAGCGCGGGTGCCTGTCAGCGGGAATGTCAGGTGGAAACTCTTTTCCTCGCTTATCTCCTTGCCGAAAAAGAAGTGCTTTGCTGATTTGCTGTCGTAGGTCATCGTGTATTCTTTGCCCGCATATTCAGCGATCAGTTTGGTGCGGCGCTGATTGAACATGTCATCGAATCTGCCGTCTATCTCCAGCATGTCTTTTCGGTGGTTTATCAGGTCTATCCGAATGTTCAGCGCAGTGCTGTCGGCTAACACGATATCTTTCTGCACCGCGAACAGCTTTTCGCGGGAGTAGCCAAGGTCGGTGTAATAGTCCTCGCGTCCGTGTTTCAGCCCTAAAATAATGCGTTTATCGCTGACTGTACAGTGTGGCAGGTCATCGGCATAGACACCGCACAGCACCTTGTCCTCAACGGGGGCGAGGGCTTTTGTCAGGGTCTTTATGACAGTTTCACGCTCTTTTTCGGGAAAGTTTGTCAGCAGTCTGCCATAGTCGATGCGGCGCAGGACTTCTGTGGCGGCGTAGTGCTGTAAAAACAGCGGCAGTCTGCCGTCCTTGCCCTTGCAGTTTTCTTCTATGGGAAGAATGCAGTTCTCAAATATCTCGGTATGCCATTTTGCGGTCATGGCATCGGGCGGGAAAGACTCTGCATCTTCATAATTTTTAGTGCAGTCGGCTTGCAGGACATTCAGCGTGCTGTCATACCATATCCTGCGGCAGTCGTTCAGCATAGCGAGCATATTTTTCTGCTCTGCGAAAGTGCCTGCTTCTGTTTCAAAGGGGTGTTCTGCCAGATAGGAAGTCCTTGCGCAAACGCCCTCCAGACTGTCAGGAAAAGCGCAGAATACCTTATCGAGTTCAAGTATGCCTTTTGGCAGTGTGAGTTCGCGTTCCAGCTGTTCTTTATTGGCGGCTAAACGTCTGCCGCAGGCGAAGTTAAGTTCTTTGTCCTCGTCCAGTGCCGCAGTCAGGCGCGGGAAGTATGACGGGTCAGCCTTAGCGCCTGCCCGCATGACAGTGCAGTATTCGGCGTTTGCGAACCTGACGAAAGTGTTCAGCAGTTCGGCTTCGCTTTTTTCGCCTACATTTATGAAAGCGGTCATACCGTAGGCGGCAGACCTTTCAAGGTAGAGTTTTTTTCTGTCATCTTCGGTGAAGTCGCCCGCGATTATCAGGAATATATCTTTGGTCAGTCCGCCCGACTGCGATGCGATGTTCTCTACCGTTTCCAGTGCCACGCGGTCTGAACTGCCCGTTATCAGAAGTACCGAGAACTTCATATCAGCGCTCCTTTCTGCCGAATATCTCGTTTATTATCCTGTCGGTGGCGTGACCGTCACAGGCTGACATATGGTATTCAGCGCAGGCTTCAAGGTCAGCTGTACTGCGGCAGAGGAGTTCCTGTTCGACTGCTTCTGCAAGTTCATCAGCGGTCTGTGCAACGGTGGTGGGGAAGCTGAAATAGTCCACATAGAAGCCGCGCTGTGTATCGAACTCGCGCAGGTCGGGTGCGAAGAACACGAAAGGCTTTTTGTAGAGAAGCCAGTCGAAGACCACGCTGGAATAGTCTGTCACGAGTATATCAGCAGCGGCGAAAAGCCTTTCGGTGGGGAAGCCGTCATCGGACTGCATATGGGGGTGCAGTTTTTTTATCAGGTACCAGCCGCGCGCTTTGCAAACCTGTTCGATGATATCCTCACCGACCACGAAAGGTTCTGCGGCGTTGCCGCGAAAAGTGGGTGCCCACAGCACGATAGTCCTGCCTGCCGCATCGGGGTGTGCTTTGAAGAATTTTTCGCGGCAGAGGTCGTTATACTTTTTGCTGTAGTAGATATCTGTTCGGCTGACACCCAGCGCTTTTACGTTTTCACTTTTCTGGTGCATCGACTCAGCCATGATGGGTGCAACGCATTCAGCGCTGACAGTCCAGAGGTCGTAGCCGCCGAAGACTTCGCCCTTGTAGAAAGAAGGCACACAGTCTTTTGAATCATAGCCTGCCTTTTTCAGCAGACCGCAGGAGTGCCACAGCTGAGTGACGAAAGTTTCCCTGCGTTTTTTACAGCTTGACACAGGCAGGAAAGTATCGCAGATGAAGACATATTCCGCCCTGCCGAAAGCAGTCATAAAGTCGAGTATGAACCGCGCCATTTGCAGTTTGCCGCATTTTGAGAAGTCGAGGTAGAATTCCTTGATGTGCATGTCGCCCATTTGCGCGACTTTTTTGCGCATCACCCGCATGCTGAAAGGGCAGTCATTATGGTGTGCATCTGCGAACAGCACCAGTCCTTTTTCTATCTTTCCCCGTGAATTCAAGAAGTATATGAACGGCAGCAGGCAATTTTGCAGCAGCATTTTCGCCAGCTGTCTGATCTTCAGCTTTATGCTCATTTTCAGACCTCCGTGATCTTACTGTATTTGGATACAGATACCCATTCCATATAGTATAGCACATTTTACGGAGATTTGTCAATCTTTTAACATAAAGCGCAGGGTCAGCCCCCACCCTTTCGCGAAAGGGTGGACGGAAAGCTCAACTCGCACATAGCTTTGTGTTCTATCGCCGCTTTGTTTGGCGGCGTAGTTAGCACTTTTCCGCTGAAACGGCTTGCTATCGTCCATGCCAATAATTATGAATTATGAATTTGGCGGCGTAGTCAGCACTTTTTTCGCTGAAACAGCTCGCTATCGTCCATGCCAATAATTATGAATTTGGCGGCTTAGTCAGCACTTTTTTCGCTGAAACGGCTTGCTATCGTCCATGCCAATAATTATGAATTATGAATTTGGCGGCGTAGTTAGCACTTTTTCCGCTGAAACGGCTCGTTATCGTCCATGCCAATAATTATGAATTATGAATTTGGCGGCGTAGTCAGCACTTTTTCCGCTGAAACGGCTCGCTATCGTCCATGCCAATAATTATGAATTATGAATTTGGCGGCTTAGTCAGCACTTTTTCCGCTGAAACGGCTCGCTATTGTTCATGCCAATAATTATGAATTATGAATTATGAATTATGAATTCCAAAACCCCCGTCATGATGGTGAAGGATACTTCGCGGCGGTATTCTTCGGTTTCCAGCTTTGCCGCTTCTTCGGGATTTGAAAGGAAACCGCATTCTATCATGACAGCAGGTGTGTCGGTTTTGTCAAGTAGATACAGTTCGTCATCAACAGGCTTCGTTTCACGCTCGTTATCTGGCTGTAAAAGCGAAACGAACTGTTTCTGCATAGCACCCGCAAGCCTTTCACCCTCGCCGTTGCGCCGCGAATAGAACATCTGCGCACCGCTGAACCGACTGTCGGTGAACTGGTTCTGGTGTATCGAAATGGCGATGTTTTTGGAACTGTCAAACATTGCAAGGCGGTTTTTCATATCCGACTGCTTCTGCTTTGAAAGCCCCTCTATGCCTTCATCGTATATTGAACGGTCGTCCTCGCGGGTCATTTTCACATCGAAGCCCATTATATTCAGCAGTTCACGTTCGGTAAGTGCTATGTCGAGGTTTATGCCCTTTTCGGCAGTGCCGTCAACGGATATGCACCCGCCGTCCATTCCGCCGTGACCCGCATCTAGCACCACCTGCGGGTGTTCTTTTACGGGGGCTGAAACTGCGGCGGCGATGTGTTCCTGCGCTTTTTTGCCCGCAATGTCCCCCGCCCATACAAAGCCTGTCAGCAGTGCGAAAACCCCACAGCAGGTTAGTATCTTCTTAGCTTTAGTGTTCATATCAGGTACCTCCGAGATAATTTGTCTGGTAAATGATATGCGCTTGTCCTGTCATGTATGCAAAAAAGCAGAGCTGTCAGCTGACAGCCCTGCTTTGGTTCATATAAAGAAGTTGTATGCGATTATCGCGTTGATAATGCCCAGCATCACGCCCGCAAATACCTGCGCGGGGGTGTGACCCACAAACTCTTTCAGTTTGACTTCGGGCAGCTTCTTTGAAGTGAAAAGTTCCATAGTTTTGACTATTTCGTTGAGTACAGTTGACTGCTTGCCTGTTTCAAGCCTTACGCCCTTAGCATCGTGGCAGACGACCACTGCCATTATGCCCGCGATGGCAAATTCGACCGAATCAAAACCTTTGACCAGACCTATACAAGTCGCCAGTGATGTCACCGTAGCCGAATGACCGCTGGGCATTCCGCCGTCACCGCATATTCTGGTGATATCCAGCTTTTTGTTGACGATGGCGTGTATTATCGTTTTTAGTATCTGCGCTTCAGCCCATGATGAAAGTGCGGTCAGCACAAATACATTTGAGAACAGGTCGGATAGGTATTTCATTTTTATCATTCCTTTTTGTTTTCGCTTTGGGGTAGTTTTTTACAAAGACGGCAAAGATATTGACCATGCCGAATATTTTTTATGGTCATTCCTTTAAGACACCACTATAGCAATCCGCCTTAAAATTCAGACAAAATCCGGTCACAAAATCCATAGATCCGAGCTCTTGCGACTGGATTTTGTGAATTTAAATAGTTGGATTGTTATAAGAATAAAGGCATAACAAGGAACAGTTATTGAGATGTATTCTTTCCCCCGTCTGCGGCGGTGGAAGGATAGCATCAGCACGATGTTTCCTTGTTATAAAGCATTTTGCGGTGTGCTATAGCAATCCGCCTTAAAATTCAGACAAAATCCAGTCACAAAACCCATAAATCCCAGCTTTTGCGACTGGATTTTGTGAATTTAAAAAGTTGGATTGCTATAAATGGATAACCACGTATTATTATGCTCCACAACTCTTTTGATATAGGCATTTTCTACAAGTCAAGGTTAATGCCATCTGATGCGAATTGTGAATTAAAAAAAGCTAATTAAACTGCCCTTTCCCGCGTCGTCGGGAAAGGGCGAGCTTATCAGTTATGCCTCTACAGGCTCAAATTCAATTCTTATCTTGGGGAGTTTTTCGATGGTCTGGTAGCTGTTGAACATACCGTCCTCGATAGAAAGGTCGTTCTCACCGCTAGCAGGAGGTGCGAAAATGCGCAGTGTCAGGTCTGCCGCGCCGTTAAGCGGCTTCTCATAGAAAGCACTCATCAGGTCGATGACCTTTGCTTTGGGCGACTTGTAGAACCACTTGCCGTTTATCTCCATCATCAGGTTGCTCTCGTCATCGAAAGTGACTTCGCAGAAGTGCGGGTCACTGTCAAAGTGCAGTGGTATCTCCAGACCCTCAGCGTCTTCCGAACTGCCCCAGCGCAGTTTTGCGGGGAAAGACACTTCACCGCCCTTAGTCATTTCGGGCTTGAAGAAGTCATCATGGAGTATCTCTTTATAGGTCTGCAAAACAGGCTGTTCGATGCCCACATTCTGATTGTTGGGGTCTTCTATCTCAAGACCGAGTCTGCCTCTGTCGCGGAACTGGTAGAAAGTGAAGCCGCTGAACCATTCTTCGGGGTCTGCTTTGAGCATATCGCAGAAGCCCTTGACCATAACAGCCTGGTCGTAAGCGCCTGTAACGTCGCCGTCAGCATTGAACTCACTCATGACCATAGGTTTGCTTTCGCCGCCGTTTATGACCTTGAAGCGGTCATAGCTCATTTTAGTGAGCTTGTAGGTATTCTCAACGGTATCGCGCTTGAAAGTTCTGTTCTCAGAGGTTTTCAGTGCCACATCAAAAGGCCAGCCCCAGTGGAGTGCCATATACTTGTCCACAGACCAGATATCTGTTTCCCTGACAGCCTGCGAAAATTCCTTTTCCATGATTATCTCGGTGGCGTTTGGGTCTTCTATGCCGCCGATGCAGAGGACTGTCTGCACATTCGGGGCTTTCTCATGGAGTATCTTATTGAAGCGGCAGTAGAAATCTGCTACGCCCTGATATGTAGTCCTTTTGGTAAAGCTGAACCAGTTGCCTGTAGCTTCGTGGTTGACGCGCAGGAAGACTCTGCCGAAAGTGCGCAGGTCTTCGGCAATGGCGATAAGCTGTTCATCGGAAACGTTCGGGTCGATGGTGAGAGTCAGTGTAACATCCTGACCGTGTCTTCTGACATCTCTCATACATGTGAACGGTTCGCCGTTCCTGTCGCCTTCAAGACCGCCCTTGTATGTGAAATAGTCATCGTAGGGGTAATCCCACTGGAACTTTACATCAGCATCTTTCATGACTTCCGATATCCTGCCCGGAAATTCCTTATCCAGCGGATAGTAGCAGTACATCAGGCTGATGCTTCTGTGCGGTCTGCCCAGTTTGTGCAGGATATAGTCCTGATCCACATACTCGCCGCGTTCAGAACCGTCGCCCAGATCGAGGGCACACTTTGCCTTGCCCATGTGTACCGAATAAACCTTGTATTCGCTCATAAAATACCTCCATATTTACCTTGATATATCCCGATATAAGACAGCCACGCCGCACATCGTAAAATGTGCGGTGTATGCTTATAAATGTTTCAGACTTTATGTGTTATTTTCAGGGTGAGTTTCGTTGTCAGCTTCGTGGTCTGTTTCTTCGGCTGTATCATTGACAGCTATCAGCGAATTGATATCATCGCACACCAGCGCGATATCTTTGAAGACCTGACAGCTTTCTTCTGTTTCAGGTGTCTGCTGAGTATATATGCACAGCACGAAAGGCGAGTCTGCATAGACTATGGCGCAATCACTGAAAGCACTTTCGAGATAGTCGGTGCCGTACTTCTGTGCAACGGGATATTTTTCGCCCAGTGCCTTGCCTATCTGGATATTCAGCTTAGCGTTGCACATAAGGTCAGTGAGCCATTTGCCCAGCTTATTTTCCTCAGCGAACTTGTAGATATCCACGTAGCTTTTTGTCATATCTTCGGGGGTGCAGTAGGTGAATATCCACTCAGCATTATAACCGAGAGTGAAATTTGCGCCTATCTCATACTGATTGCGGTTGAACTCATCAGTGCCGAAAGTCTGGCATAGAAGCTGATATGCGGTATTGTCACTTTCCAGTATAGTGTATTCTATCAGTTCTCTGGCGGTGAACTCTTTGCCGTAATCCTCGCCTGACAGCGTACCGTCATCGCCTGCCCACTTGTTGTTCAGCGGTATCTTGGTATCGAGGTCGATATCCTTTACCAGCAGTGATTTTACGAACGGCGCTTTGATAGTCGAACAGGTCATGAACTGTTCATACTGGTGATAGCCTATAGTTGCACCTGTTTCGACATTCTTAAATTCAAAGCCCAGCGGGAAGTATGAACTGCTGCATATCTCCTGAAGTCTGTCAAAGCAGTTTTGCATTTCTTCATTTGAATATACCATTTCAAAACCGCTGACGGTAAAGCCGTAATTGCCGCCGACATTGAAATATTCAGAATTTCTTTGTTCGACAGCTTTAGTGACTTCCTTATTTTCGACAACTTCATCAAACACCTGCGAAGACGCATCTTCAAGCAGCGGCGAAAGAGCCGATGAAGCCTCTTCTGCGGTGCTGTTTTCTTCTGCGGGACTGTTTTTATCAGTCGATAAGGCCTGTGCCGCCGAAGAATCGTTTTTGCGTTTGATGGAAACCGCCTCTGCCTTGCTGCCGCAGCTGCTGAGAAGGCACGCTGCCGCCAGCAGGAGTGCAGTGACACCTGCGTACATTTTTTTACCCATATTTATCTGACCTCACTGTGATCTTATATGAAAGATCTGTCTTTCATGTGGATCACCCTCACCGTGACCCTGTGCTGACCACCACGAAAGTACAGGGCAGATATACCGTACTATGTTTGAAGATATCGTTCAAAAGTCAGTTTATGCTTACTTTTGATGATGTTTCTCCGATAGTTCAGTATACCATTGTATTCTAACATATTTCCCCCGAAAAGTCAACATTATTCCAAGATTTTCCGCAAAATATCCACTTGACAAATGGAGAAAAATAGTATAATATAAATATATTAAATGTCACTGCGTTTATTCATGTGCAGTGCGGTGTGATGGGACGGAGGTATAAAAATGGTAAAGATGACACTGGGCGTTGAGGGCATGATGTGTCCTCACTGTGAAGCGCATGTAAATGAAGACATCAGCAAGGCATTCAAGGTCGAGTCGGTAGTGAGCGACCACGATGCCAACACCACTGTAGTAGTTGCAGAAGCAGCTATTTCCGAAGGTGAACTGAAAAAGGTCATTGACGAAGCGGGTTACAAGCTGGTTTCCTACGCCTGCGAGAACGCCTGATATTATCTGAAAAAAGCGACCGCCCCGACACGGCTCATGCTGTGTCGGGGCGGTTTTGTGTTCTTGTTTTGTGGTAGTTTTTCAATGCACCATGCCGGCTTTTGGGTCTGCTTACTGCTTGCAGGGCGGGGGCTTGCCCCCGCCGTTAAGTCATCGCTATGCTATGGGTATTTGCTTGCTTCGGTCGAGGGTCTTGTCTGTTACCGTCTTTTGCTTTGTTCGCCCGACTTGTTTTGTTAGTCGCGTTGCTTTGCCGCTCTTTATCGTTAAAACAGCTTGCTTTCGTCCATGTCAATAATTATGAATTATAAATCGTGGTTATCCCGCTGACACACCACAAAAACGGCGTTTTTACAGAACTTAAGGTGGTTGGCGTATGGCGCTCAATTTTCCTTTTGTTTACAGCATTTTCAGCCGGTGTGCTAAAGGGATAGTCATATTATGAATTGACTACCAAGGTTTTACTGTGCCGACTATCTCACTGATGTTGTTGATGCCATTGTCTTCACAGAATTTCTGCATGCCATCGATTATCTTCACAGGTGCATACGGGTCGGCAAATATCGCCGCACCTACCTGCACAAGACTCGCACCTGCCATCATGATCTCTATCGCATCTTCCCATGTGGATACGCCGCCCATGCCGCAGACAGGGATATTGACAGCGTTTGCCACCTGCCATACCATTCGGACTGCCACAGGGAACACCGCAGGACCCGAAAGTCCGCCCACGTTATTTCTGAGGACAGGTCTTCCAGTGTTGATGTCGATGCGCATGCCCAGCAGTGTATTGATGAGCGATACCGCATCAGCGCCGTTCGCTTCAACACTTTTGGCGATGTCGGTTATACTGGTGACATTCGGTGACAGCTTGACCATCACGGGTTTATCGGAATTGTCCTTTACAGCCTTAGTTACCTGACCCGCGATAGTGCAGTCAGTACCGAAAGCCGCGCCGCCCTGTTTTACGTTGGGGCAGGAGATGTTCAGTTCTATCATATCCACCGCACTGCCTTTAAGTTTAGCGGCGAGTTCAGCGCATTCTTCTATGGTCGAACCTGCTATGTTCGCGATTATGCGTGTGTCTTTTGTGACGAGGTTTGGCAGTTCGTATGAGAGGAACTTATCAACGCCGCCGTTTTGCAGACCCACAGAATTCAGCATTCCTGATGGTGTTTCTGCCACACGCGGCGCGGGATTACCCTCGCGGCGGTGCAGTGTGGTGCCCTTTACCGATATGCCGCCCAGTGTCGAGAGTGGGTAAAGGCATTCATATTCTCTGCCGTAGCCGTATGTGCCGCTGGCAGGAACTATAGGGTTTTTGAAATCAACTCCGCAGAAGTTCACGTTCAGTCTGTTCATTCAAAAACCACCTCCTTGCTGTCAAATACAGGACCGTCTTTGCAGACATGCGAATGTATCTCCTTGCCGTCGCGGACTGTTCTGCAAGCGCACACAAGACATGCGCCCACGCCGCAAGCCATGCGCTGTTCAAGGCTTACCTGACATTCTATGCCGTTTGCTTCAGCTATCTTAGCCACGTTTTTTAGCATCACCATCGGACCGCAAGCCACGATGATATCTGGCTTATCAGCGGCTATCTGTTCGGTGAGCGCATCGGTGACGAAGCCCTTTCTGCCTGCCGAACCGTCATCGGTGCAGAGTATCGCTTTGCCGCCTGCCGCCTGAAGGTCATCCTGCAAAATGACAGCCGCCATATTGCGGAAACCGCTTATCGCCACCGCATTTTCGCCGTAGGCTTTGGCTATGCCCACCATCGGCGGAACGCCGATGCCGCCGCCGACACAGACTATCTTCCTGCCCTCAAGCACTTTGAAGCCCTTGCCCAGCGGTGCGATGATATCGATAAGCTGACCCTTGCAGAGGTCTGCCAGCTTTTCCGTACCCTTGCCGCGTATCTCGAACACCAGTCTTATAGTGCCCTTAGCCTTGTCAATGTCGCATATCGAGATAGGTCTGCGCAGGAAGAAGCCTTCTGCCGCCACCTGAGCGAACTGCCCGGGCTGTGCCAGCTCCGCTATTTCGGGACATAGTATCTCCACATCGAAAATGCCCTTAGCGAGGTTCTTTTTCGACACTATCTGATATTTGCCTTGTTTGTACATTCTATCAGCCCCCATTAAAATTATCATTTACTATTATAAAACATATTGCGGCTGTTGTCAACCGTATGACATCAGCCTTCGCGAAAAATGATTTTTTGTGATCATCCCGCTGACACACCACAAAACAGCGGCTATACAGAACTTAAGGTGTTTGGCGTATATCTTTTTTTACCGCATTTTCAGTCGGTGTGCTAACAGAGTTCAGTACGGGCATATCAGGCTTTTCTGCGCATCTCCACATGAGGTATTCCATCTTCGAGAAATTCTTCCGATGTCACTTCAAAGCCTTCTTTGGCATAAAATCCGATGGCGTATGTCTGTGCTTCAAGGTACAGGCTTTCAGCGCCATCGTACAGGCACGCCTGCCTTACCCCCTCATGGAGCAGTCTGCCGCCAAGACCTGTGCCGCGTTCGGTGGTTATGACTCTGCCTATCTGTACTGTATGGGGTTCATCGGGCTTGATGAACAGCCGCAGGCAGGAGGTACATTCGCCCTTGTCGTTCAGCGTGAAGAGGTGTCGGCTGATAAGGTCGATGCCGTCCATATCCTCATAGGGACAGTTCTGTTCTATTACAAAAACGTCCTGCCGCGCTTTCATTATTGCGTATACCTCAGCGGGAGTGAGGTCATAAAATTCTTTGGTGATGATATCATTCACTTGCCTGCACCTGCACTTTCGTAAAAATCTTCGATGGTCTGCATAAGTTCGGTGTTGATGGTGTTGACTATCGTCTTGTCCATCTCTTTGGTCAGTTCTGTGAGTTTTTCATCACGTTCCTTGCCCTTATAGTTTTCCATTATCTCCTTTTTGCGCTGATTGAACGGCTTTTTGTACTCGTTGCATTCATCGCTGTTGAAGAATTTGTTGTGGTCGGCATTCTCGCCCGTCAGCGTGATAAACTGTGCATTGGGGTTGGTTATCTCGTCACGCTTTGAAACTATGCTGACTTCGCTGTACACCACGAAATCGTCATTCTCACCGTGTATCAGCAGGTTTGGTATGCCCGACTTGTTTATGCCGTCAACAGCGTTAAGGTCTGCATATTCTTTGAAAACCAGTTTATTATAGCCCCACACGAAAGGGTGGAAGACTATTGCGGCTTTGGTCTTCATGGTCTGTATCGTGCCGACATCAAGCATTTCGATGGGGTCGGCGTAGCCCGACATTTCGGCGCTTGCCTTGATATCGTGGTCAAAATTCTGCACTGCACTGACAGCGAAGCCGCCCCAGCTGTGTCCCAGCAGGAAGATATCAAGCCCTGCAAGTCGAGGGTCGTTCTCGGCAAAAGTGAGGGCTTTGTCAAGGTCTATAGCCGACTGCACCAGTCCGACCGAACCTTTACCTTCGCTCCAGCCCGAACCTGTGGCATCGTATGTGAAGACCCTCCAGCCCTTTTCCACGAACCACATCAGCTGATTTATGTAACTTTCATGCCCTGTGGATATGCCGTGTGCAAACACCAGCAGACCTTTCGGGCTTTCGTTCTCCATGCCGTAGATGAAGCCTTTCAGCATATTTTCGCCCGACTTGAACTCTACTTCTTCACGCGGGTGTATATCTTTCCAGTCGGGGTCATAGCGGTTGTACGGGTCGGAATCTTTGGCGGGGTAGTCACCTCTGCCGAAGATATTGTGCATGACCGTGACAGTCACCCCGCACATCGCCGCGAAAAGCAGCGCTATCACTGACAGTGATATGAACAGTGCTTTTTTGTAACTGTGCTTTTTTCTGCTCATATATTTCTCCTCACTCCCAATTATGATGTGTATTGCTGATGATACAAAATAGCTTTTCTTTCGTATTTGGATTTGATTTTATGACTATCCCTTTAGCACACCAACTAAAAATGCAGTAAACAAAAGGATAATTGAGCACCATACGCCAAGAACTTTAAGTTCTGTATAGCCACTGTTTTTGTGGTGTGTCAGCGGGATGACCACATTTTTTGTATCTCTTTCCCCGCCATCGTCAGGGGAAAGCGATACTCGACCCTATCGGGACTTTTCACTTGACATTGAATAGCTTCACATATTCGCTCTGGTTTTCTATAACGCCGAAAGCGCGGGCGCGCATGAATATTTTGGTAGCCCAGTTGGTGTGGGGGCGTATCTCGTTCATCTTATTGCCGCCCGAACCCTTTACCACGCCGCCCTGAGTGTTTCCGAGTATCATGCAGGCATCATCGTATTCCTCTTTTGTAACAGCCATCAGCGCATTTACAAAGCGCACATGTGTGGGGTGAATGACAGTCCTGCCCACGAAACCGTTTGCCTTATCGAGAATGACCTCTCTCAGCAGACCATCGACCTCGTTATTAACTATGGTCTGCCGTTTGAACAGGTAGTCTTCAAGGCTGTGGGAGGGGAGTTCTTCAAACATCAGTTCTTTCGGTGCGCGGAAGTACTCCCACACGGGACCCGAAATGACATAGTCGTTGTTGCGCCCGCAGATGTTCATGATATCGGCAAGGCATTCGCGGACGGTCATAATATCGTATATGGAATAATCTACCCCTCGCCTTACGCCGAACACCGATGAAAAGTCAGTGCCGCCGACCCTTACCTGCAAGACGAGGTCGTGGTACTTGTCGAGTATGCGTTTTATGCCCAGCAGTTCGGTGATGCGGCTTTCCTTATAGGCAACTTCGGGGTCTTCGATGATGGGCATGCCGTATAGTGTATCGCCCAGCACTTCGCTCAGACCTTTGAGGTAAGCGAAGTATTCGTAGCCGTTTTCGGCGTTGAATTTCGGGAAATTTATGCCGCACAGTGACTTTGCCTTATGCTTGTCAAGTCCTTTTGCAAAGTGCCTGAACTGTTCAAGATTGCGTATGCGCACGAATATCAGCGGCACGCGGTCGGGATCGAGAGTGCCGTTCTCAACAGCATCGGTGACAGTATCAAGCAGATGATAGACATTTTTCTCGGCGGCTTCAACGCTGTCTTCGGGACATGCGTCCTCAAAGCACAGCACGACTGTGGTAAGACCGGGCATCGAACCGTTGAGTATCTTCGGCGTGAAGTTTTTAGTGCCGGGCATGTACATGGTAGCGCCCAGACAGTATTGCAGAAGTTCTCTGTCTGTGTACTTATCGAAACTTTCGGGTTCACGGACGAATTTGAAATCGGGGTTATAGAGATGGTGTTTCATAGTATTTCCTTTCAATTTTATCGGATATGCTTTGATTATATCATCAATGGGGGAATATGTCAACAATTTCTCACGGCATGGCTTCTGCTGACTTGCGGGGGAAGGCTTAGTTTGCATCTTATTGGCATTGTGTACTTTCGTTTTATTGCTGGTTTTTCTCTTTTTATGGACTGCCTCCCCTCCCTCCCACCCGCAGATCATCGTCCCTTGAACTATTGACAGCCTATTGCGGTGGACAGCGCCACGACCGCCGAAAACGCTGTCGCTGTCCGGCAAATATCACGCAGGCAATTCGCTTCCAGCACACAGAAAGAGCGCGGACGAGAGTTTCGTCCACGCTCTTATCTCTGCAAATTGCCTGCTAATTATGGTCGAAGGCTTTGACCTCTTACTGTCTGTCACATTGTTCGCCCAAAAGGATAGCGAGTATCGTTTCTTTGCCGTTCCCCGATTGAGGGCGCTGCCCTCAAACTCCCGCAAGCCCTCTGGCGGCGGGCTTGACCGACCGCTTTGACTCGCACACAGCTTTGTGTTCTTACTCCGCTTTGTCCGCGTCATGTTTTGCGCTTTTTCCGCCTAAAACGCCATTCTTTCGGTCATGTCAATAATTATGAATTATGAATTATGAATTATGAATTACTAAGCCCCGTGTTTTCGGCAGATCTTAATTTGGTAAAGGTGATGCTTCGCATATCAAGTCCGCCAAGACCAAAATGCAGTCGGAAGATGGTGTATCTTGAGAATAGAGGCATTTCATCTATGGTGAAGGTGACAGGTTCGCCGCCTGTGCCGTTCCAGGTGAATGTGCCCCATGCCGTGCCCATGCTGAATACGGTGACAGGCATCTGCGCTAACTCGCTCTGTGTCGAACTTGCGGTTATCTCCATGCGGTACTGACCCAGCTGTGTGACATCAAGGGTAAAGCTGTAGTCAAGGTTTCTCGCAGTTTTAACAGCGGTCATGTCGATGGTCAGTCCGCCGTCAAGGGTGAATACCCTCTCAGCCGCACCGTCATCGACAGTTTCGGCAGGTTTGTTTATCACTTCGACTGTTTCGTCACTGCCTGTCACACGCTTCATGGCATGCGTGCCGAGAATAAAGGAAAGCACGTTCCTCGCCGCACGCTGGAGTTCAGCGCGTCTAAGTTCGCCATTTTCAAGGGAAGCCGCCACATTGTCGGTGTGCTTGCCGCCGTCAGCGCAAACCATGTAGACATCGTTCTGTGCCCTTACCATCGCGGCGAAGTTGTCCTTGTCAGGTTTACAGCCCCTGTCGTTGATGTTTGCCCACCAGTCGGTCATGGTAAAGCCTGTAAAGCCCCACTCGTGGCGGAGTATCGTGGTGTTCAGGTCGATGCTTCCCGCAGTCCACAGGTCGTTGACCTTGCCGTAGGTGGTCATTATGGACTTTGCGCCGCCCTCTTTGACAGCTATCTCAAAGCCTCTCAGGTATATCTCCCTCAGCGCCCTTTCGCTGACTGCCGAGTCAAGGAAATGCCTGTTTGTTTCCTGATTGTTGCCGCAGAAATGCTTTATCGTGCCCTCAACGCCGACACTGTGCAGACCTTTCAGTTCTGCCGCCGCCATTTTGCCCGTGAGGAACGGGTCTTCCGAGAAATACTCGAAGTTTCTGCCGTTCAGCGGGTGACGGTGTATATTCATTCCGGGACCCAGCAGGCAGTCTACCTTGTTGGCACGCATCTCAAGACCCGTCATCGTGAACAGTTCAGTCAGCAGCGGCTTGTTGAAGGTTGCCGCGATAAGTGTGCCGTTGGGCAGGCTGAAAGCCTTTGTGCCAACATCAAGGCGCATGCCCGAAGGTCCGTCCGAACAACAGCCCGCAGGCACTTTCCGTTCAGCAAGCCTGTCTGAAACACCGCCGAAAGCCGCCGCCGTACCGGGTGTGACCTTAGGCGAACACATTCCCTCACCGCGCACAAGGCAGTTGAGGTCATTGTCATCAAGCTGTGCGATGAAGCTGTCAAGGTCGTTCCTGCCCTCAGCCACATCGGCAAGTGTGATGCCCTTGTCACCAGACTGTGTTATCTCTTCGGGCATGAACTGAAGTCTTCTCGCCTTTTCGTCCACCTTTGACATGGGAACTTTTTTGTACGCAAGACCGTTTTCGGTGCGCACCATGCGCTCAAACTCAGTCACAGGTGCAAGTGCCTGTTCAAGCTGTTCTATGACGATATCTTCCGCCGCCGTGAAGCTGTATACTTTCTTTGCAGACCTGACATCACTGCCCGCATAGATGTTATACTCTCCCGCTTCCATCACCCATGCGTAAGCGCCGCTGTCATCGTATGAAGCCATACTGCGGCTGTCAATGTCAATATCGAGCGTACACTCTTCGCCTGCCGCCAGCAGGGGAGTTTTCTCAAACCCGCACAGCACTCTTGCCGCCTTGCCCAGCCTGCCGTTCGGGGCTTCGATGTATACCTGCACGACTTCCTTGCCCGCGCAGCTGCCGATGTTTTTCACTTTAGCTGTGAGTTTTACCCCCTCAGCACCGCCGACTGCTTCCGCAGTTATCTCAAAGTCGGTGTAGCTTAGTCCAAAGCCGAAAGGATAGCGCACCTTGTCTTTGGCGAAAGTTTCAAAGTACCTGTATCCCACGAAGATATCTTCGGCGTAGAAATTGCGGTCACGGTCATGGAAATTCTTGTCAGATGGGTAGTCAGCAATATCGAACGCTATAGTATCGGGCAGTTTGCCGCTGGGCGAAACTTCTCCCAGCAGTACCTTAGCCGCACCTGTGCCGCCCGTCATGCCGCCCTGCCAGAGGTACATCACACCATCGGGCGAGAATTCGTCCACAAAGCCCATGTCGATGATATTGCCCACATTCAGCAGAACAGCCATTTTCTTAAAGTGCTTCCTGACAGTGCGAAGCATATCCTTTTCGGCATCGGTCAGCAGATACGAACCCGCTTTACAGCTGTTGTCCTGTTCTTCGCCCGCAGTCCTGCCTATCACGCAAAGCGCGGCATCGGAAGTTTCAGCCGCCTCAGCCGCCAGTTCGTCACTAAGCGGCATCTCCTGCTGACACCAGGGTTCGCCGCCCCAGCCCTCGCCGTAGTCGTAGGGGTGTTCAGCCACCCAGTCACGGTAGGTCTTAAGGACTTTTCCGTTCAGCTTTGCGCCCGCCTCCAGCAGACCGTCAACTATGCCCGTCACCTTAGCCACGTTGACCATTCCGCCCGAACCTGTGCCGCTTTTGTAGTAGTCCAGCTGTATCCGCCCGAAAACGGATATCTCGCTGTTTTTGTCCAGCGGCAGAACGCCGTCATTTTTCAGCAGTACAGCGCCCTCAGCGTTGACCTCTGCGGCTTTTTCGAGATATTTGTTCCAGTCGAGTATTGCCATAGGTTTTCCCCCCTATAATTCTAAACTTTCTATTGTTGATAATTGCATAGCACCGCCCGCCGCGAAATAGGTCACAGCGGAACAGCTTTGCTTTTATTTACTCGGTCATCCCGCTGACACACCACAAAAACAGCGTTCTTACAGAACTTAAGGTGGCTGCTGCATATTCTTTTTTACCGCTTTTTCAGCCGTTGTGCCGACATAACAGCGAACGTTCATTATTATGCCCGCTGAAAGGCTGTTTATAGCAATCCGCCTTATAATTCAGACAAAATCCAGTCACAAGACCCATAAATCCCAGCTTTTGCGACTGGATTTTGTGAATTTAAAAAGTTGGATTGCTATAGTCCGCTGTTTCAGCGTGATGACCATATTTCTGCTTATTCGGGGAATGCGATCCTCGGCAGATAGGAGATTATATCCTCTTTCATGCGGATAACTTCTCTTCTTGCGGCTTTTGCGAAATCGTGTTCATCGCACTCTTCTTTCTTGTATGCGCACATAACACCTCTCGAAGAGTTTACTATCGCGCCAAGACCGTTCTTGTCAAAGCCCTTGCTGACACCCTCAGCGCCGCCGCCCTGTGCGCCGTAACCCGGTACAAGGAAGAATGTGTGAGGCAGTGCCGCCCTCATCTCAGCCAGCTGTTCGGGATATGTTGCGCCCACAACTGCACCGACACCGCTGTAGCCGTATTTGCCCATGACCTCAGTGCCCCACTTCTCGCACATGTCGCCCATTGTGGCATATACGGTCTTGTCGCCTATTTTAAGGTCCTGAAGTTCGCCCGATGACTTGTTTGAAGTCTTTACCAGCACGAAGATGCCCTTGTCATACAGCTTGCACTGTTCCAGCAGAGGGTTTATGCCGTCCGAACCCAGATAGCCGTTTACAGTCAGCGCATCAGCACCGAAAGCCTCTATCTTCTCGCCGCCCACATCAGTCAGACCCAGATGCGCCGCCGCATAAGCCTCCATAGTTGCGCCGATGTCGTTGCGCTTGCCGTCAGTCATTACGAACATGCCTTTTTCCTTAGCGTACTGAATGGTCTTGTAAAGTGTCTTAACGCCCTCGTAGCCGTACATCTCGTAGTAAGCAGCCTGCGGCTTTATAGCGGGGCAGATGTCGTGTATCTCATCTATGATGCACTTGTTGAACTCCAGTATAGCCTTAGCCGCCGCTTTCAGTGTGCGGTCATATTTCTTGAACTTCTTTTCCTTGATGAATTCGGGCACATACTCCAGCTTAGGGTCAAGTCCTACCACCGAAGGGTTCTGTGTTTTAACTATGTTTTCAATAAGTCTGTCCATTGACATGTCAAATTCCTCCTTGGTTCAATTATTTCCGTTGTATATTGGTGATGAGCTCAGTACGGATATATCCCCACCTTTTCGCAGGGAAAAGAGAACCTCACCATATCTCCGATATTTATCCTGCCGCGTTCGCTCACTGCAAGCATTTCAAGCCCGTCAGGGGAAAAACGCAGATACAGCACCGCACCGTCCCCGTCCTCTTCTATATCCTCGCATACCGCCGTAAATGTGTCCGTGGTGCCGTCGGTCGAAAATGAAGCACGCTTACCCTCAACAACGGCTATCTCGGTTATATCCGTATCTTCATTCCCGCCGAATGTGAACTCTATCCCGTAAGTGCCGTCCTTTATCGGCGCCTCATCGAAGTGCCATATGCCGCACACTTTCCCAAGTCCGTTACGGGCAGTTACTATCGTACTGCCGTTTACCTCCTTCACATCTGTAAGGAAAACGTTCATCACAGCACCTCTTTCAGCCTGCCGTCATCGGGGTCGCACCAATGAGGTATGCCCATTTCGTCCGGCAATGCTTCAATCCCGTCAAGCAGATATCTCATCTCAAATCTGCGGTACTCAGCCACACGTTCAAATTCTCCGCTCTCAAACACTGCCCAGAACATTGCAGGCAGTTCCGCCCCGCGAAAAAAGCTGTCGATGCGTCTGTCGTTCTGCGCCTTTATGAATGCTTCCATGACCTCAGCTTCGGGTATGTGAGGATAATGGATAAAGCCCTCCTACGAACAGCACATAGCCTTTCCGACTATAACGCATTCGGCATGGTCAAAAAGGTATCTGCCGCCATTCTCCTGCGCCGGCAGATGGAAAGCCGTTATCATAAGTGCCGTATACTCACCTCAGCGTGGTGTTATCGGGCAGGTTTTTCTGCGTGCTTTCGCTGTCTGTGTGGTTCATATTGTTCAATTCGTTGAGATACCCGCCTGTTATTATGCCCGATGGCAGAGCGATTATCGCAATGCCGAACAGTGATGACAGCATCGTGACCACCCGTCCAAGTGTCGTTGTGGGGTAGATGTCGCCGTAGCCCACCGTTGTCAGCGAAACTGTCGCCCAGTAGACCGCGTCAAAGAAATTCCCGAAAGAATCAGGCTCGACATTGAATATTACCAGCGCCGAAAGCATTATGTAGGCGCACGCGAGTGTCGCCACAGCGGTCAGCGCCTTGTGTTCACGTTTCAGTACGTTCACCAGTATCATCAGGTTTTTTGAATACCTGAGCATCTTCGCCGCCCTGAATACCCTGAAAGTCCTTGTCAGCCTGAGTATTTTAAGCAGTCTGAAACCGTCGTTGAGAAACGAGAAAAACGGCAGTATCGCCAGCAGGTCTATCACCGCCATCGGCGTGAACGGGTAGATGAAAAACGCCGCAGGTGCTTTTATTTTCAGTTTCAGGTCAGCTGTGATGAAGCGCAGTATGTAATCGACCATGAATATCACCGTCGAAACAAGGTCAATGACCTCGAATGCGGTGTTCGTAGACTTGAAAGCCAGCGGCACAAGGCTTATGACTATCACGAAAAGCATCACGCCGTCATAGATGTCGCTTGCCTTGTTCTCTTCACTGATGACTTCGATTATGTCGAATAGTTTCTTTCTCATTTTATCTCCGACCTGCGTATAAACATTCTCCCCGCCGCAGCAGGGAGAGTTTTCTTTTATATTTGTTTTTTACGAACAGTCCGTCACAGGCTGTATACTACCTTGCCGCGACAAATGGTGTACATATTCCGTCCCCTCAGATGTTCTCCCTTGAACACTGTGTTCTTGCTCTTTGAGTTCAGTTCTTCGGGTATTACTTCCCACTCATAGTCGGGGTCGAATATACAGAGGTCGCATCTTTCACCGACAGCTATCTTTATCGGTTCAAGACCCAGTATCTTTCTGGGATTGACACTCATTACCTCTACCAGCTTGTCAAGGCTCAGTTTGCCTGTGTGGTACAGCTGTGTCAGCGTCACTGCCAGCGAAGTTTCAAGCCCCACAACGCCGTTGGGCGCTTTCTCAAAATCAGCCTTTTCCTCAGCCGAATGCGGTGCGTGGTCGGTGATTATGCAGTCGATAGTGCCGTCAAGCAGTGCTTCTTCGACAGCCTGCCTGTCTCGCTCAGTCCTCAGCGGGGGCGACATGCGGTAGTCTGCATCGCGGCTGAGAAGTTTTTCGTCAGTGTAGGTGAAGTAGTGCGGCGCGGTTTCGCAGGTGACTTTCACGCCGTCACGCTTTGCCGCCCTTATGATATTCACCGAACCCCATGTGGAAACGTGGCAGATGTGTATGCGTGCATCACAGCTCATCGCGAGGGTTATCTCGCGGGCGGTTATGCTGTCCTCGCTGGCTCTGTCCATACCTTTTACGCCCAGCTTCTCGGAAACTTCGCCCTTGTTGATTATACCGCCGTTGATTATCTTAAGGTCTTCACAGTGCGATGTGATGATAAGCCCGTTGACGTTTGAAAGTTCCAGCGCCCGACGCATCAGCTCTGCATTCTCGACAGGTCTGCCGTCATCTGAAATAGCGGTGATGCCTGCCTTTTTCAGCGCTTCATAGTCGCACAGTTCTTCGCCCTTCATGCCCTTTGTGACAGTTGCGTAGGGTATAACATCTATGCCTGTCTTTTTCGCCTTGTCAAAGACATACTCCACCAGTTCGGGCGAGTCGATGGGCGGTTTGGTATTGGGCATGCAGGCAACCCCTGTGAAACCGCCTGCCTTAGCCGCATTCGCGCCCGTGATGATGTCCTCTTTGTAGGTCAGTCCCGGGTCACGGAAATGTACGTGCATATCGAACAGACCGGGCACTGCACAAAGCCTGCCCTTGCCGTCGATGACTCTTGTTTTTTCCTCAGGTTCAATATCTGCGCTGATGGCGGTTATCACACCGCCATCGACTGCTATATCCGTAATGCTGTCCAGCCCGCACTGAGGGTCGCAGGCGCGGACATTTTTTATAAGTATCTCCATTATCTCCTGTTGTTCATTCTCTGTTCTGCCTTTTCGTCACCGTTGAATTCCTTAACGGTTCTGGTCCATTTACAGTAGTAAACATCTTCGTCATCATTTGACATGATGAACTTGCAGGAACCCTCTGCGTTCATGATCTCCTCACGTTCAGTGCTGGACAGGAAAGTCCAGCCCTTGTCACTGTAAGGCTCATCTACCTCCAGATCCCTGTAGGTTATCTCTGCGAACAGCTTGAGTTTTTCGCCCATGTCGTAGGACTCATCTCTCTCCTTGTTGGGCATGATAAGCAGTTTGATCTTGCCTGCGTCCTCATTTACCTTGAAATAGCCCTCTGCATAGACATGGTCTTCATCACTCAGCTGTACCATCTTGAACTGACCGCTCTGGTCAAAGTAGAACTTCATGTCCTCATCTTCATCTGTCCAGTAGCCTAGTATCAGCTTTCTTGAATCACTGCCTTTTTCCTGACTGGGCTTGCTGAACACATATGTGCATACGAATATTCCGCACACCACGAAGATGACGAACAATACGCCCAGAAAACCTGAGATAAACTTCTTCATGTCAAATTCCTCCGTTTCATTTTATAAGATATGTTTTTACTTTATTTCCAGCACCGCACCTCTGTTGGCAGAAGTTACCAGTGAAGCGTAGCGTGCAAGATAGCCTGTCTTGATCTTAGGCTCTCTGGGAGTCCACTTGCTTCTTCTCTCAGCAAGGACTTCGTCTGAAACCTTAAGTTCGATGCTGTGAGCATTGATGTCGATGGCGATGATGTCGCCCTCTTCTACCAGTGCGATATTGCCGCCCAGCGCAGCTTCGGGGGATACGTGACCGATAGCCGCACCTCTTGTGGCGCCGCTGAAACGTCCGTCGGTTATCAGTGCAACTGTCGAGCCAAGACCCATGCCCTGTATAGCAGAAGTCGGGTTGAGCATCTCTCTCATGCCGGGACCGCCCTTAGGACCTTCATACCTGATGACAACGACATCACCGGGAACTATCTTGCCGCCGCGAATAGCAGTGATAGCCTCTTCCTCGCTGTCGAACACCCTTGCAGGACCTTCGTGCTTGAGCATTTCGGGAGCAACTGCCGATCTCTTTACAACGCAGGTATCAGGTGCCAGATTGCCCTTAAGTACAGCGATACCGCCGTTAGGCATGAACGGGTCATCGATAGGTCTGATTATTGAAGTATCCTTATTTACGATGCCTGCGATATTCTCAGCAACAGTCTTGCCTGTGCAGGTCATGCAGTCGGTGTAGATCAGATCCTTCTTAGCAAGTTCGTTCAGCACTGCATAAACGCCGCCTGCCTCGTTGAGATCTTCCATGTAGGTGTGACCCGCAGGTGCCAGATGGCAGAGGTTCGGTGTCTTCTCGGAGATCTCATTTACCAGTTCGAGGTTCAGGTCGATGCCGCACTCGTGAGCGATAGCGGGCAGGTGGAGCATCGAGTTAGTCGAGCAGCCCAGTGCCATATCAGCCGCGATAGCGTTTTTGAAAGCCTTTTCGGTCATGATATCGCGTGGACGGATATTCTTTTTCAGCAGTTCCATTACCTGCATACCCGCCTGCTTAGCCAGCTTAAGTCTTGCAGAGTAAACAGCAGGTATGGTGCCGTTGCCCCTCAGACCCATGCCCAGCACTTCGGTCAGGCAGTTCATGGAGTTTGCAGTGTACATGCCCGAACAGGAGCCGCATGACGGACATGCCTTGTCCTCAAATTCCTGTACATCGTCCAGTGTGAAAGTGCCTGCGTTGTAAGAGCCTACAGCCTCGAACATGCTTGAAAGGGAAGTCTTCTTTCCCTTTACGTGACCTGCCAGCATCGGACCGCCCGAAACGAAAACGGTAGGTACATTTACTCTTGCCGCAGCCATCAGCAGACCGGGTACGTTCTTGTCGCAGTTGGGCACCATTACCAGCGCATCGAAGTGGTGCGCCAGCGCCATGCACTCGGTAGAGTCAGCTATCAGATCCCTTGTCACCAGCGAATACTTCATGCCCTGATGACCCATAGCGATACCGTCGCATACAGCGATAGCGGGGAATACCACAGGTGTGCCGCCTGCCATCGCAACGCCCATCTTTACAGCATCAACGATCTTGTCGATGTTCATGTGTCCGGGTACTATCTCGTTATAAGATGAAACGATACCTACCAGTGGTCTTTCCATCTCTTCCTTAGTCATGCCCAGTGCATTGAACAATGACCTCTGAGGGGCTTTATCAACACCCTCGCAAAAATAGTTGTTTGACATAATGATTACCTTCTTTATAAATATTTTATCACCAATGGTGAAATCTTTTTTACTTTATCTTTTTTATAGGACTGCCCGCCTGCCACAGCAGCACACCGCCCATGAAGAAAAGCGGCAGGCTGTACAGCCAGTAGTATTTCCTTTTGGTCATATCCTTGCATTTTATCACGTAAGGCGGTATGGTGTCGCTGTTTATCTCACCTGTCACATAGTACTGATAACAGAGGTATGAATAATCCTTCTGCCAGTTGTCAAGACATTTTTCCATGAGCTTTTTCTCTGTCTTGCTGCATTTTGTGACTATGCCCTCGAACTCTGCGTTCACGCTCTCGCCGCTGTTGGTGGGTGAATTGCCTGTCATCACCTGATAGTAAAAATCAGGATATAGGAACTGATCCAGCAGCAGGCAGACAAATTCTTCCTTTTCGGTACCCAGCGGTATCAGCACGTAAGATGCGTATGCCTCATCGGAAGTTTCCTCCGATACAGTGGTGCAGATATCCAGCGGTTCGTTTATGGTGGTGTTGTCTGTAGCGTCGGGGTTCGGCATGAAGCCGCGTACAACGTCCGATATAGTGCCTTTGACATACATGCCGCTCTTGATATCCTCCGCTTTCAGCTTTGATATATCGTGCGGATGTGTGCTTTTATACATCATCACCAGTCCTGCCGCCAGCACAGCTATGCCTGCGGCGAGTGCAGCTGCACCTACCTTGTGCAGCAAATTCAGCTTCAGCTTCAATTCAATATCATCCCATTCTGTCAGACTTGCCCGCCGTTGTCATCATCTTCGTGAACGGCGTCTTCGGGTTCGACCTCGACTATCTCTTCGGTGGGTTTGCCCTTCTGTTCGGCTTTGCGCTTTGCGATGATATCTTCGCCGCTGAGAACGCTCTTCACCGTGTCGACAGTGCGCGAGGCATCTTCTTTGAGCCTGCCGCTGCCGACATATTCTTTTGCATTTCTCACAGCCTCGCTCGCCTTTTCCTGTATATTTCCGTTTGCGACAAAGTCCTTGGTCTTCTGCACTGCCTTGCCCGCGCCCTCAGTCAGCTTTCCGCTGCCAACGAATTCTCTCGCAGACCTCACAGTCCTGTCAGCATCGTCTTTCAGTCTGCCGCTCTGCACATATTCCCTCACAGGTGCGACCGTTTTGTCGATGCCCTCTTTCAGCTTGCCGCTCTCAACGTATTCTCTGGCGTTTTCTGCGGTAGCTTTTATCTTGTCTTTCAAGCTCATTTTTTCAGCCTCGCTTTCTGTATATCCTTTTGTTTTTGGTGACCTTCCCCCGCGCACCCGTCAGCATGCGTGCGTTAAAGTCAGCTTTATCTTTATTACGGTCATCACGCCGATACATCGTACCGAAAAGCCTTCAGTTTGCAGTCATCTTTTTCCCGCCGCAGGCAGGGTAAAGAAAACATCTCTGTGACCGTTCCTTATCATGCCTTTATATTATGCTTATTTGTTGAGACCCAGGAATGCCGCACCGATTATGCCGGCATCGTTGCCCAGCTTTGCTATGACTATCTCGGTGTTCTTCTCGGAATTTCTTGTGTAGACTTCCTTAGCTACCTGCTCTTTGAGCGGCAGCAGCAGAGGGTCGCCCTCGTTGCATACACCGCCGCCGATGCACAGTATATCGGGCTGGAAGATGTTTATGGTGTTCGCGATACCGCAAGCCAGATACTTTATGTAGTCATCAACGACCTGCTTAGCAGTGGCATCGCCCTTTCTCATGGCGTTGAAAGCAGTCCTTGCGGAAACCTTGCCATGTTCGTCAGCCTCAGCGTGCAGTGCGCTGGCGGGGTCTTTCTCCATAGCTTCCTTAGTCATTCTGATAAGACCCGTTGCGGAAGAATAGACCTCAAAGCAGCCTCTTCTGCCGCAGGTACACTGAGGACCGTCAACATTTATAACTGTGTGACCTATCTCAGCACCCGCAAAGTTGAAGCCCGAATATATCTTCTTGTTGATGATTATGCCGCCGCCGACACCTGTACCCAGTGTGATGCACACAGCATCGTTGGCACCCTTAGCCGCACCTGCAACGAACTCACCGTAAGCCGCAGCGTTAGCATCGTTCTCAACATAGCATGGCTTGTCGATGTGTGTCTTCATCAGTTCAACAACAGGGAAGTTCAGAAATCCCAGATTGTTTGAATACTCGATAACTCCTGTTTCAGAGTTTGCAGTACCGGGTGTGCCGATGCCCACAGCTTCGATGTCATCAAGTGTCAGTCCTGCCTCCTTGACAGCTTCCAGCGCTACTTTTGCCATATCAGCGCATATCTCCTCGCCTGGACGTGGCAGGTCGGTCTTGCAGGTAGCCTTTGCTACTATCTCAAAATCCTCGCTGACAACACCCGCCTTGATGTTAGTGCCGCCGAGATCGATACCAATGTAATACTTCATTTTCCTTTTCTCCTTATACCTTATAAATAGATTTTACCCGCGCCCGATGTACAGCCCTGCCGCATCAGCAGGCGCAGGAAATTATACAGTAAATGACATGTGACCCTGACTATAGCGCCCCATGCTTTTTATATATCAGACTTCGTCTATCCTTGTCAGCACGAAACGGCACTTGCCCTCAACGGTAAATCTGCCTGTTCCTGCCGAAATGAATATGCTGTCGCCCTTTTTAGCCGTAACTTCGCCGTCAGCCTTTACCACAGGCTCACCCTCCAGCACCAGCAGGCTCACGAACGAACTTTCATCTGCCGTGAATTCAGCCTTTTCAGCCACATCAACGCGGTAGGTGGTGAAGTATTCGCACTTCGCCATCAGCTTCTTTTCAGCGCCGTCCTCGCTGACAACAGGTGTATCGGGATACTGCTCGGCAGGTGCCAGCTTTGTGACATCTTTCGCCTTGTCAACGTGCAGTTCTCTAGGCTTGCCGTCCTTGCCGACTCTGCCGTAGTCGTAAATGCGGTAGGTGGTGTTGGAATTCTGCTGTATCTCAGCGATAAGTATGCCCTTGCCGATTGCGTGCAGTGTTCCCGACTTTATAAAGAACACATCGCCCTTGTGTACAGGCACATTGTTTGTGACCTCCAGCAGAGTGTTGTCAGCGATCCTCTGCGCGAACTCTTCCTTGCTTATCTCGTGCTTGAAACCGTAGAGCAGTTCAGCACCCTCGTCACAGTCCACCACATACCACATCTCGGTCTTGCCGTACTCGCCCTCGACCCGCATCGCGTAGTCGTTGTCGGGGTGTACCTGCACCGAAAGGTTGTCCTTTGCATCTATCAGCTTTATCAGTATCGGGAAATTCTCAAACCTCTCACAGTTTTTGCCCAGTACTTTTCTGCCTGCCTTTTCGATATACTGTTCAAGGGTCAGCCCCGCGAACTCGCCATCAGCCACAACGCTTGCGCCGTCCTTGTGGCAGGAAAGCTCCCAGCTTTCCGCGACCTTGTCATAGTCGCAGTCCTTGCCGTATTCATCTCTCAGTCGTGTGCCGCCCCAAAGGTAATCCTTGAAAGCGGGCTTAAGTTTAAAAATAGCCATTCTATTTACCCCTTTTCCATTCCTTGCGAAACTATAGCAATCCGCCTTAAAATCCAGACAAAATCCAGTCACAAAACCCATAAATCCCAGCTTTTGCGACTGGATTTTGTGAATTTAAAAAGTTGGATTGCTATAATCGCACTCTTTATAATAATAGCATAATTTCGGTATTTAGTCAATATTTTTTCGCTATTTTCTGCGGCTGAAATTTAATGAACGTTCTGCACAAAAAGTCAGCCGCGATGTTGTGTACAGTATCTATACTGTTTGAAATGGCAGAAACATCAGCGCCGGAAACACTTCCCGCGCCATTTTTTGTTAAAGTGCTGTACTGTCTGCTGTGAATTTTGTGTATATTGATGGTTGCTATCATTTGTGAAAAAGTGTATAATTAGAATGACTAAATGTGAAATTTTTGTGCAGTCTTTCGGGCGGAAGAATTTTAGTAATATATTTTACACAAACTCGGGGGAATAATATGAAGCTGACATATAAAAAAATGATATGCACTTTTCTGGCGATGCAGGCATCTGCCTGTATGACGGCGGCACCCGTCGGGGCAGAAGTCTGTCCTGCGGCGCAGGAAAGCGTCTGTGTGCTGACAGCTGACAAGCCCGTCATTCAGGGCGAACTTGTAATGCTTGCGGCAGAAGAGTCTGAAAAAGACAAAAAGAGCGAACATAAGTCAACGCTGAAAGAGCAGACAAAAAGCAAGTGGCAGATATTCGCATGTCTGGGCGGGGGCGTGCTGGTGGTCATCGCGGTGATAAGTCTGCTGGCGGACAAGAAAAAGAAATAGCTGATAATGCAGGAGGTGAACACCATGAAAAAAGCAGTATTTATGGCGGCTCTGGCAGTTTTTCTCGCGGGCTGTGCCGCTGAGGGTGACAATAACGTTTCAAAATATGAAAGCAGTTCGGCATCGGCAGAAACAAAAGCCGAAGACCGCATAGATAACAGGTTCTATGTTGAAGACAGCGGCGACGGATATGTGACATATGTTTCGGGTGACGGCAGGCTGAAAGAGCGGCTCGATTACCGCTGGGACGGTGAAGATGTGAAGTACCGCTATTCGCTGACCAACTGTACCGACGAAAGACTTGAGATAGATAACGAGCACTGCACTATGTCGCTCAGTTTCAACAACAGCGAAAAGTGTTTCCCGATATACATCAACCCCGACCTTGCGCATGATGGGTTCGATGCGGGCGAAACGCGGGAACAGCGTTCTGAAAAAGAAATGGGCTGCCCTCTGCATATCGCTGATGCGGACGAAGTCAATGTCTGGAACGAAAGCGGAGGGAATACGCTTTGGCTTTCGGCGCAGGGCAATGTTATCATCGTTGACGGCGATGAGCAGACAAAATATTCCTTCCCCGAATTTGGTTCGGATGACTGCTTCAAGTTCAGCATCGATGTACAGTAGACCCAAGTAAATGCTTTCGGGAAAAGTTCAGAATTATGTACCAAATTGTTACAGAAAAGTTAAAGTTGCGGCGGGCTACTTGCAATTGTGACGAAATTGTAGTATAATACATTTGTAAGGTTTTAACAGATTACCAAGCCATCGGCAACTCATTTTTGGAGAACATTCTCGGAAAGAAGCGTATAACTATGGAAAAGACTTTTTTCATCAGGCGGTCAGCTTCAGGTGACGGTGTTCCTGCGCCTGTGTATGACAGGTTTCAGCGCATTGAAAAACTCAACCTGCTGGTCGAAAGCGGCTGGGCGATAAAGGATTTCAAATGCGATGCTGACGAGGAATACTTCATTCTTGAGAAGGCAGATAACTGAGATCAAGGGGGAAAGCCCGAAAAGGCTCTTCCCCCTTTTTGTATAGGCGTATCTTGCGGCGGAACAGTCGGCAGGTGCGCGAAAAAAATTACGAGCAGGAGGCATAAAATATGGATATGACGGTCATGAACAAGATAAGCTACGGATTATATGTGCTGACGGCGAGGTGCGGAAACCAGTACAACGGCTGTATCATCAACACGCTGTCACAGGTGACAAGTTCACCGAACCGCGTTTCGGTGACGGTCAACAAGGGCAATTTCACCGAGTATATGATAAGGTCAAGCGGAAGATTCAATGTTTCGATGCTTGATGAAACTGCGGACTTCTCAGTGTTTACACACTTCGGTTTCGTCAGCGGCAGGTGGGAGAACAAGTTTTATGACTATCCCCTGACTTTTGCCGATAACGGTCTGCCGATAGCCGAAAAAGGCGCGTGCGCTTACATCTGCTGTGAAGTGGTGCAGACTATCGACCTCGGAACACACACCATGTTCATAGCTGATGTTATGGACGGTGCGGTCATGTCCGACAACGCCCCGATGACTTATGCGTACTACCACGCAAATGTCAAACCGAAGCCTGCGGCTAAGGCTGAGAGCAAGACTGTCGGTGAAAGATGGGTATGCAATATATGCGGCTATATCTACGAGGGCGCACTGCCCGCAGATTTCGTCTGTCCGCTGTGCAAACACGGCGCGGCTGATTTCTCGCCCATAGACGAGAACGGAAATGTCATAGCGCAAAAGCCCTCAGCCGAAGAAAAAGCTGAAAATTCGGGCGATGCAAAGTGGGTGTGCAAGGTTTGCGGCTATGAATACGAGGGCGACCTCCCCGAAGATTTTGTATGTCCCGTCTGCGGGGTGGGCACTGATGAGTTTGAAAAACTCAGCTATAGCGATCCAACTATTTAAATTCACAAAATCCGGTCGCAAAAGCTCGGATTTATGGATTTTGTGACCGGATTTTGTCTGAATTTTAAGGCGGATCGCTATGGTGCGGCGCAATAATCGGTCAGCTAAAAGCAAATCGGCGCTTGACTTTTGCCGCGCCGATGGGTAAAATAGAAAGGAAGAGTGAAATGGATTGTCCAAAATGCGGTGACGGTATGACCGCAGGTGTTCTGATGGGCGGGCGTGACGGCATTTATTGGTTTTCAAAGGAATACCGAAAAAAACACGCCTTCGCGCCTGTGACGAAAAAGGCGAAAGAAGAGGCGGGCATGTTCGCCATAAGGTCGGGTGACGGCATCTTCACCCCGAATGAAGATTTTTATGTCTGCAAAAAGTGCGGCTTGATGACGGCTGAACTTCCCAATATAAAGGAGGCGGCTGAAAGTGAGTAAATGTACGGAATGCGGCGGCGAAGTCTTTGTTAAGGCTCTCCTCAGCGGTGAGGAGGGGGCGCTCATATACAAATACTACCCCGAAAATGATACGGTCGAGCATTATGCGCGGTACGACCTCAGCTGCCGCGAATGTGCGGGCTGTTCTCAGAAAGACCGACCTGTGCTCATCGCAAGAGAGGGCGGCGGCGACCCGAAAACGCTGGCAGACACGCTGGCGGGCGAGGGCATAGCTTTCGGCAGATGCCCCGAATGCGGCGGCAGGCTGATAAAGGATATGGCAGGCATGGGCAGTGCGGGAAATCTTCTGAAAAAGTTTGCCGCACAGGGTTTTCCCTACAGCTTTGCGCTGTTTGACCTGTGTGCCGACTGCGGGCGCATATACGATGTGCGCGAGAAACTTATGGGGGTGTGAAGATGAACGCTGAACTGAAAAAAGAGATAATGGCGGTGCTGGCTGACAAGCAGACAGGCATCGACCCGACCACGTTGAGTGATGAAGACCTGCGTACCTACATAACGCTGATGTCGCTGAAAAACGAACATAAAAACCACAAAATGGAGTACGCGGTGGAAACCGTCCGTGACCGTGACAACGGCGGCGCAGACGAGTCCGCACTGGCAGATGTGCTGGCGATGTACGGCGAAAAAGGCTGGCGGCTGAAATTCTGCTTTACCGATGAGGTGGGCGTAGAAAGCCACAGCGCAACAGTCGCAGGCTACACCACAGGCACGAACGCCACGATAAACGAGATCGTGCTGATCTTTGAACGCCGCGTGGAATGAATTATTATAACAGGAAATATCCGCGTCTAAAAAAATTTGATTACGGTAAATCGGGTTATTATCATGTGACGATATGTACAATAAAAAGATTGCCGATATTATCAAAAATCAAGTTAGAAAAACGTTCTGATGGTGTAGGGTGGGGGCTTGCCCCCACCTCTGCTGACCACGCAAGTGTTGTTTTGTCACCTCTTGGTGCAATTGCTGAGGAACAATTGATGGCTTTGGCGGAACGTTTTAAAGGCATAACGATCGTCAGATATGTGATAATGCCCGATCATATCCATATATTGATAGGCATTGACAATAAGGTGGGGGCAAGCCCCCACCCTACCCTGATAGATGTCGTTCGCACATATAAATCGTTTGTAACACGAATCTGTAACGAACGCTCAAACAAAAAGGGACGCGTAATATTTCAGCGGTCTTTTTATGACACCGTGATATGGAACGAAGAACAGCTTCAACAGGTGAGTGAGTATATTTCCCGAAATCCTGACAGATGGGCAGCAAATACCGAACGTTTCGGCAAAAATAAATATCTATATATAAAGGAGTAATAACTATGGCATATGTAATAGGCGTTGACTGCGGTACCAGCGGTACCAAGACGGTGCTGTTCGATGAAAAGGGAACAGTGGTGGCTTCAAAGACCATCGAGTACCCAATGTATCAGCCGAAAAACGGCTACGCTGAACAGGACCCCGCTGACTGGGCAGGCGCGATGGTCAACACCATCAAGGCTGTAATGGCGCAGAGCGGCGTGAACAAGAATGATGTCAAGGGCATCGGCATTTCTGGACAGATGCACGGTCTGGTAATGCTGGATAAGGATAACAACGTGCTGAGAAAGTCCATCATCTGGTGCGACCAGAGAACCGCAAACGAAGTCGCATGGATGAACGAACATGTGGGCGAGAAGAAACTCATCGAGATAACCGCCAACCCCGCCCTGACAGGCTGGACTGCGGCAAAGATACTCTGGGTGAAGAACAACGAGCCTGAGATATATTCAAAGGTCGCACATATTCTTCTGCCTAAGGACTACCTGCGCTTCGTGCTGACGCATGAGTATGCCACCGAAGTTTCCGATGCTTCGGGCATGCAGCTGCTCGATGTTCCCAACAGAAAGTGGTCTGACGAACTGCTGAGCGCTTTCGAGATAGACAAGAACTGGCTGGGCAAGGTACACGAATCCTGCGAGATAACAGGCACTCTCACAAAAGCTATGGCTGACGAACTGGGACTCAACGAGGGCACTATCGTTGTGGGCGGCGCAGGCGATAATGCTGCTGCTGCCATCGGTACAGGCGTTTGCGAAGACGGCAAGGCGTTCACCACCATAGGCACTTCGGGCGTTGTTTTTGCCCACACATCGGGCATCGCCATCGACCCTAAGGGCAGAGTACACACCTGCTGTGCGGCAGTACCCAACAGCTGGCATGTTATGGGCGTTACTCAGGGCGCAGGTCTGTCACTGAAATGGTTCAGAGATAACTTCTGCAATCCCGAAAAGGAAACTGCAAAGTATATGGGCGTTGACGAGTATTATTTGATGGACAAACAGGCTGAAACTGTCCCTGTTGGCGCAAACAGACTGCTCTACCTGCCTTACCTGATGGGCGAGCGCACACCTCACCTTGACCCGAATGCAAGAGGTGTGTTCTTCGGTCTTTCCGCTATGCACACCAAAAAAGAAATGCTCCGCGCTGTTATGGAGGGTGTAAGCTACTCTCTGCGTGACTGCGTTGAGGTGTTCCGCGAGATGGATATAAACGTTTCCGACATGATGGCTTGCGGCGGCGGCGGAAGTTCACCGCTGTGGCGCTCTATGCTGGCAGACCTCTACAATTGCCCCGTAAAGACCGCATCTTCAAAGGAAGGTCCCGCACTGGGCGTGGCTCTGCTTTCGATGGTCGGCGCAGGCATTTACTCAAGTGTCCCCGAGGCTTGCAAGGCTGTCGTTGCGACCGACAAGATACAGCAGCCCAACGCCGAAGCAGTCCCCGAATACGAGAAATTCTATCAGCTTTACCGCGAGATATACCCCGCACTCAAAGCACAGTTCGCAAAACTGGCACAGCTATGATAATATCTGCCCCCGCTATGTCGGGGGCATTTTTATTATATCACGATATGGTAGTCCGGCTTTCGGTGCAAAAATAAATATCCCAATTTGGTTGTGTATTGTTCCACCGCCGAAGGCGGGGGAAAAATACGAAAGAACAGCCATTTTGTATCATCAGCAATACACATCAAAATTGGAAGAAATAAATTTGAAATATGACTATCCCTTTAGCACACCACCGCAAAATACCTTTATCAATGAGGAAAAACTGAGTTGATGTTATCTTTCCGCCCCTCGCCCTTGACATCATCTTTGCTATGTGTTATATTATATCGGGCAGGCGGCAAAGTGCCTGCAAATGCAGTTTTCGGAGGTAATTATGGATATTGTTTTCGACATCGGCAAAGTGCTGATAGATTTTGATTTTGAAGATTTTGTGCGCGGGATAGTCAGTGAGGACTGCGCCGACATCGTAACAAAAGCGATGTGGGGAAACCCGAACTGGATAGAACTTGACAGGGGAGTGTGGTCGGTTGAAGAAGTCCTGCAAAAGTTCATCGCAGAAGCCCCCGACCACGAATGGGAGATACGCCATGTTTTCTCGCAGATAGGTAAGATACCTCACCCGAAAGATACCACCATACCCATGATAGAAGAACTGAAAAGGCGCGGTCACCGCGTTTTCTTCCTGTCAAACTACTTTGAGTTCCTTATACACGCCGCACCCGATGCGCTCAGATTCACGCGGTATATGGACGGCGGCATCTTCTCCTGTAACGAGAAAGTCGTCAAGCTCGATGCCGAGATCTATTCCCGCCTTTGCGAAAGATACGGCATATCAAAGGATAACTGCGTGTTCATCGATGACAGCCCGAAGAATATCAAAGGCGCGAATGACTTCGGAATACGCGGCATACTCTACACAGGGCAGACACCTCAGCAGTTGTTTGAAGAGATAGGTGTGTGAAAATATCACGGTACATATCAACTTGTAATATGGTGGAAATTTGTATTGAAATACAGCAATAATCGGTCAGAAGAACTGCCCGATATGTCTTGCAATCTGTCATGCTCGGTGGTAAAATATATATAAAATATACCGTCTGAGGAGTTGACAATATGTTAAGGATAGCTAATACCGAAAACGGAAAGGTACGCGGTCTGCCTGCCGCTGACCCAAGAATAACATCTTTCAAGGGCGTGCCTTTTGCCGCACCGCCTGTCGGTGAGAACCGCTGGCGCGCACCTCAGCCCTGTGCTGACTGGCAGGGCGTGCGTGAATGTTTTGAGTTCGCCCCCATCTCCATGCAGGACAGACCGGGCGTGGGTACAGATATCTACTGCCGTGAATGGCATGTTGACCCCGATATACCCATCAGCGAGGACTGCCTCTACCTGAATATCTGGACGAACGCCAAGTCAGCCGATGAGCGCAAACCTGTGCTGGTGTGGTTCTTCGGCGGGGGATTTCAGTGGGGCTATACCTCCGAGATGGAGTTTGACGGCGAACGCCTTGCAAGGCGCGATATCGTGGTGGTGTCGGTCAATTACAGGCTGGGCGCGTTCGGCTTTATGGCGCACCCTCAGCTTACTGAGGAACAGCCCGATGCCCCGTGTAATTTCGGCAGTCTTGACCAGCAGGCGGGACTCAGATGGGTGCGCCGCAACATCGCGAATTTCGGCGGCGACCCCGATAATATCACCATAGCAGGTCAGTCGGCGGGCGGCGGAAGCGTCATGGCGCAGATGGCTTGCAAAGAAAATGCAGGCGATTTCAAAAAAGCAGTCGTTATGAGCGGCATGTTCGGCAGTCCCTACGATGTCAACAGCTTTTTCATTCCCCAAAGCCTTGAAGAAGCAGGAAAAAAGGGCGAGCGCCTGTTTGAATACATGGGTGTCAGCACCCTCGAAGAAGCCCGCAGACTTGATGCCGACTTTATCCGCCAAAAGTATTCCGAACTGAGGAATAAAGGCGAGATGTTCTTCACCATCGTGCAGGATAACAAGTTCAGCACAGGCGACCCGATGGCGGCTTTCAAAAACGGCACAAGGAACCGCGTCCCCGTCATGGCGGGCAATACAGGTGACGAGTTTATTGAGTTTCTCCATGCCGATAACGAAGAACAGCTTGAAGCACTGGCGGCAGACTGCTTCGGTGATGTGTCTGACGATTTTCTCGCTTTCCCCGAAGCACATAAGACCTGCGGCGGCGGCTTCGCACCCGTTTCAGCCCCCGAACTCGGCGTAAAATCGGCATATCTTGCAGAGGATAAACTCCCCGACAGCCGCCCCTGCTACTATTACAGGTTCGTTCCCGATATACCGGGCGACGATCACCCGGGTACTTTCCATTCGGTCGATCTGTGGTTCTTCTTTGAAACTCTCGCCAAGTGCAGCCGCCCCTACGAGGGCAGGCACTACGACATCGCCCGACAGATGTGCGATTACTGGGCGAATTTCATCAAAACGGGCGACCCCAACGGCTTTGACATCAACGGCAATAAACTACCCGAATGGCGATGCTACACCGACAGCGACCGCGCCGAGATGGAATTCACCCCCGACGGCGCAAAGCCCGCGACCGAGAACAGCGCTTTCACGAGATTTCTGCTTGATAATATGAAATAAAAGGCAAAAAGGAGGATATTCAATGTCAAAAAAACAAGCATTCAACCCCTATCTGCCAAGCTGGGAATATATCCCCGACGGCGAACCCTACGTTTTTGGCGACAGAGTGTATGTTTACGGTTCACACGACAAGTGGAACGGATATGTGTTCTGCATGGGCGACTATGTATGCTGGTCTGCACCGCTGAACGATCTGGGCAACTGGCGCTATGAGGGCGTTATTTACCCCAGAAACGCCGACCCCATGAACAAGGACGGTCACATGTGCCTCTACGCGCCCGATGTAACAGTCGGTCCCGACGGCAGATACTACCTCTATTACGTGCTTGACAAAGTCGGCGTGATGTCGGTGGCTGTCTGTGATGAACCTGCGGGCAGGTACGAATTTTACGGCTACGTACACTATAAGGACGGCACTCGTCTCGGCGAAAGAGAGGGCGATGAACCCCAGTTCGATCCCGGTGTGCTGACTGAGGGCGGCATTACTTATATGTACAGCGGCTTCTGCGGCATCGGTGACAAGTCCCGCACAGGCGCAAAGGTGGTCACTCTCGATAAGGACATGCTGACCGTCATTCACGAACCGACCGTTGTCGTGCCGGGCAGCTGCTACAGCGAGGGTACAGACTTTGAAAAGCACGCATTCTTCGAGGCTTCGTCAATACGCAAGGTCGGGGATAAATATTACTTCATCTACTCCTCAGAGGTCATGCACGAACTCTGCTACGCTGTCAGCGACAGCCCCCTTGACGGCTTTAAATACGGCGGAGTTCTGGTAAGCAATACCGACCTGCACATAGACAGCTACAAGCCCGCCGATATGCCTACCTGTCGCGGTGCCAACAATCACGGCAGTATCATTCAGCTGAATGATGACTGGTACATCTTCTACCACCGCCACACCAACGGCACATGGTTCTCACGTCAGGGGTGTGCCGAAAAGCTGACCCTTAATGCTGACGGAAGTTTCGATCAGGCAGAGATAACTTCCTGCGGACTCAACGGCGCACCGCTGGTCGGCAAGGGTGAGTATCCCTCTTATATCGCCTGCTGTCTGTTCACCGAAAAGCCCGAACTTTACATCGGTGACCTCAACGCCCCACGCATCGTGCAGGACGGCAGTGACGGTGACGAAGAAGAAGGCTACATCACAAACGTCCACAACGGCACGAATATCGGCTTCAAGTATTTCGACTGCAAGGGCATCACCAAATTCAGCGTGACCACCCGCGCCTACGGTCACGGCGTATTTCAGATCAAGACCGCATGGGACGGCGAAGTGCTGGGCGAGATAAAAGTCGAAGGCACCAACGTCTGGGTGACCAACAGCACCGATGTCGCTCTCCCCGACGGCGTGAACGCTGTCTGGCTGACATTCAAGGGCGACGGCAGTCCTCAGTTAAAGTCTTTCACTCTGGGATAATATCGGCACTATATTTCCGCGCTATAAAGGCAAAAAAATACCGCAGCCCCCACGGACTGCGGTATTATCATTTCAAATAAGATCAGAAACCGAGTATCTTCTTGAAGTCTGCCTTAAGTGCAGCTTCGGTCTTCTCGGCGTCAGCCTTTGTTTCACCGATGGCGGTGTAGTAAGCCTTGATCTTAGGCTCAGTACCCGAAGGTCTGATGATGACGCTCGCACCCTGCTCAAGGTTGAACGCAAGAACATCTGACTTAGGCAGGGTCAGAACAGTCTTTGCACCTGTTGCGCAGTCGGTCTGCTCGCTTGCTGCGTAGTCAGCAACAGAAACAGTCTTAAGACCGCCGATCTCCTTAGGCGCATTTGCTCTCAGACCCGCCATGATCTCCTTCATCTTCTCCATGCCGCTGGCACCCTCGCACTGGAAGGATTCCTGACTGTGCATGTAGTTGCCGTACTGCTTGTAAAGTTCTTCCCTCGCCTGTAACAGAGTGATGCCCTTAGTGCGGTAGAATGCTGCCATCTCGCAGATCAGCATAGATGCCACAACAGCGTCCTTGTCGCGCACGTAAGAACCTGCCAGATAGCCGTAGCTCTCTTCAAAACCGAAGATGTATCTGTCAGCTTCATTGTCCTTTTCAAGGAAACCTATCTGCTCACCGATGAACTTGAAGCCTGTCAGCACGTTCCTCAGCTCAACACCGTATTCCTCAGCTATCTTGCAGCAGATGTCTGTGGTAACGATGGTCTTTACAGCAACAGGGTGCTTAGGCATAGTGCCCAGCGCAGTCCTCTCCTGACAAATGTATTTCAGCAGCATAGCGCCCACTTCGTTGCCCGAGAACAGCACATAGCTGCCATCGGGTGCGGGAACAGCGATGCCCACACGGTCGCAGTCAGGGTCGGTAGCCAGCAGCAGATCGGGCTTTACCTTGTCGCAGAGTTCCAGACCCTTAGCCAGAGCCTCTCTGATCTCAGGGTTCGGGAAAGGACAGGTGGGGAAGTTGCCGTCAGGCTTCTCCTGTTCGGGGACCACAGTCACTTCCTTGATGCCGATCTTGTCGAGTATAGCGCGGACGGGCTTGTTGCCTGTGCCGTTGAGAGGTGTGTAAACTACCTTAAGACCGCTGTCAGCCACCAGATCGGTGTGTATGCCCTGTTCAGCCACCTTGTCGAGGTACTTGTCGATAACAGACTGATCTATGTACTCGATCATGCCGCTTTTAAGACCCTCTTCAAAGTCTATGACCTTAGCGCCGCCGAACATGGGAACATCGTTTATCTTGCCGATAACGGTATTAGCCGCATCAAGTGTTATCTGACAGCCGTCATCGCCGTATACCTTGTAGCCGTTGTACTTAGCAGGGTTGTGTGAAGCAGTTACCATAACGCCTGCCTGACAGCCCAGTTCCCTTACAGCCCATGACAGGCATGGTGTAGGCATAAGTTCGGTGTAGATGTAAGCCTTGATGCCGTTTGCCGCCATAACAGCCGCAGTAGCCTTTGCAAATACATCAGACTTGATACGCGAGTCGTAGGAGATTGCAACGCTGGGGTTCTTGTAAGTTTCGTTTACATAGTCAGCCAGACCCTGAGTAGCGCGTCTGATGGTGTAGATGTTCAGCCTGTAAGCACCTGCGCCTATAACGCCGCGCAGACCGCCTGTGCCGAATTCCAGATCTCTGTAGAAACGGTCGAGTATAGCCTCGTCATCGCCCGCGATGGACTTCAGTTCCTCCTGAAGATCGGGATCATCGACTGCTTTCTCGCACCAAAGCTGATAGAGTTCATTTTCTTTGCTCATATAGATTCACCTCATCAAAAAATTTGCCCGCCGCGCGAGCGAATAATGTTTCCGTAAAAACGAAGTGCGGTTTGTGCGCACTTACACCTATATATTATACCATATTTAGAAAATTTGGCAAGGGGAATAATAGTTTTTTAACAATTATAAACGATTACCCGCGTGATTTTTAAAATTTCCACAAAAATTAATTCAGAACGCACTTGAAAATTAGAAGTATTTGTGGTATAATACTAACAACAAAGGCGATGCCTTGCGTTAAAAATGACTTGAAAAACGATAAACATACCTGCCCCGAAGGAGGAATAACTATGTCAAACAGCGAATACATCACCGAAAAAAGATACTTCCCGTCAAGCGACAAGGGTAAACAGATATATTACGAGATATACACCAAGCCCGACTTTCAGCCGAAAGCGATAGTCCAGCTGGCACACGGCATGTGTGAATATGTGCGCCGCTACAGACCTTTTGCCCGCTGGCTGAACGATCACGGCTATCTTGTGGTGGGTAACGACCATCTCGGTCATGGCATGACTGCCGCAAAGCTGGCAGAAGAAAAAGACGGCATCATCGATCCCGCCGAGAATGACGAATTGGGCTATTTCTCCGAAAATAACGGCTGGCAGCACTGCGTAGCCGATATGCACAGACTGACCCGCATCATGAAGAAGGAATATCCCGATCTGCCATATCTCATGTTCGCACACAGCATGGGCAGTCTGCTGGGCAGGGCTTATGTCACCCAATACCCCGATGAACTTGACGGCGTGATATTCAGCGGCACCAGCGGCCTGCTGGGCACCGAACCCGAACTGCTCCTCTATCTGGAAGGTCTTAAAAAAGCCAAGGGCGACAGATTCAGACCTCCCCTGACCGATAAGGCGATGTTCGGCAGATACGGCATCTACAACACCAAATCGGGCCGTGACGGCGGCGGCTGGCTCAACCGCGATCTCGAAGCGGTCATGAAGTACGCACGGGATCCCTACTGTACTTTCAAGTTCACGGTCAACGGCTTTATAAATCTGGTCAGCGTTGAGCATTTTTCAAACCGCGACCAGTGGTTCGAGGAATACCCGAAAGAACTGCCCACCTACCTTATATCGGGCAGTAAAGACCCCGTGGGCGACTGCGGCAAGGGCGTGCTCAAAGTCTATAACAAGATGAAGCTGTACGACTGCGATGTTGAGATGAAGATCTACAACGGCGCAAAACATGAGATCATCAACGAACTTAACAAGGACGAGGTCTATAACGATGTGCTCGCCTTTTACGAGGGCGTGCTGTCCTGCGGAAAGGGTGAGGGCGAATGTACGCCAGAATAAACAGTCTGGGTCTGCTGGGGCTGAACGCATTCCCCGTGACCTGTGAGATAGAATGCTCGGAGGGCATGGATTCTTTCGATATCGTCGGTCTGGCAGATATCTCGGTAAAGGAGAGCCGCGAGAGGATACGCTCGGCTTTCCGCAGCTGCGGCATGAATTTCCCCGAAGCGAGGGTGCTTGTAAATCTCGCGCCCGCCGATGTCAAAAAGACAGGCGCAGTGCATGACCTTGCCATAGCGGTGGCAGTGCTGAGGGTCATGGGCATATCCGATAACGAGTATATGCAGCGTTCGGCTTTTATAGGCGAGGTGGCGCTCAGCGGCGAGATAAGACCGATACAGGGCGTTCTGCCCATGACCATACTTGCAAAGGAACAGGGCATGCAGCGCATATTCGTGCCGCTGGATAACCTGCGCGAAGCATCGGTGGTCGAGGGTATAGACTGTCTGGGTGTCGGTTCGCTGGGTGAACTGGTCTACCACCTGACAGGCAGGGCAGAGATAGTCCCCGCACTGCCCTACAGACCCGAACAGGTGTCATATTTCGGTGAACTTGATTTCGCTGATGTGCGCGGACAGACTTTGGCTAAACGTGCCCTTGAAGTCGCGGCGGCAGGCGGTCATAATGTGCTGATGGTCGGTTCACCCGGTTCGGGCAAAAGTATGCTGGCAAAGCGCATGCCGTCTATCCTGCCCGCCATGACCTTTGAAGAGTCGATAGAAACGACCAAGATACATTCGGTCGCCGGTCATATCGACAAGAATGCTCCGCTGATAACGGTAAGACCTTTCCGCTCGCCGCACCACACGGTCAGCACAGCAGGTCTTGCAGGCGGCGGCAGTATACCCAAGCCGGGCGAGATATCGCTGGCACATAACGGTCTGCTGTTTTTAGATGAAATGGCGGAATTTTCAAGGGCATCGCTGGAGATACTGCGTCAGCCCCTCGAAGACCAGCAGGTCACCATATCGAGGGTGTTCGGCAGTATCACTTACCCCAGTTCTTTCATGCTGATAGGTGCTATGAACCCCTGTCCCTGCGGATATTACGGCCACCCGACGCGCAAGTGCATCTGTTCGCATAAGCAGGTGGTAAATTATCTCAACAAGATAAGCGGACCTCTGCTGGACAGGTTCGATATACACATCGAAGCTGCGCCCGTCGAGTTTGCTGACCTGTCTGCCGCACAGAAAGAAGAACCGTCAGCGGATATCAGGGCGCGTGTGCAGAAAGCCCGCGATATCCAGACGAAGCGATATGAGGGCACAGGCATAACCTGCAACGCGCGTATAACGCCCGATAAACTCCACGAATTCTGCCCGATGACCGAAAGCGCACGCAATAAGCTGGGTGAGGTCTTCGATAAGCTGGGACTTTCGGGGCGCGCCTACGATAAGCTGATGAAAGTATCCCGCACTGTGGCAGATATGGATAACAGCGACATAATAGCCGAAGACCATATCCTTCAATCGGTACAGTACAGAAGTCTGGACAGAAAATACTGGAGCGGATAAGTACACCTTAACAGAAAATTTACACAAAATCTCATGAATGGTAATTGTAAAACTTTCGGGCTGTTTCATGAAAGGTTTTTGTGAAAAGCGGCGAAAATCGAAAATCGAATAATTTATAGGGCGTAAAAGTCTTGACAAGGGTTGCAGTATGTGATATAATCTTATACTGTATCATAATGGATTTTTACGCCTGTTTTGTTGCCGAAATGTGACAAAAAGAGGGTAAAAGACCCTTTCGTGAGGTGCTTTTTGACCACTTGTCAAGTGCTGGAAAAAGCATGAGTCACAGAAAGTTAACAAAGATTTTGAAATAAATTAAGGAGTGATCGAGCCTATGGTTAATGTCAAGGACGTAAGACTTGGTAAAAACACCAGAAAAAGCTTCGCCAAGATCAACGAAGTCCTGGAAATGCCTAACCTCATCGAGGTGCAGAAGAACTCTTACCAGTGGTTTCTGGATGAGGGTCTTAAGGAGGTCTTCAGGGACGTTTCGTCGATCACAGACTACAACGGCAATCTGGAGCTGACTTTTGTCGGCTACCGCTTTGATGAAAACTCAAAGTATACGATAGCCGAGTGTAAGGCGAGAGATGCAACGTATGCAGTTCCGCTGAGAGTTACCGCAAGACTCAACAATCTCGAAACGGGAGAGATCAAGGAGTCAGAGGTATTTATGGGCGAGTTCCCGAAGATGACCGACAGCGGTACATTCGTCATCAACGGCGCTGAGCGTGTCATAGTATCTCAGCTGGTGCGTTCACCGGGCGTTTACTATGCTTTTGACAAGGACAAGACAGGTAAGGACCTGTTCAAGACCACCGTTATACCTAACAGAGGTGCGTGGCTCGAATACGAGATGGACTCCAACGATGTCGTTTATGTCCGTATAGATAAGAACAGAAAGATACCGATAACTACTTTTATAAGAGCACTGGGCTTCGGCACAAATGAGGAGATCGAGGCTACTTTCGGCGTTGACGAGCGTCTGACTCAGACCATCATGCAGAAAGACCAGACCGCTAACCGCGAGGAAGCTCTGTTACAGGTATACCAGAAGCTCCGTCCGGGCGAGCCTCCTACGGTCGAGTCCTCCGAAACTCACCTGAACAATCTGTTCTTCGATGCCAAGAGATACGACCTGTCAAGATTCGGACGCTATAAGTATAACAAGAAGCTGGGCGTAGGTTCCAGACTGGTAGGTCATAAGCTGACAAGAGCCGTCGTTGCTCCCATGACAGGCGAAGTCCTCGCGGAAGAGGGCGACCTTATCAATTATGAGAAGGCTATGGAGATCGAAACTGCGGGCGTTAAGGAAGCGTTCGTTTCAGTCGAGGTCAAGGAGTATGAAACTGCTCCCACAGGCGAAACTGTTACCAGAATGGTAGATAAGGAAGTCAAGATCATAGGCAGCGGCATGGTAGATATGCAGGCTTATGTTGACTTTGATCCCGCTGAGTGCGGCATCAATGAAAAGGTCAGCTTTGCAGTCCTCAAAGAGATACTGGAAAGCACCGATGATGAGGAAGAACTGAAGGAAACCATCAGGACAAGGGCTGATGAACTTGTGCCGAAGCACATCGTTATAGATGATATCGTGGCTACAGTTTCCTATTTCCTCAATCTCTGCGACGGCGTTGGCACAGTGGACGATATCGACCATCTGGGCAACAGACGTATCCGTTCGGTAGGTGAACTGCTCCAGAACCAGTTCCGTATCGGCTTCACCAGAATGGAAAGAGTTATCCGTGAAAGAATGAATATACAGTCGCAGGACAGCGAAGTCGTTACACCTGCGGCACTGATAAATATAAGACCCATCACTGCGGCTATCAGAGAGTTCTTCGGTTCATCTCCTCTGTCACAGTTCATGGATCAGAACAACCCTCTTGCTGAGCTGACTCACAAGAGAAGACTCTCGGCACTGGGTCCCGGCGGTCTGTCAAGAGACAGAGCGGGATTTGAAGTCCGCGATGTTCACTACACACATTATGGCAGAATGTGCCCAATAGAAACACCCGAAGGTCCTAACATCGGTCTGATCTCCTATCTGGCATCATTCGCAAGAATAAATAAGTACGGCTTCATCGAAGCACCTTACAGAAGAGTCGATAAGGAAACAGGCGTAGTTACCGACGAGGTAGTTTACATGACTGCTGATGTCGAGGATAACTTCATGGTAGCACAGGCAAACGAACCGCTGACCGAAGACCACAAGTTCGCAAGGGCTAAGGTAAACGGCAGATACAGAGATCAGATCCTTGAGATCGAGAACGAGAAGATCGATTTCATGGACGTTTCGCCTAAGATGGTCGTTTCTGTTGCGACTGCCTGCATACCTTTCCTCGAAAACGATGACGCGAACCGCGCACTGATGGGCTCGAACATGCAGAGGCAGGCTGTGCCGCTTCTCAAGACCGAGTCGCCTATCGTTGGTACAGGTATGGAGTACAAGGCTTGTATCGATTCAGGCGTTGCTGTAGTTTCAACTAAGGCGGGCGTTGTTGAGAGCGTTGACGCTGATAAGATAGTTGTCCGTGAGGACGACGGCAATATGCACACCTACGAACTGACCAAGTTCAAAAGGTCGAACGCAGGTACCTGCACTAACCAGCGTCCTATAGTTGATAAGGGCGAACGCATCGAGGCTCACCAGATCATCGGTGACGGTCCCGCTACTTCAAACGGCGAACTTTCACTGGGTAAGAATGCACTGATAGGCTTCATGACCTGGGAAGGCTATAACTACGAGGACGCAGTTCTGCTGAACGAGAACCTTGTAAAGCAGGATAAGTATACCTCTATACACATCGAGGATCTGGAAACCGAAGCAAGAGATACCAAGCTGGGACCTGAGGAGATCACAAGAGATATCCCCAACGTCGGTGAGGACGCGCTGAAGGATCTGGACGAGAACGGTATCATCAGGATAGGTGCTGAGGTAAGATCGGGCGATATCCTGGTAGGTAAGGTAACGCCTAAGGGCGAGACCGAACTGACTGCCGAAGAAAGACTGCTGAGAGCGATCTTCGGTGAGAAGGCTAGAGAAGTAAGAGATAATTCACTTAAGGTACCTCACGGTGAGGCAGGTACTATTATAGAAGTCAGAGTGTTCACCCGCGAGAACTGTGACGAACTTTCTCCCGGAGTAAACATGCTGGTAAGATGCTACATCGCACAGAAGAGAAAGATCTCTGTGGGCGATAAGATGGCGGGTCGTCACGGTAATAAGGGTGTCGTTTCAAGAATACTCCCGCAGGAAGATATGCCTTTCCTCGAGGACGGTACTCCTCTGGATATCTGCCTGAACCCTCTGGGCGTGCCTTCACGTATGAATATCGGTCAGGTGCTTGAAGTTCATCTTGGTATGGCTGCAAAGGCGCTTGGCTGGAAGATAATGACCCCTGTATTCGACGGCGCACACGAGGCTGATATCCGTGAGTGCTTCAAGATGGCACAGCAGAACTACCTCGAGCATAAGGACGATGAATTTGAGATCCACCCGATGGACGAAGTCATCAACCCCAATGCACTGAGCATGAGCGAAGACGGTAAGTTCACCGTTTACGACGGCAGAACAGGTGAGAAGTTCGATAACCGCGTTACCGTAGGTTACATGTACTACCTGAAACTCCACCATCTGGTCGATGATAAGATCCACGCACGTTCCGTTGGTCCTTACTCACTGGTAACACAGCAGCCTCTCGGCGGTAAGGCACAGTTCGGCGGTCAGCGTTTCGGTGAGATGGAAGTTTGGGCGCTGGAAGCATACGGCGCTGCTTATACACTTCAGGAGATCCTGACTGTCAAGTCGGATGACCTGAACGGACGTGTCAAGACCTACGAGGCTATCGTCAAGGGTCAGAACGTTCCTAACCCGGGCGTTCCTGAGGCGTTCAAGGTGCTTATCAAGGAACTTCAGTCGCTCTGCCTTGATATCAAGGTGCTGAACATCAATAACGAAGAGATCGACCTCAAGCAGAAGTTCGATGATGATGACGATCTGATCCCCACACACTACGCTGATGACAATACCAAGATGTCGGCTGAGAGTGAGGATTTCGGTGAAGGCTTCTCCGCTGAGGACGAGGACGGTACTTCCGAACTGGATCGCGGTGATCTGGACGATTACGGCAGCAGCGGTGATGACGATTACAGCTACGGCGACGGCAGCGGTGACGATGATGACGATTATCTGCACGACAGCTACACAGGCGACGTTGAAGATGAAGATGACCTGTTTGAATAAGCAGGCAGACAAATAGTGCCGGCACTCATTCGGCAAAACAAAAGATCAGGGAAGAAGAGGCAGTCAGCGCCCACTGACGGCGCTGCGCTTCTTACCTCTTACTTCTAAACTTCTTAATATCAAGGAAGGGGTATCGCTGTTGGATTTTAATGTATTTGAATCAATAAAGATAGGTCTTGCTTCGCCCGAAAAGATCAGAGAGTGGTCTTACGGTGAGGTAACAAGACCCGAAACAATAAATTACCGTACACAGAAGCCCGAAAAGGACGGTCTGTTCTGCGAAAGGATATTCGGACCACATAAGGACTGGGAGTGCCACTGCGGTAAGTATAAGAAGATACGCTTCAAGGGTAAGATCTGCGAGCGCTGCGGCGTTGAAGTAACAAGGGCTAAGGTAAGACGTGAAAGAATGGGTCACATCGAACTGGCAGCACCCGTTTCGCATATCTGGTATTTCAAAGGCACACCCTCCCGTATCGGTCAGATGTTGGAGATCTCCCAGAAAAGACTGGAAGAAGTGCTGTACTTCACAAAGTATATCGTTATCGATCCGGGTAATACCGAGCTGGTAAAGGGCAAGCTGCTGACCGAGCAGGAGTATAACGATCTGCTGATAAAGTATGACGAGAATGACTTCAAGGCAGGCATGGGCGCTGAGGCGATCAAGCAGCTGCTTGAAGAGATAGATCTGGAGAAACTCTCCGCTGAACTTAAGGCTGAACTGAAAGAACTGCCCGCAGGTCAGAAGAAGATCAAGCTCCTGAAAAGACTGGAGATCGTTGAAGCATTCAGATCATCGGGCAACAGACCCGAATGGATGATACTGGACGTTGTACCCGTAATACCGCCCGATATCAGACCTATGGTAATGCTGGACGGCGGCAGATATGCTACCTCCGACCTGAACGACCTCTACAGAAGAGTTATCAACAGAAATAACCGTCTGAGAAGAATGCTCGAGATGGAAGCACCCGATATCATCGTAAGAAATGAGAAGAGAATGCTTCAGGAAGCTGTTGACGCACTGATCGACAACGGCAGACACGGCAGACCTGTGACAGGTCCCAACAACAGGGCGTTCAAATCTCTTTCGGATATGCTTAAAGGTAAGCAGGGTCGTTTCCGTCAGAACCTGCTGGGTAAGCGTGTTGACTATTCGGGACGTTCCGTTATCGTCGTTGGCCCTGAACTGAAAATGTATCAGTGCGGTCTGCCTAAGGAGATGGCGCTGGAACTGTTCAAGCCGTTCGTTATGAAGCGACTGGTAGACACCAATCCTACTATTAATATAAAGAGCGCAAGAAAGTACGTTGAAAGAGCAAAGCCCGAAGTTTGGGACGCTCTGGAGAACGTTATACAGGGTCACCCTGTAATGCTCAACCGCGCACCTACACTGCACAGACTGGGTATCCAGGCGTTCGAGCCTATCCCGGTCGAAGGCAGAGCGATCAAGCTGCACCCGCTGGTTTGTACCGCGTTCAACGCCGACTTCGACGGCGACCAGATGGCGGTACACCTGCCTATATCCGTTGAAGCACAGGCTGAGGCGAGATTCCTCATGCTGGCAGCTAACAACCTGCTTAAGCCTTCGGACGGTCGTCCTGTGGCTGTTCCTTCGCAGGATATGCTGCTGGGTTCCTATTACCTGACTCTCCAGAAGAAGGGTGAACCAGGTGAGGGCAAGGTGTTCAGAGATGTCAACGAAGCTATCATGGCGTATGATAACCACGATGTTTCGCTGCATGCTGCCATCAAGGTACGTATCACCAAGCAGATCGGTGAGAGAACTATCTCAAAGATCATCGATGCAACAGTCGGCAGACTTATCTTCAACTCCATCATTCCTCAGAATCTGGGCTATGTTGACAGAAATGAGTCGGATAAGATGTTCGACCTCGAAGTCAGCTTCCTCGTAAAGAAGAAGCAGCTGGGTGATATCATCGACAGTTGTATACAGAAACACGGCACCACCGCTACTTCCGAAGTGCTCGACAACATCAAGGCACTGGGCTATAAGTATTCCACCAAGTCTGCCATAACCGTTGCAGTCTGCGATGCGGATATCCCCGCTTCCAAGAAGGATATACTCGCTGAGGCTGATGCACTGGTAGAAAAGGTGGATAAGCAGTATAAGAGAGGCTATATCTCCCGTGAGGAGAAGTCCAAGAAGTTCATCGAGATCTGGAACGCTGCTACCGATAAGGTAACAGAGGCACTGAAAGCAAGCTACGACACCGAGCACAATCCTATCCATATGATGGCTGACTCAGGTGCCCGTGGTTCGATAAACCAGATAAGACAGCTCGCAGGCATGCGTGGTCTGATAGCAAATACATCGGGTTCTACCATCGAGATGCCTATCAGAGCCAACTACCGTGAGGGTCTGAACATACTGGAATACTTCATTTCCTCACGAGGCGCAAGAAAGGGTCTGGCAGATACCGCGCTGCGTACTGCTGACTCCGGTTACCTGACAAGACGTCTGGTCGATGTTTCGCAGGACGTTATCATAAGACAGAAAGACTGCGGTACACACGTAGGTATCGAGATCTTCGATATAAAGAACGGCAACGAAATGATCGAGCCGCTGAGCGAAAGACTTGTGGGCAGATACCTTGTTGAAGACTACAAGGACGCTAAGACAGGCGAGATGATCTGCACCAAGAACAAGCTGATAAGCGAGCATGACGCGGCTAAGATCGTGGCAGCCCTTGAAGCTGAGGGCAAGACCTCTATCCAGATAAGATCCGTGCTCCAGTGCAAGGCGAGAAACGGCGTTTGCGCTAAGTGCTACGGCGCTAACCTTGCCAACGGCAGCGTCGTCATGGTCGGTGAAGCAGTCGGCGTAATCTCCGCACAGTCCATCGGTGAGCCTGGTACTCAGCTGACAATGAGAACCTTCCATACAGGCGGTATCGCATCGGCAGAAGATATCACACAGGGTCTTCCCCGTGTCGAGGAACTGTTCGAGTCGAGAAAGCCTAAGGGCGCTGCTATCATCTCTAAGATCGGCGGCGTAGTAAGGATCGAAGAGGTCAAGAAGACCAAGCAGATCACCGTTACCGAAGAGATAATGGCTGACGGCAGGATAACTCCCGTTGAGGAAAGCTATCCTATCCCTTACGGCTATAAGATCAGAGTAAAAGAAGGTCAGGTCGTCGTTCCCGGTGAACCTCTGACAGAAGGTTCCATCAACCCTGCCGATATCCTTGCTGTCAACGGCGAAAAGGCTGTCCAGAATTACATCATCACCGAAGTTCAGAAGGTTTACCGTCTGCAAGGTGTTGATATCAACGACAAGCACATCGAAGTTATCGTCCGCCAGATGATGAGAAAGGTCAAGATCGATGACGCAGGCTCCAGCTTCAAGCTGCCCGGTGAACTGGTAGACAGAAACGAAGTTGACAGACTGAACGAAGAGATACAGGCTCAGATCGATGCAGGCGACGAGAACGCAAGACTCATCACCACACTGCCTGTTCTTCAGGGTATCACTAAGGCTTCCAGCTACTCTGACAGCTTCCTGTCAGCAGCTTCCTTCCAGGAAACCACTAAGGCTCTTACAGATGCAGCTATCAGAGGCAAGACCGATAAGCTGCAGGGTCTTAAGGAGAACGTTATCATCGGTAAGCTGATACCTGCGGGTACAGGTATGGATGTTTATAACAAGGTCGAGATCGTCAAGAACGAAAGCACTCACCCTGTTACCGATCCGTTATTTTAAAATATCGCTCCCTCGCTTATGCGGGGGAGTTTTTTTGTGGCTGTGATATCTGACATCACCGAAAAATAAAGCGAAACAGTAGATAATGTACACCCCGCCCGCAACTTTGGCAAAACGTTTTGTGTGAAGTGTCAAAATTATGTTAAGATGCTTGACAGATCGGATAAAGGAGTGTATAATAGACAAGTACGCTGACAATAGGGTCAGTGTAACTATTTGATGAAAGGAGAGAAATCATGCCAACCTTTAACCAGTTAGTAAGAAAGGGCAGAAATGTACTTGCAGACAAGTCTACAGCTCCTGCACTTCAGAAGGGCTTCAATGCCAAGAAGAAGAGAGTTATCGATCAGAGCTGTCCTCAGAAGAGAGGCGTTTGCACCGTTGTAAGAACCGCTACTCCTAAGAAGCCTAACTCCGCAATGAGAAAGGTAGCCAGAGTAAAGCTGACCAACGGCTACGAGGTAACTGCATACATTCCCGGCATCGGTCACAACCTTCAGGAGCACTCTGTTGTACTTATCAGAGGCGGAAGAGTTAAGGACCTCCCTGGTGTAAGATACCACATCATCCGCGGTACTCTCGATGCACAGGGCGTTGCCAAAAGAATGCAGGCAAGATCCAAGTACGGCGCTAAGAAGCCTAAGGCAGGCGCTGCCAAGTAAGCTGAATGCTTGCTGAACATGGGACGATGTCCCGAAGATAATCAAAGGAATAACTCATTGCCGCTAAAAGCGGAGACCACAGTTTTAGTGGAGTGATTAATATATATTAAGTAACTCTGCATGGAACTGACGGGGCTGTGACGCGATAAAACGTGGTCACAGAGCGAGTACCTATGAATTCATTATTTGTGAAGGAGGGAATTAAAGTGCCAAGAAGAGGTAGAGTTACTAAGAGAGATGTGCTCCAGGATCCTGTATACAACAGCAAGCTGGTAACACGTCTGGTAAACAATATCATGCTCGACGGTAAGAAGGGTGTTGCCCAGAAGATCGTTTACGGAGCATTCGAGATCGTAGAGGAGAAGACAGGTCGTCCTGCACTCGAGGTCTTTGAAGAGGCTATGAACAACATCATGCCTGAGCTGGAGGTAAAGGCTCGCCGTGTCGGCGGTGCTACCTATCAGGTACCTATGGAGGTTAGACCTGACAGAAGACAGACTCTGGGTCTGAGATGGATAACCAAGTATTCTCGTGAAAGACACGAAGATACCATGAAGGAAAAGCTGGCAGCTGAGATCCTCGACGCTCTTAACGGTGTTGGCGGTTCATGCAAGAAGCGTGACGACACACATAAGATGGCTGAAGCTAACAAGGCTTTCGCTCACTACAGATGGTAAGAGTATAGAGGAGGATAAATCATGGCAAGAGAATGCAAACTGCAGGATTACCGTAATATCGGTATCATGGCACATATCGACGCCGGTAAGACAACTACTACCGAGCGTATCCTGTTCTATACCGGTGTTAACTATAAGCTCGGCGAAACCCATGACGGTGCTTCCACAATGGACTGGATGGCACAGGAGAAGGAGAGAGGTATAACCATCACTTCTGCTGCGACCACCTGCTACTGGAAGGGTCACAGACTTAACATTATAGATACTCCTGGTCACGTTGACTTCACTGTTGAAGTTGAGAGATCACTGAGAGTACTCGACGGCTCCGTTACCGTTCTTTGCGCAAAGGGCGGCGTTGAGCCTCAGACTGAGACCGTTTGGCGTCAGGCTGATAACTATAAGGTACCAAGAATGGTATACGTCAATAAGATGGATATCATGGGTGCTGATTTCTATAACGTACTGAACATGCTTCACGAAAGACTTCAGTGCAACGCCGTTCCTGTACAGCTGCCTATCGGCGCTGAGGACGATTTCAAGGGCATCATCGACCTGCTCGAAATGAAGGCGTATATCTACTACGATGATCTGGGCAAGGACATCAGATGCGAGGATATCCCCGCTGATATGATGGACAAGGCAGAACAGTACAGAGCTGATCTGATCGAACACCTTGCAGAAGTTGATGATGATCTCGCTGAGAAGTTCTTTGCTGATGAAGAGATCACTATCGACGAGATGAAGAAGGTAATAAGAAAGTCCACCATTGCTAATACAATGGTTCCTGTTTGCTGTGGTACTTCCTACAGAAACAAGGGCGTACAGAAGCTGCTGGACGCTATCGTTGACTATATGCCTTCTCCTATCGACGTTCCTCACATCAAGGGCGTTAACCCCGACACAGGTGAGGAGTGCGAAAGAATTTCAGGCGATGACCAGCCTTTCGCTGCTCTCGCATTTAAGATCGCTACTGACCCGTTCGTTGGTAAGCTGGCATACTTCAGAGTTTACTCAGGTGTGCTGACCGCTGGTTCTACCGTTTATAACTCCACAAAGGATAAGGACGAGAGAATAGGCCGTATCGTTCAGATGCACTCCAACGACAGAAAGGACATCGACACCATCTATGCAGGTGATATCGGTGCTGCTATCGGTCTTAAGAATACTACAACAGGTGATACTCTCTGCGATGAGAAGAACCCTGTTATACTGGAATCCATGGAATTCCCTGAGCCTGTTATCCAGCTGGCTATCGAGCCTAAGACTAAGGCAGGTCAGGAGAAGATGGGTATCGCGCTGGCTAAGCTGGCTGAAGAAGACCCGACCTTCAGAACCTATACTTCTGAAGAAACAGGTCAGACCATTATCGCAGGTATGGGTGAGCTCCATCTGGAGATCATCGTTGACAGACTGCTGAGAGAGTTCAAGGTAGAAGCAAATGTTGGTGCTCCTCAGGTTTCTTATAAGGAAACTATCACTAAGGAAGCTAACGTTGACTACAAGTATGCTAAGCAGTCGGGTGGTAAGGGTCAGTATGGTCACGTTAAGATCAATGTTTACCCCAACGAGAGCGGTGCAGGCTACGAGTTTGTAAACAAGGTAGTCGGCGGCTCTATCCCCAAGGAGTATATCCCTGCTGTTGACGCAGGTATCAGGGGCGCTATGGAAAGCGGCGTACTCGCAGGCTTCCAGGTAGTTGACTGCAAGGTTGAACTGTATGACGGTTCTTACCACGAAGTTGACTCCTCTGAAATGGCGTTCAAGATCGCAGGCTCTATGGCATTCAAGGAGGCTATGAAGAAGGCTGCTCCTATAATCCTTGAGCCTATCATGAAGGTTTCTGTAATAGCACCTGATGATTATCTGGGTACTGTTATCGGTGACCTGAACTCCAGACGTGGTCAGATCCTCGGCCAGGAGCAGAGAACAGGTGCAGTTCAGGTTGATGCACTGGTTCCTCTGTCTGAGATGTTCGGCTACTCCAACGATCTGCGTTCCAAGACTCAGGGTCGTGGTCAGTACGCTATGGAGCCTCACAGCTATACTCAGGTTCCTAAGAGCATTTCCGAGAAGATCATGACTTCCAGAGCAAAGGATTGATTTTTGCAATTTTTTTCGTAAAAACTCTTGCAAAATCATAAATAATTTGGTATAATAATACTACGGTATGTCAGACGATGCGTTCAGATACGCTGAACGCATATGTCTGAGTAAACGAAAATTTATTTTTAAGGAGGAAAATTCCTATGGCAAAGGCACATTTTGAAAGAACCAAGCCCCACGTAAACATCGGTACCATCGGTCACGTTGACCACGGTAAGACTACTCTGACCGCTGCTATCACCAAGACACTGGCAATGAAGGGTCAGGCTAAGTTTGAGGCTTATGACATGATCGATAAGGCTCCTGAGGAGAGAGAGAGAGGTATCACAATCAATACCGCTCACGTTGAGTATGAGACTGATAAGAGACACTATGCTCACGTTGACTGCCCAGGCCACGCTGACTACGTTAAGAACATGATCACAGGTGCTGCTCAGATGGACGGCGCTATTCTGGTTTGTGCTGCTTCCGATGGCCCTATGGCTCAGACAAGAGAGCACATCCTGCTGGCTCGTCAGGTTGGCGTTCCTGCAATCGTTGTATTCATGAACAAGGCTGACCAGGTTGACGATCCTGAGCTTCTCGAGCTGGTTGAGATGGATATCAGAGATCTGCTGAGCTCTTATGATTTCCCTGGCGATGAAACTCCTATCATCACCGGTTCTGCACTGGCTGCACTGAACGCTCCTGATGATCTGTCTGATCCAGCTTACAAGCCGATCCTTGATCTGATGGACGCTGTTGACGAGTACATTCCTACTCCTGAGAGAGATGACGCTAAGCCTTTCCTGATGCCTATCGAGGATACTATGACTATTTCCGGTCGTGGTACCGTTGTTACCGGTAGAGTTGAGAGAGGTGTCCTGAACACTGGTGAGACCGTTGAGATCGTTGGTCTGTCTGATGAGAAGCAGTCCACCGTTGTTACCGGTATCGAGATGTTCAGAAAGACTCTGGATTCCGCTATGGCTGGTGATAACATCGGCGCTCTGCTGAGAGGTATCACCAGAGATCAGGTTGAAAGAGGTCAGGTTCTCTGCAAGCCCGGCTCCATTCATCCTCACATCAAGTTCAGCGGTCAGGTTTACGTTCTGAAGAAGGAAGAGGGCGGCCGTCATACTCCTTTCTTCAACAACTACAGACCTCAGTTCTATTTCAGAACAACTGACGTTACCGGTACTATCTCTCTGCCTGCTGACAAGGAGATGTGCATGCCTGGTGATAACGTAACTATGGACGTTGAGCTGATCACTCCTATCGCTATCGAGGAAGGTCTGCGTTTCGCTATCCGTGAGGGTGGCAGAACCGTAGGTTCCGGCGTTGTTACTGCTATCAACGAGTAATCAACTGCTGATATAGCTATATGAATTTCAAGACCGAGTCGCAAGGCTCGGTCTTTTTTATGCTTGTAATGTGGGGAAAAATATGGTATAATAGACTTAGTTCTTTCAATCAAAACAGATGGTGATTTTTCATAGCTGAAAGGTCGCTTCTTGTATCGGATAGAATGTCGAAAATTAAGGCGGGTTATATAATATGAACAAAAAGGCAGTAATCGGTATCCTAGCTCACGTTGACTCTGGCAAGACCACTCTTTCGGAGGCGCTTCTTTATAAAAGCGGAGCCATACGTAAGCTGGGAAGGGTCGATCATAAGGACGCTTTCCTTGATAATAATGCCATTGAACGTGATCGCGGTATAACAATATTCTCCAAGCAGGCAGTCTTTGAGTACGGCGGTGTAGGCTTCACTTTGTTAGACACTCCGGGACATGTTGACTTTTCGGGCGAAACAGAGCGTACTTTGCAGGTCATAGATGCGGCGATACTTGTTGTCAGCGGCACCGACGGCGTGCAGTCCCATACCAAGACCCTCGCGCGTCTGCTTGACCGCTATGATATTCCCACTTTCATTTTCGTCAATAAAATGGATATGCCCGGCGCTCGTAAGGATTTTGTCATGAATTCCATCACTGCGTCGCTGGGCGACAGGTGCGTATCAATGGCACAGCCCGCCGATGAAAAAGCGGAAGCCCTCTCCCTCTGCACCGAAGAAATGATGGACGAATATCTCGAAAAGGGCGAGATCTCGGACACTAACATGATAAATGCCATCGCAGAACGCAGACTTATCCCCGTATGTTTCGGCTCTGCTCTCAAACTGGAGGGCATCGAGAATCTTCTCGACTGTGTTGCAAGATACATTCCTCTGCCCGAAGAACAGTCTGATTTTGGCGCTAAAGTCTATAAAATATCCGATGACGGCGGCGCGCGCCTCACCCACATGAAGATAACGGGCGGCAGTCTTTCGGTTCGCGATGCTGTCACATATCTTTCCCGTGATGGCGAAGAGGTCACCGAAAAAATCGGCAGAATTAGAGTTTACAGCGGTGAAAAGGCGAAAAATGCCGAGAAAGTCTGTCAGGGCGAAGTCTGCGCTGTGCCTGGTCTGACATCTATATTCGCAGGACAAGGTCTGGGTTTTGAGTCAACCGACACCGAGCAGATACTCGAACCTGTGCTGACATACCGCGTCATCGCGCCCGATGGAGTTGATGACCATACGATGCTTGGCAGACTGAAAATACTCGAAGACGAAGACCCCACCATGACGGTCGCCTACAACGAGCAGCTGCACGAGATTACTGTTGCACTGATGGGCGAGGTGCAGGCTGAGGTGCTGCGCCGCATCGTCACCGAGCGCTTCGGAATGGATATAGAACTGGGTGAGGGTCGCATCGCCTACCGCGAAACTATCGCTGAACCTGTGGAGGGCGCGGGTCATTTCGAGCCGCTGCGCCACTATGCTGAAGTCCATCTGCGGCTTGAACCCCTCCCGCGCGGCAGCGGACTTGAGTTTGACAGCGATTGCAGCGAGGATATTCTGGGCAGAAATTGGCAGAGATTGATACTGACTCATCTGAAAGAGCGCATTCATCGCGGTGCGCTGACCTGTTCGCCCATAACTGATATGCGCATCACCCTGACAGCAGGCCGCGCACACGTTAAGCATACTGAGGGCGGTGATTTCCGTCAGGCGACCTACCGCGCTGTCAGACAGGGTCTTCGCAAAGCGCGGAAAGTCCTGCTTGAACCTTACTATGCGTTCCGATTGGAGATACCTGCGGCGAATGTCGGTCGTGCGCTCACCGACCTCGACCGCATGGGCGCTAATACCGAGCCGCCCGAAACTGATGGCGAAAATGCCGTCATCACAGGCACCGCGCCTGTGTCAAAGCTGAGGTTCTACCACACCGATGTCGCGGGCTACACAAAGGGTCTGGGGCGGCTGAACTGTCGTGCGGCTGGCTATGACCTCTGCAACGAGCAGGAAAAGGTAGTGGCTGAAATAGCCTACGACCCTGACTCCGACCTGCGAAACACCGCAGATTCGGTTTTCTGCTCGCATGGGTCGGGACATATCATAGCATGGGACGAAGCTGACGAGTACATGCACGTCAGCCCCGAAACGGGCAGAAGGCAGTATCAGCAGGCTGAGGAAGTCCGTTCCCGCGCCGTTGATTTTGTCCGCAGGGCGGTCGAGGACGAGGAACTTATGGCGATATTCGAGCGAACCTATGGCTCGATAAACCGCAAAAAACGGTATGCCATGCGCACCCCGAAAGAAGCCGCCAAAAGCAGGTCAAAGCCGCGCCCTGTCCCCACAGGACCCGAATATCTTCTGGTGGACGGCTATAATATAATTTTCGCGTGGGACGAACTTAAAAAGTCCGCCGCGAAGAGCCTTGACCTCGCCAGAAGCCAGCTTATCAACCGCCTCAGCAGTTTTCAGGGCTGTCGCGGGTGCGAACTTATCATTGTTTTTGATGCCTACAGGGTCAAAGAGCCTGAGCATATCGACAAAGCAGGCAGTGTCAGCGTGGTCTACACCAAAGAGGCTGAAACTGCCGACACCTACATCGAACGCACTGCACACCAATTGGCGAAAGAGCATCGCGTCACAGTGGCGACCTCTGACGGACTTGAACAGGTCATAATCATGGGCGGCGGCGCACGCCGAATGTCTGCCTCCGACCTAAAACACTAAGTCGAAGCCTCCGAAAGGGCTGTGCGTGAGTATATCGACAAGCTGAACTCCAAGCGAATGAAGTGACCGAAAATTGCGGCGAATTTTGTTAGAAAATTCATTTCTTAACAAAACGTTTACAAACATCTAGTCACTTCGGGTGATGTGCGGCGGGTGAATATGGTGTATAATACATACATAAGATACAGAGAACAATGTATCACTTAATTATGAAATTACCATCTTTTAACCCGACTTTATAAAATCAAGATCGAACTCAAGAGTCTTGTCGAGGACTTTTGAGTTCGATTTTGTTTTGCACGAAAAAAGGACTGTCCTCTATGAACAGTCCTTTTCTCTTACAGCGGTCTTATGCCCTTTATGGCAGCGGCGATAAGCATAGTGTCTTTTATATCGACTATTCCGTCGCGGTTGACATCTGCACGCTTTTCCGCATCTGCTGAGGATATGGCTTTAACGCCCTTGACATGGCTCGCGACCATTATCAGGTCGCCTATCTCCAGCGAACCGTTTCCGTTTACATCTCCGCGAACGGTATATTCGGGTTCCGGGGAATTATCATCAACAATGGTCGGGTCGATGGAAGTGCGGCTGAGCCTGAAATCCTCAAAGCTGTATATCTCACCCGCCGAGTGCAGATCGGGTCGTTCACTGTATTCGTCAAGCACAGTGACAGTATAATGGCTTTTGCCGTCACGCAGTATATTGCCGTATCTGTCAGTGATGACTGCGTGCCTTCCGTTGATATCCTTGACTTCGCCTGCGGTGTGCAGTTTGCTGACCGAACAGCTGCCTGTTATTATCCAAGCCGAACCTGGGTCTATATTCATGGTGATGTGCCCGCGTTCACCCAGATTTTCGCCCGCCGAGTACTCGGCAGTTATACCCGTGTAGTCTGAAAAATCAGTCAGGTATACCGATAGTTCGCTCAGGCTGTCACAGCCGATATCTCCCTCAGCGTTTTCGCGTATCATGGTAAGGCTGCATTTTGCACCGCCGCAGCCCTTGCGTCCCCAGCCCCAGCGGGTGGGGTTTGAACTGGCGTTCAACAGATACCCGTTCTCAGATGTCACCTCTGTGCTGTGCAGTATAACTTCGCTCTGACAGTTGGTGGTGAATATGGCATCGTTTTTTGCACTGATACTGCCGCCCTCCACATATAGCCTTGACAGCTTGCTGTCAGCGCCGAATGGGTCAGTGCCGCAGATGACTGCCGCAGCATCGCTGCTGTCAGTTGACAGCTTGCATCCGTATAGGTACATCATGGCGGGGTCTTCCACACGGACGGCTTCCGATTTTCCGCCTTTGAGTTCAGCACCGTTTATAGCCATGACAGACTTTGACAGCGCAGCAGGGGAGTCCTCGCCCGCCGATGAATAGCTGCCGCCGCTGATGACCATGCTGCCGCTTTCTCTTTCGGCGTATATGGGGCTTGATGCTGCACCTGTGGTGGTTACATCCATATCCCATCCAAATACCGAACCCTTGCTGCCCGACCTCACACCGCAGCAGCCGTCAGCCGAATTGTTCAGCGACATATCCTGTAAGTATACTCTTCCGCTGCTTACTGTAAAACTGTCATCGGGCGGACTGACAGCAGTGTTGCCCGAAAACAGCGTTTCAGATGAATTTTTCACGCTTACAAGGTCGTACTCGGCAGACTTGTCGCCTGTGTAGTGCAGTTTGTTTGAGTCTATCTTGATGCCGTTCACATCGTCCAGCTGAATGCAGGTGCCTGCCACATTGAATTCATTGCCCGTGACCCGCACCCCCTCGACCTGATGGTCGAAATCTGTGTTTGCACCGCCCTCTATCAGTTTTCCGAAAAGCTGTATGCCCACCGATGACGGAGTATCTGCATTCGGTGCGGCGTTTATCACATTGTTTTTGATGACAGTGTTCAGGTCATTGTCCAGCCTGCTTTCAAGGTCTGCATTGCTGACAGGGTCGTTGTAGCCCTTGTTGTCCTCAAAAGGTGACATGTTGCGCAGTATGATGCCGCTGCCCACGTTGTTCATTTTATTGCCGCTGACAGTGGTGTTTTTGTAACTCTGCATAAGTATCGTGCAGTTGCCTATATTTGTGAAAGTGTTGTTCTCTATAAGAAAATCGGTGAAATAACTGCCCAGTGTCGATGAGTGCGAACCGATTCCGCGCATCACATCATGGAAATTGTTCTTGCGTATGATGACATTTTTACAGGTCGTGTCGTCATACGGCTCAAATCCAGGAAAAAGCGAACTGTTGTTCATCATATCGAACTGTATGGCTTCTTTGAGGTATTCGCCGTGATAATCCGAAAAATCGCACCCCTGTACAGTCACGTTGCGCACGCCGCCGAATTCAAGGTGGTGTGCGTTGAGATTTCCCTTGAAAGTCACATTCTTTACCAGCAGATTTGTCATGTGGGCAAAGCGCACATTTGTGAAATTCCACATGTCATAGTTGACATTACCGTCAAAACAGCCGCCCTCTACTATAATGTTTTTAGCCGCACCATATCCGCCTATCCCTGTGGTGGCTATGTTCTGGAGCATACAGCCGGGTTTGGTGTAGTCCTTGCGTATCACCGCACCCTTTTCCATATACAGGTGTGTGTTTGAGCCTATTATCAGCGATTTCGTCATCGAATAAGTACCCTTTGGTATCACTATCTTGACCTGTATCTTGTCACTGGCATTATCTCTTGCGTATCTCAGCGCGTTCTGTATGGCGGCTGTTGCACTGACCGAACCTGTATTGTCAGCCCCGAAGTCTGTCACAACGTTGACTGTTATGACTTTTTGGTATTTCACCGCCTTGAAGCCCGTTACATTTACAGCGCCCGTGATGCTGTCATAGCTGTAAGCACTGACTTTCATGGCATCAGGCAAAGCGCACCCACCGCCGACCAGCGCAATGGCGGTCAGCGCGGCAAGGGTGCGGCTGAGTATCTTTGTTGACATTTTTGATTATCTCCGTTTTCTATAGCGATCCGCCTTAAAATTCAGACAAAATCCAGTCACAAAATCCATAGATCCGAGCTTTTGCGACTGGATTTTGTGAATTTAAATAGTTGGATTGCTATAATTGATTATTGTGGTCATTGCACCGATGCGCTCCTCTTAACGCTTTTTTGCGTTAAGAGAAGCGCGTGCAGACATCTGTCATCATAGCTTTATCTGTGAAAGTACTTCGCCCACCTTGTCGTGCAGTACCAACTCGCACATATCGTCCATCGGGGTAGGGTCGCGGTTTATCAGCACCAGATGTTTCCCCCTGAAATACCGCACCATTCCCGCCGCAGGGTAGACAGTCAGCGAAGTGCCCGCGATGATAAGGCAGTCGGCTTCCGATATCCTTGTTATGGACTCTTCCATTATGCCGCTGTCAAGCCCCTCTTCGTAGAGTACCACATCAGGCTTTACAGTGCCGCCGCAATCGCATTTCGGAACGCCTGTGCTGTTCATTATGTATTCCATATCATAGTATTTGCCGCATTCCATGCAGTAATTCCTAAGCACCGAACCGTGAAGTTCCAGCACCTTTTTACTGCCCGCCGCCTGATGCAGACCGTCTATATTCTGTGTGACAACGGCGGTCAGCTTGCCCTTAGCTTCCATCTCAGCCAGTTTAAGGTGAGCCTTGTTTGGCTTTGCACCCTTGCAAAGCATTTTGTCGCGGTAGAACTTATAGAACTCATCTGTCTTCTTCAAGAAAAAAGTGTGGCTGAGAATGGTTTCGGGCGGGTAGTCATACTTCTGATTATAAAGACCGTCCACCGAGCGGAAATCGGGTATGCCGCTTTCGGTCGAAACGCCCGCACCGCCAAAGAAAACCACTTTCTCCGACTCGTCGATTATCTGCTGTAATTTTTTGATGCCGTCCATAATAAGTCCTCCTTTTAAGCTGTATCGTTTTATTTTGCTGTATTTGCAGTGATAAGATCGTCTTCCTCCCACTTCATCAGCACTTCTTCATCATCGCGCGGCTTAGCCATCTCTTCCTTAAGACAGAGGTATACCGTCACGATGTTGAGTATCTCTATCAGCAGAAGATAGCGTCCGTCTATCATCCACTTGCCGAACAGATACCCCGTATACGCCTGTACAGAACAGTACTGCGAGGTCAGTATCAGCCATAGTTTCTTGCGGTAGTAGAAAGCGAAAATAACAAACATGACTTCTGAAAGGTAGAAATATCTCTCGTGCATGTGCGGAAGAACGAATGGAACAATAAATGCCGATATCATCGCCAGACCGACCATAGTGTTCTGTGTTATCTTCAGTGTCTTGCGGGTTATGTAATAGTACATAACAGTCGCAACACCTGCGCCCGCAAAATAAACACCTGCTGTACCCATGTTTATAAGTTCATCTTTAGTTTCTCCGCCTGAGCCTTCCAGCAGTGCCCAGAGGTTTGGCAGTGACATGCACAGATCGCTGTACTGCGAAGACTGATTGAAGTAGAGCAGCAGCAGGCGTAAAGGATCGCCGCCGGCGATCATCGCGGGGATAACGCTTATGATATACACAGCAGGTATCCACAGCAGATTTATCGGCTTTATCTTCTTTTTGAACAGCAGTATGCCTATCAGCGGAACGAAGAACACAGCCTGTAATTTCAGCGCGAAACTCACCCCGAACATTATCATAGCAGTTCTGTCGTTGCCTTTCATCAGGTAGTAAAGACACATCACCAAAAAGCATGAGTAGATGACATCGCACTGACCCCAGTAAGCAGAGTTCAGCACCACAGTCGGCAGACAGAACACTGCGGCAAAAGCTATCAGCGGCAGGTGAGAGTCTTTTTCTTTAAATTCAACTATCCGCATGACATAAAAAGCAGTCAGAAAGTCAAAAATGATAGAAAGTATCTTCAGCCCCAACTGCGGCGAAGAACTTTTGAAGTAGGTGAGAAAAGCGATGTAGTAGTAGTAAAGCGGCGTGTAGTCGCCCACATCATCACCGACAGCCTTAAAGCCGCCGTGTTCGGCAAAATAGTTGTACCACTTTTCCAGGTAGAGCCACATATCGCGCGACGTGTGGGGCAGCATGCAGTTTCGCATAAGCATGCCGCACATACATATTATCAGTATGTAGAACAGCCGCGCAAGCCTGTCAAAGTCCCACCCTGCGGGCAGACTTTCGATTAATGTTTTTTTGTTTTTCTTCATTCCGATTCCTCCGTAAAAATAACATATATAATAATTATACTCTATTTACAGTATCATGTCAAGCAATTCGGAACGCTGTTTTACAACCCCCAAAAACACCATACCATCAACGCCTGTCAACAATTATAAATGTGGTTATCCCGCTGACACACCATACTAAACAGCCTTTCAGCCGGTATCAGCGACAGACGGCAGTCATCATTCCTCTGCCGCGGGAGAATGCGCACTTGCAGAGTGATGCTTTGCACGCATCTTATTTTCATTGTGTGCTTGCGATTTGGGGCTGGTATTTCTCTTCGGGCTGGTGCCGCCCCTCCCACCCGCCCACAAAACATAGAGCCTTGGACATGGACAATACCCCCAAGCATCTGACGGCGGCATAACTCTCTTCCACAGACAAATGAGAAAAAACGCACCCCAAAAATGAAAAAAACAAAACCCGAATGAATGCCAACAATTATGAATTATGAATTATGAATTATGAATTAAAAAGACCGCCTTGTTCAAGACGGTCTAAAAATACGCTATTTGCCTGCTTTTTTGTGAAGTGAACGGAACTCCGCAGGGGAGAGCATCTCGTGCTTTTTGAAAACTGCGCAGAAATAACTGCAATCGTTGTAGCCGACTTTCGTGGCTATCTCGTTGATGTTCAGCTTGTCCTCCAGCAGAAGTATCTTCGCCTGCTGTATACGCTTTCTCGCCAGATACTCAAAAGGACGCAGATTAAGGCATTCCTTGAAAAGCCTGCATAGATACTGCGGCGAAAGGTCGATAAGGTCAGCCAGTTCCACCAGCGTCAGTTCTTTCGAGAAATTGGTGTCGATGTAATTGATGACAGGCTTCAGCTGGTTGAGTTTTGCGCTGTCCTGTCCGCCGTTTTGCAGGTTCGTGACCCTGTGCAGTTCGATAAGGAACTGATAGAGGTGCATCGAACACTCGTGACCCGCATAGTAGTAATTGGTCTTAAGCAGATACATTATCTTCTTGAAGATAGCCTCCAGCCCGCTGAGGTCGCTTATATGCACGACTTTTGCCTTGTCCAGCTTGATGTGTTCAAGGGTGTACTGGGTGTCTCTGCCCGAAAAAGCTATCCAGTGAGTTTCCCAGATGTCCTCAGTGGGATAGTACTCGTGTGGAACATTCGGCGGCAGATACATCGCATCGCCCGCCTTTACAGGGAACTCGCCGTCAGCTATCTTCAGCATGCCCGCACCCCTTGTGCAGTAGATTATCTGATAACCCGGATATCCGTCCTCACGGATAAAATGCCATTCTCTGTCCCTTGCGCCCGCACCCAGTATGAACATCGGCAGTGCAACCTCATCGCCCAGCACAGGATAGTAAAAATCTGTCATAATAAATTCGCCCGCCTTTACAAAAATATAGACTTTATAAAACTTCCATTCTCACTTTCAGGTCTTCATCAGCACAAAGCGCAAGCCCGATTTTCAGCCGACTTCAAGACCGCTTACATTAATATATTCCATATTTTCAAATTCTCTTATTATATAATATCACAACAGAGTTAAAATGTCAATAGGTGCAGGCAAATTTTTTGCAGATATTTTATTGCATAAAACGGCGTTGTTGTGGGACTGTGTAAAATGAATATATATTTATTAAACTTAACTCAGCATTCCCAAGAGTTTAATATAATCGCAGAAGTCTGTAAAAAAGTTATGACTATCCCTTTAGCACACCAACTAAAAATGCGATAAACAAAAGGATAATTGAGCACCATACGCCAACCACCTTAAGTTCTGTAAAACCGCCGTTTTTGTGGTGTGTCAGCGGGATAACCACGAAAAAAGTTTTTCGGGTCAGATATGCAATGCTTCCCGAATGGGGTATGACAGCTGTGCAGTGCATACCCGTAATTATTTCCTCAGCTTATAAGTAAAAGCCTTACGTTATTGCATTTCAGAAATATTTCACTCAAAAGAATTTTGCATATAGCACAAAGAATGTTGTTGAAAACAAGAAAATATAACCAACTGTAACAAAAATGCTTTTTCGCTGAAAAAAGTTTACCACAGCCCTTGCAATTTGAAGTGAATTGTGCTATACTTGCTTTAGTGATTTAAAGCTAACATGTTTTAAAGTGAAACGAAATGGAGATGTTTGATATGAAAGAAATATCCAACCTGATGAATTACAGGGACAGCATAAAAGTCGTAGATGCAACACTGCGCGATGGCGGTCTGGTGAACGACTTTTTCTTTGATGACAGATTTGTACACGACCTGTACCTTGCAAATATCAAGGCAGGCGTTGATTATATGGAGTTCGGCTATAAGGGCGATAAGGAGATGTTCGACCGCGAGAAGTTCGGCAAGTGGAAGTTCTGCGATGAAGAGGATATCAGGGCTGTTGTCGGCAATAACGATACCGACCTCAAGATAGCTGTAATGGCAGATGTCGGCAGATGCAACTACAAGCAGGATATCCAGAACCGTGAAGAAAGCGTCATCGACCTGATAAGAGTTGCCACATACCTCAACCAGATACCCACTGCGGTAGATATGATAGAGGACGCTAAGCGCAAGGGCTACGAGGTAAGCTGTAATATCATGGCTATCTCCACCGCGCAGGAAGGTGACCTGAGGGCTGCCCTCGACATTCTGGGTCAGTCGCCTGTTGATGTCATCTACATCGTTGACAGCTTCGGCGCTATGTACCCCGAACAGTTACAGCGCCTTGCCGCACTGTATGTTGAGTATGCCGACAAATACGGCAAGAAGCTGGGCATACATGCACATAACAATCAGCAGCTTGCATTCGCAAACACTATCGAAGCTGTCGGTGACGGCGTTGACTGGCTGGACGCTACCTATTCCTCAATGGGCAGAGGCGCAGGCAACTGTTCTATGGAACTGCTGCTGGGCTTCCTGAAAAACCCGAAGTACAATGTATACCCTGTTATCAAGTTCATTGACCAGCACATGACCAAGCTGCGCGAACAGGGCATCGTATGGGGCTATGACCTCCAGTATCTCATGACAGGTCTGTTGAACCAGCACCCAAGAACTGCCATAGCTTTCACCAAAGACGGCAGAAACGACTATGCTGAGTTCTACAAAGAGATCGTTACAATGGATTGATGACAACACTGTTTCCCCTGACAGAGTTTGATAAAAAAGCAGGACTTCACACGCGAAGCCCTGCTTTTTTTGTCAGCCAAAAATGACGTCATATCGCCCAAAAGGAACATTCGCCGTTTGTACATTAAAATGATTTTTGATTTAATTTAGATATATTTTATTAAAAGTTGTACAAAAACGTACAACTTTTGACCATTTTTCGCTGTTAGTAGGAGAGTATGCACGCTGTTCGCCGCCTTTATCGGAACTACGGTACGACTATCGGCGGGAACACTCCTGTACTCCCCGCAGCAGCTTGACAACGCACCCGACACGCATCACAAAGAACATTCGCACCCCACCGCCTCTGCCAACGCCGCAGTGCATAAGAGTGGCAGACGCCGAAACGCGGTGTAATGACGAAGTTTAAAATCGCAAGACCCACACGGGCACTTCCCGAATGTTCGCAGTTTTGTGTGAACGGTGCTTAATAATGATCCGACACGCCGAACAGACATGCAATTTGCGGCACCGGCATAATGACCGCATTTTAATATATGACTATCCCTTTAGCACACCACCTAAAAATACCTTTATAACAACGAAATACTGAGTTGATGTTATCTTTTTCCCGCCGCAGGCGGGGGAAAGATAAACGCCAACTATATTCAGTTCCCAATATAACATCTTTTATTTTGGTGTGTCAGCTAACACACCGGCTGAAAATGCGGTAAATATAAGGATAATTGAGCGTTGTATATCAGCCTGATGATCGCATATACAAAAAAACGGACAGCACCATGCTGTCCGTCTTATATGTTTATGCTTCGGCTCTCTTAGCGGGAGTGCTTATCAGCCTTGCCTTTGTCAGCGCACCTGCCACAGCAGATGTGATGACTGTCGAGCTTACCCACTCGATCACAACATTGACTGTTACTACCGCGATGATGAAGAGAATAAGGTTCTTTTCGCCCTTCATGTCCTTGACATAATCTGAATTTCCGAAAAGTCCCACCAGACTGCTCATAAAGAAAACAGTGTTCAGGAATGCAACAGAGAAGCCTGTCAGCGCACCGCCCACAGGTGAAGGTACTCTCAGTGTTTTCACCAGTTTAGCTACCATGCCTGCGCAGAAGCCCACCAGAATTCTCGGCACTAAGCAAAGAGCCGCAACTTTGAACGCGCTGATAGATGTGAGCGCTACCATCGTGAGATCGGGCTGAGTGAAAGCCATTATCGCGCTTGTGATACCGAATGAAAGACCTGCCAGTGTGCCGCCCACAGGTCCCAGAGCGTAGGCTGCTATCGCCACAGGGATAGTGATAAGTGCTACCGAAAGGGTACCTGTCTTGACATAACCTATCGGGGTGAGCCCCATTATGAAGATGATGGCTGTCATAACGCCCATGAGCACCAGGTCTTTGGTCTTGCTGTTTCTTGTCATATTCGTTTCCTCCTTGTTAATATCCCGCTATGGTGGGCGGGTACATTACAAACGGGCGGGGGCTTTTTCCCCTCTGCCGAAGATATTATAGCACATTCTTCTGAAAATTGCTATATTTTTTTGCACATTATTATTCACGAACTTTGCGTTTCCCCGTGACTTTCGCTTGTGCAGAGTGCATATTTCGCTTTTGTGTGAAAAACTCTGTGAAAATGGTTTCAAATTCTACCAATAGTTTATGATGTTTATGCAATAAATTTGGTGAAAGTGCTTGAAATTTTGCGAAAAGTATGGTATGATTAATGTGCAGAGATAATGTGTGTTATTGGTTAGAAAAAATAATATTTTTATATCTGACTGTATTTTCAGCAGACCCTTAAATGGCGCTGTCAATTTTTCAGCGCGTCCGTGAGATAGCCGACGGTCATATAGCGCTTTTTTGTGGTTTGCTAAAGAGATGACCATGTTATCATACTCGGTCATCCTGCTGATACACTGTGCCAAACAGCATTTTAGCAGGCATTAACAATAGTTGTCGGTTTTCTTTCCCCGCCGCAGATGGTGGAAAGAAAACATCTCAATAATTGTTCCTTATCATACCTCTATTCTTAGTGGTGTCATAAAGGAGTGACCATATTTTTATATGACTATCCCTTTAGCACAACAACTATAGCAATCCAACTATTTAAATTCACAAAATCCGGTCGCAAAAGCTGGGATTTATGGGTTTTGTGACTGGATTTTGTCTGAATTTTAAGGCGGATCGCTATAAAAATGCGGTGAACAAAAGGATATACGCCAAGAACCTTAAGTTCTGTATAGCCGCTGTTTTTGTGGTGTGTCAGCGGGATAACCACATATTTTTATATGATGTTCCTGCCGCACCGACTGCGGGCAAGGTGCATCAGCGAGATGAACTTATTTATAGGAGGAATTGTTCTATGCCAAATCCGATATTACCGCTGTGGGAATACATACCCGATGCCGAGCCGAGAGTTTTCGGGGACAGAGTCTATCTGTACGGTTCGCATGACAGGGCGGGCTGTGACATGTTCTGTGACTACAAGCTGAAAGTGTGGAGCGCACCGCTCGATGACCTCAATAACTGGGTTTGTCACGGCGACAGTTTCCGCACAAAAGACGGTGGTGAACGCCCCGCAGATACTCCCTGGACGAGGAGCGAGTGCTATGCCCCCGATGTCATAGAAAAGGACGGCAAGTATTACCTTTATGCCTATATTGTAGGCTCTAAGGGCGCGGTGGGTGTTTCTGACAAGCCTGAGGGTCCTTTTGAACTGCTGGGTCAGTATATTTACGGTGAGGGTGAAAAAGTTGGTGATGACGGCATTTTCAACGATGCCGGCGTGCTGGTTGACGATGACGGAAAGGTCTATGTGTACTACGGTTTCACTGAGTCTAATATGAACGAGATAGACCCCGCTGATATGCACACCGTTGTTCCGAACAGCTACATGCGCCCCGTTATACCCGATGATGAGAGCGTCCCCGAAGAACAGCGTTTCTTTGAAGCAAGTTCTCCCAGAAAGATAAATGGCAGATATTACCTGATATACTCGCCCTGCAAGGGAAGCAGGCTTGCTTATGCTACAGCCGATTCGCCGCGAGGTCCTTTCACCTACAGGGGCTACATAATCGACAACAGCGTTGATTATCCCGGCGGCAACGACCACGGTTCGGTGGCGAATATAAACGGGCAGTGGTACATCTTCTATCACCGCATGACCAACAACACGATAATGTCGCGGCGGGCATGTGTCGAGAAGATAGAGATACTCGAAGACGGAACTATACCCACAGTCGAGATGACCTCGCTGGGCTTTGAGGACTCGCTGGACCCATACAAGCCCACACCTGCGGAGATAGCCTGCGTCCTGAAAGGCGGCTGTTATATCACCGAAAAGGATGTTTTCACAAGGGTGATAACCAATATAAAGGATGGTGCGGTGTTTGGGTACAAGTACTTTGATTTCGGGGAGGATTTTACGGGCGACAGCCTGACGCTTGCGATGAAAGTTCGTGGAATGGGTGCTGACTGCAAGGTGAAGGTGATGCTTGATGCCGAAGACGGCGAAGAGATAGGCGAACTGACAGTCGGCAGGGCAGACGGGGTCTATACCTGCAAGGTCAAGAACGTGACAGGAAGACATGCGCTGTATTTCAAGCCCTATCACGGCGTTGAGGGCTGGATAAAGCCGAGTTTTGACGAGAAGTGCCTGTTTGAAGCGGAGAGTTTTGTTATAATGAAATAGCACCGATGCGGTGTGAAAAATACCGCGCGGGCATTAAGCTGAACGCCGAGAACTGCGGGGGACAGGGTGTTTCCCGAAGATCAAGAACTGATAGAATGGCGAGTTCACAATGGGTGTGTTACATCTCGGAAGCAGGAGATGTAAGCGTATCGCGAAGCCTGCCTGTTAGGGTGAAGACGGCGTGCGATATGGAGACGAATGTGGTGAAGCCGTTTCTGAAGATTGGAGATCGGACGGCATTTAAAATAGCGTACCGCGTAGTGGTTTGAATGTGTGAAGCGGCTTTTTGTGCGGGTAAGAATTGTGTGCGACAGGCGGCAGAATGGGGGCTGTTCCCCCGTAAGGAATAATCAGATCAAAGCTATAAAAGCATGCCGAAGAGCGAGAATTTTTTGTGCTTTTTGGTTTGGTGCGAACGGCGCGGTCTTATGGTGCAGATCGAGTGCGAAGCCAAAGTCGGAATAGGCGCAAAAAGGTTCGCACATGCCGATAAAGCCGCGCGGAGTATGTCTTTTTTCATTTAGAATAGGAGGATATTATGGACATAAGGAAAATAATGGCGCTTTGTGCGGGTTTGATAATGACAGCGGCGGCTGCGGGCTGCGGCGGGAGCGGTGACGGTGAGGGAGCGGCTTCTAAGGCGGCTGACGACAGCTTTGAGGCTACCGAGAATGTGGAGGTGGCAGTGACCGATAAGGTAGATGCCATTCCCGAAGGTGCGGAGAATACGCTGGTGTATCTGGGCGTTTCCGACCTTAATCCAACAAGGGCGAACCCCGAAAAGTCCACCGAACTGACCTTGTTCGAGGAAAAGGGCGGTGCGATCGAGTGGCAGCAGACGACTTATTTTGAGAGGTTCGACAAGCTGGCTACGGCTCTGCTTTCAAAGCAGGATATACCCGATATGACCAACTATGAGTGGCTGAGTTTCCCCGCGCATGTCTGCAACGAGATGCACCAGCCCATCGACCCGATAGTTGATTTCACCGACCCTCTCTGGGCTGATGTGGCTGACGATGCGGAACAGTATTCGCTGGCAGGCAAGCATTATGTAGCACCGCTGAGGTATGAGGCCTCGTCTATGATGTGCTATAACCACGAATATATCGAGAATGAGGGTCTTGATGACCCGTATGAGATGTATCTCGAAGGGGAATGGAACTGGGACAGCTGGCAGAAGATAATGAAGGAGTATGTTGACGGCGGCGATGAGAGATACGGCATCAACGGATTTTTCAGACAGCACATAACTCAGCAGACGGGCAAGACGCTGGTAAATTACAATATGGAAACCAACGAGTTCTCATCAAATCTCAACGACCCCGACATTGAAGCGGCGCAGAAGATGCTCTACGAACTGCAAAAGAGCAATATGATACTGAACGGCTGGATAGGCGGTGCGAGAGATGCTTTCAATCAGGGGTGTCTGTTCTATGCGATGGGTGACTGGGCGTACTCTGGCAACAATTCGCCCACCGATGAGGACGACTGGCGGATAGTTCCTATGCCTGAATATCCCAAAAACCCGCAGAAGATAACCACATCTGACATGAAAGCATTCATGTGGGTCATGGGCAGTGAGAAAAACGATGCAATGAAATGCTGGCTCGACTGCTGTCGTGTCACATATACCGACCCTGAATATCAGGAAACGAACAAGCTGAAATTCATGGAGAACAACCCAAACTGGACTGACGAGATGTATCAGGTAAAGATGGACGCTGTGAGCGATGACAGGTACATGATATATGATTACTGCTTCGGTCTTTCGGCGGCTACGGGCGATCCCAACAGCTTTGACGGCAACAGCTGTCTGACCGATGTGCTGTACAATCACGCTTCAGAAGAGGACGAAGAGGGCGGTCAAAGCACATGGGCGCAGGTGAGAGAGAAGTATTCCGCGACCATAGACTCTGAGATAAAGGAAGTAAACGAGAGAGTCAAGGCGGTAAAGTGACAGTCTGACGGTCGGGACAGGTGAAGTCTGCGGGCGGGTGGGCGGGCAAGCTGTCCGTCTGAGGGCGCAGCGGCGCAGTATAACAGTACCCGCAGGTATGACCGACCGCAGGCAGTCAGTCGGCGCTTTGGCGCAGTAAGGAGTTAGCTATGAAAATCAAAAGGATATTGGCGGCGGTCTTTGCGGGTGTGATGTGCGTGGGTCTGCTGGGCGGCTGTGCAGGTCAGGGGAAGACTGCTGAAAGCAAGGCGGCTGAGGAAAGTTCGGCTGAGGAACGGTCTGCCAAAAAGCACCCGACAGGTGAGATGCGCGGACTTTCGGCGCGGGCTTATGCCGATGAGATGGGTATAGGTGAAAATCTCGGCAACACCTTTGAGGCGTACTGGTCAAGCACTTCAAACAAGACCACAGGGGCTTCGACTATAGGGGCAGATACTCCCCTTGATTATGAGAAGTGCTGGGGCGCGGTCGAAACCACCAAAGAGTGTATAGACGGCATGAGAGCAGCAGGTTTTTCGACTGTCAGGATACCCGTTTACTGGGGAAATATGATGGCTGATGACGGTAAGTATGAGATAAATGCCGACTACATCGACAGGGTGGCAGAAGTCGCTGACCGGGTGCTGGAGGACGGCATGTATGCGGTAATAAACATACACCACTTTGACGAATACATCATCAAGCACAAGACTAAGGAGGAAGCACTGGAGATAACAGGTATCCTCTGGAAACAGATAGCAGAATATTTCAAGGACTATCCCGACTATCTGGTGTTTGAGGGTTTCAATGAAAATCTGGGCAGCCATCAGATGGAGTTTGACGGTCAGGGCAAGGAAAAAGGCGATGCCGTCACACTGACCGAAGAGGAAACTTATGCTTATGTCAATGAGATGAACCAGAAGTTTGTGGACACTGTAAGGGCGACGGGCGGCAACAATGCCGAACGTGTTCTGATAGCTTCGGGGTACTGGACGAACATCGACAACACCACTAAGGACAGCTTTGTGATGCCCGCAGATACGGCAGAGGACAAGCTGATGGTATCGGTGCATTACATCGACAATGCCATGTACTGGTCAAGAAACGTGGGCGGCAAAAAGTGGAAGGACTACACCGAGTCGCAGTGCGAACTGCTGAAAGCGGCGTTCATCGACAAGGGCATACCTGTATTTCTGGGCGAGCAGACTTCGATATATGAAGATGACAAGATAGTGCGCGGTGCGGAGATAACCGAGAGTTCGGAGCTGATGAAGTATGAGATGCAGAAAGCGCTTGATTACGGTTTTGTGCCTGTGCTGTGGGACGTGAACGACAACTTCTATTCGCGGACTGAGTGCAGGATAAAGTCTGACAGTGATGCGGCTGTCATAAAAGAACTGGCTGAGAATGACAAGTCTGAGATATCAAAGGCGGCTTGAAAAGTATCGCTGACGGACGGTAAAAAATGAGCGGTCATCTCTTTGGGACAGGATATCTTTTGAGCGCGGCAGGCGCGGGAAGATATGCGCATATGTTAAAGTGCTGTTTGCCGCGGCGGTGCGATAAAAAAATATGACTATCCATTTAGCACACCACTGCAAAATACCTTTATCAATGAGGAAATACTGAGTTGATGTTATCTTTCCCCCGCCGCAGGCGGGGGAAAGATAACATCCAACTGTATTCAATTCCCGATATAACATCGTATATTTTGGTGTGTCAGCGGGATAATCACATAAAAAAAT
>NZ_ADKM02000129.1 GCF_000178155.2 Hominimerdicola alba 8
TTCACAGCCGCCTCGTCATATGCAGGTGCGTCACGCTTTTCAAAGGTTATCGCACCTGTCGGGCAGTTAGGAAGACAGTCACCAAAGCCGTCACAGAAATTTTCACGCGTAAGCTTTGCCTTGCCGTCAATAATGTCGATAGCCCCCTCGTGGCACGCCTCGGCACACAATCCGCAGCCGTTGCATTTTTCCTCGTCTATGTGAATAATTTGTCTTATCATAGGCTCGCCTCCTTGATTTTCTAATCTAATTATAGTATAATTATCAGTAGATGTATGTGGTTTGAGCCACATTTTTAAAAAATTTTTGGAGTGATGACTATGGACACAAAAACGCTGAAAGACAATGTACTTTTCAAGGGGCTGACAGATGACGAGATGACCGACTGTCTCAAAGAGCTTAAAGCGGCAGAGAAAACCTACAAAAAGGACTCCCTTATCCTTCACGCAGGAGATCTGACAAAGCGAATGGGGCTTGTGCTGAGCGGCAGCGTGACCATTGAAAGCAACGATATATGGGGCAACTGCACGATACTCAGCCATATCGGAAAGGGGCAGTTTTTCGCCGAGACCTATGTACTGCTGAATGAGGTCATGCTTGTAGATGTCAGGGCGAACGAGGACTGCCGCATTCTGTTTCTGAACGTGGGCGGGCTGTTCGGTAACACCGCATCAAGCTGGAAAAGCAAGCTGACAAGTAACCTGCTGATGATCTCACTGCACAAAAATTTAGCACTCTCTGGCAGGAGCTTTCACACCTCGCCCAAAAGTGCAAGAGGACGTATTCTGTCTTATCTAAACACGGTCGCATTACAAAAGCGCACAAATGAATTTGACATACCCTTTGACCGTCAACAGCTTGCAAACTATCTGAACTTAGAGCGCACCAATATGTCAAAGGAGCTTACCCGAATGAAAAACGACGGCATTATAGAGTGTCGAAAGAATCATTTCAGGCTACTTAACTGTGGGGATGAGGAATAAGAAACGGATAGCCGTCTGATAAGGTCGGTTATCCGTGTTTGAGTGTGTTCGGTTGCTGCGGCAATCAAAATATATCCATGCGTGTTTTTACCATATATGTTATCAAAAAGTGAGCATGCTAAAAGCCATAGAAAAACCATTTCTTATACCTACCAAGCATAATTGTTTTTTCATCAAAACGATACCGCAGTCAAACCGTTGGTTTATTATTGATTTGTGCCGAGATATTATTGATTAGCGGTTGACATTGTTGATTAGACGTGATATAATATTGATGAGCATAATTAATAATAATTATCAGAGGTGATCTTATGGCTGATTATATTTCAATAAAACAAGCATCTGAATTGTGGGGGATCTCCAAAGCAAGGATAACCAAGCTGTGTCAGGAGGGCAGAATTGATGGGGCTGTTAGAAATGGCCGTTTCTGGTGTATTCCCGAAAACGCTTCAAAGCCTGCTGATATGAGAACAAAGAACAGCAAGCAATCTGAACATTCAAAGCTCTTACTGCCTATGCCTATCGGTATTTCGGACTATAAAACTGCAAGCACAGAGTATTACTATATTGACAAAACACTGATGATAAAGGATTTTCTTGATGAAAAGCCTGCTGTGTCGCTTTTTACACGTCCAAGACGTTTCGGAAAAACGCTGAATATGGATATGCTTAAAACTTTCTTTGAAATCTCAGATGAAGAAACATCTGTGTATTTTAAGGATAAGGCTATCTGGAGCTGCGGAGATAAATACACCAAGCATCAGGGCAAATATCCTGTCATTTTTCTGACATTCAAAGATGTTAAATACAACACATGGGAATTGACACTTCACAAAATATCAGACCTTCTCAGCAAGGAATTTCTCAGGCACCCTGAGCTTTCTGACTCGGACAAATGCAACGACAGGGAAAAGAAATACTACGACAGAATTGCAGACGGAAATGCCGACCTGATCGACCTGTCTGCCGCACTGGGCAATCTTTCTGCCATGCTCAAAAAGCACTTCGGGATCGCTCCGGTTCTAATCATTGATGAATATGATACCCCCATACAACAAGGGTATATGTATGGCTTTTATGATGACGCCATAACATTTATGCGAAATCTCTTTTCCGAAGGTCTGAAGGATAATAACAATCTCAGCTTTGGTTTTCTCACAGGCATTCTGCGTGTTGCAAAGGAAAGCATTTTCAGCGGAATGAATAATCTCAGCGTATACTCTGTTCTTGATAATAAATACAGCCAGTATTTCGGATTCACGAAAAATGAGATAACAGAGATGACAAGGGCTTATTCTGTTCCGGAAAAGCTTGATGAGATCTGTGAATGGTATGACGGATATGTTTTCGGTGAGCAGGAAATATTCAACCCATGGTCTGTTATCAACTATTTCAGCAACGGCTGCCAACCGAAAGCGTTCTGGATCTCTACGGGAGATAACAGCATTATCGAAGAAATACTGGAGCAAGCCGACAGCGAGCTTTATGATAATCTAAACAGTCTGATCTCCGGCAAAAGGATAACTTCATATATAGACACAAATGTGATATATCCTGAGATCAAAAAGAATCCTTCCAGCATATACAGCTTTCTGCTGATAACCGGCTATCTTAAATACACCCGAAAAGATATTGCAAACGGAAATGATTATATTTGTGAGCTGGAGCTCCCCAACAGGGAAATACGCTATGCTTACAAAAAAGAGATACTTGATAAGCTGTCTGGTATTTTTCCTCAGAATCTGACTATTCCAGTTCAGGAGGCGATATATAAGAAAGACGCTGTTAAACTCAGAGAGCTGCTATGTAAAATAATGCTCAACAGCATCAGCAGCTTTGATTATTCTCATGAGTCTTTCTATCACGGAATGATACTCGGTCTTCTTGTCACCTTTGAAAGTGGGTACAGACTGACCTCAAACAGGGAATCCGGGCTTGGAAGATTTGACATTCAACTAATGCCAAGGAACAGCAAGCTCCCTGGTGTTCTTATGGAACTTAAATCGACAAAAGACAAAAATGATGACCTGAAAGCCCTTGCTAAGGCAGCACTGGAGCAAATAGATGAAAAGAGATATGATACTGAGATGAAGGCAGAAGGCGTGGATGATATTATTAGGATAGGGATCGCTTTTTGCGGAAAGACGGCGGAGGTTGAGGTGGAGTAATAGTTAATAGTGGGAGGTTTATAAATGATTTCTAATCAATTATCAGAACTAAATGAAATAATCAACGTGTGCAAGAGTTTAGTTGAAAGGATCAAGGTCAATGGAACAGTCAGAGCTAAAGATAGTTTGTATGAAAAGTATAAAGTATTGATTCGTAGTTTTTGCGAAAAATATAATTTAGAGAATTCACATAGCATGCGTGTTGGGACAATATATGATATACTTGTCAAATACTATTGGAATAGTTATAGCTATTCTGTATCTTTGAAAGAAGCAAATGTATTATTAAAAACGTTAAATGAATTAAAGCAAGAACTACGCTCTGACCACTATGAAAGGATATTCATTAGCCATCGCGAAAAAGATAAAGAACAAGTCGATGCGTTGATCGAATTATTATATGCAATAGGAATACCAAGACCTCTGCAGAATGGAGATAAAACAATCTTCTGTTCTTCTCACCCTGCCGCCTATATAGAAAACGGACAAATGATTGATAATGAGATAATTAAACATTTTCATTGTGAACAAAACGTATTTTTTATTCTTTGGTATACGGATAACTATTTTGAAAGTCAAGCCTGTTTAAACGAAATGGGCGCAGTTTGGGTGATGAATAAACAATACCAGGAAATACTAATGCCCGGTTTTGAAAGGAATAAAATTGGAGGTCTATTACCAAAAGAAAAAGTATCGTTCTATGCAAATAATAAATTTCGATTAAACACCTTCAAAGAACAAATAGAGAAAATGTTTTCTTTGCAACCTGTTGATACAAATGCATGGGAAATTGCAAGAGATAAGTTTATAAAAACAATTGAAATGCAAGCAACAGAGAAAAATGCAATACTCACTTGATACATGTCATAATAACAAAACAGACAAGGCACCCTGCCCTGTCTGTTTTGCTTTCTAATGCCAACGACCCAAGATCAGCCCGATTATATTTTAAACGGTTATAAATAATTATGATGAGCTTTCTGCTGAGCATCTCGGAAATGACGGATAGTTACAGCAAGTTATGCAAAAATATTAACTGGTAAAATCTTCCTTCAATTCCCGTACGGGTCATATCAACAGAAAGCTTCAAAACAGCGCAGATACGTTGTTTTGAAGCTTTTCTTTTTTGTCATTAAGTCAAAAACCTCTTATTTACCTCTTATTGTTAAAAACGATTTTGAAAGGACGTATTGGTCTTAAATCATAGGGTTAAACAGCATAGGTGATTTGGATACAGATAAGTAGGATATGTTAAATAAAAGTAAAAAGATCTTTTTCTTTAGAACTAACTGATACAAGTTCGTAATAAGAGTATAATCGTTCCGTTCGGATATGGTCATTTGCTGTATTCAGTGTAAAGACGGCGGAACATACAGTACATTGCAATATTCCGTGAAGCAAGGAAAAAGGTCATAAACTTGTCGTAGAACCAACTTTAACTTCAGACCTGCAATAAAAAGTCAATAGGCAAACCGGATGTTTCACAAAACTTTCACAATAGAAAAAGTAGGTACGACAATAAGACCGCCGAAGCAGTCTGCAAAATGAAATTCAATTGAAACTGTCCGGCAGCCTTGTCAGAACATCATAAAAATGCTCTGTGTGTCGTGCCGACGGTGAAGAACTCATGAATAGATGGAGTCAGTCACCGTCGGGACAGCTATTGCAGCATTTTTATGATAACCTGTCAAGGTCAAGCGGCTTCGCCGTGCCTGTGATTACCTCTGGTTCGGAATCTATGAATAGATCATGAATCCGCAAAACTCACTCTTGTGTTGTTGTTAATATTTACCGAATTATAGCAAAAAACAGTTGATTTTTACTTAGAATTTTCTTCACCCATTGGGTGAAAAGAATTGAACCTCAAAAGCATTTAATTCTTGGCTATATACAGCCTTAAATCGAACGTTTTTAATGTGAACTTTGCGGAATCAGGTAGATGCTATTGTGTGGGCATAACTTCCTTGATCCTTGCGTAGTAAATGCGAAGAAATTTGTGTGCTGCGGCTATCATATAGACCTTGTATGGCTTTCCCTCAGTACGTTTCTTTTCAAGGAATTGATATACCGGTTCGTCTTTTGGTTGCCTTTGAAGATATACTCCTATCACCTGAAACAGAGTCTTCCTCAGAGCCGAAGAGCCTCGCTTGGATATGCTTCTTGACCTTATATGCACCTGTATACTCCATAACTACCTTTGTTTCACCTGACAAAGATTTTATGAATGTTACAAGTTTTTTCAGCTCATCGGCAGTATGTAAAACTTCAAAAGGCTCTGCAATAACAACTCCGAACGGCTGAAGAACAGTAACAGTGCTTTTCCCCTTAGATACGTCAATTCCTACGGCATTCATAATGATCGCTCCTACTGATAATATTTGTGATCGATAGATCCATACGTTCCTCGTTACCTATTCTGACTACTTAGTGATGCGAGTGCTTTTATAGCAATCCAACTATTTAAATTCACAAAATCCAGTCGCAAAAGCTCGGATCTATGGATTTTGTGACTGGATTTTGTCTGAATTTTAAGGCGGATTGCTATAGTTGACTCTACCTGCAAATGCGAACGCTATAACGAAAGCATGGATAACTGTCTGGAGTGCGGGCGTGGTGTCCCAACCGGATTCCCGTTAGTCCAATCACTGCTTTCATTATAACTTAGGTTTCGAGTGCGTGTAAACCATGCCTGGCTTGTCATGGATTTATACGACTGTAATTATTATAGTACTGGGTTCAAAGTTAATTATTGAATCAAAAAAATGTGGAATCTATATTTATATTGTATAAATATGTTGAAATGGATTGACTTAGTTACCAATATTGTGGTATAATATATAAAGAGTTAATCTAATTTTTTGTCAATTGTATGCAATATAAATATCTTTTGTTTTTCATTAAGTATATAACAGGAGGTGATCCAATGCTCAAACCCGGACTGTACGAACAGGTCATAAACAAAGAACTATCGGATAAAATAGATGATTCTGCACAGCTTATCGATAAGCGCAATATCGACAAGGCGGAAGCTCCGCAGGTGCTTGCAGGGTATCTCTCCGAGGTCATTGAAAAGGGACTTTCACGGCTTGCAGGTGATGATATCGAAGGACAGCTGGGACTTGCCAATAAAATAGTATCGGCTGTTACCGAGCTTACGGGTGACGATGAGTTCGATGGTCTGTGCGTTGATGAACGTGCACAGCAGCTTCTCGCTGTTGCCAATATGCAGAACAATGCTGACGCAGTACGTGGACGCATCACTATGACACGCCCCGAAACTTCACTCGCTTCAAGCTCACTGTTCACTGGTGCAGGACACGAACCGCAGATGATGACCGAGCTGAAAAAGGAGATAGTCTCCGCCGACAGGATAGATATGCTGGTTTCATTCATCAAATGGAGCGGTCTGGTGCTCATCATCGACGAGTTGCAGGAGTTTACAGCCCGCGGCGGAAAGCTTCGTGTTATCACGACCTCATACATGGGTGCTACCGATGTGAAAGCTGTGGAAGAGCTGAGCAAACTTCCGCATACCGAGATAAAAGTTTCCTACGACACCGAACGCACAAGGCTTCATGCGAAATCTTACGTTTTCTACCGTGACACGGGCTTTACGACAGCCTATGTTGGTTCATCAAATATGTCAAATTCTGCCATGACCAGCGGACTTGAATGGAATTTGAAGATAACCGCTCACGATCAGCCACACACTATTCGCAAAATAAATGCAACCTTCGAGAACTACTGGAACAGCACTGATTTTTCCATGTATTCTCCCGATGACAGAGTGCATCTGATGCAGGCTCTGAAGGCCGAGAAATACCACGGCGACCAGAGCGATTACAGCTTTGATATCCGTCCATTTTCCTATCAGCAGGAGATACTTGACAAGCTGACTGCCGAGCGTGAGATACGTGGTCACCACAAGAACCTTGTTGTCGCCGCAACAGGTACTGGTAAAACTGTCATTTCCGCTTTTGATTACAAGCGTTTCCGTCAGGCAAACGGACGTGCAAGACTTCTATTTGTGGCGCACAGAAAAGAGATTCTCAGGCAGAGTATAAAATGCTTCCGCGGAGTGCTCCACGATGCGAATTTCGGCGACCTTTGCGTTGGCGGCATCGTGCCTGAGAGCCTTGAAAACCTGTTCATTTCCATTGAGTCTTTCAACTCTCAGGCGCTTGACAAGATAACTTCCCACGACTACTACGACTTCATCATCGTGGACGAGTTCCACCACGCCGCTGCACCTACATATCAGCGTCTGCTTGGATACTACAAGCCGAAGATTTTGCTTGGACTGACTGCAACTCCCGAGCGTATGGACGGCAAGAGCATACTGCCGTATTTCGAGGACAGGATAGCTGCGGAGATACGTCTGCCCGAAGCCATAGACAGGAAGCTGCTTTGTCCCTTCCACTACTTCGGAGTGTCCGACGATGTTGACCTGCACGATATAAAATGGTCTCGTGGCGGCTATGACAGGACTGCGCTTTCCAATGTCTATACGGGCAACGATATACGTGTTATGCTTATACTGAAAGAGCTGAACAAATACGTTGCGGATATCGAAAAGGTCAAGGGATTGGGCTTCTGTGTATCAAAAGAACACGCTGAGTACATGGCTTTGCGCTTTAATCAGAAGGATATCCCGTCAATTGCACTGACTGCCGACAGCAAGAAGGATGAACGTGATTCTGCGCAGCGTAATCTGGCGAACGGCGTGATAAAGTTCATTTTCACCGTTGACCTTTACAACGAGGGCGTGGATATCCCCGAGGTCAACACGGTGATGTTCCTGCGTCCTACCGAGAGTCTTACTGTGTTCCTGCAGCAGCTTGGACGTGGTCTGCGTCTCAGCGATGGCAAGGACTGCCTGACAGTGCTGGATTTCATCGGGCAGGCGCATGTGAAGTACAATTTCGAGTCGAAGTTTGCGGCGCTTCTGGGTAATACTCAGCGAAGTGTCAAGGACGAGATCGAGAATGGCTTTCCTCTGTTGCCGAAGGGCTGTTATATAAAGCTGGAGAAGCAGGCGCAGAAGTACATTCTCGACAATATCAGACAGGCTGTGGGAAACAAGAGCGCTATCGTAAAGCGTCTTGCGGCATTCACCGAGGACAGCGGAAAAGCTCTTAACCTTGCCAATTTTCTTGATTACTACAACCTTGATATCAGTGCGATTTACGGCACGAAAAACAGCTTTGCGAGGCTGTGTGTGCAGGCTAAGGTAAAAGAGAATTTCACTGAGGATATTGAAGAAATCATCACAAAGGCACTGCCCCGACTTTCATATATCGATTCTCATAGATTGATCGAACTTGTGATAGATTATCTGCCGAAGATAGGCGATTACAGCATCAGTGATTTTGACGGTGTTCAGCAGAGAATGTGGCAGATGCTACAATTCACAATATGGCAGAAATCACATGAGGACTGCGGTTTCAGCGACCTACTTGAGGGCTTCCGCAAGATATCAAAGTCGCCTGTGATGCTCAGTGAAATACTTGAACTGATGTACTACAAATACGATAAGATAGACTTCATTGACGAGCCTGTGCAGGTGGATTATGACTGTCCGCTGGACGTGCATTGCAGCTACACAAGAGATCAGATACTTGTAGCGCTGGATTTCATGAAGCCTGATACCGTTCGTGAGGGTTGTAAATACCTTGATGATAAGAAAGTAGACTTGTTCTTTGTGACGCTTAACAAATCTGATAAGGACTATTCACCCACTACCATGTACAATGACTACTCTATCAACAGCGAGCTATTCCACTGGCAGAGCCAGAGCACCACAACTCCCGAAAGCAAGACAGGTCAGCGCTATATCAATCACCGCAAAATGGGTACAAGCGTGATGATATTCGTCCGTGAGTACAAGAGCACAAAGCTGGGTGCGGCACCTTATACCTTCCTCGGTCTGGCTGACTATGTGAAGTCGGAGGGCTCGAAGCCTATGAATGTGGTGTGGAAGCTGAGAAAGCCTATACCTGCGAAATATCTAAAGAAAACAAATCAGCTGACGGTGGGATGATATGAAAACGATAAAAGTTGTGGCAGCTGTGATATGTGATTCACTTCAAGCAAAGACACGCATTTTCGCAACTGCAAGAGGATACGGCGAATTTAAAGGTCAGTGGGAATTCCCCGGCGGAAAAATCGAACCCGGTGAAACTCCGCAGCAAGCCTTGGTAAGAGAGATTAAGGAAGAACTCGATACAAAAATAAAAGTGGGCGAGCTTATCGACACGATAGAATATGATTATCCCGAGTTTCACCTGACGATGGACTGCTTCTGGTGCGAGGTCGTAGAAGGAGATCTGGTCTTGCTGGAAGCTCAGGAAGCACGGTGGCTCACGAAAGATGAGCTTGATAGTGTGAAGTGGCTGCCGGCGGATTTTGGACTGGTGGAGATAATTCATGAACAGATGTGTTAGTTTGATAATAAGCTTGCTTTTTAAGCAATAAAGGAGAACAGTTATGGATAGCAATCTGCATAGTGCTCAAAAATTGAAAGCTGAAATACAAGCTTCAAAACTATTTCGTTTTTTAATGACTAAAGAGCAAAAGGAAGAAGCAGAAAGGATAGAGATTCAATTAAACCATACAATTGAAGTAATCGAAAAGTATTATAAGTATTTTTCTGATTCAGGTTGGTGCTTGTATGATTCTATGAATATAAAAGTAGCTGAAAAAGCTGTTATTGCGTATGAAACTCAAGGCAAGGAGGAAGGTGAACAGGTTTTATTATCTTTCTATAAAAGCGATGTTAAAGAAGTGATTCATTGGATAAAGAATAAAGCTAAACCGTTTATGGATAGATACGATTTAATCCAAAAAGCATTTGACGATCATTTTAACGGACGTTACTATGCAAGTATTCCTCTATTTCTTATAATAATTGATGGAGCGGTAAATGATTATACCCATAGCAAAGGATTTTTTGCCGAAGGAACAGATGTCACAGCTTGGGATTGTTTAGTTGGATGTGATGATTCCTTATTGAAGATGCAAAAAATTTATACATTAAGCAGAACAAAAACGAACAACGATGAAATTAGAATTCCATATAGAAATGGAATCTTACATGGTAGAGATCTCAATTATGGAAATGAATATGTTTCTTGCAAGTGTGTTGCATTATTATTTGCTCTGGCCGATTGGATGCAATTAAAATCCAATGAAGATAATAGAAAAGAGCAGTTTGAGAAAGAAAATAATCCTCCTCCAATCTCAGAGTCTCTGGCTAAAATCAAACAGAACCGGGAGGATAGAAAAATAATTTCTGAATGGAAACCGCGAAAAGTAATAATCGAACAAGATATGCCGCGATGTCCTAAATTGGAAGACTGCGAACAATATCCTTACGTCGTACCAATAATAAAAACATTTGAAGCTTGGCATAAAAGAAACTATGGTGAATTATCCAAACATTTGAAGAAACTATTTTCATATGAAGGTACAGACAGTAAAAGAGCCGGCGAATGTAAAAAGCTTTTTTCTTCAAAACAACTAATTGATTTTGAAATACAAGAGATTGAAGAGCGCGGATGTTGCTTAACACGCATATTAACTAAAGTAACATGGAAAAAAGAGGATGAAACCATAACGGAATTATTAGAATTTGGAAGTGCTTATTTAAATCAAAATGACGAAACTGCTTCCCCCTGGAGAAACAATGGTGAATGGCAGATAATACCTTGGAAAGTACAAGGACTTTATGAATAAACCAATAAATCAAAGTAGAATTTATAACAAAATGCTCATCTTGAAAATGAATCAAAATGAGCATTTATCTTTGGTGATTTATATATTTGGCTATTTTAAATAGTTTTATTTAAACAATCAAATCATCTAACAATAAGTATTAATCATGAACGTCATGATTAGGATCTAAACGTATTATTTTATAATAACCTGATTCATTTATAACGTGTATGCGGAATTTTTGTGTAATTGCATAATGATATACTTGCATACCGTTAAAAATATCATTCTTATCAGGTTTCCTTGCAAATGAAGCATCCACTTGAGCTACACTCATTCTACATACTTTATTCAAGAAATTCTGAAATTCCTTTATATTTTGCTTGCTTAATTCTTGAAACGTAAAACCTTTTTGTAGCGGGTATTTAAAACACAATTCAAAAGGAACATCACGCTCTTTAGTTAGTATTGCCATTATTTTGTACCACTATAAATAGATTTGTAAAAAGAACGCATAACGTCAGGTGATATTACAACCGTACACCTTTCATTAGCTTCGTACCCACGTCTCGCTTCAATCCAAGGAAGTTCTCGATGTGTTAATGCTTCTAGCGCATTTCCTGATTTATCACCATAGGTATCCCATATATCTTCAAGTAAAGCAATATCATTTTCTTCAATTTTGGGAGTGTAGTTAGTTTCTATTTTTATTGTTTCGTATCCAAAGCACTTGAATCGATCGTATAACGCAGGAGATACAGGTCCATGTATCCAAGCTTGAAAATCAGTATTAATGAGTCTATAATCTTTTAATGCATAACACCATGCTTGTGCATAATAACATAATTTTTGTAATTTTTTATGTGTCATATTCCCTTTTAATAAAAACCAATTGGCTATAGTGATAATAGAATATTTGCCATTTTCAAATTCTGTACTAGTATGTTTGCTACTTGTATTAATTGGTATTATTTCGTTACTGATGAAGGAATTTGTAGCAGTTGACATTGTATAAAAATTGTTAATAGAAGTATTGGTTTGCAAATCATATTTGAAATTCATCAGTTGTTCCATAATTTATTTCCTCCTCACCATCAGAAATTGATAAAGACGATCCTTCTGAGACCGAATTTTCATGCCTCCAACCTTCAAAAGATGTTTTCACTTGAAGTGTTTCATTACCATTAGGATCGGTTGAATGTATTACTTCACCTTCGGTTACAAAATAATCCGAACCTCCAATAATACTTTCTAGTAAACTCCTTCTAGCTACATAAGCTCCAGTTATTTCTTGATAATTGAATCCTTGTGTCAATTGAAGTTCTTGGCTAATATCGTCGTATATAGATTTTATTATTTTATATTGATCTTCGGTTGGCTTTTTTATGTTTAATTGCAAGTCTCCTGATGCTTCTCTTCTATTTATTGTATAGTCATGACTTCCCGATTCACTGCATAAAAAATCTATAATCCTATCAAGTTGATTTGGATCATGAATCTGATTTATTAACAACCTTTTAGCTAACATTTTTATTTGTGCACGAGATCTATAGACTTCACCTAATACTAAAGGGTGAACAAATTCAGTTAGTTTTAAGAAAACATTTGATAACGGAATTTGATCAGATAAATTCAATTCGTCTTTTGCTAGTTCCATATATCCCTTGACTGCTTCAACGCTAACTGGCATAGTATCCTTTAAAAGTGAACCCGGTATAATCGGATTTAAAGGTGTGTTAATACTAGGATCAATTGGACTAAGTGTGGCTTGTTTAGTCATAATTATTTCATTAGCACCTAAGCTTATTATTGTTCCCGCACTATGTGCTTTGTGTGGAATGATTACTTGTAAGTTTTCACAGTACATTCTTAAAAGATTTACTATATTCCAAGCGGCTGAAGTGCTACCACCCCTTGTATATAAATATAGTGATATTTTAGGACATGGTCCAATCTTGTCCAATTGATTAATAAAATAATCAATTACATCAGGGGCAATTTGTGCACTCATGTTTTTTCTGTCTCCAGTAATGTATACAAGGACTTTACTCTCTAATTCTTTTTCTAGTTGATTATACAACTCAGCTCTGTTTTGATACATTTTATAAATCCTCTCTTTTTATATGCATGCAAATTGCCAAACGTAACTATAACTTATACTATATTTTATCACATATGATTGAAAAATGCAATATTTTTATTGTGAATTAGGTATTATATTATATGTTATTTGAAAGAATAAGATACTCAACCATTGCACTATTAGGTTATTTTGATTATAATGTGTTTGATTACTATTTCAAGAATATACCCACGGTTTACTTGCTTTTTCCGAAACCATGTGTTATAATACAGGTAAAGTCAGAACAGGAACGGTCACGAGCGACCTCTGTAACAAGAATTATTATGAAAGGAGTTAACCGAAATGAGACAGTTTACTATGATCTATCTGTATAGCGAACACTATGAAGAAAGTTTCTATCACGAGAGTGAAGAGGCTATATTTGTGCTGCATACAGATAAACGTAGTGGATAGTCATTTCGGAGAACACTTTCTTTGTGTTGTGATCCATACAAATGATAAACACCGTCTGTATGCATGCAGGCGGTGTTTTTGTTTTCATAATACAAGGAAACGATTATATGTGTGAACTGGAACTCCCCAATAAAGAGATACTCTATGCTTACAAGAAAGAGATACTTGATAAGCTGTCAAATGTATTTCCCCAGAATCTGACTATCCCGATACAGGAAGCTATTTACAAAAAGGATGCCGATAAGTTAAAAGATCTGCTTTGCAAGGTAATGATAAACAGCATCAGCTGTTTTGATTATGCCGACGAAGCATTCTATCACGGAATGTTACTGGGTCTTCTCGTAACCTTTGACAGCGGTTATATTCTTACTTCTAACAGAGAATCAGGTCTCGGCAGATTCGATATACAGCTCAAACCCAGAACGAGCGGTCTGCCCGGAGTTCTTATGGAACTGAAAGCTACAAAAGACCAAACCGAAGATCTGACCTCTCTTGCCAAAATTGCTCTGACACAGATCAACGAGAAAAGGTATGATTCTTCTTTAAAGGCTGACGGAGTTGCCGATATCATCAAGATAGGTATAGCATTCTGCGGCAAGAAAGCTGAGGTCAGTCTGGAATGAGTAGGGGATAGTAGCATAAAATACAGAAGGTAATATATAATGACCTGACAATGAGTTAAACAGAATTAATTCAAGCGAAAGTATAGAATAGATAGGTCTGTTCAACTCTTTTGGGAAAGAGGTTGACAAACTGTTCTGTTTCGGCTATACTGTAATTATGAAGAGGTGAGATATTTGAAGATATACACGATAATAGGTGGAGTCAATGGTGTCGGCAAAAGCAGTTTGTCAGGAGTACTGCTCAATCAGCGTAACGATATGGGAATTATAATCGATACCGACAAGATAACTGCCGAAAATGGCGTAGATAAACTTCATGGCGGAAAAATAGCTATCCAGCGGATAGATAGCTGCCTTGAAAAAGGTGTAAATTTCACGCAGGAAACTACTTTGTCAGGTGTCAGAACAATAAAAACGATAAAAAAAGCCATTGAAAAGGATTATTACATCAGGCTTTATTATGTTGGTATAAGTGGCTCTGAGGAAAGTCTTACACGCATAGCAAACCGTGTGCGCAAAGGCGGACATGATATCCCGCACGATGATGTTGTACGCAGATACCAGACTCGTTTTGATGATTTGATAAAGGTTCTGGATTTCTGTAACGAAGTAATCTTTTTTGATAATGAAAATGGATTTGTCGAAGTCGGTGAATATAAGAACGGCAGACTCATTATAAACGAAAACCCTGCACCTCGATGGATAAAAGAACTTGAGTTAGTTTTATTGTCAAAATGAAAAGATGCCGATAAGGAGTCAATCCCAAATTCTGTGTAAACTACAAATAGTGTAATAAAAGAGTATATGATGAGACCGATTGTGAAAGCAGTCGGTCTTATCTGCAATATTATCACATGATTATTTGATTGTCAAGATAAAAGTGTTATTCCGGGATCCTGTCTCCGTAATAGATAACTAACTGAGCGTAGATACGGCTCCAGTCCTGACGGCGGCCGGTCCACTTTTTCGTGATGTCCTTCATAGCCAGATACAGCATCTTGAAAAGGCTGTCATCTGTCGGAAATACGGATTTTGTCTTGGTAACTTTTCTGAGCTGACGGTTGAATCCTTCGATCACATTGGTTGTATAGATCAGCTTTCTCAACTCCTGAGGAAACTTGAAATATGTGCTTAGATTAGGCCAGTTTTCGTACCAGGACTTTGAGATCTTGGGATATTTGCTGTCCCAGACCGAAGCAAAAGCCTCAAGAGCGTCCAGAGCAGATTCCTCGTCTACTGCGGTATAGACCTTTTTCAGATCAGCCATAAGTGCCTTGATGTCCTTGTAAGAGACGTATTTGCTGGAATTTCTGAGCTGATGGATCATGCAGTTTTGGATATCAGTTTTCGGAAATACAGCTTCTATAGCCTGAGAGAAGCCTGTCAGATTATCTATGCAGGCGATAAGGATATCCTCAACGCCCCGATTTTTCAGACTGTTCAGCACATTTGCCCAGAACTTTGCACTTTCATTTTCACCGACCCACATACCGAGAACGTCCTTCCTGCCGTCCATATTAACGCCTATCGCTATATATACAGCCTTTTTGATGATCTGTCCTTCACTGCGTACATGGTAGTGGATAGCGTCGAGAAATACGACTGCATAGACGCTTTCAAGCGGTCTCTGTTGCCATTCCTTTGCAACAGGGAGTACCTTGTCTGTGATACGGCTTACGGTGGTATCGGATATATCCAGACCGTAAATATCACGGATATGATCCTCAATATCGGACGTTGACATTCCCTTGGCGTACATAGAGATGATCTTATTTTCCATGTCCTGAGAGATACTTGTCTGATTCTTAGGCAGTATCTTTGGCTCAAATTCGCCGTTTCTGTCACGAGGTACTTCAATATCCACCTTGCCCATACTGGTACGAAGAGTCTTCTTGCTGTGACCATTGCGACTGTTGTCGGTTTCCTTGTTCTTAACGTCATACGGCTCATATCCAAGCTCAGAATCAAGCTCTGATTCAAGGCTGCCTTCCATAAATCCGGCAAGTGCTTCCTTGAATAGTTCCTGGATATCATTCATGCTCCGGATATTCGCTGCCGTCAGAAAATCGCTTATCAGCTCTCTTCGTGCACGCTGTTCTTCTGTTTCATTTCTTCGTCTTCTGCTCATAATTAAAACCTCCTAAGTAGTGTTTCTTCTATTATACACTACTTTGGAGGTTTACACAAATTTTTGGATAGACTCAAGAGCTGCATCGTCGCAGCTCTTTTCTGTTGCATGACATCAGTTGACTGATCACCTCTGTGTCCATGATGGCATCAGTCACACATTCAGTAATACCCTCATACCGCCCATAGCGGCAGCTTTTTTATTAAAGTCTCTGTATCTTACTATAAAGGGCTTGGAGCCCATGTCGTCTTTTACGCCTTTCATAAGATATTCTGCTGCCTTCGCTGCTTCGTCCCTTGCTCCGTTGTCGGTAAACTCGCAGCCCAGTTCCTTCATGGCTTTATTGAGAAAACCCTCAAGCCTTATAGAGGAGAACTGCAAGTTCTCGCTGACATATCCTTCCGGGGTCGGGCGTATGTACATATCCTTGTTGGTCAGATAAAAAGCCTTGTAACCGAGTTCCGAACGTGCCCTGACCCCTTCTTT
>NZ_ADKM02000128.1 GCF_000178155.2 Hominimerdicola alba 8
ATTTCAGCAGTTCGTTTATACAATATGAATACTCGACATTACAATTGAATAGACACCTGCTTATGGCGGGGATGGCGTACAGTCGGTCAACGCGGCAGGTTTGATGGAATCTACTATTCGGGAACAGTTCGTAAGGAATTTCCGGATATTTCAGAGCAAGGAGTGAGTTCCACCAGTTTGATTTGGCTTGACCTCCGATAGCGGAGGTATTCGACAGTGACGCGGCAGCGTTAATTTACGAAAGGTGCTAAGGCCGATGGCATAACACTTTGTTGATTTCGATTATGACCCGATGATATCGGGATCTAATATAGGTTCAGGGAGTGGTGCATTATGAAAATGCGCAACAGACTGTTGAATATTTGAGAGTGAGGAGTGAGTCCCAAGTACAACACAGCTTAGCCTCCGAGCGAGGGAGGTATCCTGACCACAGCACTTGAAGCGCAAACTAATGAAAGGAAATCAGACCGATGGCATAAAAGGTTTTCTGATCTGAATGTTAGCGGCAGGTTCGCCGCACAAATTATATAAGGAGTGGTGCATTATGGTAATGCGCGCTAGACTGCTGAGAATCTGAAAGATTGGAGTGAGTCCGAAGGGTAATGCAGCTTAGTCCCGAAGCGAAGAGGGACACCCCGACAAACGGCGCGTGAGCGCTAGTAATTCTGAAAGGAATGCAGACCAATGGCATAGTTGGTTTTTTATCCCGACTTTTCGGCGGTGGGTTCGCCGCACAAACTATATAAGGAGTGGTGCATTATGGTAATGCGCGCTAGACTGCTGAATATCTGAATGTGAGGAGTGAGTCCGAAGGGTAATGCAGCTTAGTCCCGAAGCGAAGAGGGACACCCCGACAAACGGCGCATGAGCGCTAGTAATTCTGAAAGGAATGCAGACCAATGGCATAGTTGGTTTTTATCCCGACTTTTCGGCGGCGGGTTCGCCGCACAAATTATATAAGGAGTGGTGCATTATGGTAATGCGCGCTAGACTGCTGAATATCTGAATGTGAGGAGTGAGTCCGAAGGGTAATGCAGCTTAGTCCCGAAGCGAAGAGGGACACCCCGATGATCGGCGCGTGAGCGCTAGTAATTCTGAAAGGAATGCAGACCAATGGCATAGTTGGTTTTTTATCCCGACTTTTCGGCGGTGGGTTCGCCGCACAAATTATATAAGGAGTGGTGCATTATGGTAATGCGCGCTAGACTGCTGAATATCTGAATGTGAGGAGTGAGTCCGAAGGTACATGCAGCTTAGTCCCGAAGCGAAGAGGGACACCCCGATGATCGGCGCATGAGCGCTAGTTTAAAGAAAGGTAATTAGACCGATGGCTTGATTTTAATTGTCGCTGATGCGGCACTCGACTAAAATATATTGAAAGGTAATAGGACCAATGAGAAGATAAGTTTTTATCCCGTCTAAAGATTATTTCTCTACCGAAAGGAAATTAAATTCCAATGGAAATTTGATATATATGCCTGCACGTTTGCTATGAGTCTGCTTGCGATGCGGGTAAAGGGTCTTGACTTTCTATATATAACATGAAAGGAATCAAAGTCCAATGGCTTAATATGTGGATCGTAAGAGGGTTGCCGAGTTACGGCAGCCCTCTTTTTGTGCAGCTATTTCCGACTTATATTATCGTTCAAAAAAATTATTGATTACCGACGGTGAAAAATAGCAAACAATACTTGACTTTTATCAAATATTTGATATAATCGTAATTGTCCGATAATATTCGGATGTGTAAAAATTTTAAGCAGTCATCTTTTTGCATAAAGAGCAGATAAAGGTATCAGGGCGCCAAGTCCTGCATCGGTAAAAAGGGCTGCAAAACTATCTCATAGATTATGGAGGGTATGAAGAATTGAAATGTGGAAATGGTTGCGTAAGGGTGAAAAAAATAAGTGAAGAAGAACTGTATATGGATATCACGAGGATATTGACCGCGCTGTGTTTTAAAAAGAAATATACAGGCTACAGATATGTGCGCGATGCAGTCAGGTTTGCGGTGCAGCAGGAGCAGTGCGGAGGGATATCAAAACACATCTATCCGCTTATCGCAAAGCAGAACGGCATAAGTTCTGCGGCGGTCGAAAGCGGTATACGGAGCGCTATCCACAAGGCGTGGAAACTTTCCGACAGCAGCACAAAACAGGAACTTTTCGGCGTATACGGTCAGCCTGAACAGCGTACACCCAGCAACAGTGAATTCGTTTACACGATAGCAGACAAACTGGCGTGCACAGGGAACATTAACGAGTTTCCGAAATGTTGAATAGTATATACAAACGAACTTCCCCGATGCGGGCAGGGTGACAATAAGTCCCCCGAACAGCCCTGAGCATACCCGCAGCGGTCGGTGCGTTTCAGATATGTTGCCGCAGCCACAGCGCTGCGGCATTTTTGTTCTGTGTAAATTTCAGGCGATAAATGTTAAGCGTAATGTATTTTTCAGCCCGCATCACTCAAAATATAAAACAGCAGGAGAGCACTGTCGCTCACCTTGACACGGTCCTGTAAAAAGATAGTCAAAATTTTACCAAAGTCGCAAAAGTCGGTTTTGTAGGGGAAAATCCGCCGTTTTGCAGGAAAAATTGCGCCGTTCCCGAACATGGTGCAGAACGTTCAGAAAAAATTTAAAAAGTTATGGGTATAATGGGATTGACAAAAAAATAACAAACTGGTATAATATATACAGTTACAACGCACATCGCCTTTAACAAAACTGAAACACAACTGAAACTTTACTCAAACAAGGCAGTCGTATCATTCAGATATACCGAAGACGAATGCGGTCAACCCCGTCAGTGCATCTTCTGTGATGCCTGTGAAATGCCGAACGCGGCATTGTGCGGGGCTGAGAGCGTAACTGTGATAGCGGTACTGAAAATGAATGCGGGTATCATCACCCGCTTAACATTGAGATGGAGGAGTTAAATTATGGCAAAAACTACTGCTAAGAAAAGCGAACCTATCTACGTTGACAGCGTTGAGGCTCTTACTGCCAAGATAAAGGAAGTAAGAGAGGCTCAGGCTAAGTTCGCTGAGTACACTCAGGAACAGGTCGATAAGATCTTCAAGGCGGCTGCACTGGCTGCGAACAAGGCTCGTATCCCGCTGGCTAAAATGGCTGTCGAGGAAACAGGCATGGGCATCGTTGAAGACAAGGTCATCAAGAACAACTATGCTGCCGAGCATATCTACAACGCATACAAAAATGTGCAGACCTGCGGCGTTTTCGAGAGAAATGAATCATACGGCACAACTAAGCTGTACGAACCTATCGGTCTGATAGCAGCGGTAATACCTACCACAAACCCAACTTCCACCGCTATATTCAAGACACTGATCTCACTTAAGACCAGAAACGGCATCATCATCAGCCCACACCCCCGCGCAAAGAACTGCACCATCGCGGCTGCCAAGATAGTTCTTGATGCGGCTGTTGCTGCGGGCGCACCTGAGAATATCATCGGCTGGATAGATGTTCCCTCACTGGATATGACCAATGAGATAATGCGCGATTCAGACCTGATACTGGCTACAGGCGGTCCCGGAATGGTAAAGAGCGCTTATTCTTCGGGCACACCTGCACTGGGTGTCGGCGCGGGCAACGCATCGGCTATAATCGATGCTTCTGCTGACATCAAGGTGGCTGTGAACTCCATAATCCACTCGAAGACTTTCGATAACGGTATGATCTGCGCTACCGAGCAGACACTTATCGTTGACAAGAAGATATACAAAGAGGTAAAGGCTGAACTTAAGGCAAGAGGTTGTTATTTCCTTAACAATGAAGAGGCTGACAAGGTAAGACATACCATGATAATCAACGGCGCACTTAATGCGAAGATCGTTGGTCAGCGCCCTGTTGCTATCGCAAAACTCTGCGGCTTTGAAGTTCCCGAAAATGTCAAGGTGCTTATCGGTGAGGCTACCAGCACTGACCGTGACGAGGCTTTCGGTCACGAGAAGCTGACTACCGTTCTGGGTATGTATAAGGCTGACGATTTCGATGATGCACTTGACAAGGCTGAGGCTCTGCTGGAGAACAACGGCGGTCTGGGTCATACATCGGTACTGTGGATAGATAACGTCAACGAGCGCGAGAAGATGATGAAATTCGCTGAGAGAATGAAGACCAGCCGTCTTATCATCAACACTCCGTCTTCGCTGGGCGGTATCGGTGACCTCTACAACTTCAACTTCGCACCATCGCTGACACTGGGCTGCGGCTCATGGGGCGGCAACTCGGTTTCCGAGAACGTGGGCGTTAAGCACCTGCTGAACGTTAAGACTGTTGTTGAGAGGAGAGAGAATATGCTGTGGTTCAGAGCGCCTGAAAAGGTTTATTTCAAGAAGGGCTGTCTGCCTGTTGCACTTGACGAACTGAAAACTGTCATGGGCAAGAAGAGGGCGTTCATCGTTACAGACCAGTTCCTCTACAAGAACGGCTACACCAAGCCTATCACCGACAAGCTGGATCAGATGGGCATTGTACACGATATATTCTTCGATGTTGCACCCGACCCATCGCTGGGCTGCGCACAGGAGGGTGTAAAGGCTATACGTGCATTCGAGCCTGATACCATCATCGCTATCGGCGGCGGTTCTGCTATGGACGCTGCAAAGATCATGTGGGTGATGTACGAGCACCCTGAGGCTGACTTCCTCGATATGGCAATGCGCTTCATCGATATCAGAAAGAGAGTCTACACATTCCCGAAGATGGGTGAAAAGGCTTACTTCATCTGCATACCTACTTCTTCGGGTACAGGTTCTGAGGTAACACCTTTCGCAGTTATCACCGATGAAAAGACAGGTCACAAGTATCCTCTGGCTGACTACGCTCTGCTGCCTAACATGGCTATCATCGACACCGATCTGATGATGAGCGCACCAAAGGGTCTGACTGCAGCTTCCGGTCTGGACTGCATGGTGCATAACCTTGAGGCTCTGGCATCTGTAATGGCTACCGACTTCACTGACGGTATCGCTCTCCAGTCGCTGAAAATGACATTTGAAAACCTGCCTGAGTGCGTTGACAACGGTCAGACCGCAGTCAAGGCAAGAGAAAAGATGGCTCACGCTGCAACTATGGCAGGTATGGCATTCGCAAACGCATTCCTTGGTATAGGTCACTCGCTGGCACACAAGCTGGGCGCTTATCACCACCTGCCTCACGGCATCTGCTGCGCACTGGTAATAACCAATGTCATGAAGTTCAACGCTAACCCTGTTCCTACCAAGATGGGCACATTCTCGCAGTACGAGTATCCCAAGACCCTTGAAAAGTACGCTCTGGTAGCACGTTCGCTGGGTCTGTTCGGCAAGGACGACAAGGAGTGCTTCAAGATGCTCTGCGACAAGGTAGAGGCTCTGAAAGAGCGCGTAGGCTGCAAGAAGACTATTGCTGAATACGGCATCTCTGAGGAAGATTTCCTCGCTACCCTCGACCAGATGTCTGAGGACGCATTCGATGACCAGTGCACAGGCGCTAACCCAAGATATCCTCTCATTGAAGAGCTGAAGGAGATCTACAAGGCTTGCTACTACGGCACTGAGTACAACGGCTGATAGGGTCGGACACTTTGCTGTACTGACGGAAATCAACACAAAATGTAGGGTGGGAGCTTGCTCCCACCTTTTTTTGCGCCCGTTATAAGGAGAAAAAAGAAATGCGCTCGCGGAAGATCCCGTGAGCGCACTTTTTGTCAGATCGTAAAACTTTATTTCATGCCAATGATCATGAATCTCCCAATTTTGATATGTATTGCTGATGATGCAAAATGGCTGTTCTTTCGTACTGTTCCCCCGCCTTCGGCGGGGGAACAGTACACAACCAAATTGGGATTCATGAATTAATGACTCGGTTTTTTCCTGCGGATTTGCCTGCGTAAAGCCGCTTGTCCGCAAGGGATATCATCTTCTCGATGTCGTCATCGGGCTTGCCTTCGGCAACACCGATGGTCATTGTCACACCAAAACGCTTCTCGCCCGACTTGAAAGTTCTGTCAGCGATGGCGCGGCGTATCTTTTCAGCACATTCGCGACCTGCTTCAATGTCGGCATTCGGTATGACGAACAGGAACTCCTCACCGCCCCAGCGTGCCGCGTAGCCCTCAGCAGGCACCGAATGTTCGATTATGTCAGCCACCTGTTTGAGTGCATCGTCGCCCGCACCGTGTCCGTAGCTGTCGTTTATCTGCTTGAAGTCATCTATATCGCCCAGACATACAGCGTAACCCTTGCCTGTGCGTTCGCTGTTCAGATGGACAAGTTTCAGGTATTCACCCATCGCGCGGCGATTGAACAGCCTTGTCAGCGGGTCGATGGTGGCGAGTTTTTGCAGGCTCTCGTTCTTTGAAGTCAGCTTGAACTGCATTATCTCGCGGTTTATCATATAAATGGAAGAAATGTACAGCAGTATCGATGAACCCATTACCACATTAAGGAAATAGATAAGGTCGTTCAGCGAATGGTCGCGGAAAGTGTACATGGCAGTTTCGGCAGAGCCGTATTTTGCACGCATTATGATGTAAAGCGCCAGCGGCACCAACGAAGACAGGTACGGCATGAACAGCTTCCTCAGCGGCATATAGAAAGGTATCGGCATGATGAACAGCAGTATCATCGAAAAGCCCATATCCCAGCCCATTGTGACAATGCCCAGACAAGCGTGGGCGATTATCTCGGCAAGTGATGCCATTATCAGCCCCTTGCGCAGATGCGTCCGAAAAAGCAGCAACAGCAGCGCTGAATAAAACGTTACGCTGAAAATGTTGAAGTACATCATCGGGCGAACGCCCAGTATACCGAACATTATAAGATACATCACATGTCCCAGCAGCAGCGCGCCGATACCTATCAGGTAGGCTGTGCGTTCGCTTATCTTCTCAAAGCGCATGAAGTTGATGTTGTTCTTTTTACGTGATATCGCAGCCATATTGACCCCCCTTCCGGAAAACATCCGTCACGACCTGAACGCGCATGCGCATCAGTATCGGCAGAACCTAATTATACATCTATATTATAAAATATTACAAAATTATTTGCAATACATCAAATTCACAAAATTGGTCTACAATATTAATCTGTCGGAGTTATCTGCGGGAAATATGAACTCAAATGAGGGCGGTTTTTCGCCGTATAATTGATATGGTAAAACTCACGAAGCGGCGATAGACGGTCTATCATTTGAGCATAATCAACTATTCGCACAGCATAAGTTTGTGCATAAAGCATCATACTTTATGATGTTGCGTACACTAAAAAATCGTGCTAAAATATTACGAGAAGTTCGGGCATTCCTGAACTATAAAACAGTCCATCATTTACCCTTTCATAATACAGCGCCGCTTTCGGTATGATATCCGACAGCGGCGTTTGTTATTTGTGAAATTTATGCGCATAAAATTGAAAAATATGTGAAAATTAGCACTCTCCCCTTGACAGTGCTAAAATTAAGTGCTATAATATAGTCAGAACAAAGGAACAGAGCGGAACGCCCGGGAGTCCGCTGATCGTCCCAATGCTCAGATGTATAAACATAAAGCAAATGGTCAAAATATGTTTACCGAGATGATCTCGGCGTGTGAGAAAAGGAGGACTGACCTATGTTACTGCCTACAATTTTTGGTAATGATTTTTTCGATGATATGATGAGTTTCCCGAGATTTGAGGACTTTGGCGATGTTGACCGCAAACTCTACGGCAGGCACGCAGACCGTGTCATGAAGACAGATGTCACAGAGCATGAAGACAGGTACGAGATAGACATCGACCTGCCGGGCTTCAAGAAAGATGAACTTGAACTGAACCTGCAAAACGGCTACCTTACCGTGACTGCCGCGAAGGGTATTGACAAGGACGAGAAATCGGCTGAGGGCAAGATGATAAGGCAGGAGAGATATGCGGGCGCAATGCAGCGCAGCTACTTTGTCGGTCAGGAATTGACTGAAGAGGATATCAAGGCTAAGTTTGAAAACGGCGTGCTGACCCTCTGCATACCGAAGAAAGAGCCGAAAAAGGAGATACCTCAGAAAAAGTGTATAGCGATCGAAGGTTAAAATAAGATAATATAAAGCGGCTGCCGCATGAAAACGGCAGCCGCTTTTTTGTCCTGCGAAAGGGAAGTCAAATTTATGACAAACAAAAAGACCCGACACAAAATCGGGTCTTAGATCCATTATTAAAAACGATCTTAGCCGAGCTTCTTAGCAAGCTGGGACTTCTTTCTTGCAGCGTTATTCTTGTGCAGAATACCCTTTGTGCAAGCCATATCCACCTTCTTGATGGCAGCTCTTACAACCTGCTCCTTGTCGGAAGCGTTGTTTGCAACAGCAGCATCAGCCTTCTTCAGAGCAGTCTTAAGATCGGACTTGATAGCCTTGTTTCTCAGGGTCTTCTTCTCGATGACCTTAACTCTCTTCTTAGCAGACTTGATATTAGGCATTATGGACACCTCCCTCAATGAATAAAATCTCGCTTATCAGGATAAGCTATCCGCAGACTGAGAGGAAATGCGGATAACAGATTGGCAAGCTACATAAGTTATATTAACATATTTTCCGCTGAATTGCAAGGGGTTTTCAAAAAAAATATCTCAAATTTTTTACCCTGCTTTTGTACATATTGTCAAATATGGCTGACCTGCCGACTCACCGCACTAAAGGTCGTTTCGGCGGGCGTTAAAATATCCCCTGTATGACGCAGAAAAGAGGTAATCAAAATGAATGGATCACGCACAGACCTTGCGGTAGAAGCCGCCCGCAGACTGTCCCTCAGCCGCGATATAGAGGGCGCAGAACGCCGCATCGATATCATTGAGAGCGCACAGCTTGAAATGGCGGATATAACCATCTCCACCACAGCCGCCGCCGACACCATCGGCAGACCGAAAGGGCGCTATATCACGCTGAAAGCCCTTGACAGCACGTTTGAGAACTACTGCCCCTGCTTTGCCGAGCGGGTCAAAGTCCTCGCAGAAAGCCTGCGTGACCTGGCAGGCGGTGCAGAGCGTGTGCTGGTGGCGGGGCTTGGCAACCGTCACCTTACTGCCGATTCGCTGGGTCCCCTGACTGTTGACGGTATATTCGCCACCCGCCACATCATGCGGCTCTCCCACGAACTGGAAACAGGCGGTCTGACGGAAGTCAGCGCCGTTGAAACAGGCGTGCTGGGTCAGACGGGCATCGAGTCCACCGAGCAGGTAAAAGCCCTCTGCGAAGCCGTCCGCCCCGACCTTGTCATAGCGGTAGATGCCCTTGCCTGCTGGGAACTGGGGCATCTGGGGCGCACGATACAGCTTTGCGACACAGGCATATCGCCGGGAAGCGGTGTCGAGAATGCCCGCCGTGAACTTTCGCGCGCCACACTGGGCGTTACCTGCATAGCGATAGGCGTGCCGATGGTGGTAGACCTGTCATCTGCCGCCGAAATGATATTCGACCGCCCCGCCCCCGAAGGCAGTGAGCGCATGACCGTCACCCCTGCATCGGCAGACAGACTTGTGCGCTCGGCGGCGGCATATATCTCAGAAGCGATAAATCAAGCCTTCCAGCCCACCCTCACCCCCGAAGAACTGCGGACGCTGGTGTAAAAAACAAAACAGCGCCCACTAAATAATGAGCGCAGTTTCTAGGAAGAAAAGCAGTATTCTTCCGTTCATGCCAATAATTATGAATTATGAATTATGAATTATGAATTAAAACACGCGGTACTCTGGGGGAAATGCCGCAGGTTATCTCGTAGCCGATGGTACCTGTCAGCGCGGCGAGGTGGTCGGCGTTCATCTCGGCGTCCATAAGTATCGCTTCGTCGCCCGATCTTATGTCAGGCAGGTCGGTGACATCGCACATGAACTGATCCATGCAGACACGCCCGCATATCCTGCACCGCTTGCCGCCGATGATGACTTCACCCTTGTTTGAGAGCGCACGCGGGTAACCGTCGGCATAGCCTGCGGTTATGGTAGCCAGCTTCATGCGCCTGTCGCTGACGAAAGTTCTGCCGTAGCTGACAGCTGTACCTGCGTCTATCCACTTCACCTGTGAAACGACAGCTTTCCAAGTCATAACAGGCTTTGGTTCAAAGGGAAGTGGTTTGGCAGGGTCGGGGTAAAGCCCGTACATGATGATGCCCAGCCGCGCCAGCGTACTGCCCTCACCGAAACCGTAAGCGCCGCCCGCAGAATTTTTGATGTGGGCGTGTTTCAATTCTATGCCGCCCGCAGTCAGCAGGTCGCGCACACGAAAGAAACGCTCTGCCTGCATGTTGGTGTAGTCGTCATCAGCCTGCGCTGTGCCGTCAGCAGAGGAAAAGTGGGTGAAGATGCCCTCCAGCGCGATATTCGGGGTCGCGGCGATCTCGGAGAGTTCAGCCGCCTGTTCTTCCGCAGTGCCGTGAACGCCGATGCGGGTCATGCCTGTGTCAACGGCGCCGTGTACCCTGACAGTCCCCTCAGCATTTTTGCTCAGTTCACGCGCATAGCTGAGGTCGGTACATGCCTGTATGACATTGTGCTTTGCAATCAGCGGCGCATATTCGGGCAATGTGTAGCCCAGAATGAGGATATCCCCCGAAATACCCATGCCGCGAAGCCTGATGGCTTCATCGAGGTCAGCCACCGCGAAATATTCAGCACCCAGCTTTTCCTGCAAAAATGGTACTATAAGACTGTCATCATGCCCGTAGCAGGCGGCTTTTACCACATACATCAGTTCAGTGCCCGCAGGCAGCAGCTTTTTGTACTCGGTGACATTGTATTCGACCGCTGAAAGGTCGATCTCTGCCCAGCAGCGCTTTATGTAATCCATTTTAAAACTTCCTTTATGATAAGATGGTTTGGCGAAACAGCCAAACTATAGCAATCCGCCTTAAAATTCAGACAAAATCCGGTCACAAAACCCATAAATCCGAGCTTTAGCGACCGGATTTTGTGAATTTAAATAGTTGGATTGCTATAATTATACTCCGAAACGGCAGATTTGTCAACAAAAAAAGCTGCCCCGCAGGACAGCTTTGTGTAAATGCGTGAAAATTACTTTTCAGCCTCAGCCTTAGCAGCCTCGATCTTAGCCAGCGCTTCGGGAGAAGCAGTAGCGGTCAGCAGATCGCGGATCTCGCCCAGCAGCTTTTCTTCTGCGGAAGGCTCAGCAGCAGCCTCTTCTTCTTCCTCTTCCTTCTTGGCAAGAGCAGCAGCCTTAGCAACAGCGCCGTTAACAGCCTTAAGCATCAGGAAAAGTACCAGTGCGATCACAAGGAAGTTGATGACAGCGGAAACGAACGAACCGTAGTTGAAAGCAACTCCTCTGATCTTGAAAGAACCGCCGACTACCTGCATAACGCCGTTTTCATCCTTCTTCGCACCGCCTGTGATAACAGCGATGAGTGGGTTGATGAAGTTATCGGTCAGCGAGGTAACGATATTACCGAAAGCCGCACCGATGATAACACCGATAGCCATGTCCATAACGTTACCCTTGAGGGCAAACTCCTTGAACTCCGTCATAAATTTCTTAAACATACTTCTGCACGTCCTTTCAGAAAATTTCTGTTAATATAATAGCACACCAAATCATGCAAGTCAAGTCATATTTCGTTAAAATTTTATGCTTTATGGGAATTTTTGCACATCTGCGAGGGCATCTGTCTGCGTGAATGTAAAATAGTGCAGATCAGTATTTCTCTTTAATAAGGTATAAAGAAACGACATATGTCGCTAACGGAAACGATATGTAAACAAAATGTAAATGTTGGTGAAAAGGGGTTGTAATCTGAAAAAGACTGTGGTATAATATAAAAGCTGTCAGGGAAGACAGTAAAGCGATGGAGGACACCTGCTGGGGTATAGCCAAGCGGTAAGGCAACGGACTTTGACTCCGTCACTCGATGGTTCGAATCCATCTATCCCAACCATACTGGGGCGTCGCCAAGCGGTAAGGCAACGGACTCTGACTCCGTCATGTCGAAGGTTCGAATCCTTCCGCCCCAACTAATGCACCTTACATAGTAATGTGAGGTGCTTTTTGTTTATATTGACATGCTCCGAACGGTTCGAGAAGACTGCATGAGAGTCAGAAACAGGCTTTTTTGTGGTGAATATACCAAAAATTATTTTTTGAACTGGTAAATATTATTTGCAATTTGCTATTGACATGACGGTTAAATTGTGATATAATGTGGACAAATCCGAATAGGAGACGTCTTATTTGGGGCATGATACGCTGTACATACTGTTGAGGCAGCTGCTGAAAACTTACTGTTTGAGTAAAGTTAACACAACGTTAACAAAATATTCAACGATGGTATGTATATATGTATTATAATTAGTAACATCGGATTAATTGTATCACCATAATTTCGCGGCGGACAAGTTCTGCGGCGTCAAATGGGTATGATTAAGCAATAAAAATTCAAATTATTAATTTTGGGAGGAATTTTTTATGAACAAGAAGTTATTTGCACTTCTCACATCCGCAGCTCTGATGGCTGGTTTCGTACCTTCTGTTTTTGCAGATGATACTGCTGCTGGCGATGTTAAGGCTACTCTGGAGATCAAGGCACAGTCTGCTACTGTTGCTCCTGAGGCTGAAGCTACTTTTGACGTAGTTCTGACTGCTGACGTTGCTGTTGACACCATTCAGTTCGCTTTCGTTGCTGACGGCGGCGAGATCACCGGCTTCACTTTTGATGAGGCTGCTATCCAGAGCCTGGGCTTCGATGACTGGGGCTACAAGGGTGTTATGAGCGAGCAGGACAAGATCGATTTCCCTGACAACGAGGATTATCAGATCGTAGCTTACGATTCCAACTTCAAGAATGAGTCTGACGTTGTTCCTGCTGGTACTGTTATCGGTACTCTGACTGTTAAGGCTCCTGCTGAGGAGGGCGCTACTGTTTCTGTAACTACTTCTTCTGCTAAGAACACCGCTGGTGGTATCGTAAACTATGATGTTGACGTACCAGCTGCTATCACTGTTGTTGACGGTTCTGTAACTGTAAAGGCTGAAGAGTCTTCCGCAGCTGAGCCTGTTTCTTCTGACAGCGAGTCTTCTTCTGAGTCTGTTGCAGAGCCTGTAAGCAGCAATTCTGAGGTTTCTTCTACCTCTTCAACTTCTTCTGCTTCTTCTACTTCTTCTGCATCTTCCAGCTCTAAGGCAGCTACTAACAACACTACTTCTAACACCAACACCGGTGCTGCTTCTACCGCTGCTGTAGCTCTGGCTGCATCTGCTGCTGCTCTGGTTGTTATCTCCAAGAAGAGAAAGTAATTTGAGCGACTGCTAGAAGTCAAATTTATAAGCATATAACGGCGGAGTCTTTACGGCTCTGCCGTTTTTTGTTGACAATACTGCGGCTTTAGTGTATAATTATGTGGGAGGTGCTTTGATGAAAAAAGTGATACTCTGTCTGCTGACGGTGCTTACAGTGATTTTCGGGCTGACTGCCTGCGGCGCAAGAAGTCTGCCGCCTGAGGAAGAGTCGATGTATGATCTTATAATCACTGAGGAAAGTTCTACAGCTGAAAGTTCTACAGCTGAAACGACGGGATCTTCTGCCCCGACAGAAGAAAGTTCTGCGGCGGAAACTACTGCTGAAAAGTCGAAGAAGTCTGCCACAACGACCACAACTGCCGCCCCCGAAAGTTCACAGGGCGAGTATGTTGAATACTGGTTCAGGACGAAAAACCTCCGCGACCAGCATTATGAGAAACACGGCATAGAGATGGGCTTTGACAACGCCGATGATTACCGCAAAGCGGCTTCCGATGTGGTCAATGACCCTGCCGCACTCCATAAGACCGAGAAAGAGGACGGCGACGATGTCTACTATATCGAGGAAACCAACGAGTTCGTGGTGGTGTCAAAAGACGGCTACCTGCGAACCTATTTCAATCCCGCTCGCGGTAAGGATTACTTCGATAAGCAGTGAGATGTTAAAAAAGTGTTAAATCAGACCTTGTGCTCTTGACATGAGGGCGTTAGTGTCGTATAATTATTTGTAGATTTTGGAAGGTGGGCTGAGTGCATGCTTAACGAAAATAAAGTGAAATTTAAAAAGGCGCTGGCAAAAGTCATTGCTGATATGCGTGCCGATGTGCAGGATAAACTCCCTGAGGTCGGTCCCGCTGATAATGCGCTGAACTTCAACCTGCCGATCATCGGAAGTGATAATTTCGTTGCTTTCCTGTTCGATAACTCGAAAGACCCACATGTGGGTAAGTATAATGTGGTCATCGGTGTGACTTGCAATGGCAGTAATCAGCTTGAAGCTGTACATGCTGTGACAGGTCAGACAAAGGCGCAGATAACCGCATTTTTGGCTAACGAAAATCTTCCCAACCGCCTGTGCGACAGGCTTGTGATGGCATCGGATAAACTCGATGCTGATAAATGACGAAAGGAAACCTTGTATGATGCTGACCGTTAATACTGTCTTTACATACTTTACCAGCTTTGAGCGATTTTTTTGCTCAGAGCGTTTTGGTCGTAGTATGAAAGCAAAACAAACGGAAAATCAGCGCATATAGGTTATGTATATTTTCCATAAGTTTACAGACTGTGCTTTCGTATTGCGAGGGCACAGTTATTTTTATGCAGAAATTCTGACATAAATTTCAATAAATTTCCAAAATATTACAGGAGGAATGAAAAATGGTAATCGTATTGAAAGACGGCGCAAGCAAAACACAGATCGATGAACTTATCGGGTGGCTGACAAGGTTCGATGTGAAGTCAAATCTGGTGGAGGGCGTTCACTCGAAGATAATCGGTCTTATCGGAGATACCACCAGCGTTGATATCGAGTCGGTGCAGGCTAAAGAGATAGTCGAAACCGTCAAGCGTGTGCAGGAACCCTATAAAAACGCTAACCGCCGTTTCCACCCGCTGGATACCGTCATCGATGTACGCGGCAGAAAGCTGGGCGGTGACCGCTTGCAGGTCATCGCGGGTCCATGCTCGGTGGAAACCGAAGAGCAGACCATAAAGACTGCCATCGCTGTTAAAGAAGCAGGCGCGACAATGCTTCGCGGCGGCGCGTTCAAGCCCAGAACTTCTCCTTACGCATTTCAGGGTCTTGGCAAAGAGGGGATCGAGATACTGAAAAAAGCCCGCGCTGAAACTGGTCTGCCCATCGTCACCGAGATCATGGACGTTTCGGATATTGACTTGTTCGATGATGTTGATGTTATCCAGGTCGGTGCAAGAAATTCCCAGAACTTCACACTGCTGAAAGCACTGGGTCGTCTTAAGAAGCCTATACTGCTCAAACGCGGTCTTTCGGGTACTTTGCAGGAACTTCTGATGTCGGCTGAATACATCATGAGTGAGGGCAACGATCAGGTCATACTGTGCGAGAGAGGTATACGTACCTTTGAAACAGCTACAAGAAATGTACTGGACTTGGCGGCTGTTCCGCTGCTTAAACAGAAAACACATCTGCCTATAACCGTTGACCCCAGCCATGCAACGGGTATCGCATCACTTATCGAACCTTGTGCATTGGGTGCGATAGCAGTGGGGGCGCACGCTTTGGAAATAGAAGTCCATATAGACCCTGAGCATGCGTGGAGCGATGGTGCGCAGTCATTGACACCTGCCGCTTTCTCAAAGACGATGGACAAGATCAGAGCGATGGCAGAATTCTGCGGAAGAAGCGTGGATAATTCATAATTCATAATTCATAATTCATAATTATTGGCAGGGGCGAAAGCGGGCTGTTTCGGCGGACACTTTGCCGCCCAACAAAGCTGAGAAAGCACAACAAGCTGTGCGCGAACCAAAGCGCGCGGTCAAGCCTCGCGCCAGCAGGCTTGCAGGGAGCGCGAGGGGCAGAGCCTCTCGCATCGGGGAACGGCAAAGCAACGATACGTGCTATCTATTTGGGCGAACAAAGCAAAAGACGGAAAGAGGACAAGACCCTCGATAAAAACAAGCGGGCAATTCGCTAAGAATAGAGCGTAAACAATTCAGTTGAACACCGCTCCCAATGTGCGTGCGGCGAATTGCCCGCTTGATATTAGCCGAACAGCGATAGCGTTTTCGGCGGTCGACACGCCGACACAGTCGCGTGGCGCAGTCCCCCGCGATAGAGTGTCAATATTTCAAGGCACAAAAATACGCGGGTGGGCGGGCGGGGAACACCCCCATAAAAAGAGTACTGCCAGCCCCATCATGCAAGTGCGCAAAGCAGATAAGATGCACACAAAGTTTATCTAATGTCGGGAGCTTGCTCCCGACAACTGCCCCCGCACTTCCTTGTGATAAAGTACCGCGAAAAAAATATAAAGCATAAAACGTCCGCCGAAATAACGCGGGCGTTTTTTTGCAGAGCGCTGTAACTCTTTCGGAATGTTGTGACCAAAACTGTGAAAAAAGTCTGAAAAAAAGGGCAGATACTTGAATAATCGCGTAAAGTATGGTATAATGTGATATTACAGGAGAATTTGTATCAAACCGTAAAGGGTGTTATGTTATTGTCAATAATTACTAAAAACCGTGAGCAGTATAAAAGACTGCTCAATTTTGTTGCAGCACTTATCATTATCTTTTTCTTTATGATGGGCTTTTCGCATGTGTGGTATAACTACTATAACAGCACTATGCACGACCCGTTCTGGCATTACGGCAACCTGCTCATGGTGGGGATATACGGCATCATGTATACCACCGTCACCAGTCTGTTCAACGGGTTCAGACTGGGCTACTCTAAGTTTATGGGACTTTTTGGCTCGCAGGTGCTCGGCATTATAGGCAGTAATGCCGCCGAAATGGTGCTTATAGCACTCATCGGGCGTAACCGTATGGACCTTAAGCCCATGTTCGTGCTGGCAGGCATACAGCTTGTCTTTTCTTTGCCCTGGAGCTACGCTTTCACTCTAATATATACCAAAATGTACCCGCCGCGTAAACTGCTGATAGTCTACGGCAACTCAAATGCGAAATACCTCGTCAATAAAATGGCTCAGCGTACCGATAAATATAGTATCTGCGCCGCTGTCAGCTGTGAGGAGAGCCTTGAAGAGATAGAACGCCGCATACTCAGATACGAAGGCGTTATCATCACCGATATACCCGGTGACCTCAGAAGCAAACTGGTGAAGTTCTGCTTTGAGCATTCTATCAGGACCTATATCAACCCGAAACTTTCCGATATAATCATTCGCGGGGCGGACGATTTCCACCTCTTCGATACGCCGCTGCTGCTGTCGAGAAATGACGGTCTGAAATTCGAGCAGCGCATGATGAAGCGCTTTTTTGATATACTGCTTGCAGGCGTTATGCTGTTTGCCGCTCTTCCGTTCATGCTGATAACCGCCATGATAATCAAACTTTATGACGGCGGACCTGTGCTGTATTCACAGGTCAGACTGACTACAGGCGGTCGTAAATTCAAAGTGCTCAAATTCCGCAGTATGGTCACCGATGCCGAAAAAGGCGGCGCAAGACTTGCCGCCGAGAACGATGAACGTATCACTCCTGTTGGCAAGGTCATCAGAAAAATACGCTTCGATGAACTGCCCCAGCTGATAAATATCCTTAAGGGCGATATGTCATTTGTTGGACCCCGTCCCGAAAGACCCGAACTTGCCGAGAAATATGAACTTACTATGCCCGAATTCAAGTACAGGCTGAAAGTAAAGGCGGGTCTGACAGGCTATGCGCAGATAATGGGCAAGTACAATACTACCCCATATGATAAGCTGAAACTCGACCTTATGTATATCGAACACCAGTCTGTCAGAGAAGACCTGCGCATAATCTTAAGCACAGTCAGAACGGTGTTTGTTCCCGATGCCACCGAAGGTGTTGAGGACGATACTCCCATCGAGACTAAGCGCGACCTCATCGAACATGATTTCAGCAAAGACTATAATCTGACTGATGAAGAAGTAGTTGAATATGAAGAAGAAAACGGTCTGCCAAAAAGGTAAGACCGACAGAAAGGCTCAATATGGAAAATCAGTATGCGCGTACCGAACTTCTGCTGGGACGCGAAGCTATGGATAAACTCAGAAACAGCCGAGTGGCAGTTTTCGGCGTGGGCGGTGTCGGCGGTTATGTGGTCGAAGCACTGGCAAGATGCGGCGTGGGCGAACTCGACCTTATTGATAACGATACAGTCAGCCTGACTAACCTGAACCGCCAGATAATCGCTCTGCACAGTACCATCGGTCGGCTGAAAACAGAAGTCGCCGCTGAAAGAGTGCATGATATCGACCCATCAATAAAAGTCAATGTGCATAACTGCTTTTTCATGCCCGATACCGCAGACTTGTTCGATTTTGGCGAGTATGACTATGTTGTTGATGCCATCGATACCGTGACAGGCAAAATAGAGATGATAATGCGTTCACAGAAGGCGGGCACGCCTGTTATCTCTGCGATGGGGGCAGGCAATAAGCTGGATCCTACGGGATTTAAAGTCGCAGACATCTATAAGACTAAGGGGTGTCCGCTGGCGAAAGTCATGCGTTATGAACTTAAGAAACGCGGTGTTAAGAAACTTAAAGTAGTCTATTCGGAAGAACCGCCGATAAAACCTCAGGGCGCTTCCGAAGAACCTGTGATCGGCAGACGGGCAGTGCCGGGTTCATTGTCTTTCGTGCCGTCAGCGGCGGGACTTGTAATTGCGAGTGCAATAGTTGATGATCTAATTCATAATTCATAATTCATAATTACTGGCGTGGGCGGGAGAATGCTGTGCCGCCCAATAAAGCTAAGTAAGTACAACAAGCTGTGCGCGAGTCAAAGCGGTCGGTCAAGCCCGCCGCCAGAGGGCTTGCGGGGAGTTTGAGGGGCAGCGCCCCTCAATTGGGGAAGCAGACAAAAAGCGACAAACAAAACAAGTTGGGCGAACAATTCTCCCGACGGAAAGAGGTCAAAAAAAAAGACCTCAGCAAACCAAAAGCGGGCAATTCGCAAAGAAAAGAGCGTACTCATTTTCCGCGAATACCGCTCCCCGTGTGCGGGCGCGAATTGCCCGCGTGATATTAGCGCGACAGCTTTGCTGGCGTTAAACAGCGAAGCGCCTTCGGCGGTCGTACACGCCGACACAGTCGCGTGGCAGTCCCCCGCGATAGAGTGTCAATATTTCAAGGCACAAAAATACGCGGGTGGGTGGGCGGGGAACACCCCCATAAAAAGAGTACTGCCAGCCCCATCACGCAAGTGCGCAAAGCAGATAAGATGCACACAAAGCCTATCGCACGGCGGGAGCAAGCTCCCACCCTACCCTCTGACAGCAATATACAACGTCAGAACGGCAAAGCGGTCATCGGCGGCGGGAACATGCCCCAATGACAACGGTACACAAAAAAATAATAATAAAAGCGAAAATAATTAAAGGAGGAATCACCATGAATTTCAAACTGACAGTAAAAAGAAAACTCTCTGTGACCGAGTTCGGCGAGCCTGAGATAGTCAAGGCGGCGGGCGCTGACGGTGTATTCGAGGCGCAGGCTCTGCCTTTTGCAAAGACCGCCTGCAACGGCTTCATAAGAAGCTGGGCTGAAGGTACAGGCGTTACCCTTGCGACTCAGAAAGACTGGGCTAAAAATATGAAGACCAAAGCCCTTGAAAAACAGGTGTCCGTCAGGGATAACGGCGTGATGCTCACCTACGTTTTTGTGCTTGAAAACCTGTAATGTTTGAACTCCTCTGCCTGACAGGGGAGTTTTTTTGCGGTTATTTCCCGAAAAATCGGGCAAAATGGTTTCATATATCTATAGCGATACAACTTTTTAAATTCACAAGATACGGTTGCGAAAACTTCGATATATAGGTTTTGTGACCGTATCTTGTCTGAATTTTAAGGCGGATCGCTGTAATTGTGTGATATGTCGGCGTGCTTTGTGCGAAATATCCGAAACATCGGGCTTTTCAAAAGCGAAAACGTTTGAAATTTGCTCTTGACTTTTCATGCGATATGGCATATAATAAAACAATAAACCAAAGCGGGATATATTTATGCACAATTCATACAAATTTAATAACAATGCACTTATTTACCTTGCAATTATTTCGGAAGTGTGTTATAATTAATAAGATAGTTATCAGGCGATGCCGTGTTTTTTTGCGGCGCTGTCTGTAGCATAGAGCAGCTTTGCGAGGGAATTGGGTTCATGTGCGGGCTGCCAAGAGGAAATCAGGAGGAATGATACGATGGCAAAGAATGCGGAAAAGACAATTTCCAAAGAGGAGCTGAAAAAGCAGTTCATCGAGATACTGCATAACGATTTTCAGACTACCCCCGATGAAGCAGACGACAAAAAGGTGTATGAAGCACTGTCTAAGATAGTTGTCGGCATACTGAAAAAGAAGAGAAGAAAGTTCACTGTAAATACACAGTCGGCAGGTAAAAAGAAGGTCTATTACCTCTCTATGGAATTCCTGATGGGCAGGTCGCTGAAAACTTCACTGTACAATCTGGAAATGAACGTGCAGGCTAAGGAAATGCTGAAAGATCTCGGCATATCCATCAACGGCATATACGAGCAGGAACCTGATGCAGGTCTGGGCAACGGCGGTCTGGGCAGACTGGCTGCATGCTACCTCGATGCGCTGGCTGCTGACGGCTACCATGCAACAGGCTACTCCATCTGCTATGAGTACGGTATTTTCAAGCAGAAACTGGAGGACGGCTGGCAGACCGAACTCCCCGATAACTGGCTGCCGGGCGGTTCTGTATGGCTGGTGCCCGTACCTACAAAGGCTATCGAAGTCCGCTTTGACGGTGAACTGAAAGAGTACTGGGATAATCAGTACCACTGTGTAACTCACGAGAACTACACATCTGTTATGGCTGTGCCTTATGACCTGTTCGTTTCGGGCTACGGCAGTGAGGCTGTTTCAAAGCTCAGACTGTGGAAGGCTGAGATGGCTTCTTTCGATATGCCTTTCTTCAATAAGGGCGACTACGCTAAGGCACTCAGCAAGAATATCATGTCGCAGGCTATCACTAAGGTGCTTTACCCCAATGATAACCACGCTGAGGGCAAGAGCCTCAGACTCAGACAGCAGTATTTCCTCTGTGCGGCTTCCATCGGTGATATAGTAAACCAGCATATGTCGGTTTACGGCACACTGGATAACCTGCACGAGAAGGTCGCTATACACATCAACGATACCCACCCCACCCTCGCTATACCCGAACTGATGCGTATCCTGCTTGATGACTGCGGTTACAGCTGGGATAAGTCGTGGCATATCGTTACCAATACTTTCGCATACACAAACCACATCGTTATGCCCGAAGCGCTGGAAAAGTGGGACTGCAACCTGCTCAAGAGCGTTTGCCCCAGAATTTTCTCCATAATCATCGAGATAAACGAAAGATACTGCCGCGACCTTTGGGAGAGATACAAGGACGAAGGCAAGGTTTCTCACATGTCAATCGTTGAGAACAACAAGGTCAAGATGGCTACACTGTGCGTTCACGCTTCGCACAGCGTAAACGGCGTTGCAAAGATACACTCCGAGATAATCAAGAGGGAAACATTCAAGGACGAGTATCTGGATACTCCCACCAAGTTCAAGAACGTTACCAACGGTATCGCATACAGAAGATGGCTGTATCAGTCAAATGAAGGTCTGACCGAACTGCTGAGAGAAAAGATAGGCGACGGTTTCCTGAAAAATGCCGCTGAACTGAGCAAGCTGGCAGTCTTCAAAAACGACGAAGAAGTGCTGAACAGACTGGCTGACATCAAGGCTGAGAACAAGCAGAAATTTGCAAAATATGTCAAGAACCAGTACGGCACTGTGCTGAATACCGAGTCCATCTTTGATGTACAGGTAAAGCGTCTGCACGAATACAAGCGTCAACAGCTGAACGCGCTGAACATCATCGCACAGTACAACTACCTCAAAAACAACCCCGACGCTCCTTTCGTGCCCAAGACCTATATCTTTGCGGCAAAAGCGGCACCGGGCTACTATATGGCTAAGCAGATAATCAAGCTGATCTGGAACATATCGGAAGAACTTAAGAAGAACGACAAGCTGAGAGAAAAGCTGAATGTTATCTTCCTTGAAGACTATAATGTTTCGCTGTCCGAGATACTTATGCCTGCGGCTGATATCTCCGAGCAGATCTCACTTGCGGGTACTGAGGCGAGCGGCACAGGCAACATGAAGCTGATGATAAACGGCGCTGTGACACTGGGCACTATGGACGGTGCTAATGTCGAGATACACGAGCAGGTGGGCGATGACAACATCATCATCTTCGGTATGAACGTTGATGAAGTCAACGCATGCAAGGCAAGCTACAGACCTATCGACATCTACAACAGCAATCCTGTTGTAAAGCAGGCTATCGACACCATTCAGTACGGCGTTAACGGCGTACAGTTCCCTGAGATAGCCGACACCCTTAAGAACACCGATACCTACATGGCACTTAAGGATTTCGACAGCTATCAGAAGGCTCAGAAGTACGCTTCAGAGTGCTATTCCGACAAGCTGAAATGGCAGAGGATGAGCCTTGCAAACATCGCAGGTGCAGGCATCTTCTCGGCAGACCGCGCTGTTGAAGAGTACGCTAAAGACATCTGGGGACTGACTAAGTAATTCATAATTGTTGACATGAACGCAGGTTTCGTGTGTTTGTCGGCAGTTTGAAGCAGTCAAATAAAAAAATCGTGCGCTCACGGAATTTTTCGTGAGCGCACTTTTTGTGGGAGAAAAAAGATATATGAAAGCAATGTGAGGGTTAAAACATCAAAGCCCGAATGCCTGCCAATAATTATGAATTTGCCCGAAGTCCCTGCATGAAACCGTCAGAGGCGGTAGAGCAAACATCGCAGGTGCAGGCATCTTCTCAGCAGACCGCGCTGTTGAAGAGTACGCTAAGGACATCTGGGGACTGACTAAGTAATTCATAATTGTTGACATGAACGCAGGTTTCGTGTGTTTGTCGGCAGTTTGAAGCAGTCAAAAAAAAACGTGCGCTCACGGAATTTTCCGCGAGCGCACTTTTTGTGGGAGAAAAAAGATATATGAAAGCAATGTGATAGTTACAGCAAAGCCCGAATGCCTGCCAATAATTATGAATTATGAATTATGAATTAGAACGAATCCCCTGCATGAAACCGTCAGAGGCGGTAGAGCAGACATCGCCGCCGATAAGCCGACCATCACAGACCATAAGGTGGCATAGAATGCAGTCCTCGTTTTCATGGGAAGGATAGTTCATTACACGGTAGCTGTAGACCTGTACCTGCATGCCCTTGTATTTGGTCAGGTCAAAACCCTGCTTTTTTTGCAGTTTGTTGTATTCAAGGTAAACTTCGCCCCACTCTTCGGGGATAAGTACTGTTTTGACTTCATCGAATTTTTCGGGGACTTCCCAGCCCATCTCGCTTAAAAATGCCTGACGCTTCGGCTCGCTGTCGAGCATGCGCTGTTTTGTGTGGCTCTTCAGCCCGAAAATGAACACGGCGGCAAGCCCGATACATATAATAACAAGCAGGACTGTCAGCATGACCTTCGGCTTTTTTATCTTGACTGTGCGTATGAACATGGCGGATACCTCCTGAAAATGTGTTTGCTTAATAGTATGCAGACAGGACAAGATATATGCAAATGAACTGAATGTCAATAATGTTCCAAAAGCTAAAATGTTCTGCGAATTCAGTTTTGAAGAGTTTTTCTGAACTTTTTGATATGAATTATGTAAATGCAGTGCTTGAACTTGTGTTAGCAGGAAAATTAAGGAAATGTTAATGTGTCAGAAGAATGGAAATGACCACCTGAACGGCAGTAAAAAGTTGTGCAAGATAGCTAAAAAATTATAGGGTGCTTAATGTGAAATCACGATTTTACGGTTTTTTAAGCGAATTGCTTTGACAATTCTAAAATATGTGGTAAAATATATATTAGGTACCACTGCTTTGGTTGCGTTTTTCTTAACCTGCACTTTTGGAGAGGTGTCGGCAGATAAAATAATGATTTGGCAAAATGATTTGACCAAAGGTGGAGATCATGCAGGCGGCATAAAAGTCAGTGCCGCAGTTATGAAAGGAGTAATGGATCAATGTCTAAGATAATCGCAGTTACATCGGGTAAAGGTGGAACGGGTAAGTCTTCCATCAGTGCCTGTCTTGGATATGCGCTTGCGAAGCAGGGCAACAGAACGCTGATAATCGAACTGGACTTCGGTCTGAGATGTATGGACATAATGCTTGGCATGCAGGGCAACATCACCTATGATCTCGGTGATGTACTTGAAGGAACCTGCGATGTTTATAAAGCGACGACAACGGTCAAGCTGGCTAATAACCTGAGTGTGCTGTGCGCACCGTCTGACCCGTTCGTACAGCTTAAGGCTGAGGATATCGAGAGGATAACCAGTGAGATGCGTAAGTATTTCGATTATATACTTATCGATACCTCAGCAGGTATCAACGGCTCGGTATTTGATATAGTAACAAATTCCGACCTGATACTGATAGTTACTACACCTGACCCCGTATGTGTAAGAGATGCGCAGATGATGTCTGACGAGTTTTACAAGCGGGGCAACCAGAAACAGAGGCTTATCATCAACAAGGCAAGCAAGAGGATATTCGAGTTTGAAGATATGGATGACCTCGATGCGATAATCGATACTGTAGGTGTACAGCTGTTGGGCGTTATCCCCGAAGATTCAGCGATACCGCTGGCAACAGGCAAGGGTGCGCCGCTGTCATCAAGTTCGATGGGCTTTGTGGCATTCTCGGCTATATCGAGAAGAATAAAAGGTGAGCACATACCGATCCAGATCAAGATGTGAGTTTGACGGAATAATAATGAACCGGGGGGAACAACTTTGAATATTGCACTTATCGCACACGATACCAAGAAGGAACTTATGGTACAGTTTTGTATAGCTTACTGCGGTATACTCAGCAAGCACAGGCTTTGCGCTACAGGTACTACAGGCAAGATAGTGGCAGAAGCGACCGGGCTTACTATACAGCGCTACATGGGCGGCTCGCAGGGCGGCGATCAGCAGATCGCGGCAAGGATATCCTGCAACGAGATCGACCTGCTGCTGTTTTTCCGTGACCCTATTTCCGCCAAGCCGCATGAGCCTAACGAGATGAACCTGCTGAGGCTCTGCGATGTACACAACATACCTGTGGCTACAAATATAGCTACAGCTGAGGCGCTCATACACTCGCTGGAGAGAGGCGACCTCGACTGGCGCGATATCGTCAATCCGACTACGCCTAACTGACGATTTTTAGCTTTACAGCCGTAAGGCTTGCTTTGCTATGGGCAAATTTCTGAAGATACGCCGACAGACCGCGTGTTTGTCGGCTTTTTGTTTGTTGAAGAAATTAGGCGGAAAGGAGAATTACTGTGCTGATATCTGAACTTCTTTCATATGATCCCACCGATGAAAACATTCATCGCCTGCTGTATGACGGGCTTGATTATGACGGCAGTGCGGCAGACCTCATAATGGTTCTCGGAAGCCGAAAAGCCTGTGAATACCGAGTACCCGAAGCTGTTCGGCTCTATAAAAGCGGCAGAGCGCCCATGATGCTTTTCAGCGGCGGAAAAGTGCAGAAAACTGCGCTTGGGGAAATGGCTGAGTGGCTTTCGATGGAAACGGCGGCGATATCGCTGGGGGTCAGTGAGAGGGATATCCTTTTGGAAAAATGCTCAATGAATACGGCTGAGAATTTCAGCTGTTCAGAAAATCTGCTGAGGGAAGTTCTGCCTGATGGCGGTAGGATAATACTTGTGACCACCGCATACCATATGCGCAGAGCGCTCCTTACAGCTGAAAAGATACTGCCGCAGTATGAGTTTATTTCATGTCCTGTGCAAAAGGGTTCAGCCACGAAAGAAAATTGGTACAAAACTGACAAAGGCAGGCGGACAGTACTTGACGAATGGGGAAAATTACGTTATTATATAAGAGCAGGCATTTTATAATTCATAATTCATAATTCATAATTACTGGCGTGGGCGGGAGAATGCTGTGCCGCCCAATAAAGCTAAGTAAGCACAACAAGCTGTGCGCGAGTCAAAGCGGTCGGTCAAGCCCGCCGCCAGAGGGCTTGCGGGGAGTTTGAGGGGCAGCGCCCCTCAATCGGGGAAGCAGAAAGAAACGCAACAAGCAAAACAAGTTGGGCGAACAAAGCAAAAGACGGAAAGAGGACAAGACCCTCGATAAAAACAAGCGGGCAATTCGCAAAGAAAAGAGCGTACTCATTTCTCGCGAACACCGCTCCCCGTGTGCGTGCGACGAATTGCCCGCGTCCACCAGCGCGACAGCTTTGCTGGCGTTAAACAGCGTAGCGTCTTCGGCGGTCGCGGCGCACTCCAAAGGATAAGAACAGCGAAAAATCGGCGGCGTTTTTATCGCTCACCAGCGGGAAACATCTCCCGAATTGCAGGGTGGGGGCTTGCCTCACCGTTCGTCCCTCGTTCCAAAGTATGATAATGATAAACCATCACCTGCATAGCATGGCTGTTATCAGGATGCGTGACCCACGCCGATACAGACCCGCGCGGAAAGTATCTTATAGCGTTCCGCCTTAAAATTCAGACAAAATCCAGTCACAAAATCCATAGATCCGAGCTTTTGCGATCGGATTTTGTGAATTTAAACAGTTGGATCGCTATAAATGGACAAAACGGCAAAAATGTGCCGCACTATGTTCATGCGGCAGAAAAGATAATAATAAGAAATCAATGATAAATTTACGGAGGTAAGTAAAATGGCAATGATACAAAGACCAAAGGGTACAGCTGATATGCTGCCCGCACAGGCTTATAAATGGCACACAGTAGAAAAACTGGCGGCTGAAACTGCCGAACAGTACGGCTTTAAGGAGATAAGAGTCCCCACATTCGAGGATACGGGTCTGTTTATCCGCTCGGTGGGCGAAACTACCGATGTGGTGCAGAAGGAAATGTTCACCGTTTCCGCAACGGGCGATGATACCTTCACCCTGCGCCCTGAGGGTACTGCGGGCGTTATGCGCGCAGTCGTTGAAAATGGTCTGCTCAATGAAGCATTCCCACAGAAACTCTATTACATAACTTCCTGCTTCCGCCACGAGAACGTGCAGAAAGGCAGACTGCGTGAGTTCCACCAGTTCGGATGTGAAATGGTAGGTTCGCCCGATGCTAAGGCTGATGCAGATGTCATTTCCCTCGCTAAAAGCGTTATGGACAGAGTGGGCCTGCAAAATATCAAACTGAATATCAACTCGATAGGCTGTCCCACCTGCCGCGCAAATTACCAGAAAGCTCTGCGCGAGTACTTCACACCTCACCGCGATACCCTCTGCGATACCTGCAAGGACAGACTCGAAAAGAACCCCATGCGCCTGCTTGACTGCAAGTCGCCTATCTGTCAGGGCATCGCAAAGGACGCTCCGCTGATAATCGACTACCTCTGTGAGGAGTGCGATGCTCACTTTAAAGCACTGCAAAAGTACCTCTCGCTTATGAATATCGACTTCGATATCAATCCACGCATCGTGCGCGGTCTTGATTACTATACAAGGACTGTTTTTGAGTTCATCGCTGAGGGCATCGGCGCACAAAGCACCGTATGCGGCGGCGGCAGATATGACGGTCTGCTGAACGAACTCAGCGGCAAACAAGTGCCTGCACTTGGCTTCGGCATGGGTCTTGAAAGACTCATAATGACTATGGAACAGCAGAACTGCGACTTCATGGAAGCAAAGACCTGCGACCTCTACATCGCTTCTATGGGTCAGGCGGCGGCTGACCGCGCTATGTCCCTCGCGATGGAACTGCGCGATGAAGGCTATTTCGTTGAGTATGACCTCATGGGCAGAGGTATAAAGCCCCAGATGAAGTACGCCGATAAGATAGGCTCGAAATTCGTCATAGTTATAGGCGACAGCGAACTGGAAAGCGGCTGCGCAAAACTTAAGAATATGGCAAGCGGCGAACAGACCGATATCAAACTCGATAACACCTTTGTTGAGAATTTCTCAAACGCTCTGGTAAGCGAAATGTTCAAGGGCGTTGAGGAAGAGATGGCAGGTCTGCTGGGGAAGGAGTAAACCATGTCAAGATGTGAACAGTGCGAAAATATAATGGTGCGCGAGATAAGAAGCCCGCAGGAGTACCTGCTGTGCGCTAATTCTCTGGTTGGTCTGCTGATATCGGGCGATGTGGAGATGACTTACTCCACATGTCCGCTGGGCAGGATAGTCGATGAAGATATGAAATTCACGATGGGCAAGTATTTCCACCAGTTCCGCTGTACCAAATGCGGCACGATATACGGCATGCTTTTCAATACACAGCGCGGCGGCGAGATAAGGATAAACGAGAAAGTCTTCGACCCCGCCGATTATCCCGATAAGAAGGACGAGGGCGAAAATGCCTGAGAAATATACCATTAAGACTGACCTCGACAAGAAAAAACTGTTAAAAAAACTGAGGGGCAGTATGGTGGAATACAGACCCTCCATGAATATCCTCAGCACAGGCAGATTTATGCGCGCGCACCGTACCGAAAGTGTCTATTACGGCAGGATAGAGGGCGATAAAGTCATGATGTTCTACCATAAAGCAGGCAAGCGTGACGGCGGTTCTACGGGCTTTTTCGGGAAGATCACCGAGAACGGTGATGGTTGCACTTTAAGCGGCAGTTTCCGCAAGCCGACATATGCGTATGTGACAGTCGGGGTGTATATACTGCTGACCCTGCTTTGTGCGCTGGGGGCATATGCAGGCGGTTCAAATACGGGTGCGCTGGTATTTCTGGGACTGGGGGTACTGGGATCGGCAGTGATGCTGTGGGATAACAGCAAAAAAATGCTGAGATCCTATCTGGAAAGCCTTATTAATTCATAATTCATAATTCACAATTCATAATTATTGGCATGGTCGAAAGATAGCCGTTTTAGCGAAAAAAAGCAAACCATGACGCAGACTACGCAGAGCAAAACAAAAGTCCGCAAGTAGGATAAGAATGGCAAACTCTGTGCCGACACTGCCGAATGGCAGTCCCAAGCTGTAAACGCAAAGTGCAGACTTCGAGGAGAAACACAAATGAAAAAACCTAAGCTGGGCGGGGCGGCGGCTATCTTTATTGTGATGGCTGTCATTATCCCCGCAGTCTTTTTATGGGCGGCGAAACACGGTGTTTTCGTCGAGGAAGAATATATCGAGAACGGCAGGAAAGTCAGTGCGAATGTGACCGCTGTCGCCCGAACAGGCAGTAACAGTCAAGTCATGGTAAAGTATAAAAACGATAAGGGTGAGTGGATAGAAGCCTACTGTATCGCCAATCAGAACCCCTCAGTCGGTCAGACGCTGGAGGGCTATGTGCTGCCCGATGACCCCTATCAGGTCTACTGCCCGCCCGATAATGCCCTCAAATTCCTGTTCATTGCACTGGTCGGCGGAGTGGCTGTCGGCGGCTGGGCTGTGCTTATCAGTGCGCTGAAAGGCAGGGCGAAATACAACAAACTGATGAAAAACGGCAGAACAGTCAAAGCCGAACTGACCAGCTGGCATAACGGAAACGGCGGCACCGAAATGCAGTTTCGTATTTTCAGGCAGAACGGTCAGGAACAGATAATAAGCGTAAAAACCGAACGCACCGCACCGAGAGTGGGCGAGTTCTACGATTTAGTCATCGTCGAAGAAACCAACGGTAAAATAACTGCGGCGCTGGCAGACGAAAGAGCAAGGTGATGTTATGGGCGAGATAATGCGGCTTGATAAATTGGTCGCTTCACAATTCAGCGACGTTTCAAGGGCTGATGTCAAAAAACTCTGCCTGAAAAAGAAGATCTCTGTCAACGGCAAGCTGATGGCTCGCTCAGATGCGAAAGTTGATACCGATGACGAAATTTTCGTGAACGGCGAAAGGCTGGTCTACAAAAAGCATGTCTATATCATGCTCAACAAGCCCGCAGGCGTGGTCTGCTCGACTAAAGAGGGCGACAGCATGACAGTGCTCGACCTTGTGCCGCCCGAACTTATGAGGAACGGACTGTTCCCCGCAGGCAGGCTCGACAAGGATACTGAGGGCTTCGTGCTGCTCACCGATGACGGCGAACTGAGCCACCGTATGCTCTCGCCTAAGACCCATGTGCCAAAGACCTACTTTGTCAGACTGGAAAAGCCTTATCAGCCCGAATATGCCGATATAATGGCGGCAGGCATGACCATAAAAGGACTTGACGGCGGCGAGGACGAAAAGTGTCTTCCTGCGCAATTTTCGGGCAGTGACGAAAACGATTGCGAATGTACCCTCATACTGCATGAGGGTAAGTTCCATCAGGTCAAACGAATGTTCGCTGAACTGGGTAACAAGGTGGTGTATCTCAAGCGCACCGCCATCGGTGAAATGCCCTTGAATGGGGAGTTAGCGAGCGGAAAGTGTTTGGAGATACTGCACAAAGATGTTGAAAAATTATTGGCAGGCAAAAACTAAAATTGGAAAATTCTGACTGCGGTTAGTGTATTTTCGTTAATATACATAAAGTAATACGATAAAGTTTAGTTAAAAAAACTCTTGCGGCTCTGATGAAAATTTGTTATGATATATGTGTACTAAATTCGGGCATAAGTGTGGCCATGCCTGAGTAAGGAAATATTCAATAGGGAGGTTCTTTTTAATGGCAAGCGTATCATTAAGAGAAATTTATAAGAAGTATGCCGGCGGTGTTATCGCTGTTTCCGACTTCAACATCGAGATCAAGGATAAGGAATTCATAATCCTCGTAGGTCCTTCGGGCTGCGGTAAGTCTACTACACTGAGAATGATCGCAGGTCTGGAAGAGATCAGCGAAGGTGAACTGTACATCGGCGACAGACTGGTAAACGATGTCGCTCCTAAGGACAGAGATATCGCAATGGTTTTCCAGAACTACGCTCTGTATCCTCACATGACTGTATTTGAGAACATGGCATTCGGTCTGAAACTGAGAAAAGTTCCAAAGGACGAGATCGCAAGAAAGGTCGAAGAGGCAGCTCGTATACTGGATATCTCTCACCTGCTGGACAGAAAGCCTAAGGCTCTGTCAGGTGGTCAGCGTCAGCGTGTTGCTCTGGGTCGTGCTATCGTTCGTAACCCTCAGGTATTCCTGCTTGACGAGCCTCTGTCAAACCTGGACGCTAAGCTGAGAGCACAGATGAGAACCGAGATCTCCAAGCTGCACAAGAAGCTGGGTACTACATTCATCTACGTAACACATGACCAGACTGAGGCTATGACAATGGGCGACCGTATCGTAGTTATGAAGGACGGTTATATCCAGCAGATAGATACACCTACCAACCTGTACAACAACCCAGTTAACCAGTTCGTTGCAGGCTTCATCGGCTCACCTCAGATGAACTTCATCGATGCTAAGCTGCTGAAGAGAGATGGCAAGTATGTTGTTGAATTCGGTTCTGAAGACACCAAGACTGCTAGGGGCGTTAAGTACGAGGTCGAAGTTCCTGAGAGCAAGGCTGATCCTGAGGCACTTGAGCCACTGGTAAATCAGGAAGTTGTTCTGGGTGTAAGACCTGAGTGCATACACGATGAAGAGATGTTCATTTCTGCTGCTAAGACAGGTATCATCAACGCTACTGTTGAAGTAACCGAAATGATGGGTGCTGAAACTTATCTGTATCTGACCTGCGAAGGCATCAACCTGACTGCAAGAGTATCGCCAAGATCTACTGCAAGACCTCAGGATGAGATACAGGTAGCTCTTGATCCTAACAGAATACACATCTTCGACAAGGAGACCGAGAAGGCTGTTGTAAACTGATAGCTTCCCTATATGAATATTTCGCCCTCTTCGCAAGGAGAGGGCGTTTTTGTTTAGTGTGTGGTGTATTTCCTCCTGACAGCGTTCGCACTGTTTGATCTGCAAGCGCTGGCGTTTTTTAACGGCTTCCGGCTGGTCGGCACTGCATTGTATGTGCTTGTGGTGCGCAAAGCGCGGGCGGCTGTCGGTAATTGTCCGAAAAATAGTGCTGAATGTTAGTCAAAGTGCCATAAAATCCATATGGGCTTTTGTGCAAAAGCGTGATACTTGGGCGGCGTGTAAGTCAAAGCATTGACTTATGCGCCTTTTTTATGTTATAATTTAAGTTGATATAATGTTTGACAAGATGTCCGCTTGCGGTAATGGCGGACGGGATATAGTTCGGGTCAAAAGATCAAGGAAATTTTTAAAACGGAGGTCTTTGCATGGAAAAGCAGATCAATTACGGAAGCTATGCGGGTTATAAGGAAACTGTCGGGAACCTTACTGCCGATCTGCAGGAGCTTCTTAAGCTCAGCGAGGAGATAGCACTGGTCAACACCGCCGAGTCTATCAGGGAAACTCTCGAAAAAGCTAAGGACGAGCATTTTGAGGTCGCTATAGTGGGTGAGTTCAAGCGCGGCAAAAGTACGCTGATAAATGCACTGCTGGGTCAGGAAGTACTGCCCGCAGATGTTCTGCCTGCTACCGCCACCCTCAACCGCGTTACATACAGCACCGAACCTTATGTGCAGGTGGAGTATAAGAACGGCGATTCCGAGAGGGTCGATATCGACAGGCTGGAAGAATATGTCACCAAACTGACCAGCGAGAGTGAGCGCAAGGCGGAAACTGTAAAGGAAGCCACCGTCTACTATGATACCGAGTTCTGCCGCAATAACGTTGATATAATCGACACTCCAGGTCTTAACGATGATGACCAGATGACTAATGTCACCATGTCGATAATACCAAAGATAGACGCGGCTGTTTTCGTTATCAGCGCGAATTCGCCTTTCTCACAGTTCGAGAAAGAGTTCCTTGAAAAGAAGATGCTGACCTCCGATGTGGGCAGGATAATCTTTGTGGTAAACTGCTTCGGTACTTTCACACAGGAAGATGAAACAAAGATAGTTGAAACCGTCCGCACACGTATAGGCAAGTACGTGATGGAAAAGGCTAAAAAGGTAATGGGCGAAGACAGCAAGGAGTTCGCCGTTTACAAGCGTAAGATAGGCACGCCCAGAGTAATAGGCGTGTACGCGAAGCGCGCCCTGACCGCAAAGACTATCGGCAGTCAGGAATTGCTGGAAGAGTCGAACTTCCCTGAGTTCGAGAAGGCGCTGGAAACTCTGCTGACGCAGGAACGCGGTGTCATCACCTTGCAGATACTTGCAAATAAGATAACAAATTCGGGCACTGAGATACTGCGTTCGGTAGTAATGCAGGAGAATGCCCTGATGATGGCGAATGACGAGTTCATGGAGAAGTACGATGCCGCCATCAAGGAGATAGACGAGATAAGAAACCTGAAACGTCAGGAATTCGTCAAGATAAATGATGCGGCTAACAAGGTCTTTGAAGACCTGCGCCCTGTGCTGGACAGCTATTGGAGCAATATCGAGGAAGCCGCTATGGAAGTTATCGACAATTTCCAGATGTCCTCTGAGGATTTCAAGAAGGACAGGCTAAAGCTGGTAAGCTCAAAGCTCACCGAGAAGATAAAGGAGAGCATGGAAGCGAGAGCGCAGATAATCTGCGAGCAGATACAGAACAGCATAAACAGCGCTGTCAGCGGCGAAACTGAAAGATTGCAGGCTTTCGAGGACGAGTTCTTTGAAAGCGTTGAGGAGATACAGAAAATGTTCTCGGTATCTGACAGATTGTCGCAGAACGGCGGTACACTGGATAAGGTCATCGGCGCGGCAACAGGCATGTGGGGTGTCGGCGGCGTTTACATGGGCTTCAGAGAGTCGGGCGCTAAGGGCGCACTGCTGGGCGGTGCAACAGGTCTGGCAGGTTTCTATGCGACCTACTATGCGGCTGCATTCTTCGGCTCGTTCTTCGGGCTTTCTACGGGACTTCTGCCCGTTATGCTGGTGATGATGGCTTTTGCTGGCATCGCAGGCTCGTTCACCGCTAATTTCGCCATAGAAAAGGTGCTGGTCAAGGAGAGGATAGATAAGTACAAGACCAATTTCAAGGCTAACGTCAAGAAGCAGTTCCACGAGATGAAGCTGAACAACGACTTCACCGAAACTGTAAGACGTCAGGTATTCTCTTCGTTTGACAGCATAAAGAGCAAGATAGAAGAAGAAACCGAGATAATCCTGAGAGATACACAGGAAACTCTCGATAACCTGAACGACCTTAAGGCTGAAAAGTCTGAGGTATCGCAGAAGGAGATGGAAAGACTGCACGTTATCGCTGAAACTGCAAGTAAGCTGGTACAGGACGCTTACGCAGTCAGAAAGGTGCTCAACGATGATGTCAGCATACAGACCGCTGACATAAATGCACCTGCTGAGGACAGTGTGCAGACAGCTGAATGAAGAAGCTGACAGGGAAACTTCGCTGTGGTGTAAAGGCAAAGTTTCTCATTATCTAATAAGGAGGGCACTCGATGAGTGACATGAGAGATAAGGTCAATCCGCTTCTTCAGATAGATACGGGGTTTCGTTCATATCTTAACGCATATACGCGGTCTTATCAGAGCCATATGGTAGACGGCAGTCTTGACTATGCCTTTGAGTCGGACTTTGTGGTAAGGCAGAAGATAAACGGTCTGGGGGGCAGCGCAAAGCTGTTCAAGGCGGTAAACACACAGGATATCGCGGCGGAAGCCAAGCACCTGTTCATGAAATGCGATCAGGTGGGTCCGCTGAAATATCCCGATATATATGATAAAGTAAGAAAATGCGCAGAAAGGCTGGAACTGATAGTGCCGATAGTCTTTATACGCGAAGATCTTAACAGACCGCTGGCATATTCCATAGCCAGTGACCTGATAGAGCCCTGCATAGTGCTCACGAAAAAGCTGCTGGAATTTTGCAGCGATGACGAACTTATGGTTCTGATAGGCTGTGAGTGCGGCAGGATACAGAATAATCACTGCTCTTTCAATATGGCGTACACATACCTCAATGTGAATAACGAGGTGTTCCGCCCGATAGACAGAGCATTCAATCAGCCGATAGGCAGTCAGGTGTATTCACTGCTGGTGCAGTGGGTCAGGTATGCCGATGTTACGGCTAACCGCGCAGGCATGATATGTCTTGATAAGCCGGGTCAGTACCTTAAGATAATGTGCGGGCTGTACGGCAAGGATTATGTGGATTTTTACGGACGTTCACAGCATGGCATCAGCTATGACAAACTGGCTGAACTGAGCGAAAAAGTGCATTCAAGCACTTCGAGAAATATCAGCGTTGACGGCACGCTCTCTGATGTTGAGAGGTACCTGCTGGCATGCAGTGAATTTCTGTACTGCAAGACCCTCTATTCGTGGCGCACAGATGTTACTGATATGGACGGTCATGCTGAAAGCGGACAAATTTGCGACGTGCGCACAAGCGTCATTGTCGGGAACGGAGGTCAGCTATGAGAGAACAGGAAAATCTGATGGCTTCCGATGAGAATATCAGCACTGTGAGAGATCAGCTGAGTGATCTGATAGAAGATGATAAGATAGCTGAGATACTGGGCAGAGAGTGTGTCGAACATCTCAAAGAGTTCCGCGCACTGGTCGATAAAAGGTGTGAAGAACCTTTCACGCTGGTGATACTGGGTGAATTCAAGCGCGGCAAGAGCACTATAATCAACGCTTTGCTGGGCAAGAAGCTGGCACCTATCAACGTAACGCCCGAAACCTATACTATAAATGAGATATCATTCGGTCATACCCAGACGGTGGAAGCCATACTGGAAAACGGTCAGCGCGTGCCGCTGGTGCTGGAGGATATAACCCGCGAGAACCTTGAAAAGCGCATGAAGCTGTTCCCCGCGAAGATAAGCTGTGTGCAGATAAAGGACAACGCGCCCATACTCAAAAATATCAGGATAGTCGATACTCCGGGTCTTTCCGACCTGGAGAGCCTTGATAAACAAGTGCAGGAATATATCGTGAATGCTGATGCCATAATGTATGCGGCAAGCTGCCTGCTGCCTTTTTCGGAAACTGAGCAGGTCTTTCTGGCGACACATGTTTCGCCGCAGAGGTTCGGCATGCTGTATGTGCTGGTGAATATGATCGACTCGCTCAATTCGATGGCTGATGTCAACAAGATAATGCGCCGATTCAGAGGCATATCCGAGAGGATAGTGCCGAACGCATTCGTCTACGGCATAAGCGGCGGCGATGAACTGAAGCGCAAGCTGGGCGAGGAAAGACCCATCGACAAGGGCACGAGGGAGTTCTACGAAACTCAGTTCTTGCAGTTTGAACTTTCGCTTAAAAGAGATATCATCATGCAGAAGGACGTTATACGTTCAAAGCGCGTGCTGACGATGCTCGACCAGATGCACTCTGAGATTAGTTCGCGCTTGCAGATAATCAGCGAGATGGCTGAGATGGATAACCAGCTTCTCGAAAACAAGGCGAGGGAATTTGAAGAGCAGTGCGATGTGCTGGCGGCAGAACTTGAAAAGAGAAAGCCCGCGCTGCACCTTTCGATACTGGAGATGCAGCAGGAAGCAGAAACATGGATGTATGAGTTCTTTGCGAAGCTGAGGACCAGCATACTCGAATGCAGGGCTAAGGACGAAAACGGTGAGGATATCTATTCGCCTGAGGATATCGAGAAATATTTCTATTCTTTCCTGATGGAGAAGGTGAGCGAGGCTTACCGCACCTGCATAGAGTGCCACAGAGATGCCATAACCGAACTGACCGACAAGATGAGCCGTGAACTTGCTGAGGCGCTTGGCATCTCCAATATAGCCGATGCAGGCAAGGCACCATCGGTGGAAAGGCTGATGATGTCCGCAAACAAGAATGTCACAAGAAGTGTCATGGGCGTTAAGCTGTTCGGCACCAGCGAGAGTTTCTCACCTGCGGCGATGAGTACTTTCTCGCTTATAATGAAGAAGAAAAAGCAGACGGATATAATCGACATAGCACTTGAAAACTATGACGAGATAAGAATAAACATCGTCAAGGATATCAAGACTGTGTATCAGGATCTTGAAGTCAAGGCGATATCAAGGCTCGAAAGCCTGTATCAGTATCAGGTCGAGGTCGGCAGGACTGCCCTCGAACAGGCGACGGAAATGGTCAACAATGACGACAAGAACGAACTGGTAGCTACCATAGCCGATGCACTCAAACGCCTTGAAGAACCTAAGAAGATACTTGAAGCAAATCTGCCTGCATAAGTACAGGAAACGATATAAAAGCGGTCATATATCTCCCTGCCGACGGCGGGGAGATAGTGATAAATGAACACACAAAGGAGAGATAAACATGGTAAGAACAAACATTTTCCAGCCTACTGAGGTCAGAGATGTCGTAGCTTCGGCAGGTAATTTTTCTGTCGTAGAGTATAAGCGGGATGTTTCGGTGGACTCGGTATCGGCTGAAACAAAGTATTTCATGGCACAGATGAACATGCGCAAAAGACAGGTCATCGCAAGGCTGAACGGCAACGGCATCATCTTGCAGGCAGGCGCTATGCAGGTCATGACAGGCGATGTGCAGGTGGCTACAAATGTCAAGGGCGCAGGTGATTTCTTCAAAAAGATGATAGGCGGCAGTGTAACGGGCGAATCTGCCATAAAGCCCAGATACACAGGTCAGGGCTTTGTTTACCTTGAACCCACCTACAAGTACATAATCCTTGAAGACTTAGACACATGGGGCGGCGCAGTCACCATCGATGACGGCATGTTCCTTGCCTGTGATGACAGCGTTAACGTGGGTGTGGTGGCAAGGTCGAACTTATCCTCTGCGGCGCTGGGCGGCGAGGGTCTGTTCAACACAAGCCTGAACGGTAAGGGCATAGTTGCACTTGAAAGCCGCGTGCCGAGAGAAGAACTGATAGTCCTTGACCTTGAGAATGACTGCGTGAAGATAGACGGCAACATGGCTGTTGCATGGTCTACGAGCCTGCAATTCACCGTTGAGAGAACTACCGCAACGCTGATAGGTTCGGCGGCATCGGGCGAGGGTCTGGTGAACGTGTACAGAGGTACAGGCAGAATACTTATGGCACCCGTATAAATTATATCGATACAGCATAAAAAAACTCCCTGCATCGCGCGGGGAGTTTTTTTGTCAGTTGGCTTTTAGTATGCCTTCGATTATCGCCCATACCAGTATCAGCAGGTAGATGATAACGGCGGGGTTTCTGTAGATGACCTTTGTGACTTCGCCATTTTTGGGGAGCGCCTGTCTGCGGTCGTGCTTGAAATAGCTGTAGCGGGTCATGAAAACATATACGCCGATAATGCCCGAAAGCACCTGCAAAGTGCTCGCTATAGTGTCAATGTGGGGAATGCCCAGCGTACTGCCCAACTCCTGCATACTCACCAGAATGTTGTTCAGCGAGTGAATGATGAGCGAGGGGAGTATCGAACCACTGCTGACAGCAATGCTTGCGTATGCAAGCCCTGTGATGAAAGCTGATACCGCCTGCGGTATGTTTCCGTGCATCAGCCCGAAACACAGCGCCGAAAAGACGATAGCGGGTATCTCGCCATACTTTGAAAGCGCACCAAGTATCATTCCGCGATAGACGACTTCTTCTATCAGCGGCGCTACAAGCGCGATATACGCAAACTGGAACGCCACTGCCGCAACAGAGGGATTTTTGATGGAGAAATCAGCTTCGGGGATAGTAACGCCCACCGAGTCCATCGCGGCAGTGAAGTAATTGACCGCCATCGAGGAAAAGATATTCAGCAAAAAGCAGGCAGGGAAGAACCAAAGCCCCTTTTTTGCGCCGTCACGGGAAGGTCTTAAATAGCCGTTGAAGCTGAAACCCAGCACGATGTAGCCTGTCAGTATCGTGAAGATAAGTGATGATATAGTCACTGCCGAATTCAAAAGCATGCTGAAAGTGGTCGAATTGATGATATCTTTGTAGTCGGATATAAGCCCGTTTACAGAAGCATTGTAGCCTGCAAAATGCCCCGACAGAACGCGGTAAGCCGCCAGATAACAAAGCATGGCGGTCAGCCTGTTCATGAACCTGTAGGTTATCAGCATAACGCCCAGTCTGATACAATCGCGGAAAAGCTCACTTCTTTTTGAAGAGTACTCAGGCGGGGCGATGATATCGGGCGTGGGATAGGGTGTGTAATTCAAGTGGGAGATCAACTCCGATCATAAAATAATATATATATTATAGCACAGCGCGATAGAAAAAGCAAGAGAAAAGCCAAGACACAGTCAGGGGTGATCAAGCATCAAACTGCGGCTGATTTGAACGGTGTATCATCGGGACAGTCATATTATATTTTTTTAACGGTCACTCCGTCTACTATTATGAGAACATCTTTGAGATCATCGGGGTCTTCGCAGTATTCTGCAAGTGAACGATACACGCTGGATATAGATGTATTTAACTCTTCTGAAGCACCCGTATCATAGTCTTCTCTTTTGTGAGGTATATGGTCGGGCGGGGTCATAGCATCAAGATCTGCTTTAGTTTCGCAGCATTCGAGAACAAGGGTATGGCAATTTATACCGCTGTCCCTCAGCGAAAGCGCAAGTTTTTTATATTCAGCGATCAGTCCTTCCTTGTCAAGTTTATGCGGTATATAGACTTTTATATCAAAATCGTTGTTGGCAAGATATGTCTTTAGGTCAGAAGATGAATTATATGCGACGTTGGGATAATGATTTACTGCCAGGTCAATAACGACAACTTTGCATTCCGTTTCGGCTTTTTCGGCGGCTTTTTGTATGGCAGAGTAAGCGTCATCGCCGTATCTTACGAACATGTAATCGGTGTATACAGGATGCTTTTCATCGAATTGAAAGACGCTTATCTCTTTATCGCCTGTTTCACTGCACGTCACGATGACATTACACATAGTACCGCCTGTAAATTTTTTTGATTTGAGTTTGAAGTCTGCCCCGAACTGTTCGCTTACGGCGCTGATCGCATTTTTGACATCAGCACGTTTGTTTCCGCCGTAACAGCCCGATGCGGCTATCGCTGTAAATATCCCTGCGGATATTATCAGTACTTTTTTTATTATTGATACCATAACATATCTCCTTTCGGTTTTCAGTTCAATTACATTTTAGCACATGCGCACAATAATTGCAAGCTATAGCAGTCATTTATGAGATAAACAATGATTATGACTATTTTGTGTATAATGCACGAACAAACTCCTGCGAGAAACATTTTGCTTGTGCATACTAATAAATCGCAAGCGAAATTATATAATTCCATTGACAAGTTATTTAAAAGGTGCTATACTGTTATCAGTGAAAAGGGGTGAGATGATGAACAAAAGCGTGTATAGTCTGGTGCTTGCAGACGAAGTTGTTGAGGCTATCGACCGTATGGCGTATTCGATGAATACCAGCCGCTCAAATCTGATAAACCAGATACTTGCAGAACGTGTCAGCCTTATGACTCCCGAAATGCGTATGCGGCAGATATTCAGCGAGATAGAACAGCTGATGGATCAGCGGTTTTTGTTCATTGACCAGCCGTCTGACAGCATGATAGCCATAAAAAGCCCCGTCAGATATAAGTATAAACCAACTTTGCGGTACAGCCTTGAACTCAGCCGGGATATGCAGGGCAGGGTCGGCAGACTGAAAGTCGCTTTCCGTACCAAGAGTGAACAGCTTACGGCGGCGGCAGAAGGCTTCTTTGAACTGTGGCTGGCGGTCGAAAACAAAAATCTCTGCAAGGTATTCCCTGATGGCGTGCCCGCACAGGCAGAAAACGGGCGCTATACCCGTGACTTCTATTCGCCGCTGGCTGAAAGGCTTTCAGATAACCAGATAGCCAACGCCGTTGCAGGCTATATCAGGCTGATGGACAGCTGTATACAGACCTACTTCGACGGTCTGACCGACGGCACAGACCGTTCAGCCGAGATAGGCGCTGAATATGCCGCCTATGTGAAAACTGTCACGGCGGTGATATAGGTGGGCTGTTTGAAAAAGAAATTACTGATAACGGTGGGCAGTCTGCTTATGATATGCACTGCGGGGGTCGCAGTTTTCTTCTCTGTTACCACTATAGCAATCCAACAATTTAAATTCACAAAATCCAGTCGCAAAAGCTCGGATCTATGGATTTTGTGACTGGATTTTGTCTGAATTTTAAGGCGGATTGCTATAAGGCGGAGCGCAGATTTGGCATAACTATTCCCGAGTCGGCTACAACAGATGTCATCGGCATGGTGTATGATGTGCGCAGTGACTTTATCATAAATATGCCCGAGAACTATATCCTTGAACTCAGCAAAAGCTGTCCCGCCTACGATGAGGTTGTGGAAAAACTGGGCGAACCCAGCGGAAAGTACGGTTTTGGGCTGTGCAGGGCATACTGGCGCATAGGTGAAAGGAAATATGCCGAATATGTTTTCATGGGCGATGCGCCGTTTTTGGAGATACGTGAATACTGATAATACTGATAATAATATCTAAATATGACTATATAAAGGAGGAAACGATATGAACATGCAGAAATTTACCGAGAAGTCGTTGCAGGCTGTGCAGGACGCTCAGAATATAGCGGCAAGACAGTCTAATCAGGCGATAGGACAGGAACATCTGATGAGTGCGCTGTGCCTTGATGACAACGGGCTTATCCCCCAGCTGTTGACACAGATGAGTACCGATGTGAACGCTTTCAGGTCGGCACTGGACAGGGCTGTGGACAAGATACCGAAGGTAACGGTAGGCGGCAGGGCGCAGGGACAGATATATATTTCCAACGAGCTTGACCGCGCACTGGCGGAAGCCGAGAACCTCGCTGCACAGATGAAGGACGAGTATGTTTCGGTCGAACATATCTTTTTGGGCATAATGGAATGCGCCAATACCGAAGTAGGCGAGATACTGCGCACTTTCGGCATAAACAAGACGGGCTTCCTTGCCGCACTGAAACAGGTGCGCGGCAGTGCGAAAGTCACCAGCCAGAACCCCGAAGAAACTTATGATGTGCTGAAAAAGTACGGTCAGGAATTGGTGGGACTGGCAAGGCAGAACAAACTTGACCCCGTTATCGGGCGTGATGCCGAGATACGCAACGTTATCCGCATACTTTCCCGAAAGACAAAGAACAACCCTGTGCTGATAGGCGAACCGGGTGTCGGCAAAACTGCCGTTGCTGAGGGTCTTGCACAGCGCATCGTAAGCGGTGATGTACCCGACAGCTTAAAGGACAGGCAGATATTCTCGCTGGATATGGGAAGCCTTATCGCAGGCGCAAAGTTCAGGGGCGAGTTTGAAGAGCGATTCAAAGCGGTCGTTGAAGAGATAAAGAAGTCTGAGGGCAAGATAATACTGTTCATTGACGAACTTCATACCATCGTGGGCGCGGGCAAGTCTGACGGCGCTATGGACGCAGGCAACCTGCTGAAACCAATGCTGGCGCGTGGCGAACTGCACTGCATCGGCGCGACTACCCTCAATGAGTACAGGCAGTTCATCGAAAAAGATAAAGCGCTTGAAAGACGCTTCCAGCCCGTTATGGTCGATGAACCTACTGTTGAGGACACCATCTCCATACTGCGTGGTCTGAAAGAGCGCTATGAGGTCTTTCACGGCGTAAAGATACAGGATCAGGCATTGATAACTGCGGCTGTGCTGTCTGACAGATACATCACTGACAGATTTCTGCCCGACAAGGCGATAGACCTTGTTGACGAAGCCTGCGCACTTATCCGCACCGAGATGGACTCTATGCCCACCGAACTTGATGACCTGCGCAGAAAGATACTCCAGCACGAGATAGAGGAAACTGTACTTAAAAAGGAAACTGACAAGCTGGCTGAGGAACATCTGGCAGAAGTACAGAAAGAACTGGCTGATATGCGTGCACAGTTCGATGAGATGCGTGCAAAGTGGGAGAACGAGAAGAACGCCATCGGCAAGGTGCAGAAGATACGCGAGGAAATAGACGCGGTAAACGGTGAGATCAAAAAGGCAGAGCGCGACTACGACCTCAGTAAGCTGGCTGAACTGAAATACGGCAAGCTGGAAAACCTGCGCAAGGAACTGGCTGAGGAAGAGAAGAAAGCCGAGCAGTCCTCGAAGAGCAATACTCTGCTGAGGGACAAGGTGACAGATGACGAGATAGCCCGTATAATCTGCCGCTGGACAGGCATACCTGTGGCAAAGCTGATGGAGGGCGAGCGCGACAAACTGCTCAGACTGGAGAGCATACTCCACGAGAGGGTCATCGGTCAGAACGAGGCTGTGCAGAAAGTCAGCGAAGCTATACTCCGTTCAAGGGCGGGCATAGCCAACCCAAATCAGCCGATCGGTTCGTTCCTGTTCCTGGGACCTACAGGTGTGGGCAAGACCGAACTTGCAAAGACCTTAGCGCAGGCGCTGTTCGACGATGAGAACAACATGGTGCGCATAGACATGTCGGAATACATGGAGAAATTCAGCGTATCAAGGCTGATAGGAGCGCCTCCCGGATACGTGGGCTACGAAGAGGGCGGTCAGCTGACGGAAGCTGTCAGAAGAAAGCCCTACTCGGTGGTACTGCTGGACGAGGTCGAGAAAGCGCACCCCGATGTATTCAACATACTTCTGCAAGTGCTTGATGACGGTCGTGTTACCGACTCGCAGGGCAGGACAGTAGATTTCAAGAACACTGTCATAATACTGACCTCAAATCTCGGCTCACCGTTCATTCTGGAGGGCATTGACGAGAAAACAGGCGATATATCCGATGAGGCAAGAGAAAAGGTCAACGAACTTCTGCGCACACATTTCAGACCCGAGTTCCTCAACCGTCTTGACGAGGTGGTAATGTACAAGCCGCTTCTGAAGAGCGAGATATACAGCATATGCGGTCTGATGCTGAAGAGTCTTGAAAAGCGCCTTGCAGACAAGCGCCTGAAAATGGAGATAACCGAATCCGCAAAGGCGGCGATAGTCGATCAGGGTTACAACATGGCGTTTGGTGCAAGACCCCTCAGACGCTTTATACAGAGCAACGTGGAAACTCTGCTTGCCAAAGCGATAATTCGCGACGACCCCGCCGCAGACAGCGTGATGAAAGTCGATTACGACGGCAACAATTTCAATGTAGAAACAGTTGCGCCCGCTGTGGTGGAAGAATAACGTAAAAGAACCCTCTTTCCGAAAGGAAAGAGGGTTTTTTTGTCGTTTGTACCTTGTGTGTCAGCTGGATGACCTCGATACGGTTTGTTATTTCTTTTTCTCCACCAGTGTACCTCTGTCGCTCATCAGCTTGAATGTGAAATCATATTCTTCATCTTTGCTTTCGGTCTTGCGAATGACATGTATCGTCACATCATCGCCGGGAGTCAGTTCCTGCTGTACGTAGGTGGGGACATCTTCAAGTTCGTTCACATCTTTATCGTTTATTTTGGTTATCAGGTCGCCGGGTGCGAGGTCTGTGTTCGCCACATCGCAGTCGGGCGAGATGCTCTGCACCATCAGACCCGCAGTTGAGCCTGTCAGTTCGGCGGTCGCCTGAGATATCGGCACAAAGGTGATGCCCATGCGCGCCTTGCCCTGAACTTCTCCGAACTCCATAAGGTCTTCGATGATAGATCTGGCTTCGTTTGTGGTTATGGCAAAACCTATTCCCTCATAGTCGATGGAGGACAGCTTTGAAGATGGTATGCCGATGACCTGCCCCCACATGTTGAACATCGCGCCGCCCGAATTTCCGGGATTTATCGCCGCATCTACCTGCAAACAGCTGACCGACATGGTGGAATTTTCAGGCACTATCCTGCGGTCGATACCCGATATGATGCCCTTTGATACCGAATGCCTGTATCCCGCAGGCGACCCGATGCAGACCACATCTTCGCCCAGCTTTACCTGATCTGAGTTGCCGAAAGTTGCAGGCGTAAGGTCTACAGCAGGTATCTTTATGACAGCGATATCTGTGCGCGGATCTGAGCCTATTACTTTTGCCGCATACTCTCTGCCGTCAAAAAGCACCGCCTTGATGCCGTTTACCGCCTTGTCTATAACGTGGGCGTTGGATACGATGTAACCGTCTGTGCTTATGATTATGCCGCTGCCTTTGCCTGTCGGCATTAACTCCGACTGCTCGGTGAATATATCCAGCGATACCACCGACGGTCCGCAGACTTCTGCGATGCCTGCCGCAGTGTATCTGCCCTGTTCGTCTTTCAGGTCGTCAGCTACCTCAGGTACATCATCTACCTGCAAGTCAAAGGTCATGTGCTTGCCGCCTGTGACAAGGTTCGACACCACGCCGCGTCCCCTTGCACTTACGCAGGCTATGCCGAAGCCAACGCCCAGAAAGACCACTGCCAGCAGCAGGTTTGCCGCCACACGTTTGCCTGTGCCGCGTTTTTTGGGGCGGTCGTAGACTTCCGGCAAGGTCAGACCTTTCCAGAAATCCCTGTCAACTATCTCTTCTTCCTCCACCGAACCCTCAGGCATGGTGAAACTGTTCAGCTCATCGATGGACTGCGTGTTTTCAGCGCTGAATTCCCCGACATTTTTCTCGTTCATATCCATTTTACTCACCTCTGATCGAAACTATGGTCATTTTGCAGATAAGCGAATGCCATATTATCGGAAAAGGGGGCTGCCGCGAACAGCAGTCCCCCGACTTCATTCCTCGTTCTTTTCATTCTTTGGTATGTTAAAGGTGAACTCCGTGAACTCGCCCTTAACGCTTTTTACCATTATCTTGCCGCCGTGTATCTCAACTATCGAACGTGCGATGTTCAGACCCAGACCAAGTCCCTGCGCGTGAATGCCGCGTGACTTGTCGGTCTTGTAAAATCTGTCAAACACCAGCGGAAGTTCGTCTTCCTCAAGACCCTCACCGCTGTTGCGTATCGAAACGGTTGTCTGGTCATTGTCCTCGGCAAAGTTGAATTCGATGTACCCGCCCTTATCTACGAACTTTATGGCGTTTTCGATAAGGTTGTACATTACCTGATGTATCAGGTCGATGTCAGCATACATATTTATGCGCTGTACATCAAGCCCGCGTATGTCGATCTCTTTTTCGTTTATGCGCGGTTCAAATGTAAGCAGAGTATCCAGTATCGGTTCTGTAACTGCAAAGCTGGTCTTGTTGGGTTCAAGTTCGCCCGCCTCTATCTTTGCAAGGTTAAGCATACTTTTGACCAGCCTTGTGAGTCTGCCGACCTCCGATGAGATTATCCTGAGATAATACCCCTGCTGTGATTTCGGTATAGTGCCGTCGAGAATGCCGTCAACAAAGCCGCCTATTGAGGTCATGGGCGTTCTCAATTCATGTGAAACGTTGGCGAGGAAACTGTTGCGCATGGTGTCATAGCTTTTTAGGTTAGCCGCCATTTCATTGAAAGCCTCAGACAGCTGGTTGAATTCTCTCGTGGTATACTCGGGCAGAGTCACCGAGAAATCGCCGCCGCCCAGCTTTTTTGCGATCTCCGCGACCTCAGTTATGGGCGCTGTCAGCTTAAGTGTGGCAAAATACACAAGGAACATCACTACCAGCAGCACAGCTATCGCTGATACCATGAATATTTCCATGATGTTCTTCGTATAATTGTCTTGTTCAGACTTTGGCGAATATGCCAGCACGTAGTATTCAGGACCGTTTGCTCTGAAAGACACGCCCATTATGTGGCAGACTTCACCCAGCGTACCGCCGAGATCGTCATAGATATAAGCCCCCTCTTCATCGAAGCCTTTGAGTATACCTTTGTCAACATCGCCCACATCGCCGCCCGTGACTGCCACAACGAAGCCGTCATCGCTGCATATCATGTAGTCGGCATTGCTGCCTATCGAGTAGGTCTTTAACTCTTCTCTGACATCTTCACGCCAGCCGTCGGGCTCTGCCAGCATTTTATACTGCGTATACAAAGCAAGAGCCTTGGCATCTTTCAGCATAAGGCTCTTCTTTTCATCTAAAAAGTACCGCGAAGAAACAAGCAGTAATACTGTACCTAAGCAACAAAAGCTTATCAGTATTACTGCTGAGCAAATCGCAAAGTACCTTGTAAATATACTTTTGCCGTTATTCATTTGTTTCTGCGACTTCAAACTTGTAGCCTACGCCCCAAACGGTCTTGAGCGCCCACTTGTCTGAAACGCCTTCCAGCTTCTCACGAAGTCTTTTAACATGTACGTCGATAGTTCTTGAGTCACCGTAGTACTCAAAGCCCCATACTTCGTCAAGCAGCTGATCTCTGGTGTATACTCTGTTGGGATTAGATGCAAGATGGAACAGCAGTTCCAGCTCCTTCGGGGGAGTATCCAGTACCTTGCCGTCAACTCTCAGTTCATATCTGGTCATGTTGACAGACAGCTTGTCGTACTTGACTTCCTTGATCTCGCTCTCAGCAGAGGACTGACCTACTCTTCTGTAGACAGCCTTTATTCTCGCGATAACTTCCTTTGTGTCGAATGGTTTTACGATGTAGTCATCAGCGCCCAGTTCAAGACCCAGCACCTTGTCGAATGTTTCGACCTTTGCTGTTATCATGATTATCGGCACGTTGGACTTCTTTCTTATCTCACGGCAAACCTGCCAGCCGTCAATACCGGGCAGCATGATATCAAGCAGAATGATATCAGGCTTCAGGGCGTTGAACTTGACAACTGCTTCTTCGCCGTCGTGAGCCAGGATAACGCCATATCCGTCCTTTTCAAGATAAAGACGCAGCAGCTCACAGATATTCTTATCATCATCAACTACCAAGACTCTTCCAAGTGACATATTTCATCTTCCTTTCATTGGCTCAGCCACGACCCGGACTGCAGCACTCGATCTGACGCCGTCAGCGCACTGACAGCAAATTAAAATATATTATAATTGGTATTTACAGTATAACAAATTTACATTCGCAATTTGTGAACTCGCGGTTAAATTTTTGTGAACATTTAAGATTATTTTTTGCTATAACTTGAAGACAGCTGGATTTGTTCAAAAATCAATAACAAAAGCACTTGTGAATGTTAGTTTGCAACTAATACTAATTACAATAAATTATAACATAAATCTTTGTAAAATAACAGACACATACTGACACAAAATCGGCCATAGCGTTAAAGCACCTTTTGTGCAAATCTACAAAAATGAAATATATGTATTGCATTTTGGAAAAATCGTGGTACAATATACTTAGCACTCAGAGATGAAGAGTGCTAAAACATGACAATAATTTCAAGGAGGAACCTATTATGAATATCAAACCGCTTATGGACAGAGTTGTTATTAAGATGACCGAAGCTGAGGAGACCACCGCCAGCGGCATCATACTGGCAGGCTCGGCTAAGGAGAAGCCTCAGGTAGCTGAGGTAGTTGCAGTCGGACCCGGCAAAGAGGGTGTCGTTATGCAGGTAAAGGTAGGCGACAAGGTGCTTGTATCAAAATACAGCGGCACTGATGTCAAGGTTGACGGTCAGGAATATACCATTCTTAAAATGGAGGATGTGCTTGCAGTTGTCGAGTAAGACTCAGCAAGGCACAGATCATCACGCTGACATGGTTTTTGCTGTAGTCAGCGGCGTTGTCGGAAAATACACAGCCCCTCTGTTTGCGGGGCAAATATACAGAAGGAGAGATCTATTATGGCTAAACAGATAATCTACGGCGAGGACGCCAGAAAAGCATTACAGGCAGGTATCGACCAGCTGGCTGATACTGTTAAGATAACACTCGGACCTAAGGGCAGAAATGTCGTACTTGACAAGAAGTACGGCGCACCTCTCATCACCAACGATGGCGTTACCATCGCTAAGGAGATAGAGCTGGAAGATGCTTTCGAGAACATGGGCGCACAGCTTGTGAAGGAAGTTGCCACCAAGACCAACGATGCCGCAGGTGACGGTACTACTACCGCAACTCTGCTGGCACAGGCACTTGTACGTGAGGGCATGAAGAACATCGCTGCGGGCGCTAACCCGATGATACTGAAAAAGGGTATGTCAAAGGCTGTTGACACCGCAGTTGAGGCTATCATCAAGAACTCCAAGAAGATCGAGGGCAGCAAGGACATTGCAAGAGTAGGCGCTGTTTCTGCTGCTGATGATACCATCGGTCAGCTGATAGCTGAGGCTATGGAGAAGGTAACTGCTGACGGCGTTATCACTCTGGAAGAGTCCAAGACTGCTGAAACTTACAGCGAAGTAGTAGAGGGCATGCAGTTCGACAGAGGCTACCTCAGCCCCTACATGGTGACCGATACCGAGAAGATGGAAGCTGTTCTTGACGATGCATTGGTGCTCATCACCGACAAGAAGATAGGCAACATGCAGGATATCCTGCCTCTGCTGGAGCAGATCGTAAAGATGGGCAAGAAGCTGCTGATAATCGCTGAGGACGTTGAGGGCGAAGCACTCAGCTCCCTGATACTGAACAAGCTGAGAGGCATCTTCACCTGTGTTGCTGTAAAGGCTCCCGGCTTTGGCGACAGAAGAAAGGAAATGCTCCAGGATATCGCTATCCTGACAGGCGGCGAAGTTATCTCCACCGAACTTGGCATGGAACTGAGCGAGACTACTATTGAACAGCTGGGTTCTGCAAGACAGATCGTTGTTCAGAAGGAGAACACCATCATCGTAGGCGGCGCAGGCGAGAGTGAGAATATCAAGGCTCGTATCCAGCAGATCAAGGGTCAGATCGAAACTACAACTTCTGACTTTGACAGAGAGAAGTTACAGGAAAGACTGGCTAAGCTGTCAGGCGGTGTTGCAGTCATCAAGGTCGGCGCAGCTACCGAAGTTGAGATGAAAGAGAAGAAGATGCGTATAGAAGATGCTCTGGCAGCTACTAAGGCAGCCGTTGAAGAGGGCATCGTAGCAGGCGGCGGCACCGCTCTGATAAACGCTATGCCCGAAGTCAAGAAACTGGTAGACGCTCTTGAAGGCGATGAAAAGACAGGCGCTCAGATCGTTTACAAGGCACTGGAAGAGCCTCTCAGACAGATCGCTGCAAACGCAGGTCTTGAGGGCAGCGTCATCATCGACACCATCGTTCGTTCGGGCAAGGTCGGCTACGGCTTCAACGCTTACAGCAGCGAGTATGTTGATATGATCCCCGCAGGTATCGTTGATCCTACTAAGGTCACAAGAAGCGCTCTCCAGAACGCAGCTTCCGTTGCGGCTATGGTACTGACCACCGAGAGCCTTGTTGCTGACAAGAAGGATCCCGCAGCTGATGCGGCTATGGCAGCGGCAGCAGGTGCAGCAGGCGGCATGGGCGGCATGTATTAATTCATAATGCAAAATTCATAATTATTGGCGGAGGACTTTGTCCTCCGCTTTTTTGTGTTTGCAAAGCAGTAAAAGTATGTTGATACTTTGTTTTTAATCAATATGCTGACTTTTCGATGATTTTCTGTACGATTTTTTTCACATGATTTTTATTATTTTTGTTGACCTGTGGGGAAATACGTGGTATAATAACTGTATATGACCATATTCGGCAAAATTTGACCTTTTTGCCGCTGATTTGAAGAAAAATTATGTGAGGAGTAATAAGAGTGGTTTTTGCAGACCTGTTTTTTCTGTACTTTTTTCTGCCTGTGTGCCTGATATGCTATTTTATCACCCGCAGCGCGACTGTCCGCAATCTGGTGCTGATAGTCTTCTCTTTGATATTTTACGCATGGGGCGAACCGATATGGGTCGGCATACTGTTCGTTTCGGCACTGGTGGATTACGCCAACGGACGCATCATCGCAAAGCACCCTGAGGGCTTTCAGGCTAAGCTGGCACTGGCGTTTTCGCTTATATTCAATCTGGGACTGCTTTTCGGGTTCAAGTATACAGGCTTCTTTGTTGAGAACTTAAATGCCGTCACGGGGCTGGGGCTGGATGTGCCGAAGATACGGCTTCCCATCGGTATCTCTTTCTACAGCTTCCAGACACTTTCGTATACCATCGACTGCTACTGGGGCAAGGTGAAACCGCAGAAGAGTTTCCTGAAATTCCTGATGTACGTGTCGCTGTTCCCACAGCTGGTCGCAGGACCGATAGTGCGCTACTCGGTGATAGCTGACGAGATAGAAGACCGCAAGACCACTATCAAGGACGTTTCGGAGGGCTTCTCGCGAATAATTCTGGGTCTTGGCAAAAAAGTCCTCATCGCCAACGGCCTGAGTACTGTGGTGACATCGCTTTTCGGTGAGGCTGAGAACGGCTATGAAGCTATCAACAGCCTTTCGGTGCTGGGTACATGGTACGGCGCTATACTTGTGGGACTTTGGTATTACTTCGATTTTTCGGGATATTCCGATATAGCCATCGGTCTTGGCAGATTGTTCGGCTTCCACTTTAACGAGAACTTCAACTATCCTTTCGTCTGCAAGACCATTTCCGAATTCTGGCAGAGGTGGCACATCTCACTTAGTTCATTCTTCCGCGATTACGTGCTTTATATACCCATCTTCGGCAAGCGCCGCAAGTATGGCGGACTTTTCCTTGTGTGGTTTTTGACAGGTCTGTGGCATGGCGCAAGCTGGAATTTCGTTTTCTGGGGACTTTACTACGGTCTGTTCATAATGATGGAGATGCTGATAGGCAAAAAGCGCATGAAGAAAATGCCTCTGCCGCTGGCGCATGTTTATACGAAAGTCGTTATTTTCCTGGGCTTCGGCATCTTCTATTTTGAGAAACTGCCACAGCTGGTGAAATTCTTCAAGGCACTAATAGGTCTTAACGGCAACACGTTCATCGACTCCTACACAGCTAATATATTTATGGGCAACATTTTCCTGTTCATCGCGGCGATAGTTTTTGCAATGCCGATAATACCGAAGATACGCGAGAAAGCCTTCGAGAAGCCTGGCAGTGCTTACATTTTCCAGTCGGCAGGCGTTATCTGCAATGCGCTGGTGCTGCTGGCAAGCAGTCTGCTGCTGGTGAACAACACAAATAATCCGTTCCTTTATTTCAGATTTTAAGCAGGTGAGCAAATATGAATGAAAACAATAATAAGAACAGACGCTCTCCCGCAGTAGATCTGGAAGCGCTTTCAAAGGCTTATGAACAGTCGCTTAATAACGTGACGCTGGGCGGCAGGGATATACCCACTCCCGCCGTGAGGAAAAAGCCCGCCGCCGAGAAAAGGGAACTGAAAAACTTCGTTCCGCAGGACTACCGCCCGCGCACCGAAGCAACGCCCGAACATGATAAGATAGTCGATAAGATAAAGGCAGACCGTCTGAAACGCAGTCACAGCGTATGGACGGATACACCGGTGCTGAAACCTAAAAAGAGCGTCTGGATAGATGACAGCGACGATGACAGCACACCTCTGCGCCCTATACCGCCTGCACCCAAAAAGGTCGGCGGTGCGCCTGTGCTGAATTATACTGCCCCTGCCGGTCAGCCTGTAAGGACTGCATACACACAGCAGATACCCGCGCAGAATGTTCAGCAGCCGACCGTCAAAAAGCAGCTGCCGCCCGATTTCATCGCGCCGCTGCCTGTTATGACACGCCCTCCCGAACCTGAGCCGATACCCGATTTCGGCGCATTGGTGGACGATGCTGTCAGGGAGAAAAAACGCGAGCAGGTGGTGCCGCTCCTCAACGAGAAGCCCCGCAAGCAGGAACTTCTGATGAATGTAGGCAATGACGGCGATACCCGCGTGAAGGAGATACCCCACAGGGTCAACAAGCAGAAGGTCACCGTTGATATGTCGGGCTACAGGGAAGAGCAGGAAAACTCTGCCACAAAGCGCACAGTCGCGCTGAAAATGCCCCTCAACAAAATGAAGCTGGACGATCTCCGGCCTGAGAAGAAACCTGAAAAGAAGCCCGAGATCTCTTCCGCAAAGGCTGAGGACAAGCCCGCAGAAGCAAAGACCGAAAAGGTCGAAGAAACACCGAAAAAAGCCGAAAAAACGCTGGACGGCAACACAAGGGTCTTCATTGTAAATGACGAAAAAGCTGAGGAAAATGCCCCGAAGATAAAAGAGGTCACCGATGAGATACCTGTAGTATTTGAAAAGGAAGAGGAAAAAGCTGAGGCGGCTGTGAAGTCTGTAACCTCTGAGGAATTTTCCGAAAAGAGCGCCCGCGAAGAGCCGAAACCGACCGCAGAGGGTGAGTATAACTTCTCGGAGATGTTCAAAAAGGTGCAGGCTGACAAAAAGGGCAAGGTGCGCGAAGAGTATGAAAACAGTGACGAGCATACCCACACCATCATAACCCAAAAGGCTGAGATGAAGCGTGAGCAGGTAAAGCCTGCCGCAAAGCCCGTACAGCCCGACACAAGCACTGCTGCGACCGCTAAAACTGCGGCAAGACACTCCGGAAAAGTGTCCAGACGCAGGAAAAACCTCGACCATGAACTGGAATTTCAGTTTATAAACTGCATCATGTGTCTTGGCGTGGTATTTGTGGTGTTCTTCTCACTGCTGTTTATGGAACGTGAGAGCGGTTTCATAAATTCCGAGAACCGCAACCTGACAGAATTCCCGAAATTCAGCTTGAAGAGTTATTTTTCGGGCAAATACACTAAGGCGATAGACGATTACTTCACCGATACCATACCGGGTCGTGAGGATCTGAAAAAATTCAGCGCCGAGTATGACCGTCTAAAGGGTATAGATCTGGGCGGTGCTAAGGTCAGCGGCAAGCATAAGACGGTCGAAAAGGAAACTCTCGATGAAGAGAAGATGGCGGCTGTGACCACCGTCACCGCTAACACCGACCCCAAAGCGACAACTACCACTGAAAAAGCTGACAGCAAGCCCGATATAATCACCACCACCAAAAAAGAGGAAGTCGTAAAACTCCCTGAGATACTCGATGACGGTGCTATGGAGGGCGATGTGATAGTATTCGGCAAGGGCGATGAAGTCAGGGCGGTCGCAGGCTACTACGGTCAGTTTGAAACAGGTGCGCTGTATGCCAAGACCATCAATAAGTACAAAGAGGCTCTGCCGAATGTCAATGTCTACAATATGAGCATACCGACCTCTGCGGCGTTCTATATGCCAAATAATTTCAAGGACAGCGTGGCAGACCAGAAAGATAACATCGATAATATCGCCGCTGAACTCAAGGGCATAATCAATGTCGATGCCTATTCCGCTATCGGTGCGCACACCGATGAATATATCTATTCCCGCACCGACCACCACTGGCAGCCGCTTGGCGCTTATTACGCAGGCAAGGCTTTCGCTGATAAGGCGGGCGTTGATTACCCCGCACTGAAAACCTACGAAAAGTGCCAGATAGAGGGATTTCTCGGTACTATGTACGCCTACAGCGACTATGACAGTGAACTGGAAGCGCACCCCGATACATTCATCTACTATAAGCCCGATAATCAGTATAAGACCATCTACTACAATACAGACTTCACCAATGGTCAGGAGGGCTTGCTGTTCTTCGACTTTGCTGAGGGCGTAAACTGCTACTCTGCAATAATGGGCAAGGACGAAGAGATAACCGAGATAGATACCGATGTCAAAAACGGCAGAACGCTGGTCATCTTCAAGGACAGCTACGGAAATGCACTTGTGCCTTTCTTCACACACAGCTTTGAGAAGATATATGTCTGCGATTTCAGATACTTTGATGAAAATGCGATAGAATTTTGTGAAGCGGTGGGCTGTACCGACCTGCTGTTCTCGATATCGCTGACATCATGCTCTACCGAGATGCACATCACAGCCATTAACAATAACCGCATACAGGATTCCGCATCGCCGCTGACAACTCAGACAGAGGAAAGCAGTCAGCAGGAAGAGAGCACTGAAAGCAAACCCGAAGAAGCGGTAACAGCAACAGAGAGCAAGGCAGACGGTCAGGCAGAAGAAACAAGCACCGCAGAGCCGACAGCTGAAAGTTAACAGCTTTCGATGCAGGAATGCGCCGCATTCGCCCACACAATAAGACCATAAGCTGAAAGGATAGCCATGAAAGAACTTGAATACCCCTTTGACAGCAGCTTTATAATGAAAAAGAAAAAAGCACTCAGACGACTGCTGGAAGAGCAGGAGCCTGCACCTGCTGTCACTAAAAGAGTTGCTGTGCTGGGCGGTTCGACAACTGCCGATATCGTCAGGGTGCTGGAACTGTTTCTCAGGAATTTCGGCATAGCCGCAAAGTTCTATGAATGCGAGTATAATATGTTCAGGCAGGAAGCGCTTTTCCCATCGCAGGAACTTTCTGATTTCAAGCCTGAGATAGTATGGCTCCATACAGGGCTTAGGAACCTCACTTTCAAGCCGTCACCCGATATGTCTGCCGAACAGATAGCAGACGGGCTTGATGCCGAAGTTGCGGGCTATGTGCAGATGTGGGAAAGCCTGCACGAAAAGTTCGGGTGTGCTGTGGTGCAGAATAACTTTGAACTGCCATCATCAAGACTTATGGGCAATAACAGCGGCGCTGACCCGCGCGGGCTGGTCAATTTCGTCGGCAGGCTGAATTTAAGACTTGCAGACGAGATAAATGCTCACAGCGGGGTCTACCTCTGTGATGTCAATTACCTCTCGGCTGTCTGCGGACTGGACGAGTGGAGCGACCCGCAGTACTGGTATATGTACAAATATGCCCTCAATACGCGCTTTATACCCGACCTCTGCTTTGAAGCCGCTAAGGTCATAAAAGCAGTTTGTGGCAGAAATAAAAAAGTGCTGGCGCTTGATCTGGATAATACCATGTGGGGCGGCATAGTCGGTGATGACGGCGTTGAAAACCTCGCAATAGGGCAGGAAACTGCCGAAGCTATGGCTTTCTACCAGTGGCAGGAGTATGTTAAGTCGCTGAAAAATATCGGCGTACTGCTGACTGTCTGCTCGAAAAACGAAGAGGAAAACGCCATAGCAGGTCTTGAACACCCCGAAGGCGCTGTCAAGCCCGCAGACTTTACCTTGATAAAGGCAAACTGGGAGCCTAAAAGCGAGAACCTGGTGAATACCGCAAAAGAACTCGACCTGCTGTCTGAGTCGATAGTGCTGGCAGACGATAACCCTGCTGAACGCGAGATAGTCCGCGCATGCGGTTTCTCGGCACCTGACATTGGCGAGGTGTGGGACTATATCCGTGTTATCGACCGTTCGGGCTTCTTTGAAACGGTCAGCCTTTCGGCAGATGACCTAAAACGCACCGAAATGTACGCCGAAAATGCCAAGCGCAAACAGGCGCAGTCGAAGTTCGCTGACTATAACGACTACCTGCTGAGCCTTGAAATGAATGCCGAGATAGCACCTTTCAAGCCTGTCTATGTTGAAAGACTGGCACAGCTGGCGGGCAAGAGCAATCAGTTCAACCTGACCACAAAACGCTTCACTGAAAGCGATATGACACACTTTATGGAAAGTCAGGGCTATGTCACACTGTACGGCAAACTGGCTGACAAGTTTGGCGATAACGGCGTGGTGTCCGAGATAATAGGCAGAGTTGACGGCAGGGAAGTACATATCGAACTGTGGCTGATGTCGTGCAGAGTGCTGAAAAGGGGCATGGAATACGCCATGCTGGACGAACTGGTGAAAGCCGCAAAAAATGTCGGCGCTGACAGACTTGTGGGCTATTATCTCCCCACAGCGAAGAATAAGATGGTCGAGAAATTTTATGGCGAACTGGGCTTTACACTGACAGAAACACATGATGACGGCGCGACAGTGTGGGCGCTTTCGCTTGATGAGCATAAAGAGAGTAAAAATAAGGCAATAAATGTCAAAAGGGAGGACTAAAAATGGCAAACGCAAATGATATATTGAAAAGGCTCAACGAAGTTTTCAGGGACGTTTTTGATGATGATGACATTGTCGTTACACCAAAGACCACCGCTGACGACATAGAGGACTGGGACTCCATCGAGCATATCACGCTGATAGGCGCTGTTGAGGACGAGTTCGGCATGAAATTCAAGATGGGCGAAGTTTCGGGCATGAACAACGTTGGCGATATGCTTAAGATAATCATGGCGAGGGGCAAGTAAGCTCTGCCGAAAATGGCAGGCTTGCAGGAATATATATCAACATAACGATAACGAGAGATCAAGTCAGGGAGGTGTCAGAGTGAGCATAAATCTGTGTGCGGGCGTATCATCGCCCGGTGCTGACAAGGTGGAGAGCAGTTTTTGCAGAAACGGCAGAGAGGTGAGCGGTCTGCTTAGCGCGGAACAGATATTGTCCTGTGCAAGGGAGTATATCGGGCTTCTGCCGAAACAGCTGTTCTTCTTTATAGACCTGCCCCGCGAGGACGGAGAGGGTTATGACAGCTATATCCTTGACTGCACGAAAAAAGTGGCGCTGGCGCTGTTGGACTGTTACGGCGACCTGCTGATGAATGACGGACCATCGCGTTTCGGCTTTGGGGGATATCCCTGTGAGGACGAAATGATGTTCGGAGAATTTCAGGAGTTTTACGCCTACTGCGACAGCATCAGGGCTGAGAAAATAAGTGAGATGCTTGAGAAGATAGGCGTTAAGAAGAAGGATAAGGCTGATTCGCTCAGCGACTATATGTCCGATGATGATGAGGGTGTTCTGACCCCCATTGAGTCTGACGGCATCACGGTATACGATCTGCCCGAACTATTGCACGATGCGGGAATGGTACTCAATTCATAACGTGGTTATCCCGCTGACACACCACAAAAACGGCGGTTTTACAGAACTTAAGGTGGCTAGCGTATGGCGCTCAATTATCCTTTTGTTTACAACATTTTCAGCTGGTGTGCTAAAGGGATAGTCATAATTCATAATTTTTGGCATGAACGCGAGAATGACGTTTTTTACAGGAGGTCAGTATGAATATCTGGCATGATATTTCACCGAAATCTATATCTAAAAATAAGTTCACTGCTGTTGTCGAGATATCCAAAGGCTCAAAGGTAAAGTATGAACTTGACAAGGCTACAGGTCTGCTGAAGATGGACAGGATATTGTATACATCGACTCACTATCCCGCCAATTACGGCTTTATACCGCGTACCTATGCTGAGGACGGCGACCCGCTGGACGTGCTGGTGCTTTGCTCGGAAACGCTTGAACCGCTCTCGCTGGTGGACTGCTATCCGATAGGCATGATAATGATGATGGATAACGGCGCGGCAGACGAGAAAATAATCTGCATACCCCTTAACGACCCCACATATAATATGTACCGCGATATAAGTGAACTGCCTAAGCATATCTTTGATGAGATGAAACATTTCTTCACCGTGTACAAGGCGCTGGAGAACAAAGATACTGTCATTGACGATGTAAAGGGCGTTGATGCCGCAGTTGAAACCATTGAGAGCTGTATCGACAGGTACATCGAGTGCTTCTGCAAGTGATGCGCTGAAAGGAGAAAGAAATGTCACTATTTGGTAAATTGTTTGGCAAAAAAGAAAAGCCGCCTCAGCCGCAGACTCCCCAGAGAGTCTATATCGACACACCGTTCGGGCAGTTCACGGATTATTACGAACAGTACAATAATCCCAGCTGTTGTAACGTTTTTGACTGGTATGAAGATGACGGTGAACCTCTGGAGGTGACGGTGTTCTACGATGACCCTGTCGCAAAGACCGCCGATAAAGGCTTAGCGGCGCTGGGGCGTTTCCTTGCGGATAAAGCAAATGTGGACTACCGCGTGAAGATGGCGGCGCTCGATGCCCTTGCTGACAGCGAGGGATTTATCCCCGATGAGAATGGTATGCTTACCTCGAAAAGCCTTTTTCTTGACGGCATGAGGATCGAGTATATTGAGATAGACCGTGAGGGAAACGCGGAGTTCGGCATATATGAATGCAGAGCGCAGGACGTGAGAATGGTGAAAGTCACCATCACTGACAAGGGCACGTTTGAGGTAAAGGTCAGTCGTTACGGCGAAGAAGAGTGGTAGGTGCAGGTCAGGTCTGAATAGAAAAGAGGGGTGTCGGTGGATATAAGGGTGCTGAGATATTTTCTCGCGGTAGCGCGTGAGCAAAGCTATTCGGTGGCGGCGGAAAGGCTTTATCTTTCACAGCCCACGCTTTCCCGTCAGCTCAAAGAGCTGGAGGAAGAACTGGGCACGACACTGCTGATACGTTCAAACAAGGGCGTAACGCTTACCGAAGAGGGTATGATACTCCGCAAGCGGGCGGAAGAGATAGTCGAACTGATGGAAAAGACCGAACTGGAAGTCCGCCAGAGCAGTGAACAGGTGTCGGGCAAGGTCTACATCGGTGCGGGTGAAACATATTCTATAAAGCTGATAGCCGACACCGCGCAGAAGCTACAGTGTGAGCACCCCGATATCCGCTACAGCATCTACAGCGCAGACGGTACAGATGTGCTTGAAAGGCTTGACAGGGGGCTGATAGACTTCGGCATGATATTCCAGCCCTACGACAGCAGTAAGTATGAGGGCATCGAGATACCGCTGAAAGATACTTTCGGTGTGCTGATGCGCAAGGATATGCCCCTTGCCGATAAAGATGTCATCGAACTGTCTGACCTTATCGGCAAGCCGCTGATAATCCCCCGACAGCCCAACCACAACACCCGCATCGCTGAAATGATAAGCAAGTATGATGAGAATATGCACATCGCGGCAGAGTATAATCTGGTGTACAACGGTTCGGTAATGGCGGCTGAGGGCATGGGCTACTGCGTGACTTTCGACAAGCTGATAAATGTCAGCGGCGACAGCAAACTGTGCTTCAAACCGCTGCTTCCGAAGTTTGAAGCGACCTGCACGTTCGTCTGGAAGAAGTACACAGTCTTCACTAAGGCGGCAGAACTGTTTTTGCGGCAGTTCAGGCAGGATATCGAAGAACTTAAAAACAATACAGAAAAAGGCTGAGGCACTTGCCCCAGCCTTTTTTTATGCCTTGAAAAGCCAGTAAATAAGCCCGTAGGCGATACTTGCCAGCGTACCGTAGAGAATGACAGGTCCGCAGATGATGAAAATTTTCGCGCCCAGCCCTGTGATGAAGCCCTCAGTTCGGAACTCCACAGCTGGTGCGCAGACAGAGTTTGCAAAGCCTGTTATGGGGACAAGTGTGCCTGCACCCGCGTGTTTTGCTATTTTTTCGTACAGTCCCAGCCCTGTAAGCAGCGCGGAAATGAAGATCAGCGTGATCGAAACGGCGGAAGCAACGGCTTTTTCGGAAAGCCCCGCTGCGCTGTAGGCGGCAGACAGCACTTGACCCGAAAGACAGATAAGTCCCCCGATAATAAAGGCTTTAGGAAGGTTTTTGTACCACTTGCTGGGGCGGTCGGCGGCGGTGACGAGTCGTGCGTAGTGTTCTTTTGTGATGCCTGTTTTCTCGGTAAGATCCTGCATAGTTATCTCCTTTGCGAAATTTTTTCGGCAGACATTTATCGCGGTGACAGCACAGCGGCAAATGTATATGATGTGTGTATGCTTTTGTAAAATAGTGTTTCGGTTTTGGCTGAAAATATACTCTTTCAGACGCAAGTATTAAAGAAATTTATCTGTTTGGAAATCATTTCCATGAAATTTTAAGCGTTATTGCTAAAAGCGGGATTTAGAAAACGTTTTCGCTGTAGTATTGTACAAAGAGAAATAAAAAGTTAAAATGTCCAAGCCAAGTGCTTCACCCGGAGATCGGATAACCCTCTTAAAAGTTGACTGACTTCGGAAAAAATATTAAGCTAAAATGTCAAGATGGTAATTATTTACATGATTTTTTAAGCATCTTTGCTAAAACACATGTTAAGAATGAGAATATTATGTGCTAATGTACAAATAAAGCTAAATGGTTTAATTATAAACAACTCGGTAATAGTTGAAAATAGGGCATTCACCTCAAAATTATTGACAAAATGCGAAAATGATATCCTATATTCGGCGCGGCTGTTAATGAAAAATGTCTGATTGGAAATTATTTACATGATTTTTTAAGCATTCTTGCTAAAACACATGTTAAAAATACTATTCTCATGTACTAATGTACAAATAAAGCTAAATAGTTTAATTATAAATATATCCGTCATAGTTACGACCGTAACCAAAATCAAAGGTGAAGTCTTGTTTAAGGAAGTTCCAGCCTCGCCGCGAAAACGCTTTCAGAAATAATTGAATATATATTGATCGCTTCGCTCTGAGTTCTGATGAAGTATACAAAATATGTATCATCTGGAAAATATTCGTATTCTAAGCCTGAGAAAAGTATACTATTTCGGGCGTTAATATTAAAGAAAAATGACTACATGGAAATTACTTACATGATTTTTTAAGCATTGTTGCTAAATGAGCCGTTCAGAAAACGGTTTTCTTGTGTTATTGTACAAATTGTGTTAAAATAATTAATCATAGGATTTGCCTGCTTTCTGCTGAAAGACTGATACTCTCCAAAAGTATACTAAATCAGGGCAGGAATATTAAAAGAAGATGACTTTCTGGAAATTACTTACATGAAATTTAAAGCATTCTTGCTAAAACACATATTAAAAATACTGTTCTCGTGTACTAATGTACAAATAAAGCTAAATGCTTTAATTATAAATATATCCGTCACAGATTAGAACAAAGCCCTCCCGCAGAGGTCACTGCGCTAATGGTGCAACGAAAATGCCGCCGAAAAAAGGTTACAGAACGGTGTTAAAATCGGTCAGAGTAATATAAATGTATACGAAATGTGTCGCTAATGCTAGTTAAGTATTACTGACAGGCTAAATAGTATATTAAATTAGGCTCTAATATTAAGAAATATTGTCAGGCTGGAAATAAATTACATGGAATTTTAAGCATCTGTGCTAAAATACTGATTTAGAAAACGTTTGCGATGTGCTGATTTACAAATAATGATAAACTATTTAACATTATGTAGGTGTGAACCTATCATATACATATATTAACTTAACGATGGTTAATTTATACTGTAACTGACCTTTGGGTTTAGCTATTGATTATTAATCAATGATAGCTTTTTATTAAGGAAATGTTAGTAATTGGAAATAATTTACATGATTTTTTAAGCGTTGTTGCTAAATTATATGTTATGAAAACCAATATACTGTCGAAACAGACAATTAAATCAGACGGCTTTTCTTCGGCTAATTAATCGGGCATTTCTTGCGGATCATCGTATCTATATAATATATCTTTGCGTTTATTCTTGTTTCCTTATATATAAGTGATATTCTATATATAGAATGTGTGTCGGTCTTTTGTCAACTGAACGAAGTTTGGCTGATCGCGGTCGGAGAGAATGCTCTGAGAATGCTTCTCACTAACCGTGTCCGAAGGCGGATATTTCTGTCGCCTGCGCCTGAAATATCAGCAAATAAAGCGCGGATAAGCTGTATGTTATGTGGAAATAGCTAAATCAAGATAGCTGATTGCTGACTTTTGTTGTGCATTCCTATAAAACTAATTGAATTTTGCAATATTGTATTGACAAATAATATTATATGGCGTATAATATCATCAGAACAAAGATATTGGAAATTAAAAAATACTGTTGCAAATAATATATTATAGATACATGCAGTTACACATTCCGGTAGACAAAAGTTCAAAGAACGCAAAGGAGAAAGACTATGCACAGAGTTATCAAAGAAAGGAGCAGAAATATGGGATTTTCAGTCAATGCAGGACTGCTCGACGCAATGGTGCTTTCGGTGGTGCAGAATGATGACACTTACGGCTACGAGATCACACAGTACTTAAGAAAAGCGGTGGATATCTCGGAGTCAACACTGTACCCCGTACTGAGAAGATTGCAGAAGAATGATCTTCTGGAAACCTACGATAAGGAGTACATGGGCAGAAACCGCAGATATTACAGGGTCACACCCAAAGGCAACGAGGCGCTTGAAGAGTACAGAGTAGAATGGCAGGCGCATAAAGAAAAGGTAGACAGTATACTGATGAACAAGGGGGCAGACGATAATGAATAGACTGGAATTTCTGACGAGCCTCAGGTACAACCTCGAAAAAGGCGGGCTCCCCCGTGATGATATCGAGGACGCGCTCAGCTACTACGAGGAGATATTTTTCGATTCGGGTTACGGCAGTGACGAGCAGACGGTCAGCATGCTGGGTTCGCCCGAAGAACTCGCAAGAGAGATACTGATAGACAACGGTTTTCACCCTGACGGCGATGCGGCTTACGAACTGGGCGAGGCTGACAGAAATGCTTACGGGCACGCTCAGGATGTTCAGTTTGAGGAAGTCGGCAAAGAGAATAATAGCAATACTCATGGCGGCTACGATTACGGTTATGGCTACGGCACAGGCAATACCTCAGGCGCTGGTCAGGCACAGAATGCCGCAGGTTTTGATTTCAATGAGGCGGCAGGCAGGTTTGGGCAGTTTGTAGACGGCGTTTTCACCACCGCGAAAAATGTTTATGACAAGCAGTTCAACGACCCGAGCATGACCGATGTGCAGAAAAGCAAGCGCAACAATGTCATTCTTAAGGTGCTGATACTTTTGCTTACCGTACCCATCTGGGGCAGTATCGTTGTAGGTATTCTCGGTGCAATAGTTGGCATTCTGGGCGGACTGCTGGGGTTGATAGTCAGCCTGATAGCCGGCGGCTTTTCACTGATAGGCGGCGGTATAGTTGACCTGTTCAGGGTCACACCGATAGGCGTTATGGAGATAGGCGGCGGACTTCTTCTGCTTGGTATCTTCGGACTGGTAGCAAGACCCGCTTTCAGAGGTCTTACTAAGCTCTGCAAGTGGATATTCGGCGGCATAAAGAAACTCTTCTGCAAGTTTTTTCGCTAAGGAGGAAACAACATGAACAACTTCAATATAAATGACAAGGAGTTTACGGGCACAAAAAAGAGAATATTCCCGTACTTCTCGGTGGGCATGGTCATAGTGGGTGCGGCCATGCTGATAGGCGGCGGCATCTGGACGGCGACTACTGATATGAGCAGATATGCAAAAAACGGTGTTACTGATGTGGTCGATGCTGTTGACGGCGGCAATGTGGAAAAGGTCGATATCATTGTTAATACGGGTACTGTTTATGTCGGCAGGAGCGATGACGATCAGGTACATATCGAGGGCAAGATACCCAAAGACTATGTGCTGAAAGAGAAAAACGGCACTCTTAAGGTTGAGTTACGCACCAGTTTTGGTTTTAGTTTTGAATGGCAGGATCTTTTCGACTGGAAATATAACGAGATAGATGCAAAGATATATCTCCCCGATGCAAAGTTTGAGTCGTTCGAGATAAGCGGCGGCGCAGGCGAGATAACCGTTGATGACCTGAATTGCGTAAAGGCACACATCAAGACAGGCGCGGGTGAGGTCACCGTAAATAACTTCAACTGTGATAAGGCACTGAAGATCGATACAGGCGCAGGCGATGTCAAGGTAAATAATGCTGTTACAGGCGGTATCGACTTCGATACAGGCGCAGGCGAGGTGGATTTCTACGGTGAAGTCAACGGCGATATAGATATAGATACAGGTGTTGGCGAATGCACCATAAACCTCACTAACGACAAGGCAGAGTTCGAGAAGAAATATAAAGTAGATATCGACACAGGCGTTGGCGAAACCTCTGTTAACTACAACCAGTAAGATATGCTCCCTTTTATAAAGGTATCTTCCCCTCATCTGACCGGGAAGATGCCGCATAAAAGGGAAAACTGAGCGGAAAATAAAGACAGAAAAACAGAAAGTGATAACATGAAAGAGAGAACACAAAACACCTTTTCCCGCCTGAGAGGCGGTCTTGCGGAGTATTACGAAGCGCTGACAGTTACAGCGATACTGCTGCTGCTGGCGGTAGTAATTATATTATCGGGCAATAGTACGGAGTTGTTTCACCCGCTGATAAGAGTATGACCACATCGGAGGTGTGTAATATGGAAAACCGTTTGAAGAAAGACCGTGTGTGGATAAAGGGTCAGACCCTTACCGCCGCACAGCGTTCCGAACGGCTGGAAAATAATATAACGGCGCTGACAGTGGCGTTCATGGGCAGTATGACAGGCTTGTTCGTGCTTAAGGAGTTTCAGAATAAACTGCTTGCAAATGCACCTCTGGGACTGCGGGCGGCACTGATGGTCGTGCTTTACTGGCTGGTGGCTGTGATACCGATAATGGTCGCAAAGCAGGACGGTACTACGCTGTCACAGCTGGGCTTTGAGAAAAAGGGGATCGTCAGGCAGGTGCTTATCGGCATAACTCTTGGCGCGGCATCTTCACTGGTGCTGACCGGCGTGCCGCATATCGCAGGCTTCGGCAGATATGTCAGCAGTTACCTTTATACCGAACCCTGGCAGTTCGCATATCAGTTCGTTTACTGCATAGCAGCTGTCGGCGCGGCTGAGGAACTGGTTTTTCGCGGAGTCATCTATGATAAGCTGAATGCACTCTTCGGCAGGGAACTTTATGCGGCGATAGGTTCGTCACTGCTTTTCGGACTGTTCCACATCTTCGGCGGCAGTATAGTGCAGGTGGTATTCACTGCGGTGATAGGTTTCATCTTCTGCACTTTCAGAAATAAGATAAAGGGCTGTACCCTGCTTTCGCTGATGATATGTCACGGCGTTTACGATGCGCTGATATGCGTGTGGACTTACCTTTCGGCAAGATAAATATAAATAGATAAACGGTCGTTTCCCCCGCATTTGCGGCGGGGGGATACGGCTTACAAAAGGAACAAGACTAAGGAGATAACAAAATGAGTCGGTCGGAGAAATTGAAGAGATACAGATAAACGAGCGACTGCCGTATCATACACATCAGTGCTGAGATATTTACAAAAAGGAGATAATAAAAAATGGTACTGGATAAGACTTTCTCTGCCGAAGATTTTTCTTCGGTGAAGATCAAAGACAAGATAGTCGGGCTGAATATTGTGGGCGGCTGTAAGACGGTCAGGGCTGAATGCAGTAATATCCCCGATGATGTGACGGTCGAGGCAGCTGACGGCGTTCTCAATATCGAACTGCCCGAAAATAACATGCTGAGTAAGATGTTTCGGGTGTTCTATGCTGAAACGCTTACCCTTTACCTGACCGACAAGGCGCTTGAAAGCATCACCATAGATGTTGCTGCCTGCAACATCTCGCTTGAAAATGTGAATAGCGGCAGTGTCATGATAGACTCGGATGCGGGAAACGTGACTGCTCAGAATGTGACTGCAAAAGACTGCTTTAAAGTGAGGTCGGGCGCTGGCGACATCAAACTGACCGATATATCGGGCGGCAGGCTGACAGTTGAAGCGGGCGCAGGCAATATAAAGCTGAAAGGCGATATTGACAGCCTGAAAGCTGATTGCGGTACGGGCAACATATCCTTTGCAGGCGCAGTGCAGGACACTGTCAGTGTTAAGAGCGGTATCGGCAACGTTGACCTGTCATTCACAAACAAGCCCACAAATGTCAGTGCCGAAACAGGCATCGGCAAACCTAAGATAAAGTATATCTGACAGCTATGAAAACAGTTATAATACACGGTCAGAGCCACAAGGGTTCGACTTATCACACAGCCCGCCTGCTGGCAGATAAGCTGGGCGGCGAGGTCACGGAATTTTTTCTGCCGCGCGATTTCGGAGAATTCTGCACAGGCTGTACGCGGTGCTTTGAGGTCGGTGAGGAGAAGTGTCCGCACTTTGCAAAGCTGTCACCCATCACCGAAGCCATAGATGCGGCAGATGTGATAATACTGGCAAGTCCCGTATACGTTTTCCATGCAACCGGTGCGATGAAAGCCTTTCTTGACCACTACGGCTGGCGCTGGATGGTGCATTCGCCCGAAGAGTCGATGTTTACCAAACAGGGTGTCTGCATAAGCACTGCGGCGGGCATGGGTACGGGCAGTGCGAACAAAGATATGGCAGACAGCCTGTTCTTCTGGGGCGTGGCGAGGATATACAAGCTGGGCTTCGGCGTAGCGGCGAGTGACTGGCAGGGCATCTCTGACAAAAAGCGCAAGACCATCGAAAAAGCGGCAGAACGCACCGCACAGAAGATAAAAAGCAGGCATGGCAGAGTAAAGCCGACATTGAAGACCCGCGCAGTGTTCTTCGCGATGCACCTGATGCAGCGCAAGGGTTTCAACCCGCGTGATGTAAAACACTGGCAGGAAAAGGGCTGGACAGGAAACGTCCGCCCGTGGAAAAGCTGATCTGAACGTATCGCCTACAGTCTGACAGCATTATGCTTCGCGGCGGTATATATTATAATAGTATAAGAAAAGGAGAGATGATCATGAATGGAAAGAAACTTTACAGAATAAGGAACGGTGCGATGATACAGGGCGTGTGCAACGGTGTAGCGGCATATTTTGATGTCGATGTCAGCCTTGTGAGGTTAGCGGCGGTCATTCTGGTGTGCTTCTCGGGCGTGGGATTGGTGGCGTATATAGCGGCAATGCTGATACTCCCCGAAGTGAACGATTCGCCTTACCGTAACAGCGGCAACGCAAACAACGCGGGCAACTTCGATTACAACAGGTATAACGCCAACGATAACTACGGCAGATATGACAACCAAAACTATGATAACAACGATAACGACCACAACGGCAAAGATATGCTTTAACGGATAACGAAAGGAGAATAACTATGAACGGAAAGAAATTATACAGGATAAGAAACGGCGCTAAGATATCGGGCGTTTGCATGGGGCTTGCTGAATACTTTGGTATCGATGTGAACATCATACGCATAATCGCTGTGGCATCATTGTTCTGCGGCGGATTCGGATTCTTTGCATATATCGTGGCTGTCATGATACTGCCTGAGATATGATATGAAAGCTGACGGGGCTTCTGCGTTGCAGAAGCTCTGTTTTTTTGTGCGGATAAATGAAAGAAAATTGCGTTCAAAATGTTAATAATACATTAAGGAAAGTTAACTTAAATATTTCTCGCACAACAAGAAAAAGCACGCCGAGTTTGTTCATAATTTAACAAGCATCGACGAAAAAGTTAATTGTCAATTTGTTCTGATTAATCCATATAATATTCGGCATATTTTCCATCAATAAAACTGGTGTTTGCTATAACTTTTTGGTGCAAACATATAAAAAGATACATTTTTTGAATAATTAGTACTGATTTGTACATGGAAAAATTAATAGTTAAGGTATATAATTAAATCAAGGTAAAACAAGTTAAGGCTTGTTTACGAAGGAAACAGCAATGGGCTGGTTGGTTAACATTTTCAAAGGGAGAGTTGATAATATGAAAGCAAATGTCATGAAGAAGACAATGGCAACACTGGTTGCAACAGCTACAGTAGCATCTTCGTTCGGCGTTGGTAATGTTCAGTTCGGAACACTGCCTGTCGGAACAATGGGCATTGTAGCAACAGCAGAGAGCACTTCATCTGTAACAGTTACCGCTTCGGCAGGTTACGCAGAGGGCGCTTACGCTGAGTGGAAGGCTGTTTCGGGTGCTTCCGGCTATAACGTATACGCAGACGGCACTAAGATAGACAGCATGCTGATCCGTCAGTACGCTTCCTGCTTCCGTGCAGACGCTCTGGGCCTTAAGGCAGGCAGCCACACTCTGAAGATAGTTCCTATCATCAGCGGCAAGGAGGATACTTCTAAGGCAGCTTCTGTAAATGTATCCACCATCGCACATGACCGTTCGGGCTTCGCATTCGTAAACGGTTCGGCTTCGGGTGCTTACAACAACGACGGTACACTTAAGTCCAACGCAACAGTTGTATACGTAACTAACGCTACTAAGGACAGCGTAACAGTTACACTGCCTAACAAGAGCGGTACTTCTACTTCTCTCAAGGGCGTACAGAGCATCATCACCAATCTGAAGAGCAATACCAAGTGCGGTCCTGTTTGTATCCGTTTCATCGGCAACATCACCGATCCAAGCGGTCTTTCCAGCGGCGACCTGTATGTTGATACTGTTACCTGCGGTCTGACCATCGAGGGTATCGGCGCAGATGCTACATTCAACGGCTTCGGCTGCGTTATAAAGAACTCCTCTAACGTTGAAGTAAGAAACCTCGGTTTCATGAACTGCAACAGCTCTGAGGGCGATAACGTTGGTCTGCAGCAGAAGAATGACCACGTTTGGGTACACCACTGCGATATGTTCTACGGCGATGCAGGTTCCGATGCTGACCAGGCTAAGGGCGACGGCGCACTGGATACCAAGACTTCCACCTACATCACACATTCTTACAACCACTTCTGGGATTCCGGAAAGTGCAACCTGCAGGGTATGAAGTCTGAAACTACCGATAACTATATCACATACCATCACAACTGGTATGACCACTCTGACTCTCGTCACCCCAGAATCAGAACTTGCTCGGTACACATCTATAACAACTACTTCGACGGCAACTCCAAGTACGGCGTTGGTATGACACTGGGTGGCTCTGCTTTCGTTGAAAACAACTACTTCCGTAACTGCAAGTACCCGATGCTCATTTCCATGCAGGGTTCTGATGTTGCAACAGGCGGTACATTCTCCAGCGAGAACGGCGGTATCATCAAGTCCTACAACAACACCGTTACAGGTGACAAGACTAAGGGCTATGTAACTTATCAGAAGAACTCCACCGAATTTGACGCTTACGAGGCAAGCAGCAAGACCGAAAAGGTTCCTTCCTCTGTAAAGGCAAAGCAGGGCGGTTCTACATATAACAACTTCGATACTTCCAGCGTTATGTACAGCTATACTGCACAGTCCCCTGAGGCTGCTGTTGAAACTGTAAAGGCTAACGCAGGTCGTGTACAGGGCGGCGACTTCAAGTGGACTTTCGATAACTCCGTTGATGACGAGAGCTATGCAGTAAACACTGCTCTTAAGTCTGCACTCCAGTCCTATAAGGATTCTATCAAGGCAATAGGTTCGGGCTTCTCCGATTCTACTACAGCTTCTTCGAGCAGCAGCTCTACACCTGCTTCTTCGACAAGCTCCACTCCTGCATCTTCTACAAGCTCCAAGACAAGCTCTACTTCGTCTACAAGCTCGCAGGGCGGCTCCAGCAGTTCTTCTGCAACTTATGTTCAGGACTTCACTGCAAGCGGCACTTCCAGCAGCTTCTTCACCATCGCAGGCAACCTGTCCTCTTCTAAGGGCTCTGTTACCTACAATGGCAAGACCCTGACCCAGTGCCTCAAACTCGAAAGCGCTACCAGCATCAGCTTCAATGCACCTTCTGACGGTGTTCTGACTCTGGTATTCGGTGAGAGCACAGGCAACATCAAGCTGGACGGCACAAAGCTGACCGCTTCCAACGGCGTGCTGACCACAAATGTATCGGCAGGCAGCCACACCCTGACTAAGGCTGATGTAGCTACTCTGTTCTATATGTCTCTGAGTGCAGCAGGTGGTTCTTCCAGCTCAGGCAACAATAACACCTCAAGCACCAGCAGCACTAGCTCCACAAGCTCGACAAACAATTCTTCGACTTCGAGCACATCGAGCGGCTCAAGCAACGTAAACATCAACGGCGTTAAGATAGTAAGCGCAGGCGGCTGGAACGAGTACCTCTATCTGGAACTGTCCGGTATGAAAGACAGCGATGTTACAGGCGTTTCCTACTCCGGTACTACTTCGGGCACCCTTAAGGGCGATGACCTGACCTATCTGGTACGCGACACCTCCAACGGCGTAAGGATCGATATCCCCGGTGTACCCGCTGGTAAGTATTCTATCACTGTAAACACCTCTAAGGGCAACATCACTCAGAGCGGTCTGAATGTTAACGCACAGGATCGTTCGGGTTATGCACACTTCAACTATACAGCAGGTGTTGGCGCATACAACGATGACGGTACACTGAAGGCAAATGCTAAGGTCATCTATGTAACAAACGACAACAAGGATAAGGTAACTGTTACTTCTAAGGACGGCACTACCGTTACAGGTATCGGTAACATACTCAATTCCGCAGGTCAGGATGTAGGCGGCGGCAAGACCTCCAACGGCGGCACAAAGCCTAACTCCAACGCAGGCATCATCAAGAAGCTGGCAGAAGACGGCACTCCTCTGGTAATCCGTATCGTTGGCGATGTTAAGGCTCCTTCGGGTCTGACAGCTTATGACTCCACCGACTTCGGCGGCAGCGTTGGCGACAACGGCTACATGGCAAGAATGAAGTCCGGTAAGGATATCACCATTGAGGGTATCGGTACCGATGCTACAGTTAACGGCTGGGGCTTCCACTTCATGGCTGAGTCCGCAGCACCTGACTTCGGCAAGAGCTTCGAGATCAAGAACATCGCGTTCAAGAACGTTCCCGAAGACTGCGTAGGTATGGAAGGCGTTCAGGAAAGCTCGACTCTGTCTGCACCTGTTGAGAGATGCTGGATCCACAACTGCGAATTCTACGCTCCTTCTATCTCCAACCCTGCTGAGTCTGATAAGGCAGGCGGCGACGGCGCATGCGACTTCAAGCGTGGTCTGTACTTCACCAACAGCTATTGCTACTATGAGGGCTACCACAAGACTAACCTGGTAGGTGCTTCTGACAGCAACCTCCAGTTCCACCTGACTTACCATCACAACTACTGGAACAAGTGCGAATCCAGAGGACCTCTGGCTCGTCAGGCTAATATCCACATGTACAACAACATATTCAGTGGTCAGACAAGCTACTGCATGAACCCCAGAGCAAACGCTTACATCTTCTCTGAGTACAACCTCTTCGAGAACTGCAAGAACCCGATGCAGGTAAAACTGGGCGCAGTAAAGAGCTTCAACGACGTTCTGAACGGCTGCAAGGGCGATATGGACGGTACTGTAGTATCCAGCAAGTCCACTAAGGTAAGCACCGATTGCCAGTATGCAAACTTCGATACCAACTCTTCTGTTTGCTACATTCCTTCGGGCAACTACCAGCTGATCACCGATACCTCCAAGCTGGCTTCCAACTTCTCGGTATACGGCGGTGCTATGGACGCTAACACCACTGTTAACGGCAGCACTTCTACCAGTCAGCAGCAGCAGACCACCGTTACCTACACTAAGGTAGCTGCTACAGCTGCAACTGCAACACAGCCCGGCAACACCGAGTACTACATCGGTTCTGACGGCAAGTACTACACTCTGTCTAACGGCACATACACTCAGATCGCTGCTAACTCTTGGGTTATCCCTGCACTGGGCGTAAGCGGTAACACATATCCTACCAACATTCAGGTTCAGTACAGCGAAGAGTACCACCAGATGAGATTCACCTGGAATAAGGTAGATAATGCTCAGAACTACGGCATAGCTGTATATCTGGCAGGCAAGTGGAGGATCCAGACTCAGTCTATCTCTGCTTCCACTACTTCCTACACAACTCCTAAGAACATGACACCCGGTATGACCTACAAGGTAGCTATCGCTGCTAAGGTAAACGGTACTTGGGACGTAGCAAACGCTATCAAGAACGCTGTTACTGTAACAGTTAAGTAATGATAAACACGGAAATTTTCATGTTTCTCTAAGATATCAATTGCGGAAAACACACCTGTTCCTTCGGGGGCAGGTGTGTTTTTTTACCCCGCAGATGGTTGACAATGGTTTTGGGTATTGTTATAATAAAGGTATAGTAAACGACATATCCCTTTAGCACACCAACTAAAAATGCGGTAAACAAAAGGATAATTGAGCGCCCCATATC